>DHWX01000130.1:53395-79163 GCA_002413395.1 Polaromonas sp. UBA5171 | reverse complement strand
TACAGCCCCGATGGCAGGCTAGCCAACTTCCTTTTGATGACGCACCGCCAGAATGGTGACGGTTTCGCCATCGAAACGATATCGCGCCACATAGCCGCTGTCGCCAAAGTCAATCAGCCATTCCCGGTAGTCCTCTGGCATGTCCGCAACGGGGCGCCCAATTTGCGGCTGGTGCCCAAGCACTGTCATTGCTTTAATGATTGTTTCACCAGCTCGTTTGGCAGCAGCCGGGTTCTTTGGCCGCAAAAACTCCCGCAGGCGTTGAAGGTCGCGAATTGCGCCGGGCGCATAGATCACTTGCGGCATGCGGGCGCGGGCACTTCGTTGTCAGTCCCCCAACTGGCAAGCCAGGTATCAACCGCTGCGGCGGTTGCGTGCATGCCGGTTTCCTGATACTCCTCCCACGCCTTGATCGTGTCTTGCCGGAAAGTCTCGCGCCTTTCCTCTCTGTCAACGTATTGGGTAATGGCTTCGCGCATGATCCAATGCGCAGACCGATGGCGTACCTCGGCCAGATTTTCAACACGGGCGCGGGTGTCCAAGTCGAGTTTCACGGACATGGTTTTGGCGGCAATGTGTGGCTGTGGCATGGCGTTGCCTCCGGGATTATTAATAGGTGTTACCTTAGCATACTTCATCGCAGTTGGATATGTCTTTCAGTCATGAAGCAGGATCAAATCGGACACGCGAGGATGGTAATACCGGCCAGCACCCTGGTTACACTTTGGCCGGATGTCATCCACTTAGGACGTCCACTTTTTGATCTTTTTTTAACCGCTGGATTGACGACCAAACAAAAGGGCTGGCTCAAACGTAGATCAGCGGTAGAGCCAGCCATTGGACACTTGATGGCACCACGCTGGGCATGATGCTGGCGCGATGCGCCAGTGGTCTGGCTGGGCGGCCGTGGCCCGCATCAGTGGGATATATCGCTGCGGGTCAGACTGAGCAGGTGATCTACCTGCTCTTTGTATTTGATGCAGTTGCTTTTGTGCCAGAACTGAATCAGTGCCATGAAGCTTACCACCACCAGACCAAAGGCGGTAATCGCGCCAAAGGCGGAAAGGCCCATGCCGGTGGAGAGACTGTACAAAGCGCCCAGGCTCAGGATACAGGCTTGTTCGTTGAAATTTTGTACCGCAATTGAACGCCCCGAGCCCATCAGGTTATGTCCGCGGTGCTGCAGCAGTGCATTCATGGGAACTACCAGAAACCCGCCCAGGCCGCCCAGCAGAATCAGGAAAGGCGTAGCCACCCAGACGTTGTTGATGAAGTTCATCAAAATCACCAGCACGCCCATGGCAATGCCCAGAGGCATGACCCTGGCGGCTTGGTCCAGCCGCATGCGCATTGAGGCCAGTACCGCCCCCGCTGCCGTGCCAATGGCCACCACGCCCACGAGGGAAGACGCCTGCGTGGTGCTGTAGCCCAGCGCCGAAGCGCTCCAGGCCAGCACGATGTAGCGCAGGTTGCCTGAAACACCCCAAAACAGCGTAGTTGTGCTCAGTGAAATCTGCCCGAGCTTGTCATGCCATAGCGCTGCATTGCAGTTCCAGAAATCGGGCAGCAGCGCCAGCTTGTTGCGCGGCATGGGCCGCATTTCAACGCCGGTATTTGGGATGCGCAAGTTGAACCAGGCGGCAATGATGTACAGCACGATCAGCACCGCAATGGCTGCTTCGGGCGGGGTGCGAATACCGGTATCAATGATGGGGAAAACAAATGAAAGCAGCCATCTGGAGACCCGATGGCCTACCAGTTGGCCACCCAGAAGCACGCCCAGAATGATCGATGAGATGGTCAACCCCTCAATCCAGCCGTTAGCCTTGACCAGTTGCGAGGCCGGTAGCAGCTCGGTCAGGATGCCGTATTTGGCGGGCGAGTAGGCGGCCGCGCCCAGCCCGACAATGGCGTACGCAAGCAAGGGGTGCGAGCCAAAAAGCATCATCAGGCAACCGGCAACCTTGATGGCATTGCTGGCAAACATCACACTGCCTTTGGGCCGCGCATCGGCGAAAGCTCCCACAAAAGGCGCAAGCACCACGTAAAACAGGGCAAACATGGGCACCAGCGCGGCGGGCTCCCATTTGGGCGCTCCGCCGGTCCTGAGTAGTTCCACGGCAGTAACAAACAGCGCGTTATCAGCCAGAGAGCTGAAAAACTGGGCTGCCATGATGGTGTAAAAACCGCGCTTCATTGATCTGTGTAGGTCATCGTCATGGGTGCATCAGGCGGTTTGATGGCAGCAAATATTGATGAATGTCTCCGAATGATGCAGGGTTATAGCATGGCGTCGGGTGTCAGAATCCATCAACAGCCTTGGTACGATTGAACCGGTACCCCACTGCTGCCGCAACTTGATCACAATACACTACCATGCCACGTCCCATTCTTGCCACCATTGACACTGCGGCGCTGCGCCACAACCTGGCGCGCGTTCGTGCGGTAGCGCCTGATGCGCGGGTCTGGGCGGTGGTGAAAGCCAACGCCTACGGCCACGGCATCGAGCGCGCATTTGAGGGCCTGCGCAGCGCCGACGGTTTTGCCCTGCTTGATCTGGCCGAGGCGCAGCGCCTGCGCGCGCTGGACTGGCGCGGCCCCATTTTGCTGCTCGAAGGCTGTTTTGAAGCGCGTGATCTGGAGCTGTGCTCGCGCCTCGGTCTGTGGCACGTTGTTCACTGTAACGAGCAGATCGACATGCTCGCCGCCCACAAGACCGAGTTGCCGCACCGCGTTTTTCTCAAGATGAACTCGGGCATGAACCGGCTGGGCTTCACGCCCGAGCGCTTTCGCGCCGCCTGGACGCGCCTGAACGCGTTGCCGCAGGTTGGCGAAATCTCCCTGATGACGCATTTCAGTGACGCCGATAGCCTCAAAGGCATCACCACCCAGCTTCAGCGATTCGATGCCATTACCTGCGACCTGCCCGGTGAGCGAACGCTGAGCAACAGCGCTGCCATGCTGCGCCACGGCGCGGCATTGGCCTCGCGTTCCGACTGGATCCGCCCCGGCATCGCGGTGTATGGCAGCGCGCCCGACTTTCCTGCGCACCGCGCCGCCGACTGGGGTCTGCAGCCGACGATGACGCTGGCCTCGCGCATCATTGGCGTGCAGCGACTGGTGGCTGGTGACACGGTAGGGTATGGCTCGCTCTTCAGTGCTGACCGGCCGCTACGCATCGGGGTCGTTGCCTGTGGTTATGCCGACGGTTACCCCAGGCACTGTGGCACCGGCACGCCGGTGCTGGTGGGCGACGTGCGCACCCGCCTGGTGGGCCGGGTGAGCATGGACATGATCGCGGTGGACCTGACGCGGATTCCCGATGCCGCCATGGGCGCTGAGGTAACGTTGTGGGGGCGCTCTTCGGGCGGAGCCCTGCTGTCCATTGATGAAGTGGCGCAGGCCGCCGGGACGGTAGGTTATGAACTGATGTGCGCGGTGGCTCAGCGCGTGCCTTTTGCGGTGAGCCCAGGGAGCTCTGCATAACCCGGTAGGAGGGCGTAGTTTTGTCAGGCTGAAAACGCTTTGTCAGCGGCGCGCACGATGGCCTGGCGCAACCAGACATGGGCGCCATTTTGCTGTGCGCGGCGGTGCCATAGTGCATCCACATTCACTGGAGACACCTCAAATGGCAAGGGCCGTAGCACCAGTTGTTCGGCAAAGCCGGTGATCCGTACAAAGTGGCGCGGCAGCACGGTCAGCAAATTCGAGTTGGCGACTACCCTGCCGGCCGTGAAAAATTGGTTGACGGTCAGCACCACATGCCGCTTGTGGCCCAGCGCCGCCAGTGCTTCGTCAACAAATCCGAAAGGTCGGCCCGAAAAGCTCACCAGCATGTGGCGCGCGGAACAAAAACGGCTGAGCGTGAAGGGGCCGCTGGCCAGTGGGTGGTTTTTGCGCATCACGCAGACATACTCGCCGTCATACAGACGCTGGTACAAAAATGGCACTGGCTCGCCGCTTTGGGCCTTGGCGGTCAGGTCGGCCAGCACGGCGGGGAAATATCCCACCGCCAAGTCGCAGGTTTCTTCGACCAGCAGCTTTCTGGGGTCGCGCGTGGTGAGCGGAAGTACCCGCACCGACATGCCACGCGCTTCGTGCTCCAGTGTGTCGATCAGTCCGGGGATGATTTCCGCCGCAGTGGCATCGGCCATGGCCAGCACCATGGTAGAGCTGGCCTGAGACGGCACAAACTCGTTGGGGATGAGCGCATCCTGCAAGCGCTGCAATGCTTCGCGCACGGCGGGCCAAATGACCAGTGCACGCGGTGTCGGGGCCACGCCCTGACCACTGCGCTGCAGCAGTTCGTCGCCCAGCGTTTCACGCAGGCGGCGCAACGCATTGCTGACGGCGGGCTGGGTCAGGGAAAGGTTGCGTGCCGCCCGCGTCAGACTGCGTTCGGCCATGACCTCGTCAAAAACGCGAAGCAGATTCAGGTCCAGCGTGTGGAAATTCAAAGATGATTCCCGTGTTTTCGTCCTGAGGATTTCATATTATCACTAATGTGAATGAATTAGATCATCAAAATAAAGTTGAATAACATAAGTAGTAACCCTAATATCTCTCTGTCCGCTGCAAATCCTTGTGAGTGGGTACGGTTCAACAATGGGAGTTCATCATGACCAGCTTTGCTACTATCAACCTTCCCCTCAGGCACTCCGGCGTCGCCCGGGCTGAAGCGGCTCCTGACGCCTTGATTGCAGTTGCTGGACCGGTGCGGCAAGGGGTTTCCGGCACGCGCGCCTTGGCCACGTTGCTACTCTCGGCCATGGCAGCCGCCATCATGGTGGTGGCTTACCAGGTGATGGACAGTATGGTCGAGGGCCATTTGCTGGTGATGTGGATTGCGCTGTGGGCGGTGGCGTTTGCCGCGCTCGCGCTCTTCGCAGGCGCTGCGCGCAATCTGGCTGCGCGCCTGAAGGCCGCCCTCGATGGCTGGTCGCTCAGCATGGCTCAAGCCCGCGCCGACCAGCGACTGTGGGCCCTCGCCCAGAGTGACCCGCGTGTCATGGCTGACCTGCAAGTGGCCATGGCGCACCACGAAGCCGAGGCTGAGGCCGCGTCGGTGCCAGTGAGTGCTCAGCTGCAAGCCACCCGGAAACGGTTGGGTGCAAGCAATAGCGCGGCCGTGCATGCTTTCTATCATGGCTGCTATTACTGATGGACTGATGGCCCGGCTTCCTGGCTCTCGCCACGAAAAAAGCCACCCGTTCGGGTGGCTTTTTTGTGTTCAGGCGCTTCGTCAAGGAGCCCTGGAGAAAATCCAGGTGAATCGTTGAATGCCGCTCACACCGCCGTTTACATTTTGTGTGAATGAAAAACTGCTTTGATCATGCATTTTGCAGGATCAAACAATCCTCGGCTGAGCGGTCAGGTTCGGTACATTGCTGCTGGCAATCACCCCGCCGCCCAGGCAAATATCGCCCTGGTACAGTACCGCAGATTGCCCTGGCGTCACAGCCCACTGGGGTTGGGGAAACACCAATTCGCAGATGCTGGCACTGGCGCTGCGCAGTTCGCAGACCGCATCAAGCTGCCGGTAACGGGTCTTGGCGGCCATTGCGCCCGGTGCCGGTGCGGCACCCCCCACCCAACTACAGTCCTGGGCGCTGAGTTGGGTCGACTGCAGCCATGGGTGATCGTGACCTTGCACCACCCACAAGGTGTTGGTTTCAAGGTCCTTGCGGGCGACAAACCACGGCGCGTGCTCGCCCGCGCCGCGCAGTCCGCGTGACTGCGCGGCCTTGAGTTCTGCGCCCCTGGCTTTCACGCCGCCAATGCCCAGGCCCTGGCGCTGGCCCAGCGTGTAAAAACTCAGGCCCACATGTTCGCCCAGAATGCGACCCTTGTCGTTCCTGATGGGGCCGGGTGTCTTGGCGATGTAGCGGTTTAAGAAATCGCGAAAGGGCCGCTCGCCGATGAAGCAGATACCGGTGGAGTCCTTTTTCCTGGCGTTTGGCAGTCTGATTTCATCGGCGATGCGCCGCACTTCGGTTTTGAGTAGTTCACCGACCGGGAATAGCGTTTTGGCCAGTTGCGCCTGGTTCAGGCGGTGCAAAAAGTAGCTCTGGTCCTTGGCCGGGTCCAGGCCCTTGAGCAACTGGTGCAGGCCAGTCGCCTCGCTTTGACGCACACGGGCATAGTGGCCGGTGGCGATCTTGTCAGCGCCAAGCCGCATCGCGTGGTCCAAAAACGCCTTGAATTTGATTTCGGCATTGCACAAAACGTCGGGATTGGGCGTGCGGCCGGCCTGGTATTCACGTAAAAACTCGGCAAACACCCGATCCTTGTAGTCGGCGGCAAAGTTGACGTGTTCGAGCTCGATGCCGATCACATCGGCCACGGCCGCCGCATCCACAAAGTCAATGTTGGACGAGCAGAATTCGCTGTCGTCATCTTCTTCCCAATTTTTCATGAAGATGCCGATGACTTCATGTCCCTGCCGTTTGAGCAGCCAGGCCGATACCGCAGAATCGACACCACCGCTTAACCCGACCACTACGCGTTGTTTGTGCATTCCTGCATTTTAGGTTTGGCGAGTTGATAGACGCTCGAATCGGTGGTGATCAGATTCAGCGGATAGCGCTTTCCGGCCAGGTAGTCTTCCATGCATTGCAGCAGCATGGGGCTGCGATGCAAGTGAGCGCAGGCCCTGATTTCACTGGCGCTCAGCCACAGCGTGCGCACGATGCCTTCGTCAAGCGGTTGGCCCACAATCTCCTGGCCGAGTTCACCGCAAAACGCAAAGCGCAGATAGGTGATGCCTTCCGAGGTCTCTTGCCCTGGCGCACCTTGCTCAGAGCGCGAGAGGTAGATCCCCACCAGCCCTGTCGGGGTGAAGTGAAAGGCAGTTTCTTCCAGCGTTTCGCGCGCGCAGCCCTGCAGTGGGCTTTCGCCCGGGTTCAAGTGACCCGCCGGGTTATTGAGCCTGAGGCCGTCCCAGGTCTGTTCTTCAACCAGCAGGAATTTCGGGACGCCATCGATCCGGCGTTCAATCACTGCCGCCACTGTGGTGTTGGGTTTCCAGCGTGTGTTCATGGTGGGATTATCCGTTCCGTTGGTGACCCGCGTGTTAACGCGCCACCGTGTTTTCCAGTCCAGTTTTGAACCCTCTGGCGAAACTTTGGCGCAAATGTTCTACCAGGCATTGAACCGCCTTGGGCACTTGCGCCGACCAGGGGCGCAGGGCGTAAATGCGGTCGCCAAAGAACCCCTGTACCTGCCAGTCGGGAAGTACTGGCACCAGAGGCGCGGATTCGCTTTCGCTGGCGGCGTCCGGCACGCTGAAGTCCGGCAGCAGGCCGATGCCAAGGCCCGCCAACAGCGCGTCGCGCAGCACCTCGCTGTTGTTGGCCTTGAGCGAGCCGGTGATATGGACGCCCACCCGCTCACGGGGCTTTTCAGCCAACTTTGCGGATTTTCGTTTCGTGTTGCGTACAAAGGTCCAACTGTCCGTGTGACCACCGCCCAGATACAGCAGGCAGTCGTGCGCAGCTAGTTCGGAAGGGTGAACGGGGACGCCGCGTCGCGCCAGGTACTGCGGGCTGGCCAGCAGCAGGGAACGCGTTTCACACAGCACCCAGGCTACATGGGTCTCGGGCGGCGCGTTGGTGTGCCGGATCGCCAGATCGAAGCCTTCGCTGGCCAGATTCACAAAACGGTCGGTCAGCTCCAGTTCAATGTGAATGTCAGGGAAGCGCTGCAGGAAGGTTGCCACGCAAGGCGCCAGGTGCTGCCGACCCAGCGCGACCGGTGCCGTCACCCGAACAAGGCCACGCGGCGCGCCGACCAGGTCGCGCGCCGCAGTGTAGCTCTCGCTGATTCGCTCGAACGCCGGCTGCATGTCATTGACAAGTTGCTGGCCGGCCTCGGTCAGGCCGACCGAGCGGGTGGTTCGGCGCACCAGCAAGACGCCCGCCGTGCGTTCCAGTTCGCTGATGCGCGTGCTGGCCGAGGCTTTGGACACGCCCAGGCGGCGTGCCGCTTCGGTAAAGCTGCGGGTAGCGGCCAGCACCGTCAGCAGGTGAAGGTCGGCAATCAGTGGCGACAGCTGGTCTGCGGACATGGGAGGCTTTCATTGTTCAAAAATATGAACAATGTAATCAGAAAATGGGGCATTATCAAATGCGGCCTAGAGCCCTAGACTTGCGAAAGCAACACATTCACGCTAAAAGGATTCCCCCCCATGTCTTCATCACTCGCCGCTGCAACACCACAAGCCATGGTTGGCCACTACCTGAACGGACACGTGGTCACGCCTGCCGCAGGGCGCAGCCAGCCGGTCTTCAATCCCGCCACGGGGGTCGTCTCAAGCCATGTCGCGCTGGCCAGTTCAGCCGACGTGGCGGCTGCCGTCGCCGCTGCGCAGGCTGCGTTCCCGGCTTGGGCCGACACGCCACCACTGCGCCGCGCCAGAGTCATGTTCAAGTTCCTGGAACTGCTGAACCAGAACAAGGACAAGCTGGCCCACATGATCACTGCCGAACACGGCAAGGTGTTCACCGATGCTCAAGGCGAAGTCGCGCGCGGCATCGACATTGTGGAATTCGCCTGCGGCATTCCGCAACTTCTCAAGGGCGATTTCACCGATCAGGTCAGCACCGGCATTGACAACTGGACGCTGCGCCAGCCATTGGGTGTGGTGGCCGGCATCACGCCCTTCAACTTTCCGGTGATGGTGCCGATGTGGATGTTCCCGGTGGCCATTGCCGCGGGCAACAGCTTTGTGCTCAAGCCCAGCCCGATCGATCCCAGCGCCAGCCTGTTCATGGCCGAGCTGCTCACGCAGGCGGGCTTGCCCGACGGTGTCTTCAATGTCGTGCAGGGCGACAAGGAGGCGGTTGATGCCTTGCTGGTGCACCCGGACGTGAAGGCCGTGTCGTTCGTCGGCTCCACGCCGATCGCCAACTACATTTACGAAACCGGCGCGCACCACGGCAAACGCGTGCAGGCGCTGGGCGGCGCCAAAAACCACATGGTGGTCATGCCCGACGCTGATCTGAATCAGGCGGTGGACGCCCTGATTGGCGCAGGTTACGGTTCGGCCGGCGAGCGCTGCATGGCGATCTCGGTGGCCGTGCTGGTTGGCAATGTGGCCGACAAACTCATTCCCATGCTGCAAGCCCGCGCTCAAACGCTGGTCATCAAAAACGGCGAAGAGCTTGATGCCGAAATTGGGCCCCATCGTGACAGCCGCTGCGCACCAGCGCATTACCGGCTACATCGACCAAGGCGTGAAAGAAGGCGCCAGGCTGCTGGTTGATGGCCGCGGGTTCACGGGCGCCAGCGCCGGCAAGGGCTGCGAGCAGGGCTTCTGGATGGGCGGCACGCTGTTTGACCATGTGACCCCGGACATGCGCATCTACAAGGAAGAAATTTTTGGCCCGGTGCTTGGCTGCGTGCGCGTGAAAGATTTTGCCGAAGCGGTGAATCTGGTCAATGCCCACGAGTTTGGCAACGGCGTGAGCTGCTATACCCGTGATGGCAATGTGGCGCGCGAGTTCAGCCGTCGCATTCAGGTCGGCATGGTCGGCATCAACGTGCCGATTCCGGTGCCCATGGCCTGGCACGGCTTTGGCGGCTGGAAGAAAAGCCTGTTTGGCGACATGCACGCTTACGGCGAAGAAGGCGTGCGCTTCTACACCAAACAGAAATCCATCATGCAGCGCTGGCCCGAGAGCATTGGCAAGGGCGCCGAGTTTGTGATGCCAACCGCCAAGTAACTGGTCAATAGCCGGCATTTCCCGATAGCCCCATGCGCCGCCAAGTCGGCGCATGGGGCTATTTTTATGCGCTGGCACGGCTGGCGATTGCGCCGCATTCGTTGCTGACTGAAGTGGACTGCCCGATGGTCCTGCGATCAATATATCTATTTGATAAGGCTGTATCCACTATAAACAACAATGTTGATGCTACTAAATAAATAGCTATGGAATTTACCGGAAAGCCGTGATTATTTTTTCATGACCACCCATGCAGCGACCTTGGCTTTTGATGGTCTGCTCATGCCTGACGCAAGGTGATTTGCCATTTTGTTGACCTAAATCATGATTGACCAGGCCTGAAACTGATGCAAATTCAGTTAAGCTTGCCCCCGCAGTGTCTACCCTGGCGGCTTCGCCTTGGGGATGCGAGTGCACGTGCTGTTGCAAAAATCAAGTCGAGGAGTCGCTTCATGCAAACTGGTGTATCTACTATGACGACATCGGGAATAACCCCGGTCGTCGTTGCCCCCAAGTCGGCGCAGCGCATTGGCGTTCCGCGAGAAATTTTCCCGGGTGAAAAACGCGTCGCCACAGTGCCCGAGGTGGTGGAAAAACTCATCAAGCTCGGGTTCCAGGTCGTCGTCGAGTCGGGTGCGGGGGACGCGGCAAATTTCAGCGACGAGGTCTATCGCACCGCCGGTGCCGAAATCATCGAAGGCGCGGCCAATCTGTGGGCCGCCTCCGATATCGTCTTCAAGGTGCGCGCACCGACGCCCGAGGAAGTTGGCCTGATGCGCGAGGGCCAGACCCTGATCAGCTTCATCTGGCCGGCGCAGAACCCTGAACTGATGCAGCAGCTCGCGGCGCGCAAGGTCACCGTGCTGGCCATCGACTCGCTGCCGCGGACGCTCTCCCGCGCCCAGAAGATGGACGCTTTGACCTCCCAGGCCGGCGTCGCCGGCTACCGCGCCGTCATCGAGGCCGCCAACGCCTTCGGGCCGTTTCTTCAACGGCCAGATCACGGCCGCGGGCAAGGTTCCGCCAGCCAAGGTTTTCATCGCCGGTGCCGGCGTCGCCGGCCTGGCCGCGATCGGCACTGCTGCCGGCCTGGGCGCCATCGTGCGCGCCAACGACACTCGTGCCGAAGTGGCCGACCAGGTCAAATCCCTGGGTGGCGAATTCGTGAAAGTCGAATATGAGGAAGAAGGCGGCGGTGGCGGCGGCTACGCCAAGGTGATGAGCGAGGGCTTCCAGCAGGCACAGCGCGAGATGTACGCCACGCAGGCGAAGGAAGTAGACATCATCATCACCACCGCGCTGATCCCCGGCAAGCCCGCGCCCAAGCTGATTACCGCCGAGATGGTGAAGAGCATGAAGCCAGGTAGCGTCATCGTCGACATGGCCGCCGAGCAGGGCGGCAACTGCGAACTGACCAACCCCGGCCAGGTGGTGGTGAAGCACGGCGTGACCATCGTCGGTTACACCGACCTGGTCAGCCGCCTATCCAAGCAGTCGTCGACGCTGTATGCCACCAACCTGTTTCGCGTTGCCGAAGAGCTTTGCAAGACCAAGGACGGCATCATCAACGTCAACATGGACGACGACGCCATCCGCGGCCTGACGGTCATCAAGGAAGGCGGGATCACCTGGCCGCCGCCAGCGCCCAAGCTCTCGGCAGCGCCCGCTGCCACGGCAAAACCGCCGGCCGTGGTGGCCAAGCCCAAGGGGGGACACGGCGCCAGCAGCGGACCTGCATCGGGTCAGCGTTCGGCGGTGATTTTTGGCGTGGCGGCCCTGCTGTTCTGGCTGATTGGTGCCAGCGCACCCAAGGAATTTCTGCCGCATTTCACGGTGTTTGTGCTGGCCTGTTTTGTTGGCTACATGGTAGTGTGGAATGTCAAGCCCGCCCTGCACACGCCACTCATGAGCGTGACCAATGCCATCAGCAGCATCATCGCCATCGGCGCGCTGGTTCAGATTTCGCCCATTGCAGGGGCCGTGGATCGGCCCGATGACTGGATCCGCGGGCTGGCCGCGGTCGGCATTGTGCTCACTTCCATCAATATGTTCGGCGGCTTCGCCGTGACCCAGCGCATGCTGGCCATGTTCCGCAAATAAGGGAGACAATTAATGTCTGCAAGCCTGGCAACGGTCTCTTACATCGGAGCGACCATTCTTTTTATCCTGAGCCTCGGTGGCCTGTCCAACCAGGCAACTTCGCTGCGTGGCAACCTCTACGGCATGATTGGCATGACGCTGGCCGTGCTGGCCACCGTGTTTGGCCCGGCCGTGACCATGGCGGGCATCCCCTGGATTGTTGGCGCCATGGTGATTGGTGCCGCGATCGGTTTGTACGCGGCCCGCACTGTGCAAATGACCCAGATGCCCGAACTGGTGGCGCTGATGCACAGCATGGTCGGCCTGGCGGCGATGCTGGTCGGTTTTGCCACCTACATCGATCCGGCGGCAGCCCTGAGCTTTACCGGCGCGGCCAAGACCATTCACGAAATGGAAATTTATATCGGCATCCTGATCGGTGCGGTCACATTCTCTGGCTCTGTCATCGCGTTTGGCAAGTTGTCAGGGCGCATCAGTGGCAATCCCATGCTGCTGCCTGGCCGCCACTGGATGAATCTGGTCGGCCTGCTGGTGGTGATCTATTTTGGGCGCGAGTTCCTGCACGCCGAGACTTTGAGCGCCGGCATGACGCCGCTGATTGTGATGACGGCCGTTGCGTTGCTGTTTGGCGTCCATATGGTGATGGCCATCGGCGGCGCTGACATGCCAGTGGTGGTGTCCATGCTCAACAGTTACTCGGGCTGGGCGGCCGCCGCCACCGGGTTCATGCTGTCCAATGATTTGCTGATCGTGACCGGTGCCTTGGTGGGATCGAGCGGCGCCATTCTGTCCTACATCATGTGCAACGCCATGAATCGCAGCTTCATCAGCGTGATTGCGGGCGGCTTTGGCACCGTCAGCGCGGCACCGAAAGCTGCGGGTGGCGAGCTTCAACCGGTAGGTGAAGTGACTCCGATTAACGCCACCGAAACCGCCGAACTGCTGCGTGAAGCCAAGAACGTCATCATCGTTCCGGGCTATGGCATGGCCGTGGCGCAGGCGCAGCACACCGTGTTTGAGATTACCAAGCAGTTGCGCGAGAAAGGCGTCAACGTGCGCTTTGGCATTCACCCGGTGGCGGGCCGCATGCCCGGCCACATGAATGTGCTGCTGGCCGAAGCCAAGGTGCCTTACGACATCGTGTTTGAAATGGACGAGTTGAACGAAGACTTTCCCGATACCGACGTAGCCATCGTGATTGGTGCCAACGACATCGTCAACCCGGCGGCGCAGGAAGACCCGACCAGCCCGATTGCCGGCATGCCGGTGCTTGAAGTCTGGAAGGCCAAGACCTCTATCGTTATGAAGCGCAGCATGGCCTCGGGCTACGCTGGAGTCGATAACCCGCTGTTCTACAAGGACAACAATCGCATGCTGTTTGGCGATGCCAAGAAAATGCTCGAAGAAGTCCTGACCGCGCTCAAAGTCTGATCTAGCCTGGAGATACTAGGGAAAACGCAGTAGTCACGAAGAACGCTTGCCCCGAGAATTTGGGGCTGTAAGAAAACTGTAATGGAGAGACAAACATGACTGCTGCGACGATTGATCGCCCTTGGCTCAAGGCCTACCCGGCGGGCGTTCCCGCCGATATCGATGCTTCCCAGTACCCCTCGCTGGTGGCCTTGATGGAGGAAAGCTTCAAGAAGTACGGCAGCCGTGTCGCCTACAGTTTCATGGGCAAGGACATCACCTTTGCCGAAACGGACAGCCTGTCCCAAGCCTTTGGTGCCTATTTGCAGGGGCTGGGCCTGGCCAAAGGCGACCGCGTCGCCATCATGATGCCCAACGTGCCGCAGTACCCGGTAGCGGTGGCCGCCATCCTGCGCTCCGGCTATGTTGTGGTTAATGTCAACCCGCTTTACACGCCGCGTGAACTGGAACATCAACTCAAGGACTCAGGTGCCAAGGCGATCGTCATCATCGAGAACTTTGCCAATACGCTGGAGCAGTGCATCGCCAACACGCCACTCAAGCATGTCGTGCTGTGCGCCATGGGCGACCAGCTCGGACTGCTCAAGGGTGCGCTGGTCAATTATGTGGTGCGCCATGTCAAGAAGATGGTGCCCGCCTTCAACTTGCCCGGCGCGGTGCGCTTTAACGACGCAGTGGCACGGGGCACGCGCGGCACGCTCAGGCGTCCCGATATCCAGCCCGATGATGTGGCTTTGTTGCAGTACACCGGCGGCACGACTGGTGTCTCGAAAGGCGCGGTACTGTTGCACCGTAACGTGATTGCCAATGTGCTGCAATCCGAGGCGTGGAACGGTCCGGCCATGGCCGACATGTCCGCGGATGTGCAGACGACCTATGTCTGCGCGCTGCCGCTGTATCACATCTTTGCCTTTACCGTGAACATGATGCTGGGCATGCGCACTGGCGGCAAAAACATCCTGATCCCGAATCCGCGTGACCTGTCGGCCGTGCTCAAGGAGCTCTCCAAACACACGGTGCATAGTTTTCCGGCGGTCAACACGCTGTTCAATGGTCTGGCCAACCATCCTGACTTCAATACCGTGGACTGGTCGCACCTAAAAGTTTCGCTCGGCGGCGGCATGGCCGTGCAAAGCGCGGTGGCCAGGCTTTGGCTGGAAAAAACCGGTTGTCCCATCTGCGAAGGCTATGGCTTGAGCGAAACCTCGCCGTCCGCCAGTTGCAACCCGACCAACAGCAAAACCTTTAGCGGCACCATCGGTGTTCCGCTTCCCAGCACGTATTTCAAGCTGCTCGATGACGACGGTAAAGAAGTGGCGCCGGGCCAGCCCGGTGAGATCGCCATCAAGGGCCCGCAGGTCATGGCTGGCTACTGGCAGCGTCCCGATGAAACCGCCAAGGTCATGACGCCGGATGGTTATTTCAAATCGGGCGACATCGGCGTGGTCGATGAAAACGGTTTCTTCAAGATTGTTGACCGCAAGAAGGACATGATTCTGGTCAGTGGTTTCAATGTTTATCCCAACGAAATCGAAGACCTGGTCGCCAAGCTCGATGGCGTGCTGGAGGTCGCTTGCGTGGGCATGCCCGACGCCAAATCCGGCGAAGCGGTGAAGTTGGTGATTGTCCGGAAAAATCCGGACCTGACGGAAGCCCAGGTGCGCGAGTATTGCAAGGCCAACCTCACCGGTTACAAGCAGCCCAAGGTGGTGGAGTTCCGTACCGATCTGCCCAAGACGCCGGTGGGGAAAATTTTGCGCCGCGAACTGCGCGACAAGAAATAGGTTAGACGAACAAGTTTTAGAGCCTGCAAAGGCTTTCCAGAGGCGACGCTGCTGCTTTTTTTCTCCTGCCCCAGTTTGGTCGGCGCTTTGTGTGCAAAATCGGCCCATGCCAAATACCGTCCTGCCTGCCGTAACGCCCACCGCCATTCTGAGTGCCCTTCCCCAGGAACAGTATGGCCTGATCGAATTGCTGCAGCATCCGCGCAAGCTCAGCCATGCTGGCCGCGAGTTCTGGCAGGGTGATTTGCAGGGCCAACCCGTGGTGCTGGCATTGTCACGAATTGGCAAGGTCGCCGCCGCTACCACCGCAACGGCGCTGATCGAGCGTTTTGGCGTAGGGCGCATGGTGTTCACGGGCGTGGCGGGGGGGGGGGGTACGGAAGTGAAGGTGGGAGATGTCGTGGTTGCCACGGATTTCATGCAGCACGATCTGGATGTCTCGCCGTTATTTCCACGCTACGAAGTGCCGTTTTACGGCAAAGCCCGATTTGACAGTGATGCAACCTTGACCGCACTGCTTTTTGAGGCAGCCTGCAAGGCGCTGGAGAGTGAACATGCCAAGGGACACGCCAGTCTGGCGACTTACCGGTTTCCCGGAACCCGCGTTCACCGGGGCCCGATTGCCAGCGGTGACCGCTTTGTTTCCGGGGCCAATGAATCCCGCGCGTTGCTGGCTGCGCTGGCAAGCGCCGGGCATGAGGTGCTGGCAGTCGAGATGGAGGGCGCAGCCGTGGCGCAAGTCTGCCTGGACTACGGCGTGCCGTTTGCCGCCGTGCGCACCATTTCAGACCGCGCGGACGACAGCGCCCACGTCGATTTTCAGCGCTTTGTGAACGAGGTGGCCAGTCGTTATGCGCATGCGATTATTCAGCGGCTTTTGATTTCGCTGTAAATGTCATCGGCGTGGGGCTCCTATTTGAGCCAGCCGCGTTTCCTGAAATACCACATGGGCAGCACGGCGCTGCCAGTCATCAGTACCACGGCAAAAGGGTAGCCGAATGCCCAGTCGAGTTCTGGCATGAGCTTGAAGTTCATGCCGTACACGCTGGCAATCAGCGTGGGCGGCAGCAATGCGACGCTGGCCACCGAGAATATCTTGATGATCTTGTTCTGGTTGATGTTGATGAAGCCGACCGTGGCGTCCATCAAAAAGTTGATCTTGTCAAACAGGAAAGCGGTGTGCGAGTCGAGCGAGTCGATGTCGCGCAAAATCTGCCGCGCCTCCTCGAACTGCTCGGCATTGAGCATCTTGCTGCGCATCATGAAGCTGACGGCGCGCCGCGTGTCCATCACGTTGCGGCGAATGCGGCCGCTCATGTCTTCATGACGGGCAATGGCGCCCAACACCTCGCCAGCCATGGCATCGGTGACGTTGCCCGAGAGCACTTTAGAACTGACTTTTTCAAGATCAACGTAAATGCCCTCAAGGGTGTCGGCCGAGTATTCGGCGTCAGCATCAAACAGCTTGAGCAGCACCTCCTTGGCGTCTTCGATCAGGCCCGGCGCGCGGCGTGCGCGCATGCGCAGCAGCCTGAACACCGGCACATCCTCGTCATGAATTGAAAACAGCACGCCCTTGCTTTTCAGGTCGTCGTTGACCAGATTGAGGATGAAAGCGACGCGCACGGTGCGCGGCTCGTCCTCGTCGGCGATCAGAAAATCGGAGCGTATGTGCAACTCGCCGTTGTCTTCCTCGTAAAACCGAGCGGACTCTTCAATGTCCTCATCCATCGCGTTCTCGGGAATTGACAGGCCGTAATATTGTTTGATCCAGCGTTTTTCTTCAAGGGTCGGGGCTTCCAGGTCGACCCAGATGGGCTGGAATCTGGAGAGCTCTTCCAGCGATTCGATTTCTTCCTGAAAAAGCCTGCCGTTAGCGAGCGTGAAAATATTGAGCATGACGGACTGCCTATCGAATTGGAAGGGCTGTCGCAAGGCACGATGAAAGCCTTGCGCAAGAGGAGGTTGTGGATGGCGCTGCTATCGCTTGCAAAATCCCCTGACCTCCGTTGGCCTTAGTCTGCGTCAGTCCGCAGTGTTGAAAGCTGGCGACTGGGGCTGCTTTCCAAGGATTTCTACAGAATGAATCAGTGGCAATTATGGCACTTCAACGCCGATTGATCACCGCTGGCAATCGCGCTGACAGGCTCTGGAGGGAGCGAAAGAGGGGCCATCAATCTCGCGTCTGCCGCGTCCATGATTCCCGGAGTTGCCCAGAGCCGGGGTGGGGATTTTTCAGGAAATTCCCCTATTTGTTGCAGCGCAAGCTTGCAATTGCAGGCCTTCGGGCGCATAGTAAATTCAGGAAGACGTCCCCCGACCACCGCCTTGCTTGATTGGCATGACGGTGTTTTCAATGCGTTCCAACTTTGGAAAAGGAGTTTCCTTATGAACTTGACAATCAGCGGTCACCACCTTGAAGTTACCCCCGCGCTACGCGGCTATGTCCAGTCCAAGCTGGACCGGATTACCCGGCATTTTGACCAGGTCGTGGATGTCAAAGTCCTGCTGACGGTCGACAACATGAAAGAAAAGGAAAAACGTCAACGGGCCGAGTGCAATGTGCGCGTCAAGGGCTGCGACTTGTTTGCCGAAAGTTCGCACGCTGATCTTTATGCTGCGGTTGATGAGTTGACTGACAAACTGGACCGCCAGGTTGGGCGATACAAAACCAAAACGCAGGAACACCATCACGCCACGGCCAAGCGGGAAACCGAGTAATCTAAAGTTTCCTACTCTTGTTGCTGCGAATCGAGCGATGGTTCAAAAAGAGCCGCCTGTTGTTCCCAGGCGGCTTTTTTTGAACCCATTTTTTCGTCACGCTCGCTGCAAAGTGCATAATTTGGCGACTCCAAGATTGTTATGAACCGTCTTTCGCAAATTTTGCCCCTCTCCCAAGTGCTGGTCGGCGTCGAAGCGACCAGCAAAAAGCGTGCTTTTGAAGAAGCTGGCCTGTTGTTTGAAAATCAGCATGGCCTGAACCGCGCCTTGATCGCCGACAGCCTGTTTGCGCGTGAGCGCCTGGGCTCGACCGGTCTGGGTCATGGGGTGGCCATTCCGCATGGCCGTATCAAGGGGCTGAAAACCCCGATGGCGGCGGTGTTGCTGCTGCAATCGTCGATTGGCTTCGACGCGCCGGATGAGCAATCGGTGACTCTGCTGATTTTTCTGCTGGTTCCCGAAGCGGCTACGCAAAAACACCTGGAGATCCTCTCCGAAATTGCCGAACTCCTCAGTGACAGTGCGCTGCGTGAGCAGCTCAAAACCAGCACCGATGCGGTGGCGCTGCACGACCTGATTGCCAACTGGCAATCTGTTCACGAAGTTAGCAACTCCTGATCCGTACGAATAACAGGCCGCATGAAGCCCACCGTTGTCAGCGCTGACGTTTTGTTTGAAGACCACCGTGCCGCCCTGAAGTGGGAGTGGGTCGCCGGCTTGGGGGCGTCCGAGCGCCGTTTTGATGAAGTCGCTGTGCGTGCGGCGCGCTCCGGGGCCGATCTGGTGGGCTACCTGAACTACATACATCCTTACCGCGTACAGATTCTGGGCGAGCGGGAAGTTGCCTATCTGACCAATGCCAGTCCCGAGGATTGTGCGCGGCGCGTCTCGCGAATTGTCACGCTGGAACCGCCGGTACTGGTGGTGGCCGACGGCCAGATCGCCCCCGACACGCTGCTGAAGATGTGCGAGCGTGCGCAACTGCCCATGTTTGCCACGCCCGAGTCGGCCGCGTTTGTGATTGACGTGCTGCGAGCCTATTTGTCCAAGCATTTTGCTGACCGCACCTCGATGCATGGCGTGTTCATGGACATTCTGGGCATGGGGGTGATGATCACGGGCGAGTCGGGGCTGGGTAAAAGCGAGCTGGGGCTGGAGCTGATTTCACGCGGGCACGGCCTGGTGGCTGATGATGCGGTGGACCTGGACCGCATCAACCAGACCACGATTGAAGGACATTGCCCTGAATTACTGAAAAACCTGCTTGAGGTGCGCGGTATCGGCCTGCTCGACATTAAGGCCATCTTTGGCGAGACGTCGGTGCGCCGCAAGATGCGGCTCAAGCTCATCGTGCATCTGGTGCGGCGCGAAACCCTGGAACGCGACTATGAACGCATTCCCTATGAGCCACTGACGCAAGACGTACTGGGCATTCCTGTGCGCAAGGTCATCATTCAGGTGGTGGCGGGCCGCAATATCGCCGTGCTGGTCGAAGCGGCGGTGCGCAACGCCATCCTGCAGTTGCGCGGCATCAACACTTACCAGGAATTTGTTGAGCGTCACCGCAAGGCGATGGAGCAGGACGACTGAACGGTTTTTGGTCTCGCGGCATGCTATTAATAGCTGTTGACGTCCGCATTGCCAGGGTTCGGGTCTGCTTTGTTTTTGAAAACTCAGGAATGATGATGTCGCACGGGCAGCGCTTGCCCCCCCCGGTTGGGGCAGTTGTCCCGGGTGCAATTGGCGTAGATCGACAGCGCATGATCGGCGATCTCAAATCCCTTGGTTTTGGCCACTGCGTGCTGGCGCTTTTCAATTTCGGCGTCGTAGAACTCCTCGACCTTGCCGCAGTCCAGGCACACCAGGTGGTCGTGGTGCTGGCCTTCGTTGATCTCGTACACGGCCTTACCCGACTCGAAATTGCTGCGGTTGAGCAGGCCCGCCTGTTCAAATTGCGTCAATACCCGGTACACGGTAGCCAACCCGATATCCGAGCGCTCTTCCAGCAGTATCCGGAACACGTCTTCCGCCGTCATGTGGCGTTGTTTGCCGACCTGAAAAATCTCGAGGATCTTCAGACGCGGCAAGGTTGCCTTGAGGCCGGTGCTTTTCAACTCTTCAATGTTGCTCATAAAATCTCTTTAGGGGGGAAATGCGGTGTCGCCGCACGCAGGCAGGTTCTGGTCTGAACTTCTCCAGCCGCTACAATGATCAATCATATCGCCACGCCATAACCCACCACGCCTGCCATGTCTGCAAATCTCCGCTACCGCGTCCAAACCGCGTTCATCGTCACAATCTGTACGGTGCTGGCGTCCTGTAGCAGCCTGCAGGGCATGACCAGCGGCCTGAGCAGCAGCGCAGTCAACCCGGTGAACTGGATTACCCCCTACAAGATGGATATTATCCAGGGTAATTTCGTCTCCAAGGAGCAGGTCGAGCAACTCCGGCCTGGCATGACGCGCGCGCAGGTCAAGGCGCTCCTCGGCACGCCCCTGATGGCCAGCCTGTTTCACGCCGATCGCTGGGATTATGTTTTTACCCTGAAGCGGCAGGGCGTCGAATCCCAGTCGTTCAGGTACACAGTGTTTTTCAAAGGTGACCAGTTGGAGCGTTTCGAGGGCGACACAATGCCAAGCGAACAGGAATTCATCGCCAAGCTGGACACCAGACGCAATTTTGGGAAAGTGCCGGTTCTGCAAGCGACCGAAGAGCAGCTCAAGGCCGCCGCCGAAAAGTCTGCCGCCACCCCGACGGAGCCAAGCGGCGTTGCTGCCGCGCCTGGCGTGTCAGCCGGTGCGCAGACCACGGTGTATCCGCCGCTCGAGAGCCCGAAACAGTGAGCGGCGGCATGATGGAAGGCGTGGCACCGCTGGCGCAGCATCGAATCGCGGTGGCTGGTGCCAGCGGCCGCATGGGCCAGATGCTGATTGAAGCGTTGAGCACCTGCACCGACTGTCTGTTGACGGGTGCGCTTGATGTGGCTGCCAGCCCGGCAGTTGGCCTGGACGCCGCCGCGTTTTCCGGGCGCTCCAGCGGTGTTCTTATTCATTCAGACATTCGTCAGGGGCTCAAAAATTCCCGCGTGCTGATCGACTTCACCCGGCCTGAGGGCACCCTGGCCCATTTGGCCGTTTGTCGTGAGCTGGGCGTCAAGATGGTGGTTGGCACGACCGGCTTTTCAGGGGCGCAGAAAGCCCAGATCGCCGCCGCCGCCCACGACATCGCCATCGTGATGGCCCCCAACATGAGCGTGGGCGTGAACGTTACGCTCAAGCTGCTGGAGATGGCCGCCAAGGCGCTGTCCACCGGCTACGACATAGAAATCATCGAAGCGCACCATCGCCACAAGGTCGATGCGCCCTC
This sequence comes from Polaromonas sp. UBA5171, assembly GCA_002413395.1. Taxonomy (GTDB): domain Bacteria; phylum Pseudomonadota; class Gammaproteobacteria; order Burkholderiales; family Burkholderiaceae_C; genus Polaromonas. Next base: position 58,039 of record DHWX01000130.1, on the reverse strand, counting down.
GGGTACGGCGCTCAAGATGGGCGAAGTGATTGCCGCTGCGCTGGGCCGCGATCTGAAAGACTGCGCCGTTTATGGGCGCGAAGGAATTACCGGCGAGCGTGATCCATCCAGCATTGGCTTTGCCAGCATTCGTGGCGGCGACATCGTGGGCGACCACACCGTGCTGTTTGCCGGTATCGGCGAGCGCATCGAGATTACCCACAAGTCATCAAGCCGCGCCACCTACGCCCAAGGCAGTTTGCGCGCCGCGCGTTTTCTTGATGGGCACGCCACCGGCCTTTTTGACATGTTCGATGTGCTCCACCTGAAGTGACCCGCCAGTGAATCTTTGGGCACTCATAACGCAAGGCGATGCGCTCAGCAAGACGGTTGCGGTGTTGTTGCTGGCTATGTCGGTGGCCAGTTGGGTGGTGATTTTATGGAAGACCTGGCTGCTGCAGCGTGCCGTGGGCGATGTGGCGCGCAGCATTGCTGGGTTCTGGCAGGCGGCATCGGTGGATGAAGGGCTACAAAAGGTTACTGCATTTGACCGCGATGCGCTGGTCCTGCCCCTGATTGCCGCGACCCGTTTCGAAGCTAACGGCACGCTCGCATTTGCCGGCGACGAGACCCAGCAGCTCACCCGCGTGCTGCGCAATGCCCTGCACGCGGTGCTGCACAAGCTCCAGTTCGGCCAGGTCCTGCTGGCCACTGTCGGAGCTACCGCGCCCTTCGTCGGTTTGCTGGGCACGGTCTGGGGCATTTACCATGCTCTCAAGGGCATTGCCCTGGCCGGCCAGATTACCATTGACAAGGTCTCCGGCCCGGTTGGCGAAGCTCTGGTCATGACCGCAGCCGGTCTGGCAGTGGCGATACCAGCCGTGCTCGCTTTCAACATCTTTGGCCGTTTTGTGGGCCGCATTGAGGCCGATCTGGAAGGTTTTGCACGCGATTTGCGCGAGTTATTGGCCCCCACACTGATCGCTTCACGAACCGCGCTGCCCCCCGAAGGGGCTGTTTGTCGTTCGGCAGCGCGTCCAGCGGAAGATCTGGCGGCTCCCGCATCCATGCCGGACATATCACGATGAGTTTTGGCCGCCTGGAACGCACGCCCGGCCCGCAACCCATGAGCGAGATCAATGTCACGCCACTGGTCGATGTGATGCTGGTGCTGGTGGTTATTTTCATCATCACCGCCCCCTTGCTGGGCAGCGCCATCCGGCTCGATCTGCCCAAAACTGACGCGGCCAGGCCCGGTAATGTACCCACCTTCGTGACGCTGGTGGTCGATCAATCGGGCCAGACCTTCCTCAATGACAAGCCGCGCAAGCCTGATGAGCTGGCGCTTGATCTGGCACATGCAGCGGCCCAAAACCCTGATACCGAAGTCCAGTTGCGGGCTGACGAGGCCGTGCCCTACGGCAAAGTTGTTGCCATCATGGGCGTGGCGCAAAAAGCCGGCTTGAGCCGGATTGGCTTTGTCGCCGAGCCAGCTCCAGCCGCCGCGGGCGCACCCCTGGTGGGGCGCTGACGGGGGCGGCGCGTCCAGCCTCTAAAATCAGTGGTTTGCGGCTTCGGCCGCCCGGCTCGTGTTTTCGGGATTTTCCGGTTTCCAGAATTTTTCATGCAAGACAAATACAACCACCTTGACGTTGAACGCAGCGCCCAAACCCACTGGGCCGCTACCGATGCCTACCGCGTGAGCGAAGACGCAAAGCGTGAAAAGTATTACGCCTGTTCGATGCTGCCCTACCCCAGTGGCAAGCTGCACATGGGCCATGTGCGCAACTACACCATCAACGACATGCTTGCGCGCTATTTGCGCATGAAGGGCTATAACGTGCTCATGCCCATGGGCTGGGACGCGTTCGGCCTGCCCGCGGAAAATGCCGCGCTGAAAAACGGCGTGCCGCCTGCCAAGTGGACCTACGAGAACATCGCCTACATGAAAAAACAGATGCAGGCGATGGGGCTGGCCATCGACTGGAGCCGCGAGGTAGCGACCTGCGACCCGAGCTATTACAAGTGGAACCAGTGGCTGTTTTTGAAGATGCTGGGAAAAGGCATTGCCTACCGCAAGACCCAGGTCGTGAACTGGGATCCGGTGGACCAGACCGTGCTGGCCAATGAGCAGGTGATCGACGGCAAGGGCTGGCGCACCGGTGCTATCGTGGAAAAGCGCGAGATTCCCGGTTATTACCTGAAGATCACTGACTACGCCGAAGAGCTGCTCGACAGCGTCAGCAACAAACTTCCGGGCTGGCCCGAGCGCGTCAAGCTGATGCAGGAAAACTGGATCGGCAAAAGCGAAGGCGTGCGCTTTGCCTTTCCGCATGACATCCGGGATGCTTCAGGTACCCTGATCGGTGACGGCAAAATGTGCGTTTTCACCACGCGCGCCGACACCATCATGGGCGTGACCTTCTGCGCTGTGGCGCCCGAGCACCCGCTGGCGCTGCATGCGGCCACGTCGAACCCCGAACTCGCAGCATTCATTGAAGAATGCAAGTCCGGCGGGACCACCGAAGCCGAACTTGCCACACAGGAGAAGAAAGGCGAGCGCACCGGGCTTTTCGTGACGCACCCGCTGACCGGCGACAAGGTGGAAGTCTGGGTCGGCAACTACGTGCTCATGAGTTATGGAGACGGCGCTGTCATGGGCGTGCCTGCGCACGATGAGCGCGACTTTGCGTTTGCTAACAAATACGGCATTGAGATCAAGCAAGTTGTACAAGCCGCTGACAAGGCGTTGTTGAAAGAACGAAACATTGCACTAAACAATGCGCCCAACGATCCAATTTCTCAAGAACATTCAGCTGGCTGGCTGGAGGCAATTGAGCCCGACTTCGCATTCACTAACCAAAAGTGGCAGGAGTGGTACGCAGACAAGAAGACATCGGTCACGATTAACTCCGGCAAATATGACGGCTTGAGCTTCAAAGCCTGCGTCGATGCAGTCGCCGCCGACCTGTCCGCCAAGGGCCTGGGCGAGAAAAAAACCACCTGGCGCCTGCGCGACTGGGGCGTGAGCCGTCAGCGCTATTGGGGCACGCCGATCCCCATCATTCACTGCGAGGAACATGGAGCAGTGCCGGTGCCTGAAAAAGACCTGCCCGTAGTACTGCCGCTGGACTGCGTGCCAGATGGTTCAGGCAACCCGTTGCACAAGCATGAAGGCTTTCACGCGGGCGTGACCTGCCCGACCTGCGGCAAACCGGCGCGACGCGAAACCGACACCATGGACACCTTTGTCGATTCATCGTGGTACTACATGCGCTACTGCGACCCGAAGAACGCGCAGAAGATGGTGGCCGAAGGCGCCGACTACTGGATGCCGATGGATCAGTATATCGGCGGCATCGAGCATGCCATCCTGCATCTGCTGTATGCGCGTTTCTGGACCAAGGTCATGCGCGACATGGGCCTTGTCAAGATTGACGAACCCTTCACCAAACTGCTCACGCAAGGCATGGTGCTCAACCATATTTACTCGCGCAAAAGTGAGAAGGGCGGGATCGAATATTTCTGGCCCGGTGAAGTGGAAGACATCCATGACGCCGCGGGCAAAATCATTGGAGCCAGGCGCAAGTCGGACGGTCTGTTGGTGAACTACGAAGGCGTAGGCACCATGAGCAAAAGCAAGAACAATGGCGTGGACCCGCAAGACCTGATCGAAAAATACGGTGCCGACACCGCGCGTCTGTACACCATGTTTACCGCGCCGCCCGAGGCGACGCTTGAATGGAATGACGCGGGAGTGGAAGGCTCCTACCGCTTCTTGCGCCGCGTCTGGAATTTTGGTATCAAGCTGAATGCCATGGGTGCCGATTCTGATTCGGCCACAGCCACTTTTGATAAAGAAACCAAAGCGCTCCGGCTTGAAATTCATACGGTTCTCAGACAGGTGGACTACGACTATCAGCGCATGCAGTACAACACGGTGGTCTCCGGCTGCATGAAACTGCTCAATGCGCTGGAAGACGTTAAAGGCGCGGGTTCGGCCGCATCGGTGGCGGCAATGCGCGAAGGTTTTGGCATTCTGTTGCGCTGCCTTTACCCCGCCGCACCGCACATGGCGCATGCGCTGTGGTCTGAATTGGGCTATACCGCACAGTACGGCGACTTGTTGGATGCACCCTGGCCAGAAGTGGACAGCAGCGCCCTGCAGCAGGACGAAATCGAGCTGATGCTGCAGGTCAATGGCAAGCTGCGTGGTTCGGTCACGGTCCCGGCCAGTGCCGACAAGGCCGCGATTGAGACCGCCGCGCTGGCTTCAGAGGCCTTCATCAGGCAGGCTGGAGGTGCGCCAGCGAAAAAGGTCATCGTGGTACCAGGGCGCCTGGTCAATATCGTGGTGTGAGATCACTCCAGCAGAACACCCAGACAAGGTCAACGATGCAACGTCGCACTCTACTGTCCCTGATGGCTTCTGGCGCGGCCGTCGGCCTGAGCGCTTGCGGCTTTGCGCTGCGCAAGGCACCCAACTTCGCGTTCACTGTGCTGTACAGCGGTGCGGTTGAAGCCTCGCCATTGGGCGTGGAGCTCAAACGGTCGCTGGAGTCCACTCGCAAGGTCGAGGTCCTCACCGACAGCCGACAGATCGATCGGGCGCAAGTCATTCTCGAAGTGCTGGCCAATCAGCGCGAAAGGGTGGTCCTCAGTCAA
>DHWX01000130.1:1916-53373 GCA_002413395.1 Polaromonas sp. UBA5171 | reverse complement strand
GTTGGTGTTGGTGTTGGTGTTCCCTCGCGCGGTGTGAGACGTTGCGGTGAAAAACACGCAGGCGGCGTAAGCGGCGAGACCCTGCGGTTTTTCCCTCAGGTTTAAACGGTGGAGATAAAAGCCGCTAAGCTCTTCAATCATGCATCCGGCCGGTCTGTCACCTCTGCCCCTTTCTGGATCTGGCCTGCCGGGTGACGCCGTGTTTCCGACTGCAGCCAGCGCCATGCCACTGGCGTTACTGGATGATCCGCAGGAGTGGGCCGCCTTCAGTCGGCCGTTGCCGCAGCGGCCTGCGTGCTGGGAATCGAGCGTGGTGTTTGAAGGAATGCACTGCGCGGCTTGCGCGCTGACCATTGAGGATGCCTTGCGCCAGGTGCCCGGCGTGCTGTCGGTGGACGTGAGCGCGGCCAGTCATCGCGGCCGCATCGTCTGGTCAGGCCAGGCCGTCAAGCCGTCTGGCTGGATGCAGGCCGCCAAGCGCGCCGGTTACCCGGCGGTGCCGGCCAACGATGCCTTTGCCCTTGACCGCCGACGCGCCGAAACGCGCCAGGCGCTGTGGCGCTTGAGCGTGGCCGGTTTTTGCATGATGCAGGTCATGATGTACTCTTGGCCCGCCTACATCGCCCGGCCGGGCGACTTGGCACCCGATATGGCGCAATTGCTGCGATGGGCTTCGTGGCTGCTGTCGCTGCCGGTGCTGCTGTTTTCCTGCGCGCCATTCTTTAGCAATGCGCTGCGCGACCTGCGCCTGCGCCGCGTCAGCATGGACCTGCCAGTCGCCCTGGGCATGGGGATCACTTTTGTGGTGAGTTCCATCGCCAGCTTCGAGCCCGCAGGCATTTTCGGGGCTGAAGTGTATTTTGATTCCTTCACCATGTTTGTGTTCTTTCTGCTGACCGGGCGCTGGCTGGAACTGCGCCTGCGCGACCGTACGGCTGGGGCGCTGGAAGCGCTGATGAACCGCCTGCCCGACAGCGTGGAGCGACGTGGCACAGACGGCGAGTTGGAGCGTGTTGCTGTTCGCCGACTGGCCGCTGGCGACATCATTCGTGTGTTGCCGGGCGAGGCTTTCCCGGCCGATGGCGTCATTCTGGAAGGCCAAACCCTGGCCGATGAGGCTCTGCTCACCGGCGAATCCCGTCCGCTGCCACGCGGCGCGGGCAGTGGCGTGATTGCCGGCAGCCACAATCTGACCGCCGCCGTGCTGGTGCGCGTGGAATGCACTGGCAGCGATACGCGCTTTGCGCAAATTGTGGCCCTGATGGAAAGTGCCTCAACTTCGAAGCCTCAGCTGGCGCAGCTGGCCGACCGCATCGCCAGGCCTTTTCTGCTCTTTGTTCTGTTGGCAGCCGGCGGGGCGGCCGCGTACTGGTGGCCGCATAACCCGGGTTACGCGCTGATGGTAGCGGTCGCGGTGCTGGTGGTAACCTGTCCCTGCGCGCTGTCTCTGGCGACACCGGCGGCCATGCTGGCCAGCGCCGGGGCTCTGGCGCGCGGTGGCGTGCTGGTGCGCCGCCTGCAGGCACTGGAATCCCTGGCGAGCGTGGATACGGTGGTGTTCGACAAGACTGGCACCCTGACGCGCGATGGGTTTGCGCTGGGCGATGTGCATACCCGGAGTGGTGTTTCCCGAAAAGAGGCATTGGCCATGGCGGTCGCATTGGCGCAGCATTCATTGCATCCGGTGTCGCGTGCACTGGTGGCTGCATGGCAGGATGAAGAAGGCAGTCTCGCGATCAGGTCGGCTGAAGCCGTGCAAGAGTCAGCCGGGCAGGGTCTGTCGGGCCACCTGATCAGCACCGGTAGCCAGGCGGCAGCCAGTTCGGCGCGTCTGGGTTCGGCCCGCTTTTGCGGGGTGGAGCGACCCGAAACGGACTTATTGCATGCCTGCCTCAGCGACGATAAAGGTTGGGTCGCCACGTTTGAGTTGCATGAGGAGTTGCGCTCCGATGCCCGGGCCACGGTGTCCGTACTGGCTGACCATGGTGTGCGGGTGCACCTGCTATCGGGTGACATTCCCGAAACGGTGGCCCGCGTGGCGCGGCAAGCCGGCATCAGCCAGGCCCGCGGCGGTTGCACGCCGCAGGACAAGCTTGGTTTCCTGCGCGGCTTGCAGGCCCAGGGCTGCAAGGTGGCCATGGTCGGGGATGGCCTGAACGATGGTCCCGTGCTGGCCGGCGCGCATGTGTCGTTTGCTTTCGGACGGGCGGTCCCGCTGGCCCAGGCGCAATCTGATTTCGTTGTGCTTGGTGGCCGGCTGGGCAGCGTGGCGCAGACCTTGATCCGCGCCCGTCGCACGCTCGCCATCGTGCGGCAGAATCTGTGGTGGGCAGCTATTTACAATGCTGTAAGCGTGCCTATGGCAGTGGCCGGCTGGCTGCCCGCCTGGCTGGCCGGGCTGGGCATGGCTTTCAGTTCGTTGTTGGTGGTGCTCAATGCGCTGCGCCTGTCAGCAGCCGTTCGCCCTCTGGAGACTCCTTGATGGAAATACTTTTTCTGTTGATTCCGCTGTCTGTCATGCTGGTGTTCTTCATCCTTGGCGGGCTGTGGTGGGCCATCCACCGGGGTCAATTCGACGACATTGACGCCGAGGGGGAGCGCATTCTTCACCAGGATTGACTTAGATCAAATTAAAATCGGTTAGTTCCACGATATTTTTGAGCCGTGCTTAAGATAAAACAAAGAGGAGGTGTCAATGAAATTTTCCAATACACAAGCCACAACCTACAACGACACCGTTGTGAGACAGTTCACGGTCATGACGGTGGTCTGGGGCGTGGTCGGCATGCTGGTTGGCGTGTTCATTGCGGCAGAGTTGGCCTGGCCAGAACTCAATTTTGGAATTCCCTGGCTCAGCTATGGCCGATTGCGGCCTCTGCACACCAATGCAGTCATTTTTGCATTCGGCTGTTGCGGGCTGATGGGCACGTCCCTGTATGTGGTGCAACGTACTTGTCAGGTGCGCCTGTTCTCCGACAAGCTGGCTGCCTTTGTCTTCTGGGGCTGGCAGTTGGTGATTGTCTCCGCCGTCATTTCTCTCCCACTCGGATATACCCAGTCCAGGGAGTATGCCGAACTTGAATGGCCGATTGACATCCTGATCACTCTGGTTTGGGTGGCTTATGCCTTTGTGTTCTTTGGTACCGTGGGAACCCGCAAGGTCAAGCACATTTACGTGGCCAACTGGTTCTATGGTGCATTCATCATTGCCATTGCCATGCTGCACTTGGTGAACAACGCCGCCATTCCGGTCGGCTTCATGAAGTCCTACTCGGTCTACGCAGGCGTGCAGGATGCCATGGTGCAGTGGTGGTACGGCCACAATGCCGTGGGCTTCCTGCTGACCGCCGGTTTCCTGGGCATGATGTATTACTTCATTCCGAAGCAGGCGGAGCGGCCGGTGTACTCGTATCGCTTGTCCATCGTTCACTTCTGGGCGTTGATTTTTACGTACATGTGGGCGGGTCCGCACCATCTGCACTACACCGCCTTGCCAGACTGGACACAGTCGGTGGGCATGGTCTTTTCCCTGATCCTGCTGGCACCGAGCTGGGGTGGCATGATCAACGGCATCATGACGTTGTCGGGTGCTTGGCACAAGCTGCGCGATGACCCGATCCTGCGCTTTCTGATTGTGTCGCTGTCCTTCTACGGCATGAGCACATTCGAGGGACCCATGATGTCGATCAAGACTGTCAATGCGCTCTCCCATTACACCGACTGGACTATTGGGCACGTGCATTCGGGTGCCTTGGGCTGGGTCGGGCTGGTCACCATTGGCAGCATGTATTACCTGATACCACGCCTTTTCGGCCAGAAGCAGATGTACAGCCCGAAGGCGGTCGAAGTCCACTTCTGGACGGCGACCATTGGCATCGTGATTTATATCGCAGCCATGTGGATTGCCGGGGTGATGCAGGGTCTGATGTGGCGCGCGGTCAACCCCGACGGTACGCTGACCTATACCTTTGTGGAATCGGTCAAGGCCACCTATCCCTTCTATGTGCTGCGCCTGCTTGGAGGCTTGCTCTATCTCGGCGGCATGCTCATCATGCTCTGGAACATGGTGAAAACGGCAACTGCTGGCCGGTCGGTCATCGTCACCATTCCAGTCGCCGCGGCCCGCGCCTGAGGAGCAAAACAACATGGCAAACCAAAATACCGGCGGCGGTTTCTCCCACGAAAAAATCGAGACCAACAACTTCCTGATGATCGTGATGATTCTCCTGGTGCTCGCTGTAGGCGGCCTGGTCGAGATCGTGCCGCTGTTCTTCCAGAAGTCCACCACTGAACCGATCAAAGGTTTGCAGCCCTACACGGCGCTACAGTTGGCTGGCCGCGACATTTACCAGCGCGAGGGCTGCTACAACTGCCACTCGCAAATGATTCGACCATTTCGTGCCGAGACGCTGCGTTATGGCCCCTATTCCGTGGCGGGTGAGTTTGTGTATGACCACCCATTCCAGTGGGGCAGCAAGCGCACTGGTCCGGACCTCGCGCGCGTGGGTGGCAAATACAGCGATGAATGGCACCGGATTCACCTGAACAACCCGCGTGATGTGGTGCCCGAGTCAAACATGCCGGCTTATTCCTGGCTGGAGAAGACTCTAGTGGATGAGACCACCATTCAAGCCCACATGAAGGGGCTGCGTACCGTGGGAACGCCCTACACAGATGAGCAGATTGCCAAGGCACCTGACGAGATCAAGGGAAAGACAGAAATTGAAGCCGTCATTGCCTATCTGCAGGTGCTCGGAATTCACCGCAAATAACTCACGGAGCGTTTAACATGGATATCAACACACTCAGGTCCATCGTGACAGTGATTTCTTTTATTGTATTTATCGGAATCATGGTGTGGGCATGGTCCAGCCGCAATGCCGCCAGCTTTGACGAGGCAGCGCGGCTGCCTTTCGAGCAGGACTGATGCGAACCGCCAACGAACCGGATAAGGAATAAAAAATGAGCGACTTCACGAGTAATTTCTGGTCGGTTTATGTGGCTGGTATTTCGTTGATGAGCATCGTGGCGTGTCTGCTGCTGTTGTGGTTCAGTGGCAAGGCCAAGGCCATGACTGCCCACGACAATACCACGGGCCATGTATGGGATGGCGACCTGCGCGAGATGAACAATCCCCTGCCGCGCTGGTGGGTGTGGCTGTTTGTCATTACCACCGTTTTTGCCCTGATTTACCTGACCCTGTACCCCGGTCTTGGGAGTTTTTCCGGCAAGCTGGGCTGGAGCGCGATTGGTCAATATGAAGCGGAAGTGGCCAAAGGCAACAGGGAGGTGGAACCCCTGTATGCCAGGTTCAATGCCATGAAACCCGAAGACCTGGCGGGCGATGCGAAGGCGATGGCGATTGGCGAACGCCTGTTCATGAACAACTGTTCGCAGTGCCACGGTTCAGACGCTCGGGGCGGCAAGGGCTTTCCGAACCTGACCGATTCAGACTGGCTGCATGGGGGCTTCCCCGCCCAGATCAAGGAATCCATAACCAATGGCCGCATCGGCAATATGCCACCCATGGCCGCAGCCGTTGGCACACCGGATGACGTGCGCAATGTAGCGCAATATGTGTTAAGTTTGTCGGGCAGCCCGCATGACTCGCTCAGGGCTGCCTTGGGCAAGGAAAAGTTTGTCGTCTGCGCTGCCTGTCACGGTGCCGATGGAAAGGGCAATCAGGCCATTGGTTCAGCCAACCTGACCGACAATATCTGGCTTCACGGTTATGGCGAAAATGCCATCGTGGCCATGGTCAACAATGGCAAGGTCAACCAGATGCCCGCCCAGAAAGACAAGCTCACCGAATCCCAGATTCATGTCTTGACCTCCTATGTGTGGGGACTGTCCAACAAGGCTGGCGCAACAGCCCTGAAGTGATCCATGCTTGCCCGGGAAATCCCGGTCGGGTTTTCAGTATTGAGCCGTCCCAGTGAAAAAATCCGAGCCTCCTGCCAGAAAAACCATTCCCATCGTCGCTGCAGCAGGCGCACAACCAGAAGCCTTGTTGGGCGATGCCGACGGGATGATGGTTCCCCTGTATCAGGCGCAAAAGAAAATCTATCCGCGCAGCGTGTCGGGCTTGTTTTCAAAATGGCGCTGGGGTCTGGTGCTTTTCACCCAGATCATATTTTATGGTTTGCCATGGCTGGAGTGGGGTCAGCGCCAGGCGGTGCTTTTTGATCTCGGGGCCAGGCGTTTTTATATTTTTGGGCTGATTTTTTATCCACAGGACTTCATCTACCTGACTGGTGTCTTGGTCATTTCGGCGCTGTCGCTGTTCCTGTTTACGGCCGTGGCTGGCCGACAGTGGTGTGGTTATGCCTGCCCGCAAACGGTGTACACCGAGCTTTTCATCTGGCTGGAGAAGCTGACCGAAGGTGAACGCTCGGCGCGCTTGCGGCTTGATGCCAGTCCCATGTCCTTGAATAAACTCAGGCGAAAGGCCAGTAAACAGGTCTTGTGGATTGCGCTTTCCTTGTGGACGGGGTTTACCTTCGTGGGTTACTTTACGCCCATCCAGGAACTCGGCAGCAGTTTCCTGGCCGCGAACATGGGGCCGTGGGAAACCTTCTGGGTATTCTTTTATGGATTTGCCACCTATGGCAACGCGGGCTACATGCGCGAGCAGGTGTGCAAGTACATGTGCCCCTACGCACGGTTCCAGAGTGCCATGTTTGACAAAGACACGTTGATCGTGACCTACGACGAGGCGCGTGGCGAGCCTCGTGGCTCCCGTTCAAGAAAAGCTGACCCCAAAGCTCTGAATCTGGGCGCTTGCGTGGATTGCACGCTGTGTGTTCAGGTCTGCCCCACGGGCATCGACATTCGCAAGGGGCTACAGTACGAGTGCATCAGTTGCGCGGCATGCATTGACGTATGCGATACCGTGATGGACAAGATGAACTATCCGCGCGGGTTGATCCGCTACTCGACCCAAAATGCGGTGGCGCAGGGGTGGACCCACACAGAGCTTCTGCGCCGGGTGTTCCGCCCGCGAGTGCTGGTCTATGCCACCATCCTTGGTGCGGTAACCATTGCAATGCTTACCAGCCTGGCGTTGCGCACGCCATTCAAGGTCGATGTGGTGCGCGATCGCGCTTCGCTGGCGCGAATTGTGGAGGGGGGCAAGATTGAGAACGTTTACCGGCTTCAGGTGATGAATGCCACTGAAAATACACAAAACTATCGCATCACCGCGCAGGGTCTGCCGGGTCTGGCGCTTGCTTCGGAGGGAATGATCTCGGTGGATGCGACCCAATCCCGCTGGGTGCCGGTACGCCTGCAGTTGCCCTATGAGGGCGCGAGCGCAGGTTCGCATGCCATCCATTTTGAAATTGAAGCCATCAACTCCCCAGGACACGTGTCCGAGAAGTCGGTCTTCCTGGTCCCCCGATAAGGAACTGATATGCACAATAATCAAGCAAAACCCTGGTGGACGTTTGGCCATGTGTGGCTGGTGATTGCAGGACCGGCAATTGTGGTTGTCGCCTCATTTGTCACCTTGTATCTGGCCATCACCATTCCAGACCCTGTAGATCCCGCGTACAACATTCAGTCACAGGCCCACGGTCCGGCGGACCGGGTTGTCCAGCCGGATGCGGACTCCGCTGCCAATGCGGCGCTTGCGATGCAGGCCCGAAATCACGCCGCGGCCGGTGTGCCTGGGCCATCAAAACCCTGATTGCCGTGAGCTTCAACCGGAGACAAGGAAACACATGCTTGCCCAACGTCTGATGTGGATTGCCTGGCCTGCTTTTTTGGTGGCCGGTGTGATTGAAGTACTGGTGTTCACGGTTGTGGATCCGCAGGATCTGCAATGGTTTGGCCATCCCTTGGCGATGTCCCGCGAAGGCGTCTACACACTGGCATTTTTCGTTTTCTGGGTGTTGGCCATGGCCTCCAGCGCATTGACCACGTTGCTTGCCATGTCGCCCTTCGAGGTCAATCGCTGTCCATTGCCGGTCAATGCACGCCCCGAAAGTTGTCCGAAGGAAGGTGGATGTTGAATGCGCAAGGTTTGCTGCAGGTGATGCAGGCTGGTGCCACATTTCAAAATGCGGAAACGGGCTTTACTGGCTGCTTAGCTGGTTGTTGTTCACGATCAGCCTGAGGGCATCGGTGTCGAGGATGCGCACATGGCGGTGCTTGACCTCTGCGATCCCGTCTTCCGAAAATTTCGAAAAAGTGCGGCTCACGGTTTCGAGCTTGAGGCCCAGGTAACTGCCGATTTCCTCACGCGTCATGCGCAGGACGAGCTCTGATTGTGAAAATCCGCGGGCATGCAGACGCTGCACTAGATTGAGCAGGAACGCAGCCAGACGCTCCTCGGCGCGCATGCTGCCGAGCAGGAGCATCACACCATGCTCTCGAACAATCTCGCGACTCATGATTTTATGCACATGGTGTTGCAGGGCGGAGATATCCCGTGACAATTCCTCGATGCGGTCAAATGGCATGACACACACCTCCGCGTCTTCCAGGGCCACGGCATCACAGGTGTGATGGTCGTGGACGATGCCATCCAGGCCGATGATTTCGCCGGCCATCTGAAAACCAGTCACCTGATCGCGCCCATCTTCGGACGCGACACAGGTCTTGAAAAAGCCGGTGCGGATGGCATACAACGAAGTAAATTTTTCGCCGTTGCTGAACAGGGCCGCTCCGCGCTTGACCTGGCGGCGGGTACCGACGACTTTATCAATCCGGTCCAGTTCGTCGGCAGTTAATCCCACGGGCATGCACAGCTCTCGCAGGTTGCAGTTGGAGCAGGCAACCTTGATGGAGTGAGGGGTCATGTAGAGTATTTTGGCTTCACCGGCAGTTTTTGCGCCCCGAGTCACGGCTGACGGTGATGGCGTGACATCCAGCATGGCTTTCTCCTCGGAGGAACTCACGGTTTGGCGCGGGACTCGGTTTGTCATTGATCCAAGTCAAGAATATGCCGAGTGTTTTCCGGCATATTGTACAGACTGACCCTAAATTTCGGGCAATCCTTCCGCAGAACCGCCACCAACGCACTTCAACCAATTGTATGCCGTCCCTATTTCCCGAGTTGATTCGTCGTTTTGGTGTGTCCGGTCCACGCTACACCTCATATCCGACAACAGACCGTTTTGTTGAAGCCTTCACGCCGGACCATCTCGCACAGGCATTGGCGCAGCGCCGGGACGGCGCCGCGGCCATGATGTTGCCGCTGTCCCTTTATGTTCATGTTCCTTTCTGTGAATCGGTGTGTTACTACTGCGCTTGCGACAAGATCATCACCAGGCACCATGAACATGGTCAGGCTTACCTGGGCTACCTCAGACGCGAGGCAGACTTGTACACCGCCCATGCGGGCATTGGCCAGTTTGTGAGTCGGCTGCATCTGGGGGGTGGCACGCCCATGTTCCTGAACGACAGCGAACTGCGTGAGCTGATGGCCATGCTGCGGTGCGCCTTTACGTTCGCTCCAAGCGGGGAATACTCCATTGAAGTGGATCCACGCACCGTGGATGCGACGCGCCTGGCCACGCTGCGTGAGCTGGGTTTCAACCGGCTAAGCTTCGGCGTGCAGGATTTTGATCCCGCGGTGCAAAAAGCTGTGCACCGGATCCAGTCCACGGAGAAAATATTTTCCCTGCTGGAGTCGGCGCGCGCATTGGGTTTTGAATCCACCAGCGTTGATCTGATGTACGGTTTGCCACAGCAGACTCCTGAGTCGTTTGATCGCACGCTGGCACAGCTCACCCAATTGCAGCCGGATCGCATTGCGCTGCATGCCTACACCCACCTCCCTGAGCGGTACAAACCGCAGCGACGGATCATCGCGGCTGAGTTGCCCACTGCGGACGCCAGGGTGTCGATGCTCTCGCGTTCACTTGCAGCGCTCCAGCGTGCGGGGTATGTCCATGTGGGCATGGGGCACTTTGCCTTGCCCGAAGATCCTTTGGCCGTAGCCAAGCGCCAGGGCCGCCTGCATCGCAATTTTCAGGGCTACGGCACCCATCCCGACTGCGACCTGATCGGGCTCGGCGTGTCGGCCATAGGCAGGGTCGGTGCCACCTGCAGCCAGAACGCCAAGACACTCGAAGAGTATTACGACTATCTGGACCAGGGCCGCCTGCCGGTCGTGCGGGGCCTGGCACTTTCGCGCGACGATTTGGTGCGGCGGGCCGTCATCATGGCCCTGATGTGTCAGGGACAGTTGCAGTTTGAGCCCGTCGAACTGGCCCACCTGATAGATTTCAAAAGTTACTTCGCCGCTGAATTGGAGATTCTGCAGCATATGCAAGAGCAGGGGCTGGTCGAGGTCAATGACAGCGGCATTGAGGTGACTTCCATGGGCGGTTCATTTGCCAGTGGCGTGGCCATGGTGTTCGACCGCTACCTGCAGGCTGACCATAAGCGTGCAAGGTTTTCCAGGATACTATAAAAACGTTCAATGCAAACATCGCTGGCCGTCACGGCATTGCTCATGGGGGTCGTTGGTGGACCCCATTGCATTGCCATGTGCGGTGCGGCCTGCGCCGGTATTGGCAAGGCAGCAGGCAAGCGCGACACCTCGGCCCTCTGGATGTTCCAGGTGGGTCGCATGGCAGGTTATTCGGCGTTGGGTGCAGTGGCCGCCGCTTCCATGCAGGGCTTGGGGTGGCTGACGACACAAACGGCTGTGTTGCGTCCGGTCTGGACCATGTTCCACGTGGCCGCGATGGCGCTGGGGTTGATCCTGCTACTACTGGCTCGGCAGCCGATCTGGCTGGAGGGGACGGCGCGAAGCATCTGGAGCAAGGTTCAGATGCTTCATGTTGCCTGGGGGCCTGGCGCGCCGCTGGCCATTGGCGCGCTTTGGACCTTCATGCCTTGCGGGCTGCTGTACTCTGCCCTGTTGGTGGCGGCGCTTAGCGGTGGTCCGCTGGATGGCGCGCTGACCATGGCGCTGTTTGCCCTAGGCAGCAGTGTGTCGCTCTTGATCGGGCCCTGGACACTGCTGCGACTGCGTGGCGCGGGTACTGGCGAGTGGGGCGTTCGTCTGGCCGGGCTAGCTTTGGCAGTTACTTCTGGCTGGGCGCTATGGATGGGGCTGGCGCACAATGCCGCACCGTGGTGCGTGATACCGTAAGGCGCTGAAAAAATACCGGTTCCCCTAATGCTGCTGCTCAGCGGCTTCAAACCCGGCCGCGTTCAGGGTCGCCAGAACCTGCTCTACGTGACTGCGCCCGCGCGTCTGAATGACCAGTTCAATCTCCACATTCTGGGCCGACAGCATGGTGAAGGCGCGCTGGTGATGCACCTCGTTGATGTTGGCACCCGCGCTGGCCACGGTCGTGGTGATCCGGGCCAGCGAACCCGGGATGTCCCGCGCACTGACCTTGATGCGCGCCAGCCGACCGGCACGCACCATGCCGCGCTCAATGATGGCCGCCAGCAGCAGCGGGTCTATATTGCCGCCGCACAGCACCAACCCGACTTTTTTCCCGGCAAAGCGCGCCGGATATTTGAGCAGCGCCGCCAGCCCGGCCGCACCGGCACCTTCCACCAGGGTTTTTTCAATTTCGAGCAGCATCACGATGGCCTGCTCAATATCTCCTTCATCTACCAGCACCAGGTCATCAACCAGCCTTGCAATGATGGCTTGCGGGATGACGCCAGGCGTGCCGACCGCAATGCCATCGGCGATGGTGCTGCTGCCCTGCGGGTGGTGGGTGCCCTTGATGGCGTTGACCATGCCGGGAAAGCGCGAGGTTTGCACGCCAATCACCTCAATGCCAGGCTTGATGGCCTTGGCGGCCGTGGCCATTCCCGCAATCAGGCCACCACCGCCTACGGCGACCACCAGAGTGTCAATCTCGGGTACGGCCCGAAGCATTTCCAGCCCGACAGTGCCCTGACCAGCCACGATGGCTTCGTCATCGTAGGGGTGGACAAAGACCAGGCCTTCGCGCTCGGCGAGCAGCAGCGCATGGGTGCGTGACTCATCCAGCGTATCCCCGTGCAGCACGATTTCGGCACCGAAACCGCGGGTGCGCTCAATTTTTACGCCCGGGGTGAAGCGCGGCATCACGATGACGGCGCGTATGCCCAGGCGCTGCGCGTGATAGGCCACGCCTTGGGCATGATTGCCCGCGCTCATGGCGATCACGCCGCGATGCCGTTCAGCACTGGAGAGTTGCGCGAGTTTATTGCAGGCACCGCGTTCCTTGAAAGATGAGGTGTATTGCAAATTTTCAAACTTCAGGTAAATTTGCGCCCCCGTGAGCTGTGACAGCGTCTGCGAAGCCACGCAAGGCGTGTTCAGCAAATGCCCCTGCAGGCGCTGCGCGGCTTGTTCTATATCATCGAGACTGAGCATAAAATTCCTTGTGGCAGCGAGATATTGGTTGCCGGGTTTCGCTTGACCCGATTCAAATAGTTTGCTCCATCATGCTGCATGACTGCGCCATGGTGCGTGGCCATGCAAGAGGAACGCTTACCCAAGCGCGGTCCGGTGCTGCGGCTCTGTTGAACAGTGTCAGGCTGGCAAGGTCAGGAGGATTTCGTTTTTCTTGCGCACCTCGTCGCTTACCCTGAGCTGCGCCTTCTGCATAATGCGGCCACCTTCGATCCACAGCAACTGCCCGGGTTGGAGTGGTTGCCAGTTTTCGTCGAGCGTCAGCGGCTGGGTGGCAACCACGCAGAGGTGGTCTTCGGGGTCGTTGGTTTGGGCAAAGTCGATGCTCAATTCGGCATCAACAAGCCTGGCCTTGGAAAATGGCCACTTTCGCTCCAGGAAATACAACCGGGTGGAGCAATGGGCGAACAGGGCTTGCCCGTTGGAGAGCAGAAAATTGAACACGCCAAACTCACTGGTGCGCTCGCTCATGGCGCACAAGGCCTCAAACACGACACGCGTCGAGCAGGGCTCGCGCGGACTGATCTGCTTGAGTTCTTCCAGCAGCGCGCAGAAGGCGCGTTCACTGTCGGTATTGCCAACCGGCTGGTAGTGGCCGCCAGACACAGGGTGAAAATTGAGCAGATCACCGTTGTGTGCAAACAGCCAGTGGCGCCCCCAGAGCTCTCGTGTGAAGGGGTGACTGTTTTCAAGGCGCAGCGGATCGCCCTGGGTGGCCTTGCGAATGTGTGAAACCACATTGCATGATTTGATCGGGTAGCGTTTGATGAGATCGGCCACCGGCGAGCTGGCGGCTGCCTGGTTGTCCATGAAAAGGCGACAGGCCTTGTCTTCAAAGAATCCGATGCCAAAACCATCGTCGTGGTGGTCCGTCAATCCGCCACGCGCGGCAAAACCGGTGAACAANNGCGCAGGTCCGATGGTTTGGCGGCGTTCATTCCCAAGAGCTGGCACATGCGGGTTAGTGTCCCAGAATTTTTGACAGGAAGTCGCGGCTGCGATCGCTTTGCGGGTTGTTGAAGAAGTCGTGCGGGTTGTTCTGCTCGACGATCTGGCCCTGGTCCATGAAGATCACGCGGTCNNGTCAAACAGCATGATCTTGGGTGTGAGGCACAGGGCACGGGCAATCGCCACGCGTTGCTGTTGTCCGCCCGAGAGTTGCAGCGGGTACTTGCCGGCCTGTTCTTCGATGCGGACGCGCTTGAGCTGATGCATAGCTTTTTCTTCAGCTTCTTTCTTGGGCATCTTGCCCACCCACATGGGCGAGAGGGTCAGGTTTTCCAGTACGGTCAGGTGCGGGAACAGGTTGAACTGCTGGAACACCATGCCGACCTCCTTGCGTACGTTGTCAATCGCCTTGACATCGTCGGTCAGTTCCACGCCGTCCACGATCAAGTGGCCTTGCTGATGTTCTTCGAGGCGGTTGATGCAGCGAATCAGCGTCGACTTCCCCGAGCCGGACGGCCCGCAAATCACAATGCGTTCGCCCTTGGCGACGATGAGGTCAATGTCGCGCAACACATGAAAATTGTTGCCATACCACTTGTTGACTTTGTCAAAGGTGATGATGGGTGGATGGCTTGATGTTTCAGGCATTTTTATCCTTGTCAGTTGGGGACAGCGCTGACTCGTTGCGCGTAGCTGTGGTCGGTCCCGCAAAAATTATTTTAGTTTGCTCTTGTTGACCTGCTTTTCGACCCAGCGGCTGTAGCGCGACATGGAGAAGCAAAACATGAAATAAATCAGAGCGATGAAAATGTAGCCCTCGATCACAAAGGGCCGCCAGTTGGCATCCGAGTTCAGGGCCAGGCTCATGGCGCCGGTCAGTTCATACAAGCTGACGATGGTGACCAGTGAGGTGTCCTTGAAGGTCGAAATAAAGTTGTTCATGATGCCTGGCACCACCATTGCCAGCGCCTGCGGTAGCACGATCTTGCGCTGCGTCTGCCAGTACGACAGCCCCAACGTGGCAGCGGCTTCGACCTGCCCTTTCGGGATGGCCTGCAAACCACCGCGAATAACTTCAGCCATGTAAGCCGCTGAAAAAAGGGTAATGCCCACCAGCACACGAATCAGCACGTCTATTTTCAGTCCAGGCGGCATGAATAACGGGGACATGAATGACGCCATGAACAACACCGAGATCAGCGGCACGCCTCGAATCAGTTCCACGTAAATGGTGCAAAAACTGCGAATTGCAGGCAAATTCGAGCGCCGCCCAAGCGCCACCAGCAGCGCAATCGGGAACGACATCACCAGGGAGAGCGAGGCCAGCAGTATGGTCAGTGGCAGGCCACCCCAGCGGTCGGTATCGACCTGGCTCAAGCCCATCGCGCCGCCGTACATCAGGGTGAAAAAAGCCGTGAGCACCACCAGCCACAGAATTGGCAGCCAGGCTTTCCAGAACATTCGCATGCAGCTTGCCACCAGCAGGCCGGTCAGCAGCACGGTAGCAATCAATGGCCTCCATTGCTCCTCAAATGGGTAGCGGCCAAAAATGATGATGCGGTATTTTTCGGCGATCACGCCCCAGCAGGCACCCACACCTTCGGCGCGGCAGGCTTGATAGTTAGGCAGCCAAACGGCTTTGATGATGGCCCAGTTCACGATTTGCGGCACCAACCATAGCAGTAGGCCGCCAATGATGATGGTTGACAGGGCGGTTTTCCAGTCGGCCAGCAAGTTGGCTTTGACCCAGGCCACCGGGCCCTCGGAGTTGACTGGCGCAGGGCGCGCGGCAATCGGTTGAAAAGTCGCTCCAGTCATGGCGTGTATGTCCTTGCTCAACGTTCTTTGATGGCGGCACGGTTGTTGTACCAGTTCATCAGGATGGAAGTGCCCAGCGACGTGGTCAGGTAAACCAGCATCACCAGCGAGATGCACTCAACGGCACGACCAGTCTGGTTGAGCGCAGTGTTGGCAATCGACACCACGTCGGGGTAGCCGATGGCCACAGCCAGCGATGAATTTTTGGTCAGGTTCAGGTACTGGTTGGTTAGCGGCGGGATGATCACGCGCAGTGCTTGCGGCAGCATGACCAGCCGCATTTCCTGGTTGCGGTTGAGCCCCAGGGCCGAGGCCGCTTCACCCTGGCCGCTCGACACCGACTGGATCCCACCGCGCACCACTTCAGCGATGAACGATGCGGTGTAGAGCGTCAGGCCCAGCAGCACAGCCAGAAATTCGGGTGTCAGCGCGCCGCCATTTTCAATGGAAAAATCGCCTTTGACCGGGTAATTGAGTGCAGTGGGAGCGCCACCCAGCGCCCAGCCCAGCAGGATGCAGCCCAGCAGGATGCCCAACGGCGCTAAAACAAGGCTGCGGACTTGGCCTGTCGCTTCAAACTGGCGCATGGCCCATCGGCGATACAACCAGACCGCAACCATGCCAATGAGCAGACCAATAGCCGCCCAGAGTTGGCCTGCGGCCCAGACCGGAATTGGGTAATTGAGCCCGCCCTTGCTCAGAAAAAATGGACCAAACGTCCAGGCTTCGGCGGAGATGGGCAAGACCTCGGTGAGTACCACGTACCACATCAGCAGTTGCAGCAGTACCGGGATGTTGCGGAAAAGCTCCACATAGGACAGGCACAAACCGCGCACCAGCGCATTGCGCGAGAAGCGGCCCACACCCAGCAGGGTTCCTAAAATCGTGGCGAAGATGATGCCCAGAACGGCGACGCGCAGGGTGTTGGTCACCCCCACCAAAAAGGCTTGCCAATAGGGTTGCCCGGAGTCAAAGGGATACAGACTTTCGCCAATGTCAAAGCCGGCGGCTTGCGTCAGAAAGTCAAAGCCGCTCTGGATGCCACGCACCCGCATGTTCACCAGCGTATTGTGGGCCAGAAACCAGCCCACAACGGCAATAATGATGACGGCGATGATTTGATAGAGCAAGCCCCGGAAAGCCTGGCTACGCCAGGACCAGCTGTTTTTCTTGGGAGGCAGGNNCTTTTCTTGGGAGGAGTTTTCGAATAACATTGTGCTTCGCGCCCTGCGGCGATTCGATGGGAAACACGACGGGCATCGGTCGGGATGCTCAAAAAGCGCCGCATGAATCGCAGATGCGATGCCAGGCGGCGTGGTAGTGCGCTCGGCGGCGGCTTAACGAATCGGCAAAGCGTACATCAGGCCGCCCTTGTTCCACTGATTGTTGACACCGCGGGGCAGACCCAAAGCTGATTTAGGGCCAACATTGCGTTCGAAGATTTCGCCATAGTTGCCGGTAGCCTTGATGGCGCGGGCCATCCAGTCCTTGTCCAGACCGAGCAGCTTGCCGGAGTCTTCCGCGGTGCCCAGAATGCGTTGCACCACGGGGTCCTTGCTGGTGGCCTTGAGGGCGTCCACGTTGGCCTGGGTAATGCCGTATTCTTCAGATTCCAGCAAGCCGTAGATTACCCATTTCACAATGGCAAACCACTCGTCATCACCACGGCGCACCATCGGGCCCAGAGGTTCCTTGGAGATCAACTCAGGCAGGATGACATGTTCCTTGGGATCCTTGGCGACTTTGTTGCGGGTGGAGGCCAAGCCCGAGGCATCCGTGGTGTAGGCGATGCAGCGGCCGGTGAAGTAGGCGTTTTCAGCGGCTTCGAGTTTTTCAAACACCACCGGCTTGATGTTGAGGTTGTTGGCCTTGGAATAGTCGGTCAGGTTTTTCTCGGTGGTGGTGCCGGACTGCACGCACACGGTCTGGCCTTTGAGTTGCTTGGCACTCTTGATTTTGCTCTTGACCGGCACCATGAAGCCTTGGCCGTCGTAATACGTGACAGCCGTGTCATTCAAGCCCAACGACGCATCGCGGGTCAGGGTGAAAGTGGTGTTGCGTGACAGTACATCAATTTCACCAGACTGCAACGCAGTGAAGCGTTGCTGGGCGTTTAGTGGGACGTACTTCACTTTTTCAGCGCCGCCCAACGTGGCGGCAGCAATCGCGCGGCACACATCCACATCCAGGCCGGTCCATGTGCCAGTCGAATCGGCAGCACCAAAGCCCGCCAGTCCGGTGTTGACACCGCAAACGACCTGACCCCGAGCCCTGATGCCGTCCAGGGTCTTGCCGGCATGGGCGGGGGTCATGACGGCAATGGTCAGACCAGTGGCTGCCAAGACAGTGAGTCCATGTTTCTTTGCAAATTTGAGCATGAGGTTTCTCCAGTGGGTAAATGTTCCAGCATCAGGACAATGTCGGGACGATATCAGCACGATACGTGCCAAGACGGGAATCCTAACCCCGGTTTTGTCTGATCCAAGCTAGGGCAAGCCCCTACCCATACAGAAAACCCCCTTGCGAAAAGCGCATAACCCTATGCGCGGCGTTGGCTGCATCCGCCCGATTCACGACGCATGCGAAACTGGTGCGGCGCCTGTGGGTGCGCAAACCCGAAGCACCTCGGCACCATAGGCCTGCAGCTTTTTGGTGCCCATGCCGCTGATATCTTCCAACTCGTACAGACTTTTCGGTGCCTGCTCGGCAATGGCGCGCAGTGTGGCGTCGTGAAAAATCACAAATGCTGGCAGGTTGTGTTCGCGCGCCACTTCGGCGCGCCATGCTTTGAGGTGGGCCAGCCGTTCCAGCGCTCCGGCGTTGAGCGAAGCTTCGGCCAGACCCTTGACCGAGGTCTTGACTGATTTTTTGCTGCCCCGCCCGGGCCGGTCGGCCTTGCTGGCCAGCGATTGTTGGCGCAGCAGCACGCTGGCCTCGCCTTTGAGCACCTGACGGGCATCGGGCATGAGCTGCAGGGTATTGAAA
This sequence comes from Polaromonas sp. UBA5171, assembly GCA_002413395.1. Lineage (GTDB taxonomy): Bacteria > Pseudomonadota > Gammaproteobacteria > Burkholderiales > Burkholderiaceae_C > Polaromonas. Next base: position 35,246 of record DHWX01000130.1, on the reverse strand, counting down.
GCTTCGGCGTTCACGCGCACTATGTTATTTGCAATCAGCTGGCGCAGCACGCTGCGCCACTGCGCCTCGGCCAGGTCTGCGCCAATGCCGAAGGTGCTGAGCTGGCCATGGCCGTATTGCACGACTTTTTCGGTGGCTTTGCCGCGCAGGATGTCCATCAGGTGACCCGCGCCAAAGCTGATGCCGCTCATCTGCTGCACGCGGTAGATGCAACTGAGCATCTTGCGGGCCGCCTCGGTGGCGTCCCATACTTCCGGCGGATTCAAACAGTTGTCGCAATTTCTGCAGGGCTGACTGTCTTCGCCAAAGTAATGCAGCAGGCTGACACGGCGGCAGCGCGTGTCTTCGGCCAGGCTCAAGAGCGCATCGAGCTTGCCGCGCATCACCTGCTTGAACTCTTCGCTGGCGACCTCGCTGGTGTCTATCATGCGGCGCTGGTTCACCACGTCTTGCAGGCCGTACATCATCCACGCGTCGGCGCTCTGGCCATCGCGTCCGGCCCGGCCGGTTTCTTGGTAATAGCCTTCAATGTTTTTCGGCATGTCCAGGTGGGCGACAAAGCGCACATCGGGCTTGTCAATGCCCATGCCGAAGGCAATCGTGGCCACCATGACCAGGCCGTCTTCGCGCAAAAAGCGGTCCTGCCGCTGCTGGCGCAGGGCCGAGTCCAGTCCGGCGTGGTAGGCCATCGCCTTGATGCCGGCACCTAGCAAGGTGTCGGCGATTTCTTCCACCCGCTTGCGCGACTGGCAGTACACAATACCGGCCTCGCCATGGTGCTCAGACTCGATAAAGCGCAGTAGTTGGCGCGTCGGGTCGGTCTTTTCGACGATGGTGTAGCGGATGTTGGGTCGGTCAAAGCTGCTGACAAACTCGCGCGCGTCTTCCAGCTTGAGCCGCTCGATCATGTCCTGCCGCGTCAGTGCATCGGCGGTGGCGGTCAGCGCCATGCGCGGCACATCGGGGAAAGTTTCGTGCAGCAGGCTCAAACTGCGGTATTCGGGCCGGAAGTCGTGGCCCCACTGGCTCACGCAGTGCGCCTCGTCTATCGCAAACAGGCTGAGCAGACCGCGCTCGTGCAGCGACGCCAGCAGGCCTCGCATGCGCGGCGTGTTGATGCGTTCGGGCGCGGCGTACAGTAGCGTCAGCTCGTTGCGCAGCAGCCGCTTTTCAAGCTGGTTGCCTTCTTCAAAAGTTTGCGTCGAATTCAAAAACGCGGCGGACACACCGGCCTCAAGCAGCGCGCCGACCTGATCATGCATCAGCGCAATCAGTGGCGAGATGACAATGGTTACGCCGTGGCCGGCGTTTTGCCGCACGATGGCTGGAATCTGGTAACACAGCGACTTGCCGCCGCCCGTGGGCATCAGCACCAGCGCATCGCCGCCGGCCACCACATGTTCCACAATGGCTTCTTGCGGGCCGCGGAAATGTTGATAGCCAAAAACCTGGCCGAGCACTTCCAGCGGCGTCGGGTGAGGCGAAGAAATGGAAACGGTCAAAGAGGACAAGGGGCCAAGCCTGAAAATAGGGAACGAGGGGAAAGCGGACAAGCCTATTGTCGGGGAAAGTTCACGGGCAAAGCCGGGCCCCTAAAATGACACCATGAAGCCCATCACCTACACCCGCGGCCAGCAGTTGCCCGCCATTCTTGAAAAACGCATCGTCATTCTCGATGGCGCCATGGGCACCATGATCCAGCGCTTCAAGCTGAGCGAAGCCCAGTACCGTGGGGAGCGCTTCAAGGACTTTCATAAAGATGTCAAGGGCAACAACGAGTTGCTGAGCCTGACACGGCCCGACGTGATTCGCGACATTCACGAAGGCTATCTGGCCGCGGGTGCCGACATGATAGAGACCAACACCTTTGGCGCCACCAGCGTGGCGCAGGCTGATTACGACATGGCCGATCTGGCGGCAGAGATGAACTACGCCTCGGCCCGCATTGCCCGTGCCGCCTGCGACAAATTTTCCACGCCCGAGAAGCCCCGCTTTGTCGTGGGTGCCATCGGCCCCACCCCCAAAACTGCGAGCATTAGCCCTGACGTGAACGATCCGGGCGCGCGCAACACCAGCTTTGAAGAGTTGCGCAAGGCCTATTACGAACAGACGGAAGCGCTGGTCAAAGGCGGCAGCGATGCTCTGCTGGTCGAAACCATTTTTGACACGCTCAACGCCAAGGCGGCGCTGTTTGCGATTGACGAATATTTTGAAAATTCGGGCGAACGCTTGCCGCTCATCATCAGTGGTACCGTGACCGACGCCTCGGGCCGGATTTTGAGCGGCCAGACCGTCACTGCCTTCTGGTACAGCGTGCGCCACGCCCAGCCACTGGCGATAGGGCTGAACTGCGCGATGGGTGCGGCGCTGATGCGCCCCTACATTCAGGAGCTGGCCAAAGCCGCGCCCGACACCTTTATCAGCTGCTACCCCAACGCCGGGCTGCCCAACCCGATGAGCGACACCGGTTTTGACGAAACACCCGATGTCACCTCGCGCCTGCTGCGCGAGTTTGCCAAAGAAGGGCTGGTCAATATCGTGGGCGGCTGCTGCGGCACCACGCCCGAGCACATCAGCGCGATTCACCAGGCAATCAAACCGGTGTCGCCGCGTCAGCGCAGCGGTTTTTACCGGGAAGCGGCCTGACTCCTGGTAGCACTACCGCCGATCTTTCATAGATGCTATTAAAATAGCGCCTCCCAAGGAGCGTTGCAGCGAAACTCACCGTTTCGTCAGGCTTGGGCAAACCGGGTTTCCTTGTGAAGCCCTTTGCAACGACGCTCACCTTGTCCTGAAGGTGATGCGCATGTCTCAAATAAAAGACCCTGGTTCCGTTCCCCCCATGAAGCTGTCCGGCCTGGAGCCGGTCACGATTGGCGCTGCCTATTCAGTTGGGGACAGAGCCGAAGGTCTGTCCCCAAGCGCCACGTTTGTCAACATTGGCGAGCGCACCAACGTCACCGGCTCCAAAGCCTTTGCGCGCATGATTCTCAATGGTGATTTTGAAGCCGCGCTGGCTGTGGCGCGCCAGCAGGTGGAAAACGGTGCGCAGATCATCGACATCAACATGGACGAGGCCATGCTCGACAGCCAGGCCGCCATGGTGCGTTTTTTGAACCTGATCGCCAGCGAACCCGACATCTCGCGCGTGCCCATCATGATCGACAGTTCCAAGTGGAGCGTGATCGAAGCGGGCCTGCGCTGCATTCAGGGCAAGGGCATCGTCAATTCGATTTCGATGAAGGAGGGTGTTGAAGCCTTCAAGCACCAGGCCGGGCTGCTCAAGCGTTACGGGGCCGCTGCCGTGGTCATGGCGTTTGACGAGCAGGGCCAGGCCGATACCTATGAGCGAAAAATCAGCATCTGCGAGCGTGCTTACCGCATACTGGTCGATGAAGTCGGTTTCCCGCCCGAAGACATCATTTTTGACCCCAATATTTTTGCCATTGCCACCGGCATTGAAGAGCACAACAACTACGCGGTCGATTTCATCAACGCCACGCGCTGGATCAAGGCCAGTCTGCCCGGTGCCAAGGTGTCTGGCGGCGTGAGCAACGTGAGCTTCAGCTTTCGCGGCAACGACCCGGTGCGCGAAGCGATTCACACCGTGTTTTTGTACCATGCGATCCAGGCTGGCATGGACATGGGCATCGTCAACGCCGGCATGGTCGGCGTCTATGACGACCTGGAGCCGACGCTGCGCGAGCGCGTTGAAGACGTGGTGCTCAACCGCCGAGCCGATGCCGGTGAGCGACTGGTGGAAATTGCCGAAACGGCCAAAAGTGGTGCCCGGGACGACAGCAAGAAAAACGAGTGGCGCGCGCTGCCGGTGCGCGCACGCCTGTCGCATGCGCTGGTGCATGGCATGAACGAATTCATCACCGAGGACACCGAGGAAGTCTGGCAGGCGATCAAGGCCGACGGTGGCCGCCCATTGCATGTGATTGAGGGCCCGCTGATGGACGGCATGAACGTGGTCGGCGACCTGTTTGGCCAGGGCAAGATGTTTTTGCCGCAAGTCGTCAAAAGCGCCCGCGTCATGAAGCAGGCGGTGGCCCATTTGCTGCCCTACATAGAGGCAGAAAAACTGCTGCTTGAGGCGGCAGGTGGCGATGTAAAAACCAAAGGCAAGATCATTATCGCAACGGTCAAGGGTGATGTGCATGACATTGGCAAGAACATCGTCACCGTGGTGCTCCAGTGCAACAACTTTGAGGTCGTCAACATGGGCGTGATGGTGCCGTGCCACGAAATTCTGGCGCGCGCCAAGATTGAAGGTGCCGATATCGTGGGTCTGTCGGGCCTGATTACGCCCAGCCTGGAAGAAATGCAGTACGTCGCGGCCGAGATGCAGAAAGACGAGCATTTCCGCATCAAAAAAATCCCGCTCATGATTGGCGGCGCGACCACCAGCCGGGTCCACACGGCGGTCAAAATTTCGCCGCATTACGAAGGGCCGGTGGTCTATGTGCCCGACGCGTCGCGCAGCGTGAGCGTGGCGCAGAGCCTGCTGTCCGATCACGCCGCCAACTACATCGCTGAGCTGAATGCGGATTACGACAAGGTGCGCACCCAGCACGCCAACAAAAAGCAGACACCGATGTGGCCGCTGGCCAAGGCGCGCGCCAACGCCACGCGCATCGACTGGGCCCACTACACACCGCCTGTGCCCAAGTTCATTGGCCGCCGGGTGTTCAAAAATTTCGACCTCTCGGAGCTGGTGCAATACATTGACTGGGGTCCGCTGTTCCAGACTTGGGACTTGGCCGGACATTTCCCGGAGATTCTCAAGGACGAGGTGGTTGGCACCGAAGCGGTGCGCGTTTATGCCGATGCGAAGCGCATGCTCAAGCGCCTGATGGAAGGCCGCTGGCTCACCGCCAGTGGCGTGATCGGCCTGTATCCGGCGAACAGTGTGGGCGATGACATCGAAATTTACACCGACGAATCGCGCAGCGAGGTGGCCATGACCTGGTATGGTTTGCGCCAGCAGACCGAAAAAACCGCAGTGGACGGTGTCATGCGCCCCAGCCGCTGCGTGGCCGACTTTGTGGCACCCAAGGAGATCACTCCTGAAATGATCGCTACCTATCCAGAGGGGACATGGGCCAAAGGTCAAAAACCAATGAAAATTTTGGACTATGTCGGACTTTTTGCAGTGACCGCTGGTTTGGGGGCTGAAAAAAAGGAAAAGTATTTTCAGGCTGATCATGACGATTACTCCTCCATCATGTTCAAGTCGCTGGCTGATCGCCTGGCCGAAGCCTTTGCCGAAGCCTTGCACCAGCGCGTGCGACGCGACCTCTGGGGCTATGCGGCCTCGGAGACGTTGACGACCGACGAGTTGATTGGCGAAAAATACCAGGGCATACGCCCCGCGCCGGGCTACCCGGCCTGCCCCGATCACAGCGTCAAAAAAGATATGTTTGAACTGCTGCGGGCCGATGAGGTGGGCATGGCGCTGACGGAAAGTCTGGCCATGACGCCAGCGGCCAGCGTCAGCGGTTTTTACCTGAGCCACCCGCAAAGCACCTATTTCAGCGTGGGCAGGATCGGCGATGACCAGTTGCAGGATCTGGCGCAGCGACGCGGTGCCAAGGCCGAGGACTTGCAGCGTTTGCTGGCACCCAATCTGTAGCGTCAGGCTGCGTTACAAAAAAACACGCGGAGATACCCGGATCTGTGTACCTTTGGACGGTGCCGGACGTTCAGGACAAGCTCATACCCGAACGTCGGACGATGAACTCATCGCAATAAACAGACTCAAGACGCCACATGACAACTTCTTCTGACAACCTTCAGCCGGGCCAACTGCCCGCATCATCTGCCAGCAAGCCGCTATGGGCTGCCATCGGCATCCTCGGTGTAGCCGTGCTCGGCATGGCTACAACCATGATTTACAACCAGCGTGCGCAGGTGCCCGCGAGTACCGTGGCTGCAGTTACAACGCCTCAGGCCATGGCGGCACCGCAGTTGGCAGCACCCACCAGCACCGCCGATGATCTGATTGAAAAACCAGAGGAGACACCGGCCAGGCTCGCGCCTGTGCCTGCCAAAAAAGTGATCAACCCCGCGTACAAAGTAGCACCGGCTCCCAGCTATTTGGGTGCTTCGTCCACACCTGAAGCGGCAGCGTATCCGGCGCCAGCTATGGCGGCAGCACCCATTTGTGCGGTATGTGGCACGGTGGAGTCGGTCATGCCAGTCGAACGGTCAGCCAAACCGGCAGGCCCTGGTGTAGGTGCGGTGGCTGGCGGCGTGATCGGTGGCCTGCTGGGTAACCAGATGGGCCACGGTGGTGGCCGCGCAGCAGCAACCCTTCTGGGCGCGGTAGGTGGCGGCTTTGCTGGCAACGCAATTGAAGGCCAGATGCGCAAGGAAATTGTCTATCGGGTGCGCGTGCGCATGGAAGATGGCTCACGCCGCACCGTGGAAGTGAGACGCGCGCCCAGTGTCGGTAGCCGCGTGACGTTGAAAGGCGCAACCTTGCACACCAACGACGGCGCAATCTACGGCCCCAAAACGCAGTAAACACTGCTGGTCCAGCCTTCATTTGACGGCCAGGGTCGTCAAGTGGGAACAAAGCAATGTGGCATGGCAAGGTTTTACGCCGTTTGAACCCCGCAGGGTTCCACCGGGAACTCAGCAGCCAGCCTTTAGTGCCCGCCGGTACTGCACCGCTTCGGCCACGTGGGTGACCTGTACCGCTTGCGCGCCTGTCAGGTCGGCAATGGTTCTGGCCACTTTCAGGCAGCGGTGAATCCCGCGGCCCGACCAGCCCAGCCGAGCCGCCGCGGTATTGAGAAATTTTGCCGCCGCTGGGTCAAGCTGGCATTGCGCATCAATCGCCCTGCCTTCCAGCGCCTGGTTGCTGCTGCCTTGCCGGGACATGGCGCGCTCGCGGGCCAGTACAACGCGGCTTCGGATGGCGGTGCTCGCCTCGCCGAGCGGCGTGTTCACGAGTTCGTCGGCCGCCAGTGCTCCGACCTCCACATGCAGGTCAATCCGGTCCAGCAGAGGGCCGCTGAGCTTGCCCTGGTAACGCGATACCTGATCGGGCGAGCAGCGGCAGGACCGCAGGCTGGAGCCCAGGTAGCCGCAAGGGCAGGGGTTCATGGCGGCAATCAGCTGGAAGCGTGCCGGAAACTCGGCGCGATGCGCCGCCCGCGAAATGGTGATGGTGCCGGACTCCAAGGGTTCGCGCAGGGCTTCCAGCGCCGCGCGCGGAAACTCGGGCAATTCGTCCAGAAATAAAACACCCCGGTGCGCCAGGGAAATTTCACCGGGTCGTGGCGGCGAGCCGCCGCCCACCAGCGCAATGGCGCTGGCCGTGTGGTGCGGTGCGCAGGTTGGGCGTACCGCCCAGTGGTCAAGTGCAAAGCGCCCGCCCAGTGAGGCGACGGCGGCGCATTCCAGGGCTTCCTGTGTCGTCATGGCGGGCAGCAGGCCGGCAAAGCGTTGCGCCAGCATGGATTTGCCGGAGCCGGGTGGGCCCACCATCAGTACGCTGTGGCCGCCGGCCGCCGCGATCTCCAGCGCGCGCCGCGCCGCGGCCTGGCCTTTGACATCGGCAAGATCAAGGTAAGCGGGCTGCTCGGGTGGCGTAATCGGTGCAACCCGCGCCCAGCCGTCCAGCAACTCGGGAGGGCTGTCGCCAGGCAGAAACTGCCTGACCACATCGAGCAAATGGCGCGCACCGTAAATTTCGGCATCGGGCACCAGCGCTGCTTCCTGGGCGCTGCCTTCGGGCAGCACCAGCTTGGGCGGCTCCGCGGTGCCGTGGCCGCTGCGCTGGGTCAGTGCCAGGCTCATGGCCAGGGCTCCTCTGACGGGCCGCAAGTCACCGCCCAGCGACAGTTCCCCCGCAAATTCATAACCCTGCAGCTTGCGCGCATCGACCTGGCCGCTGGCGGCCAGAATACCCATCGCAATGGGCAAGTCAAAGCGGCCGGAATCCTTGGGCAGATCGGCGGGCGCCAGGTTCACCGTGATTCTTTTGTTGGTGGGAAACTCCATCCCGGTGTTCTGGATCGCCGAGCGCACCCTTTCGCGCGCTTCCTTCACCTCGGTTTCCGCCAATCCGACCAGGGTAAAGCTCGGCAGCCCATTGGCCAGATGCACTTCAACACAGACCGGCCGGGCTTCCAGGCCCAACAAGGCACGACTGTGCACTAAAGACAAGCTCATTGAGAAACTCCCTTTTTTGCGCGTCAAAGCTGTGCGTTTTGTGCGCCAACCTGGTGCGTTTTGTTTCTTGGTGTGTATTGACCTATAACTTGGCTGCGCGTGAAAAAGCTGATCTTGTCACTTTGGGCTGTGACGCGGTGGGTGGGTGAGTTGGCATGGTACGTGCTAACAGGAGGATACCCAGTTTAACAACCCTCCCGGAGCTTTTCATGAAACCCATTTCCATTTATGTCTGTCTGGCAGCAGTTTCGCTATTCTCCACCGGTGCATTCGCGCAGACGGCTGCACCGGCTGCGGAACCGGAAGCAGCGCCCCTGTCCTTCAATATTTCCCTGGCCAGCAACTACAAATTCCGTGGTCAGGATCAGGATCAATCCAAGACAGATGGCTTCAAGCCAGCCTTGCAAGGGGGTGTGGATTATGCATTTGCCAACGGCTTTTACGTCGGCAACTGGAACTCCACCATCAACTGGACCCAGTATTTGCCTTCAAACCCGAGTAACCACCTTGAAGTCGATCTCTACGGAGGCTACAAATTTAAGGCCGGCCCGCTCGACGTGGATGCTGGTGCTCTGACCTACTACTACCCGGGCGCCAGTGGCGCCAACACGACGGAGGTCTATCTCGGCGCTGCTTACGGGCCGGTCAGCGTCAAGTATTCACAGACCGTTTCGGGTGGTTATTTTGGCATCGGCAAGGAGTTTCTGGCCGGTGATGGACGCGGTACCGGCTATCTGAATTTGGCATTTTCCCAGGAAGTGATGCCCAAGCTGACCCTCAAAGCCTCGGTTGGTTTTACAAATTTCAAGAGTGCCGTCAATTCGGCTGGTATTCCTGACTACATGGACTACAGCTTGGGTGCCAGCTACGACTTGGGCAACGGCCTGTCCCTGTCGGGGGCTGTGGTGGGTGCCGACAAGAAGGCAAGCTACTTGTACCCCGCCGCAGTTGACGTCAGCGGCAAGTCGATCAACAAGAGCACGCTGGTCGTGATGCTGACAAAAATCCTGTAACGCAACTGCAGCGGCACTCACCATTGCCGCTGTACCGAATTCACTCTGGAGGAAATCTGAAAATGAAACTCGTAACGGCCATCATCAAACCGTTCAAGCTGGACGAAGTGCGTGAAGCGCTTTCCAGTATTGGCGTTCAAGGCATCACGGTGACTGAAGTCAAGGGCTTCGGCCGTCAAAAGGGCCACACCGAACTGTACCGCGGTGCGGAGTATGTGGTCGATTTCCTGCCCAAGGTCAAGATTGAAGCGGCAGTGCCGGACGAACTGGTGGACCGTGTGATCGAAGCGGTTGAAAGTGCTGCCCGCACCGGCAAGATCGGTGACGGCAAAGTTTTTGTCTACAACCTTGAGCAAGTAGTGCGTATCCGCACCGGTGAAATCGGCAAGGAAGCTTTATGAGATTTTGCGGGACAGTCCGCAGTCGCGTAGCGGCAAGCTCTGTCCTCAACTGTTCAAACTAGATTAAGAGAACACTGACATGAAAAAACTACTTGCTTCCCTTGTGCTGGGATTGAGTTTGCTGAGTATGGGCGCGGCCGTCTTGGCGCAGGCCCCGGCGGCAACCCCAGACGTATCAGCCGCCGCTGAAGCCAAACCGGCCGATGCAGCGGCCGCGGCCGCTGCACCTGCTGCCGTGGCCGCCCCCGCTGCACCTGCTGCCGCAGCTCCGGCATCAGCGCCTGCTGCAGCACCCGTACCCGTCCCCAACAAGGGCGATACCGCCTGGATGATGGTCTCCACCCTGCTGGTGATCCTGATGACGATTCCCGGTCTGGCTCTGTTTTACGGCGGTCTGGTCCGCAGCAAAAACATGCTGTCAGTCCTGATGCAGGTCATGGTGACCTTCTCCTTGATTCTCGTGCTATGGTTCATCTACGGCTATAGCCTGGCTTTCACCGAGGGCAATGCTTTCTTCGGCGGTTTTGACCGGCTGTTCATGAAAGGCATCTGGGACAATGTTGCCGGCACCTTTGCCAACGCTGCAACCTTCAGCAAGGGCGTGGTGATTCCGGAAATCGTGTTTGCCGCATTCCAGGCCACTTTTGCGGCCATCACTTGCACGCTGATTGTCGGTGCGTTTGCCGAACGCATGAAGTTTTCCGCTGTGCTGATGTTCATGGCGATCTGGTTCACCTTCAGCTACGCACCGATGGCGCACATGGTGTGGTTCTGGATGGGCCCTGACGCTTACACGGGCAAGGAAGTGGTCGATGCGATGAACGCCAAAGCCGGCTATATCTGGCAGTCGGGCGCGCTTGATTTTGCCGGCGGTACGGTCGTGCACATCAACGCTGCCGTGGCCGGTCTGGTCGGCGCTTTCATGGTTGGCAAGCGGGTCGGTTATGGCAAGGAATCCATGGCTCCTCACAGCCTCACGCTGACCATGGTCGGTGCTGCCTTGCTGTGGGTTGGCTGGTTCGGTTTTAACGCCGGCTCCGCGCTGGAGGCCAATGGTTTTGCTGCGCTGGCCTTCATCAACACCCTGGGTGCTACCGCTATGGCTGTGCTGGCCTGGTGCACCGGCGAAGCGCTGATGCGTGGCAAGGCTTCGATGCTGGGTGCCGCATCGGGGGCGGTGGCTGGCTTGGTGGCGATTACGCCAGCAGCCGGCAACGTCGGCATCGGCGGCGGCCTGGTCATCGGTCTGGCGGCAGGCTTCGCCTGTCTCTGGGGCGTGAATGGACTGAAGAAAATCCTCGGTGCAGACGACTCGCTCGACGTGTTCGGTGTGCATGGCATCGGTGGTATCCTGGGTGCGTTGCTGACGGGTGTATTCAACTCCCCAAGCCTGGGCGGTCCCGGTTTCGTGGCTGACTGGGTCACGGCTACGGGCGTGACCGCTGCTGACTATTCCATCGTGTCGCAAGTGTGGATTCAGGCCAAGGCTGTGTTGATCACGATTGTGTGGTCGGGCGTGGTGTCCTTCATTGCTTACAAAATTGTTGACCTGACCATCGGTCTGCGTGTGAGCGAAGAAGACGAGCGTGAAGGCCTGGACATCACCTCGCACGGTGAAACTGCCTACAGCCGCTAAGGTCATGAATGGATCGCCCGCAAAGGGCGATCCACTGAATGCCAGAGTTCTCCCGAGGATGTTCAGCCCGCCGACGCCAAGTCAGCGGGCTGTTTTTTTGCTGCACCCGGCATGGTGCACCAAAAAAGCCACGGATTCACCGCAGCCATTCAAGGATCTGCAGACAATCCGGCGTCCTCTGCAGGGCGCCAGCTCCCGTGTGCTTGCTGGCCCGCTTTCGACAACCGCTGCGCGGGTGTTGGCCGGTGAGGCAACCGCTTAATGGGTCGTTATGAGTTTGATCTTGCCACCTTCTACAGCGCCGCCGATCTCCTTCGTAATGGAGCCACCGTTGTCAGCCACGCCCATCACGCCGCCAGGGTTGCGTTCAACCCACAGTGACTTGTAGGCCTTGTCCAATTGGGCGCGGATGGCCGTGGCGTCGGTGGTTGTTCCGGCCAGCTTCATGGCCTCCACGGTAGCGTGTATGGCCGTGTAATTCCACTGCGCTTCCGAGCCCGGGTCACGGTTCGGGTGGATCTTGTGGAAGCGTTCCACGAAGGCCTTCATTTCGGGCGACGGATCTTCCATAACAGGCAGCACGCCAATGGCGCCTTCCAGCGCCGCATAGCCGCCCGTGACCTTGGCCATTTCGTCGAGCTTGGCCTGGTCCATCACGAAGAAGCCACCCTTGAAGCCGAGCTCGCGCGCCTGTTTGACGACCAGGCCGGTGGGCTCGGACGCGCCGCCGACGAACAGCACGTCAGGCTTGGCCGCCAAGGCGCGGCTGACGCCGCTGTAGAAGTCGGTGGCGCGGTTATAGGACATCGGGTTTTCGGCCACAACGGTGCCGCCGGCGGCCTCCCAGGCCGGCTTGAAGGCTGCAACCCAGGCCTTGGCATAGTCATGGTCGGCACCGATGAGGGCGATCTTCTTGCCAAAGCGTTTCATCTCATAAGCCGAAAATGGCTTGATGTAGGTGGTGAACTCGGGTGGAATGCGCAGCGTGAGCTTGTTGCTGCGGTTGGTAATTTGCGGCGCGCTGCTGTAGGCGAGGACCAGGTACTTTTGCGCTTCGTTGTTGGTCTGCAGCGCAAAAATTCCTCCTGAGTGGGGCACCAGGATGGCAGCGGTCTTGTACTGCTGCACCAGGCGCTGGGCATTGATGGCGGTTTCGCTCGGGTTGTACTTGTCGTCAAGGGAAACGATCTCGAACTTGACCTTCTTGCCACCGATTTCAAGGTTTGTGGCATTGATTTCATTGACAGCCATCTGCGCGCCGTCAAGCACGTTCTTGCCATATTGCGCCGCCCCGCCCGACAGCGGACCCGAGTAGCCGATCTTGACGACCTCCTGTGCCAGCACGGGCCCGGCGCTCAGCGCCGTGCAGGCCAGAACCAGAACCGTCATGCGACGGCGCGAAAGATACAGGGTAGAGGCAAAATTTTTCATGGGTATTTCCTTGCGGTGGGTTGGGAAGGGAGAATCAGGCGCCGATATAGGCCCGGCGCACAGCCTCGTTGTTCATCAGGCTTTCGCGGTCGCCTTCCATGACGATGCGACCGCTTTCGATCACGTAGGCGCGGTGGGCAATCTTCAAAGCGGCAAACGCGTTTTGTTCAGCCAGCAGCACGGTGGTGCCGGTCTGGTTGATGCGCTGGATGACTTCGAAGGTTTGTTTGATGACCAGTGGCGCTAGACCTAGGGAAGGCTCGTCGAGCAGCAGTACCTTGGGGCGGCCCATCATCGCGCGGCCAATGGCCACCATCTGCTGCTGGCCACAGCTGAGCGAGCCGGCGGAGTCGTCTTTTTTCGGTTCCAGGATGGGGAACAGGGCCAGCACTTCATCGAGCCGGTGCTTGTTGCCTACGACGTCGCGCCGGTATACGTAGCCGCCGAGCATCAGGTTCTTGAGCACCGACATGCCCGGGAAGAGCTTGCGTCCTTCGGGGCACTGGACCACGCCGGTCTGCACGATCTGCGAGGGGCGCATGCCGACGAGTTCCTTGTCGCCATAGCGGATGTGGCCGCTGGCGGCTTTGTGGATGCCGCTGATGGTCAGGAAGATGGAGCTTTTGCCTACGCCGTTGGCGCCCAGCAGCACCACCAGCTCGCCCTGCTGGGCATGCAGGTTGACGCCATTGAGGGCCGTGAAGCTGCCGTACTTCAGCGAAACGTTCTCAAGCGTCAGCATGCTCGCTCCCCAGGTAAGCGTCGATCACGGCCGGATTGGCACGGATCTTGGCGGGCGTGCCTTTGGCAATTTTTTCACCATAGTTCAACACCATGATTTTGTCGGCCAGGCTCATGATCATGTTCATCTTGTGTTCGATCAGGCAGACGGTGAGGCCGCTCTTGATCATCTTGCGGATGAGGTCGGACAGGCCTTGGGTTTCATCCGGGTTGACGCCGCCAGCCGGTTCGTCAAGCAGCACCAGACGCGGACCCGTGGCCAATGCCAGGGCAAAGGCCACGCGCTTGCGCTCCTCTTGCGAGATGTCGCCCGCCAGCCGGTTTTCCAGGTGCGAGAGGCCCACAAAATCCAGTGTTTCGCGCGCCTTTTCGCGGCAGATGCGCTCTTCCTCGCGCAGTCGGCTGGAATTGCGCAGTACGTCGAGCAAGCTCGACTGCGTGCGCAGGCGGTGGCCGACGATCAGGTTGTCGAGCACCGAGGCCATGTTAAACAGCGCGGTGGTCTGGAAAGTGCGCGCTACCCCCAGGCGGGCGACCTGGTCGGTGCGTAGCGAGGTCACGTCGCGCCCTTCGAACGTGATGGTGCCGGACGTCGGCCGGTGCATACCGCTGATGAGGTTGAAAAAGGTTGTCTTGCCAGCGCCGTTGGGACCGATGATGGCGTTGATCTTGCCTCCATCGATGGTGGTGCTGACGTTGTTCACGGCCGCCAGGCCGCCAAAGCGCTTGGTCAGGTGTTCAATTTTCAGCATGCTTGCCTCCCTGATCAGCGCGGCGCGCGCCAGCCCAGATAGCTGCCGACAACGCCGTGCGGCACGAAGATGACCAGCACGATCAGGATGGGCCCGAACACGAGGAAGCGGTATTCCTGCAGGAACTGCAGGTACTGCGTGAGCCACGGCACGGCCAGCGCGCCCAACAGCGGCCCCAGCAGCGTGCCCAAGCCGCCGACGAGCATGTACATGGTCATGTCAAAGGTATGCTCCACGCCTGCCACGCCTGGACCGAGAAAGCGCACGAAGCCCGCGTACAGCCCGCCCGTCGACAAAAAAGCCTGGCTTGGGTCGCGATAATGCAGGGATGTCTGAACATCCCCCCTCCGGCAAAGCACCGAGAACCCCGACGGTCCGGCCCAAGGAAGACCGCCATTTTGTGACCGCGCTTGCGCGCGGGCTGGAGGTGCTTTCGTGCTTTCGTACGGGCGACAAGACGCTGGGAAACCAGGAGATTGCCCAGCGCTGCGGGCTGCCCAGGTCGACTGTTTCGCGTCTGACCACCACGCTGACGCGACTGGGTTACCTCATCCACATCGAAGAGATTGGAAAGTACCGCCTGGGTACTGCCACGCTGGCCCTCGGCAGCGCCATGCTGGTGCGGCTGGACGTGCGTCAGATCGCCCGGCCGGCGATGCAGGAGCTCGCCGACTTTGCAATGGCCGAAGTTTCGCTAGGCATGCGCGACCGGTTTTCGATGATCTACGTGGAAAACTGTCGAAGTCCCGCCCTGCACACCCTGAGCCTGGACGTGGGCTCGCGGATTGCGCTGGCCACCTCGGCCATCGGACGGGCCTGGCTGGCCGCCATTCCAGAGGACCAGCGATGCGTGATCATGGAGCAGATAAGGACGCGTGACGAAAAGGTCTGGCCCGAAGTTCTGCAAGGCATCGAGAAGGCGCTGCAGGACTATCGCGTCTTGGGCGTGACCTGCTCGTTTGGCGACTGGCAAAAAAACGTCAATGCGATCGCCCGCGCCTTCCGGCCCGGCCGCGGTCTGCCGCACATGGTCATCAATTGCGGCGGGCCTTCATTCAACGTATCTCCGGAATTTCTTCTCAACGAGGCGCGGCCCCGCCTGGTCGAGATGGTTTCGCGCCTTGAGGCCGCCTTGTACCGCTGACCCCGCAGCGCGGGCAAGGCAAGAACATCTCAGAACCAGGCTGCCTGCATGGCAAGCGTGCTGTCATCAAGACTGCGCAGCAGGGCGTGCTGGGGTCCCGTACGGGGCAACTCCCAGCAAAAAAACCAGCGGCAGGCCTGCAGCTTGCCCCGGTAGAAGTTGGTATCGACCTCCGTGGCGGCCTGCGGCAGCGCGCGAGCCGCCACCACGGCCTGGCGCAACCAAGTCCAGGCCAGCACGGTATGGCCGAAGACCTCCAGAAAAACGTGGGCATTGGCTAGCGCACGCGCGTTGTCGCTGCTCAGCAACGGTGCCAGCACGGCCAGTGTCGCAATGACGTTTTCCCAGGCCGCCTGTAGATCGTCGGCATGGGCCGCAAGCTCCGGCGCTGTCCGGGCGTCGGTGAGAGTTGCCCGAATTTGGCGACCCAGCAACTCGATGGCTGCACCGTCCCGCATCACCGCCTTGCGACCCAGCAAGTCAAGCGCCTGAATGCCGTGCGTTCCCTCGTGGATCATGTTGAGCCGGTTGTCGCGCCAGTACTGCTCCACCGGGTACTCACGCGTGTAGCCGTAGCCGCCCAAAATCTGGATCGCCAGGCTGTTGGCTTCCAGGCACCACTGGGCGGGCCAGGACTTGACGATGGGCGTGAGCAGGTCAAGCAGCAGGGAAGCCTCGGTGCGGGCGGTCTCGGTGTCGCCCGTCTTCTGGTCGTCCACCAGGCGCGCCGCATAAAGGCCCAGTGCCAGGCCTCCTTCGACATAGGCCTTTTGCGCCAGCAGCATGCGCCGGATGTCGGCATGCGCAATCAGCGGCAGTTGGGTCTCCAGCGGGTTTTTGCTGCCTGGCGCGCGCCCCTGCAGGCGTTCGCGCGCGTAGGCCAGCGAGGCAAGATAGCCACGGTAACCGTACATCACTGCACCCATGCCCACACCAATGCGGGCTTCGTTCATCATGTGAAACATGCACGCCAGGCCCTGATGTGGCGCACCAACCAACTCGGCCTCGCAAGCGCCTTCGTCCCCAAAAGACAGCAGGGTCGAGGTGGTGCCACGCCAGCCGGTCTTGTGAATGAGACCGGTCAGCCGCACGTCGTTGCGCGGGCCCAAGCTGCCATCGTCAGAGACCCGGAACTTGGGCACCGTAAACAGGGAAATGCCTTTGACTCCGGGTGGCGCGCCCACCATGCGGGCCAGCACCAGATGCACAATGTTCTCGCGCAGTTCATGGTCGCCGCCGGAAATGAAAATTTTGTTGCCCTTCAGCCGGTAAGTGCCATCGGGCTGCAGCGTGGCAGAGCAGGTCAGGTCCGAAAGGCTGGAGCCAGCCTGCGGCTCGGTGAGCGCCATGGTGCCAAAAAAACGTCCGCTGAGCAACGCGCCCAGGTATTTGCGCTTCTGCGCCTCGGAGCCGAAACGCTCGATCACATTGGCATTGCCCAGCGTCAGGCCCACATAGGACGTGGTAGCGCCGTTGGCGCTTTTGAACAGGGCGGAGCAGGCCTGGGCCAGCAACACAGGCAACTGCATGCCGCCTTGAGCATAGTCCTTGGCGGGCGCCAGCAGCCCCGCCGTGCAATAGGCGTCCAGCGCCTCGCGCACCTCGGGGATCATGCGTACGCGTTCACCGTCAAAGGTGGGCTCATTTTCGTCCGACGTCCGGTTGTGCGGTGCGAATTTCTCCACGGCGATGGCATGTGCCGTATCCAGTGCTGCGGCAAAGGTTTCTCGGCTGTGATCCGCATGGCGTGGTCGCAGCACCAGGCTTGTTGCCTGCAGCACCTCGAACAGTTGGAAATCGAGGTCGCGACGGTTAATGAGGGTGGATTCAGTCATGTATGTAGTTTGTTCTGCATTGCAGAATTATCAAAAAAGACGATCATCACCACCCCGAGCAGATGGATTGATGCACCGAAAGCGCATTATCGTAAAAGACAACACGAGCGGCGCCAACAGTCGAAAGTTCCGAAGGTGACAGCCGTCGGTTTACAGCCCCGGGATCGGCCATTAACATGTCATATGTTCAGCATTCTGCAATGCAGAATTTTTGTTTCCTCATTGTTTCCTGATTCTCTTCTCACCCACTCATGAGCACCTCTCCATTTCCCACCTCGTATGCAGTGCACGGCAGCGTTGCCGTGGTGACGCTGAACAATCCTCCCGTCAACGGCCTGGGCCATGCCCTGCGTAGCGGCATCGTGGCCGCACTGGACCAGGCGCTGGCCGACCCGGTGGTGAAGGCCATTGTGCTCACCGGCAGCGACCGGGCGTTTTCCGGCGGGGCCGACGTGCGCGAATTCGGCACGTCCAAGGCAGGCCAGGAGCCGGTGCTGGGGAACGTGATCCGCGCCATCGAAAGCTCGTCTAAGCCCGTGGTGGCGGCCATCGCCGGTGTCTGCCTGGGCGGTGGCTTGGAGCTGGCCTTGGGTTGCCATTTCCGCGTGGCCAAGCCTGATGCCTCGCTCGGCCTACCCGAAGTCAAGCTGGGTCTGCTGCCCGGCGCCGGCGGCACGCAGCGCCTGCCGCGCCTGATCGGGCTGGAGCCGGCCCTGAACATGATTGTGTCTGGCCAACCCGAAGCGGCTGCTCGTTTTGCAGCAACACCATTGGTGGATGCGCTGATTGAGGGCACTCTGATCGAAGGTGCTGTGGCTTTTGCTCAGCAGGTGGTGGTCGGGCAGCGTCCCCTGCCGCGTGCCCGCGACCTGAAAGTGAACCAACCCAACGCCGACGCCTACCTGCAGTTCGCGCGCAACAGCGTGGCGGCCGCCAGCAAGAATTTCCCCGCGCCGCTGCAATGCGTGCAGGCGGTGGCCGCCTCGCTCAAGCCGTTTGACGAAGGGCTGCAGATCGAGCGCAGCCTGTTCCTGGCGTTGATGCAAACGTCCGAGTCGCGTGCGCTGCGCCACATCTTTGCGGCCGAACGCGCCGCCTCCAAGGTGGCCGACGTACCCGCCGACACGCCGCTGCGCCCCATCCGCAAGGTGGGCATCATCGGTGCCGGCACCATGGGCGGCGGCATTGCCATGAACTTCCTCAACGCCGGCATTCCGGTGGTGTTGCTGGAAATGGCGCAAGCCGCGCTGGACAAGGGTGTGGCCACCATCGGCAAGAACTACGACAACTCGCGCCTGAAGGGCAAGCTCTCTCAACCCCAGTGCGACGCGCGCATGGCGCTGCTTACGCCCGCACTGGACTACGCTGCGCTGCGTGATGTGGACCTGGTGATCGAAGCCGTGTTTGAGAACATGGCAGTCAAGGAGCAGGTGTTCCGCAAGCTTGATGAAGTGGTGCAGCAGGGTGCCATCCTGGCTTCCAACACCTCCTACCTGAACGTTGACCAGATCGCGGCCTTTACGCGACGGCCGCAGGACGTGATTGGCCTGCACTTTTTCAGCCCGGCCAACGTCATGCGCCTGCTCGAAGTGGTGCGCGGCGCCCAGACCGCCAAGGACGTGCTGGCCACCAGCATGCAGCTGGCCAAAATGCTCAAGAAGATTGCCGTGGTGTCGGGCGTGTGCGATGGCTTCATCGGCAACCGCATCGTGGCGCGCTATGGCGCCGCCGCCAACGACCTGATCAACCAGGGCGCGCTGCCCCAGCAGGTGGATGCCGCGCTGCAGAAATTCGGCCTGGCCATGGGACCCTTCCGCATGGGCGACCTGGCCGGGCTCGACATCGGCTGGGCTACCCGCAAGCGCCGCGCTGCCGAGCAGCCGGGCAAGGATTTCAGCGTGGTGGCCGACCGCCTGTGCGAAGCTGGTCGCTTTGGCCAGAAGACCGGCGCTGGCTGGTATCGCTACGAGGCCGGCAAGCGCGACCCGATTCCCGACACGGTGACCGAAAAAATCATCGCGCAATGGCGCAAGGACAAGGGCCATAGAGCACGCAAAATCAGCGACGAGGAAATCGTCGAGCGCTGCATCTTTGCCATGGTCAACGAAGGCGCGCGCATCCTTGAAGAAGGCATTGCCCAGCGCGCCTCCGACATCGACATCGTGTACCTCAATGGCTATGGCTTCCCGTCGTACCGTGGCGGTCCGATGTTCTACGCCGACCTGGTCGGTCTGCCCAACGTCGTGCGTACGCTCAAGCGCATCGCTGCCGAGCCGGGTGCCGATGCGGTCTTCTGGACGCCCGCCCCGCTGCTGGTGAAGCTGGCCGAAGACGGCAAGAGCTTCAGCTGAACCACTTCGCATCTTCCCATAGGACCACAACACCATGACAGAAGCAGTGATCGTCTCTACCGCCCGCACCGGCCTGGCCAAGAGCTGGAAGGGCTCGTTCAACATGACCTACGGCGCCACGCTGGGTGCCCATGCCGTGCGGTACGCCGTAGCCCGCGCCAGCATCGACCCGGCGGAGGTCGAGGACGTGATCATGGGCGGCACCTTCGGTGAAGGCACCACCGGTGGCAACGTGGCGCGTCAGATTGCCCTGCGTGCGGGCCTGCCTGTCACCACCGGCGGCATGACTCTCAACCGTTTTTGCTCGTCGGGTCTGCAGACCATTGCCATTGCGGCGCAGCGCATCATCGCGGGCGAAGGCGCGGTGTACGTGGCGGGCGGCGTAGAGAGCATTTCGTGCGTTCAGAATGAGGCCAACACCCATATGCGCCGCGACCCCTGGCTCATCGAGCACAAACCCGAGATCTACTGGAGCATGTTGCAGACCGCCGAGCAGGTGGCGCAGCGCTACAGCATCGGCAAAGCGGCGCAGGACGAATATGGCGTGCGCAGCCAGCTGCGCGCCGCTGCCGCGCAGGCCGCTGGCAAGTTCAATGAAGAAATTGTTCCCATGACCACCACTATGGGCGTGGTGGACAAGGCCACCGGCCGCATCACGACGAAGGAAGTGACGATTTCCACCGATGAAGGCATTCGCCCAGACACCACGCTCGAAGCCGTCTCGCGCATCCGCGCGGCGCTGCCCGGCGGCGTGGTCACTGCCGGCAACGCCAGCCAGTTTTCGGACGGTGCCTCGGCCTGCGTGCTGATGGACCGTCAGCTGGCGGAAAAACGAGGCATGCAGCCCATGGGCATCTTCCGCGGCTTCGCCGTGGCTGGCTGCGAGCCCGATGAAATGGGCATTGGCCCGGTATTCGCCATCCCGAAACTGCTGGCCAAAGCCGGCCTGAAGATCAGCGACATTGGCCTGTGGGAACTCAACGAGGCGTTTGCCGTGCAGGTGCTGTATTGCCGTGACAAGCTGGACATTCCCGACGAACTGCTCAACGTGAACGGTGGCGCTATTGCCGTGGGCCATCCATATGGCGTGTCGGGCTCGCGCCTGACGGGTCATGCGCTGATCGAAGGTAAGCGCCGGGGTGCGAAATATGTGGTGGTCACCATGTGCATTGGTGGTGGCCAGGGTGCGGCCGGGCTTTTCGAAGTGTGCTGAAGAAGAAGCGGCCTCGTCGCGGGCCGCACAGAACCAAGGAGCAACAGCAATGAGTGTGAAGCAACTTTTTGATCTGACCGGTCACGTGGCCCTGGTCACCGGCGGCTCGCGCGGCTTGGGCCTGCAGATGGCCGAGGCACTGGGCGAGATGGGCGCCAAACTCGCGATCACCGCACGCAAAGCCGATGAACTCGCGCAGGCCAGGGCGCACCTCGAAGGTCTGGGCTACGAAGTGGAGACTGTGGTCAACGACCTGTCCAAGTTCGACCAGATCCCGGCCCTGGTGGACCAGGTGCTGGCACGCTTTGGCACCATTGACATTCTGGTCAACAACGCTGGCGCAACCTGGGGCGCCAAGGCTGAAGATTACCCCGACGCCGCCTGGCACAAGGTGATGGACCTGAACGTGAATGCACCCTTCTTTCTCTCGCGCGAGGTGGGCAAGCGCTGCATGATCCCGAACGGGCGTGGCAGCATCATCGTCACCGCGTCAGTGGCTGGCCTCAAGGGCACGCCACCGGGCATGAATACCATTGGCTACAACACCTCCAAGGCAGCGGCGATCCACTTCGCGCGCACGCTGGCATCCGAGTGGGGCCACTACGGCATCCGCGTCAACGCCATCTGCCCGGGGTTCTTTCCGAGCAAGCTGGCCAACGGACTGATTGAAAAGCTGGGCGACAGCCTGGTGACACGCACACCGCTGCGCCGCATCGGCGGCGATGAAGACCTCAAGGGCGCAGTGGTGTTTCTGGCCTCCGAAGCCTCGCGCCACATCACTGGCCAGGCGCTGGTGGTGGACGGCGGCGCCAGCATCATCTGAACTTTTTTTATATCCGAACCGGAACCTCCCGATGGACTTCACTTACTCCCCCAAGGTCGTGGGCCTACAAAAGCGCCTGATGGCCTTCATGGACACGCACATCTACCCTGCCGAATCTCGCTATACCACGCCGAGGTGGCCGCCAACCGCGCCGCTGGCAACCCCTGGCTGCCGACGCAGGTGATGGAAGAGCTCAAGAACCAGGCGCGTGACGCGGGGCTGTGGAACCTGTTCCTGCCCGAATCGCAGTACGGCGCGGGCCTGACCAACCTCGAATACGCACCGCTGTGCGAAATCATGGGCCGTTCGCACATTGCGCCCGAAGCCTTCAACTGCGCTGCGCCAGACACTGGCAACATGGAAACACTGGCGCGCTACGCCACGCCCGAGCAACAACAGCAATGGCTGCTGCCGCTGCTGGACGGCAAGATTCGTTCGGCCTTTGCCATGACAGAACCTGGCGTGGCCTCGTCGGATGCCACCAACATTGAGGCCAGCATCGTGCGTGATGGCGACGAATATGTGATCAACGGCCGCAAATGGTGGACTTCGGGCGCACCCGATCCGCGCTGCCAGATCCTGATCTTCATGGGTAAAACCTCGCCGGACAACCCGGACCGCCCCGCCAGCAGTCGATGATTCTGGTGCCCATGAATACCCCGGGCGTCAAACGCGAACGCGCGCTGCAGGTGTTCGGCTACGACCATGCCCCGCATGGCCATGGCGAAGTCAGCTTTGACGACGTGCGGGTGCCGGTTGCTAACGTCTTGCTGGGCGAGGGTCGCGGCTTTGAGATCGCGCAAGGACGCCTGGGCCCTGGACGCATCCACCACTGCATGCGTCTGATCGGCGTGGCCGAGCGCGCGCTGGAGCTGATGTGCCGCCGCGCGCTGGGCCGCACCGCATTTGGCCGCGCCTTGGCCGATCAGGGCGTGACGCGCGAGCGCATTGCCAATGCGCGCATCCTGATCGACCAGGCGCGCTTTCTGGTGCTCAACGCAGCCCAGATGATGGATACCGTGGGCAACAAGGTTGCCAAAAAGGAGATCGCCATGATCAAGGTGGCCGCCCCGGCGATGGCCTGCCAGGTGATCGACTGGGCCATGCAGGTGCACGGCGGCGCTGGCGTGTGCAACGATTTTCCGTTGGCCGCGGCCTATGCCAGTGCGCGCACCCTGCGTTTTGCCGATGGGCCCGACGAAATGCACCGCAATCAGATTGGCAAGATGGAACTGGCCCGCTACCAGACCCGCTGACCGCACACCATGTCTGACCGCCATTTCCAACATTGGCCGCGCCTGTTGCCGCGCCACCTGACGGTGCCAGCCACGCACCTTTACCGAAACATTGAAGTCTCGGCCATGCGTTTTCCCGACAAGGCTGCGCTGGTGTTTTACGACGCGCCAATCAGCTATGCCAGGCTACAGGACGAGACCGAGCGCCTCGCCGGTTTCCTGCAGGCGGTGTGCGGCGTGAAGAAAGGCGACCGCGTGCTGCTGTTTATGCAGAACAGCCCGCAGTTTGTGATCGGCTACTACGCCATCCTGCGCGCCGATGCTGTGGTGGTGCCGGTTAACCCGATGAACCTCACGGAAGAGCTGAGGCACTATGTGAACGATGCCGGCGCACGCGTGATTGTTGCTCCGCAAGACCTCTATCTCCAACTGCGACCGCTGCTGCAGGAGGGGCTGAGCCGCGCGGCCACCGATCCGGACGCACCGGGACTGCGCCACGCCGTGGTCGCCGCTTACAGTGACTATCTCACCGCGTCCTCCGAACTGAACGTGCCTGCCTTCGTGCGTGATCCGCGCCAGGCGCTGGACGAGCCCGGCGTGGTGCTATGGTCCAGCGCTCTCGCCGCTCAGTTACGTCCAGGCCTGATCTGCGCCGGGCCCGACGACCTGGCCGTGATGCCCTACACCTCGGGCACCACCGGCCACCCCAAGGGCTGCATGCACACGCATCGCAGCGTGATGTTCAACACGGTGGCTGGCATGCACTGGATGGGCACGTCGCAGGACGCGGTGCAGTTGGCGGTGTTGCCCTTTTTCCACGTCACGGGCATGCAAAACGGCATGAACGGCTCGCTCTACGTGGGCGCCACCATCGTGCTGCTGCCGCGCTGGGACCGCGAGGCGGCCGCGCAACTCATCCAGCGTTACCGCGTGACCGGCACCCAGATGATCGTGACCATGGTGGTGGACCTGCTGTCCAACCCGCGCCTGGCCGAGTACGACCTCTCCAGCATCCGCCGGCTGAGCGGCGGCGGCGCCGCCATGCCCGAGGCGGTGGCGACCAAGCTCAAGGAAGTATGCAACCTTGATTACCTCGAAGGCTATGGCATGTCCGAGACCATGGCCCCGACCCACATCAATCCGCCTGAATGGCCCATGAAGCAGTGCCTCGGCATTCCGATCTTTGAGGTGGATGCCCGCGTGGTGGACCCGCTTACGCTCCAGGAGCTGGCACCCGGCGAAGTGGGCGAAATCATTGTGCACGGGTCGCAGGTCATGCGGGGCT
Organism: Polaromonas sp. UBA5171; assembly: GCA_002413395.1. Taxonomy (GTDB): domain Bacteria; phylum Pseudomonadota; class Gammaproteobacteria; order Burkholderiales; family Burkholderiaceae_C; genus Polaromonas. The sequence continues at coordinate 11,199 of DHWX01000130.1, read as the reverse complement.
ACTGGGGCCAGCCCGAGGCCACCGAGGCGGCCTTTGTCGAAATCGACGGCAAGCGCTTCCTGCGCACCGGCGACCTGGCGCGCACGGATGAGCACGGTTACTTCTTCATGGTTGACCGTCTCAAGCGCATGATCAATGCGTCGGGCTTCAAGGTCTGGCCGGCCGAGATCGAGGCACTGATGTACGCCCACTCTGCCATTCAGGAGGTGTGTGTGATCGCGGTGCCTGACGGGCGCCGGGGCGAGACGGTCAAGGCCGTGGTGGTGTTGCGGGACGCGTGCAGGGGCCAGGTCAGTGAGCAGGAAATCATGGACTGGAGCCACCAGCACATGGCCGCCTACAAGAGCCCTCATCTCGTCGAGTTTGTGGACCGCCTCCCCAAATCGGGTGCCGGGAAAATCATGTGGCGGGAACTGCAGGCGCAGCAGAGTCGCCGCGAGGTCATGGAGCTGAAATGAAACGAAAAGTCAAAGCCGTGGTGGCGCGTGCCAACAATGCGCCTGTGTCCGTGGAAGAGATTCTGGTGGATCCGCCAGAGCAGGGAGAAGTCACCATCCGCATGGAAGCCTGCGGTGTGTGCCACACCGACCTGTCGGCGGCCACCGGCGTGATTCCCATGCCGCTGCCCATGGTGCTGGGCCACGAGGGCGCGGGAGTGGTGGTTGAGGTGGGGCAGGGTGTGACGGCTCTGGCCGTGGGAGACCGGGTGGTCAGCTCGTTCGTCAGCATGTGTGGCCATTGCCGGTATTGCAGCACCGGCCGTCCCCAGCTCTGCGATCAGGCCGCTAAAGCGGTCTGCACCTTGCCCAACGGCGGCATCCGCACTCACGATCTGAACGGCAACCCGCTGCATGTGTTTTCGGGCTGCGGCGTGATGGCCGAATACGCCACTTTGCACGCCGACAATGTCATCAAGGTCGGGGCTGACGTTTCCATGGAATGCTGCGCACTGATCAGCTGCGGCGTCATGACCGGCGTTGGCGCTGTCATCAATACGGCCCGCCTGACGGCCGGCTCCATTGCGATCGTGTTTGGTGCCGGCGGCGTGGGGCTCAATGCGATACAGGGCTGCGCCATTGCCGGTGCGTCGATGATCGTGGCAGTGGACCGCTCCGACGCCAAGCTCGATCTGGCGCGGCTGTTCGGTGCCACCCACGTGGTCAACGCGACTCAGGAGGACAACGTGGTCAGGACGCTCAAGAAACTGACCGGCGGCGGTGCGGACTACGCCTTTGAATGCGTTGGCCTGGGCAGCGTGGTGGCGCAGGCCTATGGCGCGCTGCGCAAGGGCGGTATGGCTGTGGTGGTGGGCGTGGCAGGCACCAAGGACGACACCAGCATCCGCACGGCCAGCCTCACCTTCGAGGAAAAGACCCTCACCGGCAGCTACTACGGCTCGGCCCGCCCGCGCGAAGACTTTCCCCGCCTGATGTCGCTGTACCGGGCAGGCCGCCTGAAACTGGACGAACTGATCACCCACCGTTACCGTATCTATGAAGCCCCGCAGGCCTTTGACGACCTGACCCATGGGCGCAACGCGCGCGGCATGATCGTCCTGGGGTAGTTCAGGGGTGTGATGCACGGGTGCTGGCCGAGAGTGGTCGTAGTCCGGCTTTGACAAGCCCAGTCGGGACCATAGCTCCAGTAACGGCGAAAGCGCCGGTGCACCGATCCATCGCCTGTCAACGGTTCGACCAAGGGACTGCATGGCTTTAGAGCGCAACAACCAGGTGCTGCCGATGCGTGAACCCAACTGCCCTGGCGAAGTCAGGCCAGCGCCAAATGGCGCCCGTGGCTCCGCCAGAGGCAGTCCGCCACCTGATCCGCTACAGTGAGGACTGAACACGCTGAAATTGTGGTGTTCACAAGGAGATATCATGACCTGGCAAACCGTCGTGGCTCAGTCCAATGAACTGGGCGAGTCACCTTTCTGGCACCCTGACGAACAGATGCTTTACTGGGTGGACATTTCGGCCAGGCAGATTCATCGGGCCAATGTGTTCATGGACAACGTGGAAAGCTGGGCCATGCCGTCCGAGCCCGGTTGCATCGCTCCCGCGAAAACGCAGGGACAGGCCAGCGGCCTGGTGATTGCGCTGCGCGACGGCATTTACCGCGCGCGGCAATGGGGCGGCACGCTGCAGCGGCTGGTACGTGCCGAGCATGACACTGCCACCACCCGATTTAACGACGGCAAGGCCGATCCTCTGGGGCGCTTTTGGGCGGGAACGATTTACGAGCCGCGCGATGCCGCCAAGGCACAGCTTTTTTCACTCGATTGCCGGGGCGGCGGAGCGCCCGCGCTNNGGGGGGGGGCGGAGCCCCCGCGCTGACACTCAAGGCAAATGAGGCCACCACGGCCAATGGGCTGGCCTGGTCGCCCGATGGCGGCACGCTGTATTGGGCCGATACGTCCAGTCACATCATTCGGGCCTGGGATTGGGATGGCCCTAACAACACCATGACGGGCGAGCGGGTGTTTCACCAATGGCCGCGCAAGCCCGAAGGCTGGCAGCCCGGCAGTCCCGGTTATGCGGGTCGGCCTGACGGCGCTGCCATAGACGTGCAGGGCAACTATTACGCCGCCATGTACGAGGGTGGGCAGCTCGTCAAGCTTTCTCCCTCGGGCGAGGTGCTTCAAGAGATTGCGGTACCGGCCCAGTGCCCGACCATGCCGTGCTTTGGCGGTGATGACCTGAAAACGCTTTACCTCACCACGGCACGCCAAAAACGCTCTGCCCGGGAACTGCAGATTTATCCCGACTCGGGTTGTGTGTTCTCGATGCGGGTCGATGTGCCGGGTCTGCCGGTGAATTTTTTTCAGGACTGAGGCGTTGTTGTAAAAAACCGAACAAGTTTCGTTCAAAAAAATCAGCATCGCGGACGCCATAGCCGCTTACCATCCTTCCCATGGTTCCAGATACCGATATTGATGTGCTGACTTCCATGATCGCGCGGGTGCGGAGCGCCGCTGTCACGGGTACGCCTCTGCGCCTGCGCGGAGGCGGCAGCAAGGATTTTTATGGGCAGGCGCTGAACGGGGACATCCTCGACATGAGCGCCTATGCCGGGGTCATCAGCTATGAGCCGAGCGAGCTGGTCGTCACGGTCCGCGCCGGAACCAGGCTGGCCGAGCTGGAAACGCTGCTGGCGGCGCATGGCCAATGCCTGCCGTTCGAGCCGCCGCATTTTCAGTTGAATGCGACTCGCAGCGAGGCCACCGTTGGCGGCATGGTGGCCGCTGGTCTGAGCGGCCCGGCGCGCGCCAGCGTGGGCGGCGTGCGCGATTTCATGCTGGGTGCAAGGCTGATCAATGGCCGTGCCGAGCTGCTCACCTTTGGCGGACAGGTGATGAAAAATGTGGCGGGCTACGATATCTCGCGTTTGCTGGTGGGGACGATGGGCACGCTGGGGGTGATCACCGAGGTGTCGCTCAAGGTGCTTCCGGTGGCACCTGCCGAGGCCACGCTGATGTTTGAGCTGTCGCAGCGCCAGGCGCTGGAGCAGTTGCATCGCTGGGGTGCCCAGCCGTTGCCGCTCAACGCCAGTTGCTGGGTGCGCGACGACATCCCTGGCCGCTCGCGTGAGATGTTGTTCGTGCGTCTGCGCGGCGCGGTCGCTGCAGTGGCGTCGGCCTGCAGCCGGATGCTTGCGGACGCTGGCGGCACTCGCATGGATACGCCCCAGGCTGGCGCTGACTGGCAGGCCTGCCGCGATCAGCGGCTGCCGTTTTTTGTGCGTTCTGATGCAGACTCGGTGTTGTGGCGGCTGAGCGTGGCGCAGACCGCTCCGGTGCTGGACCTGCCCTGGCCGCAGCTGGTGGAGTGGCATGGCGGTTTGCGCTGGCTCTGGGCGCCGCTGGAGACGGCCGCTCATTTGCGCGACGTGGCGGCGAGTGCGGGCGGGCACGCGACTGTTTTTTCCGCTGACAAGTTAGATACTCAAATGGCTAGAGTCACATTTGATTCATTAAAACCGCCGCTGGACGCGATCCACCGCCGCCTCAAGGCTGAGTTTGATCCAGCCGGAATTTTCAATCCAGGTCGCATGTCCGCTGGCTGGTAATGCCCAGTCGACCAGCCAGTACCCGCCATGCAAACCTCACTCGCTCCCGAATACCAAAACACCGTTGATGGCCGTGCTGCCGAAGCGATTTTGCGCAAGTGCGTGCACTGCGGCTTTTGCACCGCCACCTGCCCGACGTACCAGCTGCTCGGCGACGAGCTCGATGGCCCGCGCGGACGCATCTACCTTATCAAGCAGGTGCTGGAAGGCGCAGTGCCGACGCGCAAAACCCAACTGCACCTGGACCGCTGCCTGACCTGCCGCAACTGCGAAACCACCTGCCCCAGCGGCGTGCAGTACGGCCACCTGATCGATATCGGCCGCAAGCTGGTCGATGCCAAGGTGCCGCGCCCAGTGACCGAAACAGCGGTGCGTTGGGCCCTGAAAGAGGGCCTGCCTTCACCGCTGTTTGCACCCGCCATGAAGATGGGGCAAATGGTGCGAGGGCTGCTGCCCGTCACACTCAAAAGCAAGGTGCCCCCCAGGCAGGACGCAGGCGCCTGGCCCACCGCGCAACACGCCCGAAAAATGCTGATGCTGGCAGGCTGTGTGCAGCCCTCCATGAGCCCCAACATCAACAGCGCCACGGCCCGCGTGCTCGACGCCGCCGGCATTCAGACCGTGGTGGCCGCCAAGGCCGGCTGCTGCGGTGCCGTCAAGTTTCACCTGAACGACCAGGAAGGCGGCAAGGTCGAGATGCGTAATAACATCGACGCCTGGTGGCCGCATGTTGAGGCCGGTATCGAGGCCATCGTGATGAACGCCTCGGGCTGCGGTGTCACGGTGAAGGAATATGGCGACATCCTCAAGGATGATCCGGCTTATGCGGTGAAAGCCGCGCGTATCAGCGCGCTGACCCGCGACCTGAGCGAACTGCTGCCCGAACTGGTGACTCAGTTGCGTAGCAAGGTGTCCGCAAGAGCAGGCCAGATCGCCTTTCACCCGCCCTGCAGCTTGCAGCACGGCCAGCAACTGCGCGGCGGCGTTGAAAAGTATTTGGGTGAACTCGGCTTTGACATCAAGGTGGCCAGCAGTGAAGCACATTTGTGCTGCGGCTCGGCAGGCACCTACTCGGTGCTCAATCCAAAAATTGCGTATGAGTTACGCGACCGCAAGCTGGCCAATCTGGGCGAGATGAAACCCGACATGATCGTGTCGGCCAACATCGGCTGCATCGCGCACCTGCAGAGCGGCACCGCCACGCCGGTGCGCCACTGGGTCGAGCTATTGGATGAGGCGCTAAAAAAATAGCGGCTTGTGCCCGTGTTGATTTGGCTATTAGTCATTTTTTTTGAAGAAATCAGGCCGCCAGCGCCGCTTCAATGTCTTTTGCCAAATCTGCCGGCTTGTCTATCGGCGCATAGCGCTTGATCACCTGACCATTCTTGCCAATCAAAAACTTAGTGAAGTTCCATTTGATGGCCTTGCTGCCCAGCAGGCCCGGGGCTTTGGATGACAGCCACTTGTAAAGCGGGTGCGCGGCCGGGCCATTGACGTCAATCTTGCCCATCATCGAAAAACTCACGCCGTAGTTCACCTGGCAAAACTCGGCGATGTCGCTGTCATTGCCGGGGTCTTGCGCACCAAACTGGTTGCATGGAAAGCCAAGCACCACCAGACCTTTGTCGCCATAGGTTTTGTGCAGTACTTCCAGGCCACCAAATTGTGGCGTGAAGCCGCACTGGCTGGCGGTGTTGACGATGAGCATGACCTTGCCTTTGAATTTGGACAAGGCAATGTCATTGCCGTTGATTTGCTGGGCTTCGAAATCGTAAACGGTGAGCGTACTCATAAAAGAGCTCCTGAGGTGAGTCGTTAATGCATCGGGTCAACAATTTTCCGTCTGGCCGTGCCCGAGAAAATCTGTCCTCTTTCGATGCAGCGCGATACACAAAACAGCAAGCGGGGGGTGTTGCTTTAGGGCGATTTTGTGTCACTTGGGGCGTTGACTGTTGGCGCCATGGCCGCCATCACCGCTGCCAGCACAATCAGGCTGCCGCCGAGTACGATGCGTGGGTCGAACTGGGCCGCGCCCAGCGCGGCCGCCGACAGGCTGGCAAACAAAATTTCGGTCAGCATCACAATCGCTGTTGTGCTGGCGGACAGTCTTGCAGCGCCGTATTGCAGCGCTGCATTGCCCGCCATAAACCCCAGGCCAAGCGCTAGTACTACCGGAATACCGGCCGCCTGCAATGCGGGGCCCGGCACCACTTGTTGCTGCATGCCCAGTAGCGCGGATGCCGCCGCCATCACACCGCCGCCGCCAAACATGGCCAGCATGCGGGTGCCGCTGGGCGTGTAGGAAAATTTTCGCAGCAAGGCATTGGTGACCGCAAAGCTGAAGCCCCCCATGATGGCGAGCCAGTCGGCCAGGCCCTGCGGGATTGGCCAGGGAGAATCCGGGCTTTTCAGCACCACCAGTACGCCGGTCATGGCCAGCAACAGGCGCAGCAAGGACGCCCGTGTTGGCTTTTCCCCTAGCATGAACCAGGCCACCAGCACTGACCAGGCCGGCATCAGGTAAAACAGCAGCACCACACGCACCACATCGCCGACGGTCACGGCCCAGTTGAATCCGACATTGGTCAGGCCCGACGCAACGGCAAGAAAGCACAACTGCGGGTACGCCACAAAGCCGCGCCAGGCATTGAAGTTCAATGCCAGCAGGCTGGAAAAAACAAGAACGTAAACCAGCGTGGTAGCCCATAGTGGATGCAGCCCCTCGCCCTGCAATTGGCGTAGCGGCCACCAGGAAACTCCCCAGACAAACGCGTTGAGAACCAGCGCGCTGACCGGAAATAAGGCCCCACGGTCGTTCACAGCGCGCAACTTCCTGCCGCCGGAAAATTGTTCCGGTCTGAGGCAACTAAACGAGGGTGCATAAAGAAGGTGTGCAAATGCCAGCCGGTTTGAGGAGTATTTCCTCAACTCGATATTTGGGGAATGGACGTTTTGGGTTTTCAGGCAGTGAGCCGGTTAGCTTTCCGTGTGCGTAGTGCTCTGACCCAAAAGCTGAACGTGATCAAAGGTGGATGCGCTGGATTCCATACGGATTTTTCAGGGAAAGCAAGCGCTCAACTTCGGCTTTCAGGGTGATGGCTGCTCATGACCATAAAGCAAAAAGGCTTCAAAACCGAAGTCTTGAAGCCTTTTTAATCCATCTTCAGCCGAAGGCTGAAAACTGGTGCAAGCTGATCAGTCAGCCAGCAACCTAAGAATCTAGCAGGGATTAGTACCCGCCGCGACCACCGCCACCGCCACCGGAACGGCCACCACCAGCGCCGCCGCCGCCGTACGGACTGCGGAAACCGCCGTCGCTGCCGCCGCCGGAACGGCCGCCGCCAGCCAGNNGAGGCTGGCCGTTCATGCCGTTGATAGCTGCCTGAGCTTCTGCATCGCTGCCCATTTCGACAAAGCCAAAGCCTTTGGAGCGACCCGTGTCGCGTTCCATCATGACTTTAGCGCTGGTGACAGCGCCAAATTGGCCAAAAGATTGTTGCAGGTCTTCGTCACGCACCGAGTAAGGTAGGTTGCCGACGTATAGTTTGTTGCCCATGAAGGGACTCCTCTAAAACACAAAAACAAAAGCGATGGGGTCCCGAAAGCACAACAAATCTTATACGTACCGCTGTAGCGCGCGAAACTGACCGATCACCTAACTTGTGCGAATGCTGACATTCACACGCCTATATTATGCGTCATTTATGCCAGGTGCGGGCAATTATCGTTACTACCTAGAGATTTGTTACATATTGTCAGGTATTTTGGGCAACATGGTCATTTCCTTGTTTAGCTGGTATCGAGCGGGCAGGTCCGGTCAGCTGAACATGCAGGTGGGTCGGCGTCGTGGGGAGTTCCTTATAAATTTCCTGTGAAGAAAAAGCTCCAGCCACTCGCGCATCAGAAACAGCCGACCCATTGCAAGCGGCAACTGCTCCATGCACATATCAAGCACCTGAAAATTGTGCCTGCTGCAAGCATTCCTTCGGTTTCCCCCCAGTCGTTGGGTGTTTCGGAAAAGGCCCGTCGGCCCTGAGCATCAGCCGGTCAAGATCGTCCCCATCGTCATCCGAAGTCATACCCGGTGCGGCCACCAGGCGTGCGTTGCTGCGGACTAGGTCGATGACTTTGTGTTTGAGAACGCCAACGAGCCAGGTCCTGAACTGGGATCGGTTGCCAAACACCTGAGGTCTGAACGAGGCGGTCATCAGGGGGGGCCAACACCGCATCTTTGGCCCAGTTTTGATCGGGGATGCTGTGACACCGGGCAGCTCCGCCTTTGGATATTGCAGCCGGTGGGACAGTCTGTGAGAGTGGCCCTGATAATAATGGGCGCGCATTTCCTGCGCTTCATGGAGGACGACATTGATGAGTATCCGCAGCCCCGGTCTGATTCAGCGCGGTTTGAATCTGTGGTGTTTTTTGACCAGGGCGCTTGACGCCCTGCAGCCCGCAGCCGCTTTGCTGGCACGGCTGTATCTGGCGCAGGTTTTTTTTCTGCCTGGTTTAAGCAAGTTGCGAGACTGGGAAGGCACGCTTGCACTGTTTGCCAATGAATACCAGGTGCCGCTGCTGCCGCCGCTGCTGGCGGCAGCCATGAGCACCACAGGCGAGTTGGTGTTGTCGGTGCTGCTGTTGCTGGGCCTTGGCGGCCGCCTGTCGGCCCTGGGGCTGCTTGTAATCAATGTGGTGGGCGTTGTTGCTCTGGCCGGGATGACACCGCTTGCGTTGCAGCAGCATGTGCTCTGGGCGACGCTGCTGGCCGGGCTGGCCATTTACGGCTTGGGTCCGTGGTCGCTGGACCGCTGGATTGCGCCCCGTCTGCAGCGTCTTTTTTATTGATAACAAACGTTTCTCACCCAATATGAGCATTTCTAAACCGCCTCCTATATGGTCTCCCCCTACCAGTTGACCTCGCGGTCAGGCGTGGCACCGATGCGGTGAATGGAAAGGTCCGCGCCTTCAAACTCTTCTTCCTGGCTCAGACGCAGTCCGATGGTGGACTTGAGCGCACCATAGACGGCAAAACCTGCCAGCAGCGCCCAAACGATTCCCATGGCGCTACCGATCAGTTGCGCGCCCAAACTCACGCCGCCCAAGCCGCCCAGCGCCTTGCTGCCAAAAATGCCAGCGGCGATACCGCCCCAAGTACCACACAGCCCATGCAGCGGCCAGACCCCCAGTACATCGTCAATCTTCCATTTATTTTGCGTTAGCG
>DHWX01000130.1:0-1824 GCA_002413395.1 Polaromonas sp. UBA5171 | reverse complement strand
CCAGCAAAATCACCGCCGACAGCGCCAGCCAGCCGCCCAGCGCATGCACCACAATGGAACCGGCAAAATCATGAAATTCAGCACCAGTAAGAGCCTTGATCCAGGCCTGCACGCCAAAATGCTGGTTCCAGGCAATGCCTTCAAAAAACGGGTACACAAAACCAACGATGACCGCTGTTGCAATCAATTGAGGGTAAAAACGCGCGCGTTCTGCGATACCTCCCGAAATAATGGCCGGAATGGCAGCGGCAAAGGTCAATAAAAAGAAGAACCTGACCAACTCGTAGCCATTCCTGGCGGCCAGCTGTTCCGCCCCGACAAAAAAATGGGTGCCGTATGCAACACCGTAGCCCACAGCGAAATAGGCCACGGTCGATACCGAGAAGTCCACCAAAATCTTGATCAGTGCATTGACCTGGTTCTTTTTTCGGACCGTGCCGAGTTCCAGAAATGCAAATCCTGCATGCATGGCGAGCACCATGATGCCGCCTAACAGAATGAACAAGACGTCAGAGCCCTGTTTTAGTGCTTCCATAAATTCCTCTTCAAATAAAAATGTGTTGCTTTGGTGCATTTTTTTGTGAATGCTGAGAGTTGCACCAAAGATAAGCAAGAAATGCGCCGTAATCGTGCAGTACGGCGACCACGTTGGCAGGCCCGGGATACCTCTCATGTCTGCAGCTTGAAACCAGCGTCGATAATCGCACCATGGAAACAAAATGGCTGGAAGATTTTGTCAGTTTGGCTGATACCCGGAGTTTCAGCCGCTCCGCCCAAATGCGGCATGTCACGCAGCCTGCGTTCTCCCGGCGCATTCAGGCGCTGGAAGCCTGGGCCGGCACCGACCTGGTTGACAGAAGCTCGTACCCCACGCGCCTGACACCGGCCGGTGAAACGCTGTACAGCCAGTCGCTGGAAATGCTGCAGAGCCTGCAGTCCACCCGCGCCATGCTGCGCGGCCATACTTCGGCCGGGCAGGATGTCATTGAATTTGCGGTTCCGCACACGCTGGCATTCACATTTTTCCCGGCCTGGGTCAGCAGCTTGCGTGAAAAGTTCGGTCCCATCAAGAGTCGCCTGATTGCTCTCAATGTGCATGACGCGGTGTTGCGGCTGGTTGAAGGCAGTTGCGACTTGCTGGTGACCTACCACCACGATTCCCAGCCCTTTCAACTCGATCCCAACCGCTATGAGATGGTGTCGCTGGGCCAGGAAGTGCTGGCACCTTTCTCGCGGTCCAATGCCGCTGGCGAGCCTGAGTTCAGCCTGCCGGGCCGGGCTGGGCAACCACTGCCTTACCTGGGTTACGCGCCGGGCGCATATCTGGGGCGGATTGTTGATCTGATTTTAAAGAGCTCCAGCACCGCCATTCATCTGGACCGCGTCTATGAAACCGACATGGCCGAGGGCCTCAAGGCCATGGCACTGGAGGGACACGGAATTGCCTTTTTGCCGCTCAGCGCTGTCAAGAAGGAACTTAGGGCCAAAAAGTTGGTCAGCGCGGGCACCCATCTGGAGATGACCATGGACGTGCGGGTTTACCGCGATCGGCCGGGGCCCAAAGAGGCTGCCAAGAGTCAGGCCCAAGCGCTGTGGATTTATTTGCAAGCGCAAAGCAGCAGCAAGGAAAGAGCTGCTGGATGGGTCGGCAGTCAGGCAGCAATCCGATAGTTTTTGGCCGCCCTGGCGTTGTGAGCAGGTCGATCATTCAGGCGACAATTCAATCCATGACACTCCCCGCCACCCTCACCATGACCCGCCCGGACGACTGGCATTTGCATGTGCGCGATGGCGCGGTGCTGCAGACGGTGGTGCCGCACACGG
>DHWX01000100.1 GCA_002413395.1 Polaromonas sp. UBA5171 | reverse complement strand
CCTGGGCACCGGTGAGGTGGCGCTGATTCTCGATGTTCCTTACCTGATCCATACGTGCGGCGCCAGCGGGGCATGATGACTAACTCAAGCCAGGGGGGCGGCATGAGTCGCATCGGTAGCGTTTTTTTTCAGCAGTCACCTTCACAGTCATGTCCCAGTTCGGAAAAGGTGCTGGTACTGCGTGAAACAGAACAGAAGTGAGAAGTGGTTGCATAAATTTGAACAATTGATCTGGTGCCACTGCACGTCAAGATTGGCCAGCAACCGGTTGCCGGCGGGCGCGTCATGCGCGCCGCTTTCCGGGGAAAAATGTTGCTCGAACAACAGCCCAAGGAAGTAAAAACGTGCGGCCGCAGCAGCAGTTTCCACGTGGATATGGACGCCTATTCCCGGCAAAGAATGAAGGCCACCAAGGAAGCCGCGCTAAAAGAACTCAACAAGAATTTTCTCGATGCGGTGTAGCCTGTGAAAAAAACCGCAGCGATGAGTTTAATCTTGACTGCCAAGAGCCCGGGCAGTTCCCGCACGGCCATACAAGGCAATGTTCAGCCAGTTGTCAGTCTGGGCAATGGGAGTAAAACCATGAGTGAAACCGATGCCGACATGAAATCCGAATGCAAAGAAACAGCGCGCTGCACGCTAACCACCAAGATCGTGGAGTGCCAGTGACCATGAACCCTTCACCCCGCATTCCCGGCTTTCGTTTTCTCCATTCTCCTGGTCCGACCCGGGTGCCCGACGAAGTGGTGCACGCGATGAGCCGCCAGCCAATGGACTTGGCGGATCCCCGCGTCGATGCCCTGATCGACGTCTGTGAGCATGGGCTCAAAAAACTGCTGCAAACCGAACGTGCCACGGTGTTCATGTACTCGGCCAATGGTCATGGAGCCTGGGAAGCCGTCATTGCCAATCTGGTGGCACCGGGACAGATGGTGCTGGTGGCTGGCACCGGGCATTTTTCCGAGTCGTGGGCGCTGCAGGCCGAGGCACTTGGGAGCCGTGTCGTCCGTACGCCCTGTGTAGAGGGCACGCCGATAAATGCCGCGGCGGTGGAGGCGGCCCTGCGTGACGACGTGAGGCACGAAATTGTCGCTGTATTTGCCGTGCACACCGACACGGCCAGCGGCCTGACCAGCGATCTGCAGGCGGTGCGCGCGGCCATTGATGCCGCCGCGCATCCCGCCTTGTTTGTGGTCGATGTGGTGGCCTCTCTTGGCGCAGCGCCGTTTGACATGGACGCGGTCGGGGCCAACGTGGTGCTGGGGGCTTCGCAAAAAGGCTTGATGGTGCCACCTGGTCTGGCTTTTGTGGCGGTGGATGAGGCGGCCATGGCCGTGGCCCGAGGCAACCCGACCTCACGCTTTTATTGGGATTGGACGCTGCGCAAAAGCGCTCTGGGTTACCGCAAGTTCTGCGGCACCCCACCGCTGAATTTGCTGATGGGGCTGGAAGCGGCGCTGGGCCTGATCTCGCAGGAGGGTCTGGCCGCGGTCTGGTTGCGCCACCAACGACTGGCCGGTGCTGTGCATGCGGCGGTGCAGTGCTGGAGCGAGGGCGGTGCGGTGCAGTTTTTTTGCCGCGTTCCGCAGGCCAGGTCGGTATCGGTGACCACCGTGCTGACCGGGCCGGGAGTGGATCCGGAGGCGATTCGCAGCGTGGCGCGCGAGCGTTTTCAGGTGGCCATGGCGGGCGGCTTGGGGCCGATTGCCGGGCGCGTGTTCCGCATTGGCCATCTGGGCGACATCAACCCCGCCATGATTCTGGGCTGCCTGGCAGGGGTTGAGGCCGCCATGAGCGTGTTGGGCGTCCCCTACGGCCCCGGCGGTATTGAGCGTGCCATTGCCAGTCTGGTGCAGGATTAAAACGCGCCATTGAAATTAAATTGCTATTAATTAAATAGCATATAGTACAAAAAAATTTTGGGCTTGCTGTGTTTTTATGTGGGCTGTAGTACTTCAAGCAGCCGATTCAGCCCCCCCGCATTGATGGCTACCATGGCCTGCTCACGCACCGTGGGCTTGGCGTGGTAGGCCACTGACAAGCCGGCCGCGCCCATCATGGGCAGGTCGTTGGCACCGTCGCCAATGGCAATGGCCTGTTGGGGTTCAATACCGAGTTGTTCGCAGGTTTGCAGTAGCATCCTGCGTTTTTCCTCACCATCGCAGATGTCGCCCCAGGGCTGGTCCACCATGCGGCCGGTGAGCACGCCGTTCTCGATGTCCAGCACATTGGCGCGGGTGTAGTCGATGCCCAGGCGCTCGCGCACCCGGTCGGTGAAGAACGTGAAGCCGCCCGAGACCAGCAGCACCTTCATGCCCACGGCCTTGCAGGCCGCAATCAGTTCGGTGGCGCCAGGATTGACGCGCAGGCGCTGCTGGTAGACCGCAGCCATGTCATCCACGGTGACGCCCCTGAGCAGGGCGACACGCCGACGCAGGCTCTCCTTGAAGTCGGCGATCTCGCCGCGCATCGCGGCTTCGGTAATGGCAGCGACCTCGGTCTTGCGGTTGACGGCATCGGCGATTTCGTCCACGCACTCAATATTGATGAGCGTGGAGTCCATGTCAAAGGCGATCAGTTTGAAATTGCTGAGTTTCAGGGGTAGCGTGAAGCCCTGTATGACGAGGTCGGGGGAGAATTCGACAAGGGTCATGTGGTAATGGCTTCCGTTTTAGGTTGTCCAAGTGAGCGCAGTACATCGCGCACCATTTGCGCGCGATCATTGGGGTTTTCCAGCGCGCGCTCCAGGCGCAGCTTGTCGTTGCCAACCAGCCGGATATGACGGTTTTTCTGAATCAGTTGCATGATTGCCATGGAGTCGATCGGCGGGTCTTTCCTGAACGTGATGGTGATGGCCCCCGGACTGGCATCGACCTTGACCACGCCATAAGGCCTGGCGATGACACGCAGGCGATGCACATCAATCAGCGTCTGGGCCTGGGCAGGAAGCTTGCCAAAGCGGTCCACGATTTCTTCCAGCAGCGTGTTGATCTGATCGATGTTTTTGGCGCTGGCGAGTTTCTTGTAAAAGCTCAGGCGCAGGTGCACATCGCCGCAGTAGTCGGTGGGCAGCAGGGCCGGGGCGTGCAGGTTGATTTCGGTGGTCACGCTCAACGGCGACAGCAGGTCGGGCTCGCGACCGGCCTTGAGCGAGGCCACGGCCTCGCTCAGCATCTCGTTGTAGAGTTGAAAGCCGATTTCCATCATGTTGCCGCTCTGGTTTTCGCCCAGCACTTCGCCGGTGCCACGAATTTCCAGGTCGTGCATGGCCAGGTAAAAGCCCGAACCGAGCTCTTCCATTTGCTGGATGGCTTCAAGCCGCTGGCTTGCCTGTTTGGTGAGGCCTTCGATGTCGGGCACCATCAGGTAGGCGTAGGCCTGGTGATGGCTGCGGCCCACGCGGCCGCGCAACTGGTGCAGTTGCGCCAGGCCAAACTTGTCGGCGCGCGCCATCACGATGGTGTTGGCGCTGGGCACATCAATACCGGTCTCGATGATGGTCGAGCACAGCAGCAGGTTGTAGCGCTGGGCCACAAAGTCGCGCATCACCTTTTCCAGCTCGCGCTCAGGCATCTGGCCATGGGCCACGGCAATGCGCGCCTCAGGCAACAGCTCTTCGAGCTTCTGGCGGCGGTTTTCGATGGTCTCGACTTCGTTGTGCAGGAAATAAACCTGCCCGCCACGCTTTAATTCGCGCAACACGGCTTCACGGATCACACCATTGCTTTCGCTGCGCACAAAGGTCTTGATGGCCAGACGGCGTTGTGGCGCGGTGGCAATCACGCTCAAGTCGCGCAGGCCTTCGAGCGCCATGCCCAGCGTGCGAGGAATCGGCGTGGCAGTGAGCGTCAGCACATCGACCTCGGCGCGCATCGCTTTCATGGTTTCCTTGTGGCGCACGCCAAAACGGTGCTCTTCGTCAACGATGAGCAGGCCCAGTTGTCTGAACTTCACATCCTGGCTGAGCAGCTTGTGGGTGCCCACCACAATATCGATGCTGCCGTCGGCCAGACCTTTGATGGCTGCGGAAATTTCCTTGCCTGAGCGGAAGCGGCTCATCTCTGCGACCTTCACCGGCCACTTGGCAAAGCGGTCCACCAGCGTCTGATAATGCTGCTCGGCCAGCAGCGTGGTGGGGGCGAGCAGGGCCACCTGCCTGCCGCCGGTAATCGCAATGAAGGCGGCGCGCAGGGCGACCTCGGTTTTGCCAAAACCAACGTCGCCGCAGACCAAGCGGTCCATCGGGCGCGGGCTGATCATGTCCTGGATCACGGCATGAATGGCGGCGCGCTGGTCGGCGGTTTCTTCAAAGCCGAAATCATTGGCAAAAATTTCGTAGTCGGCGGCAGAGTAGCGAAAGGCGTGGCCTTCGCGTGCGGCGCGGCGGGCGTAGATGTTCAGCAACTCGGCGGCGGAGTCGCGGATTTGCTCGGCTGCCTTGCGCCTGGCTTTTTCCCACTGGCCGCTGCCCAGCCGGTGCAGGGGCGCTTCTTCGGCACTGACGCCGGTGTAGCGGCTGATCAGGTGCAACTGGCTTACGGGTACATACAGTGTGGCGCTGTCGGCGTATTCAAGGTGCAAGAACTCCTGCAGCAGGGGTGAGCCGTCGGCGGATTTTTCCCCAAGGTCCAGATTGATCAGGCCCCGATAGCGGCCTATGCCGTGGGCGCTGTGCACCACCGGGTCGCCCACGTTGAGCTCTGACAAATCCTTGATCAGGGCCTCAACATCGCTGACGCGTTCCTGCTTTTTGTTGCGGCGACGCGTGGTTACGCCTGCGGCAAACAGTTCGGTTTCAGTAACGAAATCAACGCCTTCTTCGAGCCAGCTAAATCCGGTGTCCAGCGCGGCAGTGGCTATGCCGAGTTTTTCATCGCTGGCCTGGAAGTCTTCGAGTGAGTCAAATGCCGGCGGGTTAACGCCGCTGGCGCGCAGGAAGTCGAGCAGGCTTTCGCGGCGGCCATCGCTTTCGGCGAGCAACAGCACGCGATCGGCGCTAGTGCGAATGTGGCTTTTCAGGCGGGCCAGTGGGTCTTCGGTGCCGCGTAGCACGGCCAGGTCACCGAGTTTCCGGAATTGGGCGTTGTCGGCAACGTCTTCCACCCTGGCCCGTAGCGCCAGCTGCGCGTAGTCATTGGCCCGCGCATAGAACTGCTCCATGCTCAGAAAAAGCGATTCCGGGGGCAGTGCGGGGCGGTTGGGTGCGTCACGCACCAGCCGGTAGCGGTCCCTGGTGTCTTGCCAGAAGCGCTGGAACGCAGGCTCCAGGTCGCCGTGCAGCACTACCGTGGCATGGTTGCCAATGTAGTCAAACACCGTGGCGGTTTCTTCAAAAAACAGCGGAAGATAGTACTCGATACCGGCCGTGGCGATGCCATTGCCCATGTCCTTGTAGATGCGGCTGCGGGTCGGGTCGCCGTCGAGCAGTTCGCGCCAGCGGCTGCGAAATCTGGCGCGGGCGTCGTCATCCATCGGAAACTCGCGGCCCGGCAGCAGGCGCACCTCGGGCACCGGGTAGAGGCTGCGCTGGCTGTCGGGGTCAAAGGTGCGGATGCTGTCGATCTCGTCGTCAAACAGGTCTACCCGGTAAGGTACGGGCGAACCCATGGGAAAAAGGTCGATCAGACCGCCGCGCACCGCGTATTCGCCCGGACTGACCACCTGCGACACATGGCTGTAGCCGGCCAGGGTGAGCTGGGCTTTCAGGCGGGTTTCGTCGAGCTTTTGCCTGACCTTGAACTCGAAGGTGTAGCCCGCCAGAAAGCCCGGCGGCGCCAGTCGATACAGTGCCGTGGTGGCCGGTACGATGACCACGTCCGCGCCGGTCTCCCGGTCGCGCTGCTGAATGCGCCACAGCGTGGCCAGCCGTTCGCTGATCAGGTCCTGGTGTGGCGAGAAGCTGTCGTAGGGCAGGGTTTCCCAGTCAGGGAACAGGGCGCAGCGCAGGTCAGGCGCAAAAAACGTCATCTCATCCATCAGGCGCTGGGCCGTGCTGGCGTCCGACGTGATGATGGCCGTGAGTTTGCCGGCGGCTTTCTCGCGTTGCCCCAAACGGGCCAGCATCAAGGCATCGGCTGAGCCGGCAGGCTGGAGCAGGGTGAAGCGTTTGCCGGAAGCGAGAAGTGGAAGGTGCATGAGCCAATTTTAGAATCTATGATGAAGCGATGACTGTGAACCCTGCCAATCCCCGTTTTTTTGCCTTGATTCCTTGTGCCGGACAGGGCCGCCGTGCTGGCGCGACGCCCAGCGGACAAGCCAAGCAATACCAGCCAGTGGCCGGTCAAGCCATGGTGCTGCATACGTTGGCGGCCTTTTCGGCGGTAGCGCGCCTGTCGCGCACGCTGGTGGTGGTTGCCCCCGGTGACCAGTTTTTTGAGCCGATGCCAGCGAGCTCATTTGACGTGGCGGCGTGTGGGGGTGCCAGCCGGGCTGACAGCGTGCGCCATGGCCTTGAAGCGCTGCGCCATGCTGGGGCAGCAATGCACGACTGGGTGCTGGTGCATGATGCAGCCCGCTGCCTGGTGACGCCTGATCAAATCAACCAGCTGATCGATGCGTGTGAGCATGACGAGGTGGGCGGTCTGCTGGCGTACAAATTGCCAGACACCCTGAAGCGGGAAACCGGTGGGCGCGTAGCCGCCACGCTGGACCGCAACGACAAGTGGCTGGCGCAGACACCGCAGATGTTTCGCATTGGCACCTTGCTGCGAGCACTTGAAGCTGCTGGCGGGGCTGTCACGGACGAATCCAGCGCCATCGAAGCCCTGGGCCTGGCCCCAAGGTTGGTGCCGGGTAGCGCGCAAAATTTCAAGGTTACCTACCCGGAAGACTTTGGGTTGGCCGAAGCCATTCTTCTTGGCCGCGGTCGCGGTGGTTGAGCCCATCGCCCGCTAAAAAAATCCAATTTCGCCATTCATCTGAAAGCTTCTCGCCATGAATCCTGCCCACACATTTCCGCCTGCCAAACTTCTTTTGCCGCGGATTGGTGAAGGTTGCGATACGCACGCGCTGGTACCCGGGCGCAAGCTCATCATTGGTGGCGTCGAGATTCCCCATCCGCTGGGCCTGCTCGGGCATTCGGACGCCGATGTGCTGCTGCATGCCATCACTGATGCGCTGCTGGGAGCGGCCGGGCTGGGCGACATTGGCAGCCATTTTCCTGATACCGATGCACGCTTCAAGGGCGCCGATTCCATGACGCTGCTCGTGGAGGCAGGTCGATTGCTGGCCGCGCAGGGCTACCGGGTGGGCAATATCGACAGCACCGTGATGGCGCAGGCGCCGAAACTTGCCGCTTATATTCCCGCGATGCGCGTGCGAATTTCAGTGGCTTTGGGGTTAAAAGAAACCCAGGTCAATATCAAAGCCAAGACCGCTGAAAAGCTTGGGCCGGTCGGGCAGGGCTTGAGCATGGAAGCGCGCGCCGTGGTCCTGCTGTACTAGGGTTATTTTGATAGTTGTTTGTGCCAGCTTTATCTGGACCAAAGCCACTTTTAACTTGCCAAAATTACGAAAAAAACGGATCAGCTTCTGCGCAGCTTGATGTGCGCAGCCAGCCCGCCCGATTCTGTGTTGGCCAGGCTGAACAAGCCGCCCATGCGTTGAATGGTCTTTTCGACAATCGCCAGCCCGAGCCCCGCGCCGGTCGCCGCCGTGCGAGCGGCATCACCCCGAAAAAATGGCCGCGTCAGCTTGGACAGCGTTTCCGGTGCCACGCCCATGCCGTGGTCGCGCACCTTGATCAGTACCCACTGGTCGCGGCTCTTGGCGGCGATATCGACCAGCGCCACGCCGGTTTCGGGCGTCTTGCCGTAGCGCCTGGCGTTTTCGAGCAGGTTGGCGATAACGCGCGACAGCTCGACTTCATCCGCTAGGATGGTCAGATTGCCGGGGAGGGTGACCGTTACGCGCATGTCTTCATAGTCGGCTACGGCATAGACTGCCGCCGCAATGACGGCATTGAGCGACACCGGCTCAAGGCGCGCCGGTTCGGGCCGGGCGTAATCGAGAAATTTATCGATGATTGCGTCGAGTTGAGCGATGTCGGCGGCCATATGCTCGCGCGCATCCGGGTCAGCCACGCTCATTTCTGTTTCCAGGCGCAGGCGTGCCAGCGGCGTGCGCAAGTCGTGGGAGATGCCAGCCAGCATGATGACGCGGTCCTGCTCGATCTTGGACAACTGATCGGCCATGCGGTTAAAGCCGATATTGACCTCGCGGATCTCGCTGGTTGCCACTTTTTCGTCGAGCCGACTGGCGTCAAAATCGCCGTCGCGCATGCGGCTGGCTGCAAACGAAAGATTTTTCAGCGGCCGGTTGATCAGGCGCGCAATCAGTGCCGCTCCGGCGAGCGATAACGCGGCGGCGGTGATGAGCCAGATCACCCAGGTGCTACCGCGCGATGGACCTATCCGGGACGAGTCGGTGAGCAGCCAGTAAGAGTCTCCGTCAATGGCAAAACCGACCCACAAACCCTTCTGGCCATTGACGGTGCTGGCGATCACGGTGCCGGCGCCCAGCCGATCCTTGAGTTCCTGCGCGATGCGCTCGTCGAATTCATCGCTCACAAAGGTTTCAAATTTGTCTTTGGGCTCACGCGGTGTGATGCGCACCTGCTCCTCGTCGGCCAGCGTCTTGATCAGTGAGACACGGGCGATGGAGTCGGAGTAGCGTAGCGCGGCACGGCTCAAATTCACGAGCGATGCCAGTTGCTGCGCACTCTGGATGGCACGTGGTTCGGATTCGAGCGCGCGGAAGGTTTGTAGCCAGGCCACGATGGAGCCGAGTAGCAGCAGCGCCAAAAAGAAAAAAGTCCGCCAGAACAGGCTGAAACCCCGGCGTGGCCGCATCTCCAGCGGCGCCGGGGCGGTTTCAAGCGGAATCGGGCTGGAGATGTCCATGCAAGAAGTCAGCGGGCCTGAAATTAGGAAAGTGGAATATGAGGTTAAAAAAGTGAGCGCGCGGAGCGACAGTCAGCGGGAACTTTCGGCGTTCGCGCTGCACGTTGCTGATCGGTATTTGCCGTGCGGTGGTCAGTTGGTTCCGTCTGGTACGAAGACGTAGCCAACGCCCCACACGGTCTGAATGTAGCGGGGTGCAGCCGCGTCCACTTCAACCAGCTTGCGCAGGCGCGAGACCTGCACGTCCAGGCTGCGGTCAAACGGCTCAAACTCGCGGCCGCGTGCCAGTTGCGCCAGCTTTTCGCGGGAAAGCGGCTGCCGCGGGTGGCGCACCAGGGTTTTGAGCATAGCAAATTCGCCGGTGGTCAGCGGCAATTCCTCGCCGTTTTTGTGCAGGCTGCGCAAGCCCATGTCAAATGAAAACGGGCCAAAGGTAACAACCTCCTGGTCGCTCGATGGCGCGCCGGGCACCTCGGCCGTGGGCCTGCGGCGCAGCACGGCGTGAATGCGGGCCAGCAGCTCGCGTGGGTTAAAGGGCTTGGCCAGGTAGTCGTCGGCACCGACTTCCAGGCCGACGATGCGGTCCACGTCTTCGCCCTTGGCGGTAAGCATGATGATGGGCGTGCGGTCATTGGCGGCGCGCAGGCGGCGGCAGATCGACAGGCCGTCTTCGCCAGGCATCATCAGGTCAAGCACAATCAGGTCAACCGCATCGCGCAGCATGATGCGGTTCAGCGCCTTGCTGTCTTCCGCGAGGATGACTTCAAAACCTTCCTGGGCCAGATAGCGTCGCAACAGGTCACGAATGCGGGCATCGTCGTCGAGGATCAGAATTTTGTCGGCGCGGGCATTGGGGGTAGCTTGGGTCATGGTGATCCGGTAATTTGTAACAGGGCCATTTTGAAGGCTGAAAACCCAGGATGTCTCATTTTTCAGTCACTTTGACACACTGTTACAAAAGTTGCGGAGAAATGCAAGTGGACGCAGCGATTTGCAGATCAATGCCTGCGCGGGCGCATCATGCAAAATGCTTCATGAAACTTTGGCATTGCCGAAGCTTATTGGGAGGGTTGCCACCTTCACTCACCAAGACAGAAGTTCTTATGCGTACTACCAAATTAATAGCTGCTTGCGCTTTTTTTGCGGGAGCTGGCAGTGTTTTTTCTCAAACGCCGCCGCAAGAGCAGCGGCAAAATGTTGCTCAATTGGCAGCAAGTGGCTCGGTCGAGGTGCAGCAGGATCTGCTGTCCATTTCAATGAATACCACGCGCGACGGCCCGGATGCCGGCACGGTGCAAAGTCAACTCAAGCAGGCGCTCGATAGCGCGCTGGCCCAGGCGAGACCGGCCGCGGCGCCGGGCCAGATGGATTTGCACACAGGCAATTTCAGCCTGTATCCACGCTACGGCAAGGATGGCAAGATCAATGGCTGGCAAGGTTCTACCGAATTGGTCCTTGAAGGCCGGGATTTTTCGCGCATCACCGGCACAGCTGGGAAAATTCAGGCGCTAACCCTTGGTAATGTCCGCTTCTCCTTGAGTCGTGAGCAGCGCGCCAAAGTGGAGAGCGAGGCCCAGACCATGGCAATTGAGCATTTCCGGGCCAAGGCAGGAGAAATTGCGAAAGGGTTTGGCTTTGGCGGCTACTCCTTGCGCGAGGTGGCCATTACGGCCAACGACCAAGGCTACACGCCCCTGCCGCGCAGGATGGCCGCGTCGGCCAAGTCTGAAATGACAGATTCACCCGTCTCCGTGGAGGCTGGCAAGAGCACTGTGTTGGTGAACGTGAGCGGTTCAATCCAGATGAAATGAGGGCTGTCAGTCCATGATGCCGCTCATCACCCATCCGCCAGGAAGCCACGCCCGGGCACTCGACTCGCCGCACAGCGGAACTGCTTATCCGCCTGATTTATTGCATGCTTGCGGGATGAATGCACGGCGCAGCGCTGAAGACATGCCCAGTGCGCACCGCAAACCGACAGCCATGCGGTGCTGTCAAAGGTGCACACGCCGCGTTGCTTGGCGTTTCTGGAGCACACCTGGCTTTAAGGAAATCTGAATGGAGCAGGTTGATTGTCTGGTGATTGGGGCGGGCGTGGTTGGGCTGGCGGTGGCGCGCGCCTTGGCCCTGCAGGGCCGGGAGGTGCTGGTGCTGGAAGCTGCCGGGGCGATTGGCACCGGCACCAGCGCGCGCAACAGCGAGGTTGTTCATGCGGGCATTTACTACGCGAAAGGTTCGCTCAAGGCCCGGTTGTGTGTCGAAGGCAAAGAGCTGCTGTATGCCTACTGCGCAGCGCGTGGCATTGGCCACCGGCGTTGTGGCAAGCTGATGGTAGCCACCCGCGAGACACAGGTGGCGCAACTGCAGGGCATCATCAACAAGGCAGCGGCCAATGGTGTGCACGACCTGATGCAACTCACGCGCGAGCAGGCCAGGGCGCTGGAGCCGCAACTGGAATGCGTGGCGGCAGTGCATTCACCCGGCACGGGCATTGTGGATAGTCATGCCCTGATGCTGTCACTGCAGGGTGATTTACAGAATACTGGCGGTATGGTAGTGCTAAATACAGCATTAAACCATGCAAGATATGCGCAAGGTGCTATTGTTTTGACGTTGCAAGACGGCACCGAACTGCAAGCTCAAACCGTGGTCAACGCAGCAGGTCTGCAGGCGCAATCGGTCGCCAGGCGTTTTGCCGGGCTTGCCGAACATTTTGTGCCGCTCAGTTACTACGCCAAAGGCAATTACTTCACCCTTTCCGGCCGTTCACCGTTCAGCCGTTTGATATATCCGCTACCCGAGGCCGCTGGCTTGGGCGTTCATCTCACGGTTGATCTGGGTGGACAGACCAGGTTTGGCCCCGACGTGCAGTGGGTCAGTTCGCCGGATGATCTGGCGGTGGACCCGGCGCGCGGTGATGCGTTTTATGCGGAGGTGCGCAAGTATTGGCCTGCGCTGCAGGACGGTGCCTTGACTCCTGGTTACGCCGGCATTCGCCCCAAAATTCAGGCACCGGGTGAACTGGCCCGGGACTTTTTGATCCAGGGCCCCGCTGAGCATGGTGTAGCCGGCCTGGTCAATCTTTTCGGCATTGAGTCGCCGGGCTTGACCAGCGCGCTGGCGATCGGCGAATACGTCTGCCGACTGCTGTAAATAATTTTATTATGGCTCGGCCCAGCCGCCATCCATGTTCCAAATTAGCGGCGTCAGGACCCAGCCCGGATAAATGGCATTGCAGGTCACGCGGGAGGTGGCGTTGTCAAGGAAGTTGACTCTGTGCGGCCAGGGCGTTGGCGATACCCAGACCAATGCCGCTGGTGGAGCCGGTGATGAGGACAGCTTGACCATTGAATATGATGGGTTTCCATATGATTTACGATACTTTTAATGCGCCGCGAACAGTGCACCAAAAAAATCTTCTAAAACGAATATCAACTCCCTTTGACGCGGACTGGCTGCACCATGACTGAACCCGACCTGAACCATGTCAACTGCCCCGACGCAGGCGGCGCGCACCGCATGGCCTATTGGCAATGGGGTCGATCCGTGAGCGGGCACGTTGTCGTATGTGTGCATGGGCTGTCCCGTCAAGGACGCGACTTTGACGTACTGGCGCGGGTCTTGTGCGAGCAGGCTGTCGGGCAGCCGGGCGGTATTCGCGTGGTCTGCCCCGACATGGCCGGCCGTGGCGAAAGTGACTGGCTGAAAGATCCCATGGGCTATCAACTGCCAACCTATGCAGCGGACATACTGGTTTTGCTGGCCCATCTGCATGCCCAGACGCCGATCACAACACTGGACTGGGTCGGCACCAGCATGGGCGGGCTGATCGGCATGGCAATGTGCGGTCAACCTGATCTGCCCATGCCAGCGCCTGTACGAAAACTTGTGCTGAATGACGTCGGACCAGCGATTGGATGGCAGGCGATTGAGCGGATTGGCGCTTATCTCGGGCAGGCGCAGTATTTCAGCAGCGTTCGGGAGGCAGCCGTCGCCATGTGGGCGGTTTCCCAAAGCTTTGGCCCCCACACCCCGGACCAATGGCTGGCGCTGTCGCGTCCCATGGTCAAGCCGGTATCAGCCGCCGACAGCAAGCTGCGGCTGCATTACGACCCGGCAATCGCGGTGCCATTCAAACTGGTTTCCAAAGAATCCGCGCAGCAAGGCGAGACTTTGCTCTGGCAGCTTTATGACCATATCAAAGCCGAGACGCTGCTGATTCGCGGCGCACAGTCGGATTTGCTGAGCCGTGAGACGGCTCGCGCCATGACGCAGCGCGGCCCCAAAGCCCGACTGATTGAGTTTGCGGGGGTTGGACATGCGCCCACCTTGATCGCGAACGATCAGGTTGCGGCGGTGGCGGGCTTCTTGCTGGGTTAGCGGGTGACATTGAACAGACTCAATTTTCATGAAAAAAAATCACGCCTCTGACCTGGCTGGCCCAGCCGCAGGCCAAGACACCAATGCTTCGATCATGACAGCCACCGCCGACAGCTTGTCGGCGCAACCACATGCATTGGCGCGGGCGCGCGCTTTCGCGGAGCCGTTGATTGCCAATGAGACCCTGGACTCCGGTGAAAACACTCTGGCGCACGCCGATGCCGTTGCCGCCATCCTGAAATCGATAGGCGGTTCCGAAGCGATGCAGGCCGCTACCTACCTGGTTTATGCCTGCCAGCACCTGAACAAACCGCGGGAGATCATCACCAACGCGTTCGGCGCCAACTTTGCCGAGCTGGCGATGGAGACCACCAAGCTGGTCGAGGTGCAGCGCCAGGCGCGAACGGCAAATGCCAATGCGCAGTTGCTCGATGACCCCGCCGCGCAGACCGAGAACGTGCGCAAGATGCTGCTGGCGTTTTCACGAGATTTACGGGTGGTGATGCTGCGCTTGGCTTCGCGGCTGCAGACCTTGCGTCATCATGCGGCGAGCAGGCAGCCCGCGCCGATGGCGCTGGCGCGTGAGTCGCTGCATGTGTTCGCGCCGCTGGCCAATCGCCTTGGGATAGGGCAGATCAAGTGGGAAATGGAAGATCAGGCCTTTCGCATTCTGGAGCCCGATATTTATAGACAAACGGCTCGCATGCTCGATGAAAAGCGCGTCGAACGCGAGAACTTCATGGCCGAGCTGCGTACCCGGCTGGAACGCGAACTGAACCAGAATGGCATTGCCGCGCTGGTGCAGGGAAGGCCCAAGCATATCTACAGCATTGTCAAAAAAATGCGCGGCAAGTCACTGAATTTTGATCAAGTGTTTGATATTCGTGCCCTGCGTGTGATTGCCGCCGATGTAAAGGGCTGCTATGCGGCCCTGGGGTTTGTGCATTCGCGCTTTACGCCCGTAGAAGGTGAGTTTGACGACTACATCGCCAAGCCTAAATCGAACGGCTATCAGTCCTTGCACACGGTGGTGCGTGACGAGGCGGGGCGGGCGGTCGAGATCCAGATCCGTACCCAAGCCATGCACGATCATGCGGAAAACGGCGTGGCAGCGCACTGGGCTTACAAGGAGGCAGGCGTCAAGGGTTACAGCGGCGTGTCGGCTAGCAGCGAGTACGACGCCAAGATTGCCGTGTTGCGGCAACTGCTGGCATGGGAGCGCGATCTGTCGGGTCCGGCGGCCCAGCGTGCGCGTGAAGCCAACAAGGGCTTGTTTGAAGATCGTATTTACGTGCTGACCCCCGATGCTGCCATTGTGGAACTGCCGCAGGGCGCTACCGCCGTGGATTTTGCCTACAGCGTGCATACCAACCTGGGCCACCGCTGCCGTGGCGCGCGCATTGATGGTGCAATGGTGCCGCTCAACACGCCACTGCAAAATGGTCAGACGGTGGAAGTGATCACGGTCAAGGAAGGTGGGCCGTCGCGCGACTGGCTCAATCCGGATCTGGGATTTTTGGTCAGTCACCGGGCCAAATCCAAAGTGCGTGCCTGGTTCAACGCATTGGCCATGGAGCAGACCGTGGCAAAGGGGCGGGAAGCCGTCGAAAAACTGCTCCAGCGCGAAGGTAAAACTGCCATGAAGCTCGATGCCCTGGCGCTTCAACTGGGTTTTAAAACGGCGGATGACCTGTTTGAAGTGGTGGGCAAGGACGAGTTGTCACTGCGCACCATTGAAAACATGCTCAGACCCCAGGGGCCGGTGCAGCCTGCCGACGATTATGTGCTGGCCAAAAAAACACGCCAACCCGACCGGTCCAGCCAAACGGGAAAGGGCAGAAAAGGCAATGTGCTCGTCGTGGGCATCGATTCCCTGCTGACCCAACTGGCCAAGTGCTGCAAACCCGCGCCGCCAGATGCGATTCTTGGCTTTGTGACCAAGGGCAAGGGCGTGAGCGTTCATCGCAGCGACTGTAGCAATTTTCGCAACATGGCCAGCGGTAGCCCGGACCGCGTGATCGAGGTGGCATGGAGCTCGCCCGAAACGCCGGATGGCGCGATGTATCCGGTGGATGTGGCCGTGGAAGCGGCCGACCGGCAGGGTTTGCTGCGTGATATTTCCGAGGTTTTTGCCAAGGAAAAAGTGAACGTGATCGGTGTGCAGACGCAGTCAGTCAAGGACAACCGTGGCGGCACGGCGTGGATGACCTTCACGGTCGAGGTGGCGCAATCGAGTCGGCTCAATCAGGTGCTGGGCATCGTGGCGGAGGTGCCGGGTGTGCGGTCAGCCCGGAGGCGCTGAGAGCCGCCAGTTAACAGCGAAAATGTGGGGCTGCATTCCTCTCTGCTACAATTCACAGCTTCGAACAGTCCTTAGGCGCGTAGCTCAGCTGGTTAGAGCACCACCTTGACATGGTGGGGGTCGTTGGTTCGAGTCCAATCGCGCCTACCAATTCCTTTTATACGGTTCCTGCTCCGAAAAAGCTGCCACAATTTTGTGGTGCAGCTGATTCACAAGGGTAAACCAAGGGGATTGCGACCATCCAGAGTTCCTAAAATGTACCGAATCGTGGCACGTTGCCGCAGGGTGTCATTCAGAGGAGCCATCAGTGCAAAAAAGCAAAACCATCAGCCCGAAATCCGGCCCCGCGCCTGCTCAAGGCAACTCCCCCGGGGGCGATATCCCGGGCATTCAAGACAGCCAGTCCACGGCGGACAAGGCTGTAGCATTGCGCGTCATCAAGAAATATCCCAACCGGCGTCTTTACGATACCGAAACTTCAGCTTACATCACGCTCACCAACGTGCGGCAATTGGTCATGGACAGTGCCCGATTCGTGGTGCGTGATGCCAAAACCAACGAAGACCTGACGCGCAGCATTTTGCTGCAGATCATTCTGGAGGAAGAGACTGGCGGCGCGCCCATGTTCACTGAGGCCGTGCTGGCCAACATTATTCGTTTTTACGGCGATGCAATGCAGAGCTTCATGGGGACTTATCTTGAAAAAAACGTCCAGGCCTTCCTGGACCTGCAGGTCAAGATGGCCGAGCAAACCAAAGGCTTGAGTCCCGAAATGTGGGCACAGTTCATGAATGCAAAGTCGCCCATGATGCAGGGCATGATGGGCACCTATGTGGAACAGTCAAAAAGTGTTTTTACGCAATTGCAGGAGCAGATGCAAAAGCAGAGTGAACAAATGCTGTCGGCTTTTGGGCTGAAGCGATGAAACACGGATTTGTTGCCGCGCCTGCTCTGAGACAATAGAGGCCATGAGCGAAGTTATTCTCCCGATTCTCCTTTCTCCTGCGCCCGCCCCGCGCGTCGGTTTTGTCAGCCTGGGTTGCGCCAAGGCACTGACCGATTCCGAGTTGATCCTCACGCGTTTGAGCGCCGAGGGCTACCAGACCTCCAAAACGTTCGAGGGCGCGGATCTGGTGATCGTCAATACCTGCGGTTTCATTGACGATGCGATCAAGGAAAGCTTGGACACGATCGGTGAAGCGTTGGCAGAAAACGGCAAGGTCATTGTGACTGGCTGTCTGGGTGCCAAGGCCGCTGGCGGTGGCGGAAACTTCGTGCGCCAGATGCATCCCAGCGTGCTGGCGGTGACGGGGCCGCATGCCACGCAGGAAGTCATGGATGCGGTGCACCGGAATCTGCCCAAACCGCATGACCCGTTTATTGATCTGGTACCCAATGCGTTCGGTATTGCCGGCATCAAGCTCACGCCTCGGCACTATGCCTACCTGAAGATCAGCGAAGGCTGCAACCATCGCTGCACTTTCTGCATCATTCCGTCCATGCGCGGCGATCTGGTGTCGCGGCCGATTGGTGATGTGCTCAATGAAGCTCGCGCCTTGTTTGAAGGTGGCGTGAAGGAACTGCTGGTCATTAGCCAGGACACCTCGGCTTATGGCGTGGATGTGAAATACCGGACCGGATTCTGGGACGGCAAGCCGGTCAAAACCCGCATGCTGGAACTGGTGCAAGCTCTCGGTGACATTGCGCAGCCACATGGCGCCTGGGTCCGTTTGCATTATGTCTACCCCTATCCAAGCGTGGATGAGGTGCTTCCGCTCATGGCCACGGGCAAGGTGTTGCCTTATCTGGATGTGCCGTTGCAGCACAGTCACCCGGATGTGCTCAAGCGCATGAAACGCCCGGCCAGCGGTGAAAAGAATCTGGAACGTATTGCACGCTGGCGTGAAATCTGCCCAGAAATCGTCATTCGCAGCACCTTTATTGCAGGCTTTCCGGGCGAAACCGAAACTGAGTTCGAGCACCTGCTCGATTTCATGCGAGAGGCCAGAATTGACCGCGCGGGTTGCTTTGCCTATAGCGCAGTGGCGGGTGCCAGCGCCAATGATATTCCCGGCATGTTGCCGCTCGAAGTTCGCCAGGAGCGCCGAGCGCGCTTCATGGCGGTGGCCGAAGCGGTCTCGAACCAGAAGTTGCAGCAGCGGGTGGGCGCAACCATGCAGGTGCTGGTGGACTCGGCTCCGGCGCTGGGCCGCAAGGGTGGCACGGGCCGCTCTTACGCCGATGCGCCCGAAATTGATGGCGTCGTCAAGCTGTTGCCCCCTGAAAAATTCAGCAAAACGCTGAAAGTCGGTGAATTCACCCGGGCCCGCATTGTGGGCACTCAGGGGCATGATCTGGTGGCTCTGCCGATCTGATGAAAAAAGCAAAAAAGCCACTGGCATGCAGTGGCTTTTAATATTGACTGTGAATCAATCAGCCATTCAAATTTTGGTGCCCGGGAGAGAACTCGAATCTCCACATCTTGCGATACACGGACCTGAACCGTGCGCGTCTACCAATTCCGCCACCCGGGCACAGCAGGCAGTGTACCATTACATTGGTGTTTGGGCGGAGCAACGGTCCAGAAATTTTTTGAATTCATCCCGAAATCCGGTCTGCGAAATACACTACCAGCGCGGTCATTCCTGACTTCATTACCTGACGAGACTTCTTATCAAAACAACGCATTCAACTTCCGGCGCATCGTCCGGACTCCTCGCTGAATTCGAGGGAACAGTTTCCGGCCATCGCGATGGCCATGGATTTATTGTGCGCGATGACGGCGAGGCGGATATTTACCTGCCGCCCAACGAAATGCGCGCCGTGCTGCACATGGACCGAGTCAAGGTGCGCATCGTGCGGCATGACCGCAAAAATCGGCCCGAAGGGCGAGTGACTGAAATTATTGAGCGCTCGTCCAATCCCATTATTGGCCGACTGCTTCAGGAAAGCGGTGTCTGGCTGGTTGCGCCAGAAGACAAGCGCTACGGTCAGGATGTACTGATTCCCAAGGGTGCGACCGGAGCTGCCATGCCGGGGCAGGTGGTGGTGGTCCAGTTGACTGAACCTCCCGCGCTGTTTGGACAGCCTGTGGGCCGCGTCACTGAAGTGCTTGGCGACATTGACGACCCGGGCATGGAAATTGAAATTGCGGTGCGCAAATACGGCGTGCCCCATGAATTCAGTGACGAGGCGCTGGCCCAGGCCCGGGCTTTGCCGGACGCGGTCCGCCTCACAGACAAAAAACACCGCATTGACCTGACGGATATCCCCCTGGTCACCATTGACGGTGAAGACGCCCGGGACTTTGATGATGCTGTCTATGGCGAGCCTGCCAAGGTTGGCCGCGGCAAGGGCTGGCGCCTGCTGGTGGCGATTGCCGACGTTAGCCATTACGTGGAAAACGGCAGTGCGATTGACATCAACGCGTATGACCGCGCCACCAGCGTGTATTTCCCACGACGCGTGATTCCCATGCTGCCGGAAAAACTTTCCAACGGCTTGTGCTCGCTCAACCCCAACGTCGAGCGCCTGTGCATGGTGTGCGACATGCTGGTCAATGCCAAGGGTGAGGTTCACGCCTACCAGTTTTACCCGGCTGTGATGCGTAGCCATGCACGTTTTACCTACACCGAAGTGGCCGCCATTCTGGCCAACACGCGTGGCCCGGAGGCGGTGCAGCGAAAGGACCTGGTGCCACATTTGCTGAATCTGCATGATGTGTACCAGGCCCTGCTCAAGGAGCGCAGCGTACGTGGAGCCGTGGATTTTGAAACTACCGAAACCCAGATCGTCTGCGACGAAGCCGGGCGGATTGAAAAAATCATGCCCCGCACCCGCAATGTGGCACACCGCCTGATTGAGGAATCCATGCTGGCGGCCAATGTGTGTTCGGCCGACTTTATTTCGCAGAGCCGACACGTTGCGCTGTTCCGGGTACACGAGAGCCCGTCGCCAGAGAAACTGGAGTTGCTGCGCAACTATCTCAAGGCGATTGGTTTGGGAATGGCGGTCAGCGATGACCCTACGCCGGGTGAGTTCCAGCAGATCGCCAAGGCCACCAAGGACCGGCCGAATGCGCCACAAATCCATTCAATGCTGCTGCGCGCCATGCAGCAGGCGATTTACACGCCCATGAACAGCGGGCACTTTGGTCTGGCTTACGAGGCATACACGCACTTCACGAGCCCGATCCGCCGTTATCCTGACTTGCTGGTGCACCGCGTCATCAAGGCCATCCTGAACAAAACGAGATATCAGCTCCCCAACTTGCCGACGCCCGGCGAGGCCGAGGCCAAACTGTCCAAACGACTGGCCGCACGCGTCAGGGAGCCCTCTGAAAAGCCCGGGAAAATCAGCGCCGACCAACTGGCATGGCAGGCGGCCGGCCTGCATTGCAGCGCCAATGAACGCCGCGCTGATGAAGCCAGCCGCGATGTGGAAGCTTGGCTCAAATGCAAGTATATGCGCGAGCATCTGGGCGAAGAATTCGGCGGCGTGGTGACGGCGGCCACCGGGTTTGGTATTTTTGTCACGCTCGACGCCATGTACGTGGAAGGCCTGGTGCACATCACTGAACTGGGCGCCGAGTACTTCCGCTTCGACGAAGCCAGACAGGAGTTGCGCGGCGAGCGCTCCGGCATGCGCTATGCCATCGGAACGCGGGTTCGGGTGCAGGTCAGCCGTGTGGACCTGGATGGCCGCAAGATCGATTTCCGCCTGGTGCACGACGGCGAGGACAAGACCGGGCTGCTGGCCCGGGCAATGAAGGACAAGACCGGAGGTCACGAGACCGAATTGCCAGTGAAGGAGCGTACTGCCCAGCGCCGGGCTGGAGGCGCAAGGGAAGGCAAGGGGAGCGGCAAAGGTACAGAAGCATGTTTGGAGTCGCATTCCGGCGGCAAAAGCGGTTCAGAAAACCGCAGCGCAGGGGCTGATAAAACAGCTCATGATGCCGCCAAATCCTCGATTTATTCGTTGAAGGCGGCCGTGAAAAAAGCGTCCGGTAATCCCGGTCGAAAGCAGAGCAAGAAACCCCGCCGCTAAAACTTTATGAAACCGCTTTTTTCTTTCATAGGCAAGCCGGGATATCCATGCTGATCCGGATATTGGCGTTTTTGCTTGAGACAGTTTTTTTCGTGTTGATCGCGGCGGCGCTGCTGCGCGCCTGGATGAACCGGGCACGGGTCAACATGAGCGGACAGCCAGGCAGCTTTGTGATGGCGTTGACTGACTGGCTGGTCAAACCCCTGCGGCGCGTCCTGCCCAAGTCGGTGGTTCAGTCGCGGGTGGACTGGGCCAGCGTGCTGACTGCCGCATTGTTGTCACTGCTTTATGCCATGCTCTGGGGGGTGTTGTTCGGAGTACTGCTGCCTGCTGAAAACTGGAGCCTGAATTTTGCACCTGCGGCTTTGCTGTCCATGCTGATTTTTGCTGTCAAGATGATGGTCCGGGTGGCGCTGCAAATTCTGATGATTCTGGTGCTGGGCTATGCCATTCTGTCCTGGGTGCAGCCTGGCTCACCCGCTTATCTTTTGCTCGCGCGCCTGACCGAGCCCCTCTTGAGCCCGCTGCGTCGCATCATCCCCACGATAGGTGGAGTGGACCTGTCAGCGCTGCTGTTGCTGTTGCTGTTGCAACTCGGCCTGATGGTGCTGGTCTAGCCCCGTTACAAGAGCGCCAATGCCGACGCGGTCAGGGGTTGGCCGGGCCGCTGGATCATCCACTGATCTGCCATATCGCCATGCCTGAACACAGCGCCGCAGGCCGCTTCCAAAGCGCTTAGCCCGCTGGCGATGTAGGCGCCGGTCATGCCCGCCAGCACGTCGCCAGTGCCTGGGCTGGCCAGCAGCGCATTGCCAGTGCTGTTGATGGTGGGCAGTTGGCGCGGCGCGGCGACAACCGTACCCGAACCCTTGAGTACCACCACGCACTGAAACTGATCCGCCAATTGACAGGCCGCAGCCAGCCGGTCGGCTTGTACCGCGCCAGCGTTGCTGCCCAGTAAACGCGCAGCCTCGAGTGGGTGCGGTGTCAGCACCGTATGGAAAGCACGGCGATGACGGGCTTTCAGCAGGGTTTGCAGTTGCGTATCCACGGCAATAGCATTGAGCGCGTCCGCATCCAGCACGGCCCGCGTCGCTCTTGACAGCACCTTGGCGATGACAGTTTTGACCGCATCACCGCCACCGCAACCGCACACCACCACCTGAGTCTTCAAATCCAGCGCGTCGGGGCTGCGAAACATGAGTTCGGGCTGCTGCGGGTCAAGCGTCAGACTGGCCTGGCCGAGCAAGGCCACAAACACCCGCCCGGCCCCCGCGTGCAGCGCCGCACGGGCCGCCAGCAAAGCCGCGCCCGTCATGTGCGTGGCCGCGCCCGATTCGCCGCCCAGAATGGCGACATCGCCAAAACTTCCTTTGTGGCTGGCTTGCACGGCATGTGCGCGCTGTGGCCAGGCCACTTGATCAGCACCCATAAGCCTGGCGCAGGGCATTGCGTTGGCTACCGGATTGACGCCAAGATCGTCAAACCACACTTGGCCAGCGCAGTCCCGACCGCTGGCGGTGAAAAGGCCCGGCTTCAGGGTTAAAAGATTCAATGTAAAAACGCCATTAATCCACGAGGAATATGCGTGCTTGGCTAATGGTTGCATAGCACTCTGCGACGTCGTAGAGCCTGTGTCGGCGTCCAGTCCGGTGGGTACATCCACCGCCAGCCGTGGCACCGCGCTGGCCTGCATCAGCGCCAGCCATTGCTGTATCAGCGCGGTGCCGGGGCGACCAGGGTCCAGCTTGGCGCCAATGCCGAGCAGCGCGTCAATGCACAAGTCAAAATCCTGCGGTGGCTTTGCCGCCATCGGAACGCCAGCGGCCACGGCTCGGTCGCGGGAGGCCCGGGCATCCGGCGGCAATCCGGCTTCTCCGTTGGGCAGACCAGTCCAGGTCAGTACCACCGTTTTGCCCCACTGGTGCAGGTGCAGCGCCGCTTCGAAACCGTCGCCGCCGTTGTTGCCAGGTCCGCAGGCGATCCAGATGCGCTGGGCGTGGGGTGCCAACGCCAATGCCAGGCGGGCCACGGCAAGACCGGCACGCTGCATCAGCGTGTGCGGCGGCAGGCTGGCTGCGGCCTGCCGCTCAATCTGGCGCGTTGCCGCAACGCTATGCAGCGGCTGGCTGCAGGTGCTGGAGATTTTTTGCATTCAACGATTGTGAGGGGTTCCGACACATTTTGGTTGAATCTGGCGCACAAAAAAGCCCGGCTGGCTTACCGGGCTTTACAGGCGTCCGCGGCAGCGGTCTTGAGGTTCAGGCGTCAGGTGAAATGCGCAGGATATGGCCCCGATAAATCGCTTGGTACAACACGCCAGGCGGTTTTGACGGTAAAGCCTTTCTGAGGCAAATTCATGCCGGCCCCTAACAAAACCTGCAGGATGAATCCGTATTGATTCCGGGCTCAGGCCAAGCGACTGATGTCCAGCCCTTCCAGGTCGATGGCAGCGGATTTTCCAGCGATCAGGTCGGCCAGCACGCGCGCGCTGCCGCAACTCAGCGCCCAGCCACTGGAGCCGTGGCCCAGATTGAGCCAGAGGCCCTGCAGGCCACTTGTACCGATGATGGGCGGGCCATCGGGCAGCATCGGGCGCGTACCCTTCCATTCCTGCACAGAAAGACCTCTGCTGCCGCGCTGCGCCGCACCCGGAAACCAGTCATGCAGCACCTTGTACAGTGTTTGAAGCGAATCAGTGCGCTTTTTCTCAGGCGAGCCACCGATTTCCGCGCTGCCGGCCACACGAACGCGGTTGCCCAAGCGTGAGATGGCAACTTTGTAATGCTCGTCCATCAGGGCGCTGCGCGGTGCATTCATCGCTTCACGAATTGGTGCGCTGATGGAGTAGCCATAAATGGCCACCATGGGAATCTTCAGGCCGAGCGGCCTGAGCAACTGTGTGGATGCTAGGCCGGCGCACAAAACGACGTGGTCAAAAGTGCGTGGCGAGCTTTCACCTGCTATTAAAAGACTGGCTGTCTGCGCTCGTTCCAATTTGGCTACGGCCGTATTGAACTCGAATTTAACGCCCATTTGCTGGGTTACGCCCTTGAGCAGCAGCGCAAACTGCCGACAGTTGGCCACGCCATCGTCGGGCAGATGCACAGCCCCCACAAATGCGGTGTCGGGGTTAAGCGCAGGTTCGATCAGGCGGGCATCTGCGGCGTTGATTTTCCTGAACGAAATGCCCGCGTCCCGCAGTAGTTGTAGACCAGGTTGAACTAATTTGCTATCTTTTTCAGATCGAAGAAGAACCATGTAGCCTTGGCTGCAATCATAATTAAGTTTCAGCGCTTCCGTCAGTTGGTCGAGCCGGTCGCGGCTGTAAAACGCCAGCCGTTGCATCCGCGCGCGGTTCGCCAGGTAGGTTTCAAGTCTGCAGGCGCGCCGCCATTTCCACATCCACGCCAACTCGCGACTTGTCAATGGCAGGCTCAGCTTGACTGCCGCATGGCGGCTGAAAAGCTGACCGAGGACCTTGCCCGGCATGCCCGGCGCAGCCCAAGGTGTGACATAGCCTGGCGCGACAACTCCGGCATTGGCAAAGCTGGCTTCTTCCGCTGCCGTGCCGCGGCGTTCAAAAACAGTGACGTCGTGACCGTCCGCGGCCAGTTCATAGGCGGTGGTAATGCCGATGATGCCGGCGCCAATGACAGCTATCCTCATGCGGTGGCACCAGGCAGGATGGGGGTAAATTCAAGGTGGGACTGGGGATGGTTCATTATTTTTATAGTGACTTGGCCAGAGTGGATTCAATTTGAAGGGCCAGTTCCAGCAGCGCGTCGTCGTGCAGTGCTGCGTGCCAGAGCATCAGGCCTACCGGCAATTGCCCGGGGGTGTGGCAGGGCAGTGAAATGGCGCAACCGTCAAGGGTGTTCACCACCGACGTGTTGCGCAGCAAAAGCGAGTTGACGCGGAAAAACTCGTTGTCATCGTCCTGCACGCTGGCAATCAAGGGTGCCACGATCGGCACAGTGGGCGACAGTACTGCGTCAAAACCGCTCAGGCAGGCCTCCATGCGTGAAACCCAACCCTTGCGTGCTGCCAGTAAATCAATGTACTCAAAGGCGCTCATGCGGGCACCGCGCAAGATGCGAAACGCCACGCGCGGGTCATATTCGGCCTCATGTGCGGCAATCAGGGTGCGGTGCCAGGCATAGCTCTCGGCAGCCGAAAATCCACCGCTCGCATTGATGCTGGCGAGTTCACCGATTTCTTCAAGGGCAATTTCCCTGATGTCCGCGCCGGCATCGGCCAGGGCCTGCAGGCTGCGCCCGAAAGCCTGGGCAACAGTGTCGTCCAGCCCATCCTGCATCTGCGTGCGCGCCACCGCGAGGCGACAGGCAGACAGCGGCTTGTCAGCCAGCCGCACAGCGCGTGCTGCCAGAACCTCATGTGCCGTGATCGCGTCGCGTACCGAGCGGGTCAGGGCACCTACCGTATCCAGCGTTGTTGATAGTGGCACCGCCCCGCCGGTCGGCACCAGACGCGCCGTGCTCTTGAACCCCACAATGCCGCACAACGCGGCAGGGATGCGTAGCGATCCGCCGGTGTCGGAACCAAGGCCCACCAGGGCAGCTCCCGTGGCCACCGATACGGCAGCGCCTGAAGACGAGCCACCAGGAATCCGGCGT
Organism: Polaromonas sp. UBA5171; assembly: GCA_002413395.1. Taxonomy (GTDB): domain Bacteria; phylum Pseudomonadota; class Gammaproteobacteria; order Burkholderiales; family Burkholderiaceae_C; genus Polaromonas. The sequence goes on along the minus strand of DHWX01000100.1, from coordinate 3,902 downwards.
GCCGCGGGATCGGCTGGATTGACGGGCGTGCCATAGTGCGGATTGATGCCGACGCCCGAGAACGCAAACTCCACCATGTTGGTGCGCCCCACAAACACCGCACCGGCCGCGCGCAACCGCGCCACGGCGGGGCAATCGGCCCTGGCTGGCGCGGTACCCGAAAGCACGGTTGATCCGGCGGTGGTAACTTGGCCCGCGACGTCAAATAGGTCCTTGATCGAAACAGGGATGCCGGCAAGCGGCTGGGCCGTTTGAGGCAATGCCCGTGCTGCTGAAAGCGGACTTTGCGCCGTGCCCGGCATGAAAACATGGCGGCAGGCTTCGCTTTGGGCGATGGTCGCTGCGTGATTGAGAATTTCCAGGGAACTGACTTGGCCGGCCTGAATGGCCTGGCCAGTGGTATGCAGGTCGCCTGGGTCAGGCGTATGGCTTGGCAGGTTCATGCGGTGTGGGATGTTATACTCAGCAGGCTTTGTGAATGACGATCGGGTTGTTTGCAGGGTAAATCGCAAATCAGCCACTCAAGGTGTTGTCCGAAGATTGTTTCGAACGATAAGCGCTGATTTTAGACACAACCTTTGGAGTTTTTATGTCAACAAGCATGCGTGAAATGCTGGAAGCTGGCGTCCATTTCGGTCACCAAACCCGCTTCTGGAATCCGAAGATGGCCCCCTATATTTTTGGCCATCGCAACCGTATTCACATCATCAACCTGGAAAAATCGCTGCCGATGTTCCAGGAAGCGATGAATTTCGCCAAACAGCTCACCGCCAACCGCGGCACCATCCTGATGGTCGGTACCAAGCGCACCGCCCGCGAAACCGTCGCGATGGAAGCTAAACGCGCCGGTATTCCTTACGTGGATCAGCGCTGGCTGGGTGGCATGCTGACCAACTTCAAGACGGTCAAGACTTCAATCAAACGCCTGAAGGAGTTGAAAGCGCAGCAAGAAGCCGGCCTTGACGCCATCAGCAAGAAAGAGCAGCTCACCTTCAAGCGCGAAATCGAAAAGCTTGAAAAAGACATCGGCGGCATTCAGGACATGGCCGCCTTGCCCGATGCCATTTTTGTGATTGACGTGGGTTTTCACAAGATCGCGGTTCTGGAAGCCAAGAAACTCGGCATTCCGCTGATCGGCGTGGTCGATTCCAACCACTCCCCGATTGGCATTGACTATGTCATCCCCGGTAATGACGACTCATCCAAGGCCGTGGCCCTGTATGCCCGCGGACTGGCCGATGCAGTTCTGGAAGGTCGTGCCAATGCCGGGAACGATCTCGTCAAGACAGTGGCGCCGGAGAGTTCGGATGAATTTGTGGAAGTGCAAAACGCAGCCGCCTGAGTAAAGGTGCCTGTCAGTTTTGGCACTGTGCCAGACGCGAAAAAGGGGCTCGCGTAGCCCCTTTTTCACAAGTTGAATGATGCGACAGATACGACGCCAGCATCCCGTCGAAGTGAACACGATAAACGGAGAGTCAAAAAATGATCATTACCGCAAGCATGGTCGCTGAATTGCGCGCCAAAACCGATGCCCCGATGATGGAGTGCAAGAAGGCACTGACTGAAGCTGAAGGAAATTTTGAAAAAGCTGAAGAAATTTTGCGCGTCAAGCTGGGCAGCAAGGCCGGCAAGGCGGCTTCTCGCATCACTGCTGAGGGCGTGGTCGCCGCATACCGTGAAGGCAATGTCGGCGCGCTGGTTGAAATCAACTGTGAAACCGATTTCGTTACCAAAAATGACAGTTTTTTGGCTTTTGCCCAGGCAGTAGCCGCGGGCATTGTCAAGAACAGTCCGGCTGATGTGGCTGCCGTTGGCGCCATGCCGATGTCGCAGGACGGGTTTGGTCCAACGGTCGAAGATGTCCGCAAGGGCCTGATCGGCAAGATTGGCGAGAACATGACGGTGCGTCGTTTCAAACGCTTTTCCGGCAGCAAGCTGGCGTCATACCTGCACGGCACCCGCATTGGGGTGGTAGTGGAGTTTGAGGGCGATGAAACCGCCGCCAAGGATGTTGCCATGCACGTGGCTGCGATGAAACCCGTGGCCCTGTCCAGCACCGATGTGCCCGCAGACCTGGTAGCCAGGGAGCGTTCGGTGGCGGCCGCCAAAGCGGCGGAAGATGCCGCCAAGGCCCAGGCCGAAGGCAAGCCTGTGCAGTCCGCTGAAATTGTTGCCAAGCGTATTGAGGGTGGTGTTCAGAAGTACCTGAAAGAAGTCAGCCTGCACAACCAGACGTTTGTCAAGAACGACAAGCAGACCGTCGAGCAGATGCTCAGGGAAAAGGGAACCACCATCAAGTCTTTCGCGCTGTATGTGGTCGGCGAGGGTATCGAGAAAAAGGTCGACGACTTCGCGGCGGAAGTCGCCGCTCAGGTGGCTGCTGCCAACGAGCCTGACCCTGTCAGTGGGCCTCCTGTGCCGCCCAGCGACCCAGTGGCCGCTCCTCCTGGAGATGGCATCTTCGGGCACGACCAGTAGGACCGCACGTAACGAAGCCCGTCCTCTGGTTGCAGGGAGGACGGGCTTCGTGCTGTCAAGCCTCGCGCGCGCGTGCGCGCGTATAAGTTAGAGAGTCCGGTTTGAAAAGCGTTCTGCCGAACTACTGAGTGATGAGGATGAGGAAGCAGGAAGCAGGGTCTTGATTGTAGAGTCTCGCGGATCGAACTTGTCAAGGCCCAATCGCCAACAATCTCAACGACTTTGGNNCCCGCATGGGTGTTCAGGTGGCGGTGGTGATTGGCGGCGGGAACATTTTTCGCGGTGTGGCAGGTGGTTCGGTTGGCATGGACCGTGCAACCGCCGACTACATGGGCATGTTGGCGACCGTGATGAATGCGCTGGCGCTGGGTGACACCATGGACAAGGCGGGCCTGGTTCCACGCGTAATGTCGGCCATTGGCATTGAGCGCGTGGTTGAGCCCTATGTCCGTCCCAAGGCCTTGCAATATCTGGAAGAAGGCAAGGTGGTGATTTTTGCGGCTGGCACCGGTAATCCCTTTTTCACGACTGACACGGCGGCGGCTTTGCGCGGCGCTGAAATCGGTGCCGAGATTGTGCTCAAGGCCACCAAGGTTGATGGCGTTTACAGCGCAGATCCCAGGAAGGACCCGGCAGCCACACGCTATACCAGCATTACCTTTGATGAAGCCATGCGCAGAAACCTTGAGGTCATGGATGCCACGGCGTTTGCGCTGTGCCGCGACCAGAAACTGCCCATCAAGGTATTCAGCATTTTCAAGATTGGCGCGCTTAAGCGCGTGGTGCAGGGCGAAGACGAAGGAACCCTGGTTCACGTTTGATCCTGGCCACAAGCCGAATTTTGTATTTTTTCGTCTCTAGAAATCCGGAGATTCGACCATGAGTATTGTTGATATCAAGCAGCATGCAGAGCAGAAAATGCAGCAGTCACTGGACTCGTTCAAACACAGTCTGACAAAAATCCGTACCGGCCGCGCCAACCCTGGCCTGCTTGATACGGTCCACGTTGACTACTACGGATCCATGGTACCGATCAGTCAGGTCGCCAATGTGTCGCTGCTTGACGCGCGCACCATCAGCGTCGCGCCTTGGGAAAAAGGCATGGGTGCCAAGATTGAAAAGGCTATCCGCGACTCTGATCTTGGGCTCAATCCGGCCACGCAGGGAGAGCTGATTCGTGTGCCCATGCCCGCCATGACGGAAGAGCGTCGCAAGGAACTCACCAAAGTCGTGCGGGCCGAGGGGGAACATGCCAAGGTGGCAATTCGCAACCTGCGCCGGGACGCCAATGAGAGTGTGAAGAAACTCCTCAAGGAGAAACTGGTTTCTGAAGATGACGAGCGTCGCTCGCAGGATGAGATCCAAAAGTTCACCGACCGTTTCATTGCCGAGGTTGACAAGCTTGTCACTGGCAAGGAACAAGA
>DHWX01000116.1 GCA_002413395.1 Polaromonas sp. UBA5171 | reverse complement strand
GAACTGTATGCCCGTCCGATAACCGCTGAACAGTGCTCTGAGATCGCTAAGAAGGCGGCAGAGAGTCGCTGGAACAAGACTTAAAGGCCCTTACCGTCATCCGAGGTAATTTCAAAAGGCAGCTCCATTGTTTCGTTATAGGCCGGGACTAACCGGTCTAACTTATTTTTGAAATCAGCCCAAGTGTTGCTCAGTTGCATGATGGTTGTAACTTGAGTCAACACTTTCTGTAGACGTGGGTCTCCGATGTTTTCGGTCAAGTGCTGGTGTAGTTTATGTTTAGCACGCCCGCGCTCATCCTTTTCCACGCTCTCTTTTAGCTCCCTCCAAACGCCGGGAGCTAGACGGCGGTAAACAATATCGTTGGTCAAATGCCCAAAATACTGAGGTCGCCTAACTGCGCTTGTCGGGAACTGAAGTCCTCTCAACCGGAACATTTCTTTGTAGTAATCGGGCGGAAATTTTCTTACCCACGGGCGCAGTTCTTTCACAACAAAAGCCTCCAAGATGCGAGCCAACGCATCACGAGGCCGAATGTCTTGATAGCCGGTCGCCTCATCCACTAGAGCGATGATGCCGATGTGAGCGAGTGCGCGCATCAAAACTTCAGCCTTTTGTGCTTTTTCCAATTGTTGGGCCTGAAGCGCTCCAGCCTCCCGAGCTTTAAGCCATATCTCACAGATGATCGGGAGGACGCGGGCATCGTACCCAACGACTATGCGATTCCCCTCTACATACTCAATTGGGCGCAACAGGGGCCCACCCTCTAAGTTGTTGTTTATAAACGGTTTTAGCTGTCCAGGCGCTAAGAAAATTGGCAAAGGGGCCCCGCCATCTTGTTGCCCTGCTTTTTTGATTCGCTTGGATGCACCGCTCCTTCCACCTAGAAGGGCATTTGCGATTCCGTTCTCCGAAAGTACGCGACGCGGCTCTCCATCCGAATCGGCTTCAATAATTGCGCAGGGAATTTTCACGCCTGCCAAATCTAGCGGATCACGGGCAAGCATTACGCGAGGAAGACCCTCCAACTTTTCTACCGTCTCCCAACGGGCTTTAGCCGCCTTTTGCCCGATTTCTTTTCGGCGCTCGGGAGAAAGACTTGCTGCACGAGCCTCCCCGCTTTTTGAGCGCCCGGTCGAAAGTTCTTGTTCTTCCATAATTTATCCTTGAAATAAGTTAAAGTGCATGCATTATGCTTGTAATGTACAAAAATGCAAGCATAGTCCAAAATGAAGTAAATGCTTGAGTAAGAATATGAACAAACTCTCCATCCAAGATCGCGTGATGCGTAATCTCACGATCAAGAAAGTTCAAGTTGACGAAATCTGGAGCTTCATCGGCATGAAGCAAAAGAACGTTCCGGCTGATGATGAACGCGGCAATGGCGACTGCTACACCTTCACAGCCATTGACCCCGAAACCAAGTTGATGCCCTGCTGGCTGGTTGGCACCCGCAGCCGTGAATGCGCCTATGACTTCATGGATGACCTTGCCGCGCGCCTGGCTGTTCGGGTCCAACTGACTACCGATGGCCTCAAGGTTTATCCCGACGCCGTAGAGCACGCATTCAAGGGCAATGTGGACTATGGCGTGCTGAACAAGACCTATGCCGACGAAGGCTTGAAAGAATCAAAGCGTCGCTACAGCCCGGCGACCATGACCAGCAGCGAAAAGCTCCGGGTCTATGGCAATCCAGACGCAGACCACATCAGCACATCACATGTAGAACGTGCCAATCTGTCTATGCGGATGGGGATGCGCCGGTTCACCCGGTTGACCAATGCTTTCAGCAAGAAATTTGAAAACCACATGCACGCGGTCAGCTTCTATTTCATGGTTTACAACTTCGTGAAAATTCACAAGTCGATCAAGACGACACCGGCAATGGAGGCGGGCGTTACTGACTTCCTTTGGGACATGGAAGACATTGTTTTGATGATGGATACTATGTAGCTAATGGTGCGTGGCACCTACAAATTTAAAAGCATTCAGGGGACATAAATGCCAACACCAGGAAAATCGTTAGTCGGGTTTATGGAACAACAAGCCGCCATCAACTATTTGAAGAGTTCTTGTGTCCCAGTTGGCAATGGCGATGACGCAACATTGATAGCCGAATGGCAGGCTGCAAGATCAAAAATTGGGGCGCCGATGCCAAAGGCTGGAAATCCAGAGATTCAAGACATTCCACCTTCGCATGCGGCATACATTGGTTTTTTGGCGACACTTCCGTGGGTCGCTAACGCGCTCAATTCAACACTGTCTGGCGCGGTGTTTCGATTGGTAGAGATTGATCCCCTTTTAGCATTTCAATTTGCAATTGACGATGGACGTTCAAATCACCATTGCGCCCCACTCGACAAGCCGCCGACTCTAGATCAATTGCTCCAAATCTGCTTACCACTAAATCCGCCAGAGGAACCCATCCAGATATCGCAAGGTCCTCAATCGATGTTGATTACATCCAGAAGTCTAAATTTCAAAGCCCTTTCCCAGGGTTTCATCAATAGAGCATTTGTTGGAATGCAGGTAGGAGTGGCTTTGCCGCTTATGCATGTTGTCAGAATGAATGGCCGATGCTACCTTCACAACGGATTTCACCGCGCCTATGGCGCAAGATTGGCTGGTGCCACGCATGTTCCCTGCATTTTTCGGGATGTTCTTGATGCCCCAGCTGTTGGCATCAACCCACCAAACACGTTTGATCAGGCTCTGCTAGAGTCAGATGGCGCCCCTACACTGGGGCATTATTGTCAGGGTAGGGCGCACGATGTTAGCCTGAGAATTCTGACAAGAACTCTCCATGTTAGTTGGGCGGAGTACGTTGTATCCGCCGAATAGTGACTCAGTAACTTAGGCTAAACGCCTTGTGTTCGGTTTGTTTCATCGGAACCGAAGCGTCCGGCGCCGGGTGGCGAACAACCATGTCCTGAGGTTTGTTGCTCGCAGTTAAGGGCTGGCGCGAGATCATTGATACGGACGAAACCGGAACCTGCATAACCTTTGCTGGGGCTGCGGTTTGCGGTGTTTTCATGGAAGCTCCTAATGTAATGTCTTATATAAGACTAACGATACCTATACTCAACTGTACAGGACAAATCAATGCCCCACAACAGGGTGGGTAACTTTTTTTAAAGATGTCAAGTGCTTTTATAAGACTGCCGAAGCGCTTCTTAGTTCAGGTTCGAAAAATAGATTTGTAACAGCCCTCATCGAAGCTGTGCACACGTCTGCACACCTTGTTCGCGTGGTGTATCCCGTGATACTTTGCGCGAACAAATTTTTTGTAACCTACTTCATTCATACTGAACCATGACCAGGGCTGGGTACCATTTTGCGAAACAGATTCATGGTTCGAGCAACTTGTGCAAGAAACCCAGCTTGCGGGCAATGTCGTAACAACTCACCTGTACCAGCGCATCGTGCTTCGCCTTGAGCCGCCAGAAAGTCTTCCAGTGCATCGCTTTGGGCTTGCCGCCATCGCCGTGAGCAATGCCCGCCACCCAGCCCAGCCGTTTTCTGATCCTGTCGGCCTGCCGCGTTGAGCGGTCGCCAGCACCTTCTTTCTGGCTGGCATAGCCAAGTCCACCACACTGCCGACATTCAAAGTGCCGCACCGGCGAATACAGCACTGCAACCCGTCTGCTGCACTTGTGGCAGGTGAACCATTGCCGCTGCCCACCAAGGTGGCAGGGTGATGTCTGCATTTGCACCCGCTGCTCGATGTTCTCACCGGTACTGCGTTTGCGGTATGACAGCACCAAGACTTGGCTTTCAACCCGCAGGCTGATGCTCGATACGACCCGATTATTCACCGTCCACTGCCAGCTAAAGTTGTTGCCCGGCACCAGCAGCCCCTTGCGGCTGAGCTTGCGAATGTCCAACGGCGTGGAGTCACTCGTCTCCGGTTTGCCGCCATGACCGGCTCGTCGTCCACTTCCTCGTCCACCCATTTTTCTGTTCTCCTGATATTGCCGAAATCATTTGGCAAGTTGAACATTTGTTTGGATTGAAAAGTCACATAAAATGCCCGAAAACCGCATGGATAGGGGTTTAGCGGTGGTTTCATGGATTGTCAAAAAAGTACCTGCTTTTTTACACCGCACGGCTGTTTCTGATTTCTTTGAGCTTGAGCAACATGCCCAAGGTGCGCTCGAACTTGCGATCCAGGTGCGTTTCGTAGCGGCTCAACTGTTCTAGCTTATGCGCCTGCAATCCTTCGCCCAAGGTTTGCGCTTTGATAGCGGGCTGGTTACGCGCCAGCTTCTCCATGTCTGTCATGAGAGGTAGCAAAACGTCACTAACATAGATAGCCAGACTCTGTGCATCAGGCTGAAACGATCCATCAGCAACATATTCATCCCAACAATCGCGGGTTTGTGGCGAAAGTGCCCTTCTGGCCTTCTCATAGGCGTTAGGTCCAGTTTTATGCAGGATCGATTGAGCCTTCCATACTGCGCTCACCTCCTGCTTTGTCTCATGCTGATCCGCAGCAACGCGGTCTGGAGACTTCATCATCATTCGTCTGATGTCAGCACCTTTGCCTGAGAGGCCCTCCTCGAATGGAGCTGATGCTGCAATCGGATTGTTGAGGTCACTGGTCACCAAACTACGCAAACTACGATTTATGCTCGCGCCTTCGGCTTGCAGTACCCGGCGCTTGCGCCAGATCACGCCGGCCAGTTCTTCAATCAAATGCTGCTCGGTCGCGCCCGCAGGCAGGTGTTCGTCCATCAGCGAGTTGACCAGGCCTTCATAGTCGGCATGGCTTTCGTGGCTGAGCACGGTGTATCTGCTCAAAATGCCATGCGTCATGGCGTTGTAGCGCACGACTTCATAGCCTTGGGGCTTTGGCTCGGCAATTGACTGGTCGGGCTGATCTGTGTTCGTCATCAGGGCCATGTCGGCAGTGGTCGTGGTCATGGACAGGTCTTCCAAGGTTTGAAATGAGATACGTGAATCGATCATGGCATTGCAGGTGGCCATTCATTCGGAATACGCCCGCCACAACCCGGCGCCAGTTCCACAGCGCAGTCCATACTGCGTACCGCGACCAGCGGCGATGCAAACCGGGCAATTGAAGTGGTGGGTGTAATAGGCAGCGGCCAATTCGCGCCAGTCCGCCGGATCAGCAGGTGGCTCGGGATCATTGGGGGCCGATGCAAACCAGTGCAACAGGTCAGCTTTGCCGCTTCGGATCAGGCCACGTAGCTCTGGCGTCAATCGGCTGGCCGGTGTGACCTGCAGCAGGCCGCCCGGTGCCGGAGTGACTGTCACGCCAGCATAGAGCAGCGCGCCAAGAATACTCTGAATGGGCATGGACATCAAAACATCTCGGTGTCAGCAGATTCTGTTTCTTCGGGCTGAAAAACTTCAAAACCATGTCCTGCATGTCCTGCATGTCTTGCTTTCTGGTCGATATCGGCACTTTGAGCAGGACATGCAGGACTTGCAGGACTTTGTTTGAATCTTTTCTCACTGGAAAAAATAAGCCAACGGATGGAACCGCCGGTTTTGGCCTCGCTTTTGCACTCGAACCCAATCATTCGCAACGCTGGGGCCAGTCTGCGCAGCGCATCGCCCAAACCCTTGGCCGAGCGCGGCCAGGTCTCACCATGCGGTCGAAAATGTTCTAGCCGGCTGAGCAGGTCGGACAATGTGCCATCCCAGCCGGTGGGAACTTCGTGCAGGTAGCCCAGCAGCGCAGCTCCTACAGATGATGAGTCAATAGTGCGGTGTACGCCGTCCTTGCGCATGGTGTTGTACCGTTTAAGAAAGTCGCCATCGTCTTTGCCGCTGACCCTGAACACCGCCTCACCAAGGGCTGCGAAGTCCGCCATCCGTGGGCGCTTTTCGGGCGCAATCTCTATGCTCGGCAACTTGGCCAGCACCTTGACAAACAGGTCAAGCAACGCGCCAAGCAATTTCGGTTGTGCCGTCTCGAACCGACTTTCTACGTCGCCCGCCAGTTCCCTGTTTTTGACAGTGGGTAGGTCGATGTGCAGACACCTGTCGAGCAAGTCTTGCGCGGTCACTATCACGCTGATGCCGTTCAGCACAATCGGCTTACGCAGTTCGATGATGGTTTCCTCGGCATTGGTGTACAGGGTGCGCGCCGAATACCCGCCGCCGGTTGCCAGGACACATAACGCGTCTTGGTACTGCGGCTGCAGGTGACTCAGGTTTTCCAGGCTCACGAGGTGACTGTTGCGCGCTGCAATCCATACGTCTTCAACTGACTTTGGGGCAGAGCGCAGATCAGCCTGATTTGGGTCGATCAGTCGTCGCAGATTTTTTTGTGTCGTGCTTTTGATGCTGCCCTGTTCGCCGATAAGTTCCAGAACCACATGCGGGGTATCGGTGCGCAGACATTCCAGCAACCAACTCAATATCAGCAGCCGGTCGCTCTCGGGAATGTTGACCAGTGGCCATAGCGCGTTCAGTGATCCGCCTGCGACAGGCATGGGCAACGGGCGCATGGATGCACTGCGGGTGAAGAGCGGCGCACGTTCTCCCATAGTCACAACCCAGCCGGTCGCCGTGATCTGCACGCACTGCCAAGCATCATTGCAGAGGTCGAGCCAGTAGCCCGTTGATGTTTTTGCAATGCGAGTGAACACCTCGCAGGTTTCGCCATCGAACTGAGCTTGTCCGCGCAAGGTCGCCAGCGCCACCTTCAAGGATGACTCGGTGGGCGCTCGATCGTGTTCCTTGTAATAGGAGTGGGATAAAAAATCGCTATACCCGGCACTGGTCACGCAGTACACCTGACGTGCTCCCGTCGCCTCGAAAACTGCATAGGGTTCGCGTTGCGCATCGTGCACAAATGTGCAGCAGCTTCGCGCCATGGAAATCAGTTTGTCGGCAACGGTTTCATCATCCCCGGCAGCGGTTGCTCCATTGCCGTGATGGAGGTGTTTGTCCAGTTCGGTAACACCGACGCCAGCTTTCTTCAGCCGCTCACGAAGCCTTTGCCAGCCTGCAACGTTTTGTTCCTTGCAGGCGCGCAAAGTTTCCAGCGCGGCATCCTCAAACGGGGCGCCTACGTCGCCATTCTCAGCAGCCCGGGCTATCAATTCAGCGGCACCGCGCTCTTGATCCATCTGATCCGCCTCGGAGTCAACGATCTGCGCAATGCCGTCGTAATCCTGAAAGTTTTGATTCATGCGAACATCTCCGAAACATGGTTGATACGGCGAGCAGCCACCAGCAAACGGTCGCGGTCGGTGTGGGTCAGATTGACGCCTTGGGCGATGTTCCCGGCGGCAATGGCGGTCAGGGTTGCCTCGAAGGCCAGCACCTGGATGGCCGCAGTTGCAGGTAGTGGCTTAGGGCGATGTGGCTTGCCAGGCTTGCCATCGCCCTTCCAGGCACCGAGGGCTTGCGCAGCGGTAATGAAGTCCAGGCCATGTTCAGCCATTTGGTGTGCCAGCACATCGCCACCACGAGCACCACAGCCTGCCATGCAGACCCATGCGCCGCTCAAGGTGTTGATCCTCATCGAATCAGAGCCGCCGTGGAACGTGCACTCAGTGGTGCGCCACCTGCCCTTGCCTTGAAGCTTCAACCCCTCGGCCTCGAAGTAGCTGACGGGATCAGGCAGGTTTTCACGAATGAAGGTCATGGCCGCCCCTTACAGCGTGGCCTGTGCCGTCATCCAGGCTCGGACAGCCCCCACATTCCATGCGGTGACTCTCTCGGAGAGTTTTACCGGAGCTGGAAAAGTCTTATTTTTGACCTTGCGCCACAAAGTCGGTGCAGAGAATGGCAGTGGTGCCGGGGTGTCTGGCCTTTTGGGGCTTTGCACCAGTTGGGATTCTCGAATGAATGCGCTGTCAGGCAGGGCGTCAAAAACCGATTGATGGATGGTCGCGTTTTGCGCCGGGATGCCGGATGCAGTAGGCGTTTCGAAAGCTCCGGGTTTATGCCGCTGAGTTGCCGAGGTTTTACTAGCTGTCATGTTGTGCTCAAGTTGCGCAACACGTAGCTGGGATCGGGAGCCATGCGTTGCGGGGTTTAAAAACTACGCGCAACAAGATTGGGCCGCAGACCTGCGAAACGCGCAAACCCTAGTGGGGGTGTCGCTGGGAATCATCAGGTATCACAAGCCTGCATTGAAGCTGATGCTACTGATTTTATAGTTAAACGCACGGCATCAACAATTTCTGAAAATCGCGCGGTTGACAAGTTCTAGAAAATGTGCAACGTGTCGTCACAGGCTCGCGTTTTTGGTGCCGAGCGCCAGCCCAGCCCGTCAGGGAAAACGGGTTTTCGGGGATCAGCCCAGAGTTGGCAAAGCTGCTTTACTTTGTCGCTGCGCGTAGCGGGATCACGTCCGCACCGATGCGCAGTTTGTCCACATAGTCTGCCCAGCGCTGCATCAACTCGCGCCGGGCTGGCAGGTGCGCCGTGCGGTTGTAGGCCCGTCCGTTCGGGTCTCTCACCGCGTGGGCCAGTTGATGCTCTATCAAGTCCACCCGTTCGCCCAGCACTTCATCCATGATGGTGCGTGCCGTGGCCCGGAACCCGTGGGCAGTGTGAACCTCTTTGCTGTAGCCCATGGCTCGCACCGCCCCGTTAATCGTGTTTTCGCTCATGGGTCGTTCACCCGTGCGCAGGCTGGGGAACACGTAGCGCCCATGGCCGGTAACGGGTTGCACGCTGCGTAATAGCGCCACCGCTTGGGTGCAGAGTGGCACAACATGGTCAACCTTCATTTTCATTTTGCTGCCGGGTATGCGCCATTCTGCCGCGTCCAGGTCGAGCTCTGCCCATTCCATCGTGCGCAGCTCGCCGGGTCGCACAAAAACCAGGGGCGTCAATTTGAGCGCCGCTAGGGTAGTGGGGTGCCCGGTGTAGGCGAATATCGAGCGCATCAACTCGCCTACCTGTTTAGGCTCTGTGATGGCCGCGTGGTGCGTTTGAGTTTTGGTCACCAGCGCCTCGCGAAGATCAGCGGTCACGTCCCGATCTGCCAGCCCCGTAACGACGGCGTACCGGAACACCTGACCGCAAAGCTGCTTAAGCCGGTGGGCTGTGTCGATAGCGCCGCGTGCCTCTACCTTACGCACAACCTTGTCCAGCACGTCACGCGGCCCAATGGTGGATATGGGCATCTTGCCAATGAAGGGAAAGGCGTCTTTCTCTAACCAGGTCGCCACCTTCAAATGGGTAATTGCGGCCCGCTTTGCCTTGGTCTTGACAAGCCAGTCACGCGCCACCGCTTCAAAGGTGTTTGCCGCTGCTTCCGCTTTGGCCTTCTTATCCTCTTGCTTGGCGGTGCTGGGATCTATGCCGTCGGCCAGCAGCTCGCGGGCCTTGTCGCGCCGCTGCCGGGCTTTGAGTAACGATACCGCCGGGTAAACGCCCAGCGCCAGCGTCTTTTGCTTGCCTGCAAAGCGGTAATTCATGCGCCAGTACTTCCCGGCCTGCTTGACGTGCAGGTACAGCCCCAGCCCGTCGGTGTGCTTTTCGCCAGCCGCCCCCGTGCCAGGCTTGATGTTCTTAACGAAGGTGTCTGTCAGCGCCATGATCTGCCCCTTTTGTTGGTATCTCAGTTGTTGGTATTTCTGGATACCATCACGAATACCACGATTTTGATGGTATGTCATGTTAGCCCTTGAAACCGTGTGAGGCAAGAAAAAACCCGCAATGCCAATAAACATGCGGGTTTTTAGGGGTTATGAGACTGTCTGATTTGATTACTTGGTACCACCAACAGGAATCGAACCTGTATCTAGCGCTTAGGAGGCACTCGTTCTGTCCATTGAACTATGGCGGCGCTTCTTGGCGAGTTGCGAAGAACTGGAATTGTATGCGCTGGCACGGGTGCGCCGAAGCGGGCTCAGTCGAAAGGCACCGTAAAAATAAGGTCGACGGCGCTTTGCTGGCCGGCTTGCGCACGCACGGTGAAGCGTTGCGACAAGTCATAAAAAACATACAGGGTGCCCAGCGCGCCGGAAATGCTACGTTCGTAGGCGGCATAAAAATTGCGTGAAAAACGCTTGCCCAGCGTGATCGCGCTCTCTGTGGTGGTGCCATCGGCGTTGCTGGAGGAGCCGTGAAATGACAAATCGTCGAGCCCGAGCGAGGCGGCCAGCCCACCCGACAGACCACCGCTTTTGCTGCCCAGCAGGGCCAGTGCGGCTTGCTGCAGCAGCGCGGCTTCGGCGCCGCCGGCGGCTGACGGCCGGCCAACCACCAGCCATGACAGTTTTTCAGCGTCGGGCAACTCGGGCTGGGCGTACAGGCGCACGCTTGGCAGCAAGGCCGTACCGGTGATCTGCACGCCCACGCGCTGCGTCAGGTTGGGGCGAATGGCCAGGATGTCGAGCGCCGGGTTGTCGATGGGCCCGGTGAACCGCAGCACACCTTGCTCCACATCCAGACGCTGGCCGTAGGCGCGGTACTGCCCGCCGGCGGTATTGACGGTACCGGTCAGGCGAAGCCCCGCCAGCGAATCGCTATTGAGCGCCAGTGTGCCGCGCACCCGTGTGTCAAGGCCCTTGCCCTGGATCCGCAAGTCGCGGCCCAGATCGATTTGTACTGCCAGCTTGACGCTCCGGGTGCCTTTGTCTGCTGCTGCGCTGCCCGGTGCGTTGGCTTCGGCTGGAGCCTTTTGGCCCGCGGCAGCCCCGCGGGTGGTGCGCACCACCACGTCGTCGCCCAACTGCGGCGTGCCTTCGTCGGGCAGGATGAAGCGCGCCTGATCGACCACCAGCTTGCCGGTCAGTTCGGTCTGATCGCCCTTGAGGCTGGCCTGCAACTCGCCCGACACGGTGAGTTGCCGGTCGGTACGCAGGCTGGCGCGCAGCCGCTCCAGCCTGGCGTTGAGCTGCACCTGCGGGCGGCCTTCAATCCAGCCGGCCTCACCCTGGGCCGTCATCAGTCCGCCGGCGCCCTTGGCACCCGCCCCCTGAAGGGTGAACTCTTCGATGCGCATGCGCGTGCCGTCGAGCCGGGCGCGCAGGCGGCCATTGCCAAACTCGATGCCATCGACGACCGAGCGCAAGGCCAGGTCGTTGGCTTGCAGGTCACCGGTCAGTTGGGGGGCGGCGCGCGTGCCGCCAATGGCGACATCGGCTGCCAGTGCGCCGCGTATCCGCCAACCGGGTGGCGCCAGCACCGACCAGACGCCAATGCGCGGCAGTTGCGCGTGCAACTGGCCATTCAACGGTGCGTCCGCCGACCAGAGCCAGCCACCGGTTCCGGCTCCTGCGGGAGCGCGTGTCAGGCGCGTTTTGAGCTGGCCATCGGCGCTGCCTGCGCGTTCGCTGTCCCAGCGTAACGCCAGCGTCACGGTCGCGCCAACGCTATCCACCGAAACCCGAGCTTGCCGCACGCCAGCGGCCACGCGCGCGGGCGTACCCTGCGCGGTTTCTGCCTGAACCAGGATATCGCCACTGCTGCGCGCCAGGCTGGCTTTGAGTCGCAGGGTGTCGCCCAGTGTGGCGTCCCATTCGCCATCAAGCAGCAGGGTGCCACCAAGACCGGTACCTGCCAACTGCGGGCCGCCCAGCAATTCCATCCAGGCCATCGGCAAGCCAGTGAGTTTGCCGGCTGTAACAAGCTCGCCGCTGCGCCAGTGAACCGGTTGCCAGCTGAGCGTCGCTTGCGAAGGGGGGGTGGCTGCAGCATTGGCGGATGGCGCACTGAGCAAGGCTTCGCCAGCACCACTTTCAAAGGCACCGCCGGCGCGTGTTGGTGTCCATTGGAGCGGAACCGCACCGCGCGTTGCCAGCCGCCATGCGCCTGTTCCCAGAGCCGGGTCTTCAACGCTCACACTGAATTGCTTGATGAGCCCTTGCCAGGGCGACTCGCCAAGTGACGCACCCACCGGCTTGCCGCGCCCGCCCTCGGCCGCCAGTTGCAGCGCGTAGCGGCGCTGATCGACCTCAATGCGCCCTTGCGTGCTGAGTTGCGCCTGGCTCATGCGGCCTGAGAGCGTGGCTTGCAGGGCGCGGATTTTGAACAGACGCGGGCTTGTGTTTACAGGGGTGGGTGCAGCAGTGCGCCAGTCCAGTGAAGGCAACTCCAGCCGTGCCTGCAGCGCAGGATCGAGCCAGCCACCTTGCCAGTTGGCCGTGAGTTCAGCGCTGCCGCTGGCAGAGGTGGTTTGAAACGCTGCAGGCAGCCCCGGCAGTTTTTGCAGCCAGCGCAAGGCTTGTGCAGCGTCCCGGCCGTGCAAGTTCAAGCTGCCGCCGCCACTGGTTTTGCGTAACTCGCCCTGCACCGTGGCGTCCAGCCCGGGCGCTATCAGTGCCAGCTTGCCCTTGCCACCCGGTGCGGCGGGCTGGATTTCGAGCTGGCCCTTCAGTTCGGCGTCATCGGTGCGCACCCGCAGGGCCGACAACACCAGTGTGCCGCCCGCTCGCTGGGGGTTCCAGCTGCCGGTGGCACTGGCATCGCGCAGACGCAACTGGCCCAATGCGGTGCTCTGACCGGCAGGTGTGCTGGAGGTCAGGGTCTGCTTGGCAGACTTGCCGGAGTTGCCCGCTGCTTTCACGCTGGCGTTAAAGCTTGTTGTCGCGCTCTGGCTGTGCACAGTGGCTTGGCCGTCGAGCCGCACCGGGGCGAACTTTGTGTGAAGCAACGCCGGGTTGATGTGCTGCAGCGTGGCCTGCAGGTTCCAGGCTTGGGGGTTATTGGGGTCAGACACCAATGACCCCGTCGTGGCGGGCCTGGGAGGCGGGGCGGCTGTCCATTCGCCGCTGGCCAGCAATTCACCGCCGCCCAGTTGTGCCTTGAGGGTGCGAATGATGGCTGCGCCATTGCGCCATTCGCCCTGGGTATCCAGCCGCTCAAGCGGGAGCTGCTGCTGGTCCCACGGGCCGGGCAGTCCATTGGACAGATGAAGTTGCAGCAACCAGCCGGGGCTGGCGGCCGCTGCGGTGCCAGCGAGTGGGCGTGCGCTGGCACTGCCGGTCAGCAGGGTTTGCGGTGCATCCGGCCAGAGTGCGGCGAGGTTCAGATCACGAAAGCTGGCATCGGCCTGCGGCAAGGGTTGCGCGGCCCAGGGGGTGACACGGGCCGTGGCGCTGGCGTGCGGTTGCTGCGCAGTTTTTGCAACGTTGGCAGCGGGCGATGCGGTCATCTGCAGTTCCGCTTTGACCAGCAGTTCAGTGAGGGGACCACTTGCCGTGGCCCGGAAAGCCAGCGGCACGGTTGCTTGGCTGTTGGGCAGGGCCACTGCCAGGGCGCCCGACAATGTTGCGTCCAGTGTGAGTGGACTGCGCGAAGGCAAAACCGCGCGGCCGCTGTAACGGCCGCTGGCGACTTGCGCGCTGAGCAGGTCAAGCTGATGGCGCAGCCCGTTGAATTCATAGCGTCCTGAAATATCCGACGCCGTAAACGCTGTGGCCCCGGTCCAGCGCAACTCGCCAACGGAAAACGCTTCAAGCACCACTGGCAAGGGAAGACCCAGCGCAACGGGTGGTCCGGCGGAGGGTGCGGCAGCCGGCGCGCGCTGGTCGTTTACGTGCATGCTGGCGGCACTCAGACGCTCAAGTTTGAGCGTGCCTTGCAGCAGCGACCAGGGCTGCCAGGCCAGGCTGACATCGCGCGCGTCCACGCGCCAGCCCTCCTGCTGCCACGCCAGCTTGTCGATGTGCCCGCCTGAGCGCAATGAGCCGGTGGCGTGCTCCGCGCTCAAGGGCTGGAATTGCCCGATCCAGCGCAGTGCCGTGGCCAGCGAACCGTCTGTACCGGCCCACCACCACAGCGCACCGAGCGCTATCACGACCAGCAGAACGATGTCACCGACGGCCCGCGCGGCGGCTCTCAGCCAGCGCCAGACTGATTTTTCAGGCACCACGGCAGGCTCATCCCAAAGGGTGTTCGACGTGTCCATCAAAAGACAAATCCCACATTGACGTGCAGTCGCACCCGTTTGACCTTGACGCCGTAGGCGAGGTCGATCTGCAAAGGTCCAATCGGGCTTCGCCAGCGAACACCAGTGCCCACGCCGACGGAAAAACGCAGATCCTGCGGCTTTTCGGCCACCGCACCAGCATCCAGAAACAATGTGTTTTCCCATTCGCTGGGTCGGCCGTCACGCAATATCGGGCGCTGCCATTCAATGCTGCCGACAGCCAGGTAGTGACCGGGGCCCGTCACGCCATTGGCGAGCGGGATGCCAATATCGCGCAAGCCATAGCCGCGTACCGTGCTGTCGCCACCGGTACGAAACAGTTCGGTGCCCGGGATGTGCGCTGTGCCATTTGCCAGCACGGCACCAGTTTCAGCGCGTATCGCAATGCGTCCGCTTTGCAGCGCTTCAATGCCCAGCCAGCGCCCCACCGCGCGGACAAATGGCTGGCGGTCTTGCCCCAGTGTTGTGCCACCCCCGAGCTCAAATCCGAGGCCATGGCCTTTGCCGGGAAAAGGCAGGCTGTCGAAGTAGCGGCCGGTCCAGACGTAGTTGGCCGTCAAGGCCGAGCCGTCGCCGGTGTCCGCTGCGGAATTGCCCAGCACGCCGGCGCCGTGTACCATGGACCGGTCGTATTGCAGGTACATGCTGCGGTCAATCCGGTCGCCCGTCTGCGTTTGACCAAAGCGCAGCCGCTGGGCCTGGGTGATCAGGGCGCTGTCGTCAAGGCGTTCCGCGCGGCCCAGGGCAACCCAGCGCCAGTTCGCCTCGTCGGGGATGGAAGTCCACTCGGTTTGGGCAAACGGGGACTTTTTTTCCAACTGCAATTTGGTCACCGCGTTCCAGCCGATGCCGGGCACGCGGTGGTGTGTATGCTCGATGGAGGCGCGCGGTCCGCTGTCAGTGGTAGCGCCCAGGCCCAGAACAAGTTTTTGCAGTTTGGCTTCGCGCACCTGGACTTGTACCGGCGCGGCCAGTGGGTCGCTATCGGGGTCGATAAAAATATAAGCTGAATCAAAATAGCCACTGGACGCAAGCCGCTGTTGCGCCTGTACCAACTGGTTTTGGTCATAAACCGTTCCTGCATTCAAACGGGCAAGGCGTGGCACCAGCACCGGATCGTAGCGTCCAACGCCGCTGACCTGCAGCGGACCGAGGCGGTAAAGCGGACCGGAATCCAGGTTCAGCGTCAGGCTGGCAGTGTAGGTCGGGGCGTCCACGTCGGCCAGGCTGCCGGCCAACCTGCCGGCCGGGTAGCGACGGGCAACCAGCTCACGCAAGGCCTGCATTTTGGCGCCATCCCAAGCGTCCTGGGTAAAGCGCTGACCAGTGGGCAGACTCCAGTCGCGCTGGATTTTCATGCGCTGGGAAACTGCATCGGGTGATTCGGCAATATCGCCCGCAAACGTGATGGCGACCGGGCCGATGTGGGTCGCCTCACCGGGATCGACGGTGACCACGATGGTGGGCCGCTCATTGACGCCGCTTTCACGCGTGATGCGGATCTGGGGGCTGAAGTAGCCGAGTGTGCCAACAAGGTTTCGCACATTGCGCTCGGCCAGCACGATCAGGCGCCTCAGTTCAACCTCGTCAAGATCGGTCACTGCGCGGTAGCGCTGCAGTTCGAGGTGCTTTTCGAGCATCTCGCGTACCACGGGCGGCGCTCGCACGGCGATGTCAAACGCAGTGACTGCTGGCTCGGCGCTGGTCGGGCCAATGGAGCCTTGCGGTGTAGGTTCAGGCGCGACTCTTGCGGGCGGCGGTTCAGGTGGCGGGGCCGTTTGTGTGACACCGGAAGGCGGCGTTGAAACAGCGGGGAGGGACGTACCGGCAGACGGGTCAGGTGCAGCCGCTTGGGCCCTGGCCACAGGCGCAAGGGATAAAGCTAAAGTGGAAAAAAAGGCGAGCGCAAGACCGGAGCAGGTTAGTCCTGCCTGGGCCGCCGTCCGTTCGCATTGGGTACTGGGGTAGGTCACGGCCCCAGTTTACTTTGACATTATTTGGACAGCAGCCGCATGGCCTCTTCGAGTCCTTTGACCGTCAGGGGGTACATGCGCTGACCCACCAGCTGCTGGATCACGCTGATGCTCTGGCGATATTGCCAGACACCCTGGGGTTCAGGGTTGATCCAGGCGAACTTCGGGAACGCATTGGTGAGTCGCTGCAGCCACTCGGCACCGGCTTCCTCGTTGTTGTATTCCACGCTGCCGCCGGGTTGCAGTATTTCGTAGGGGCTCATGGTGGCATCGCCCACAAAAATCAGTTTGTAGTCTTTGTTGTACTTGCGAATGATGTCCCAGGTTGGAAACTTTTCGGCAAAGCGGCGGCGATTATTTTTCCACATGAAGTCATACACACAGTTGTGGAAGTAATAAAACTCCAGGTGCTTGAACTCGGCCTTGACGGCGGAAAACATTTCCTCGACCCGGTGAATGTGATCGTCCATGGTGCCGCCCACGTCCATCAGCAGCAGCACCTTTACGTTGTTGTGGCGCTCGGGTACCATCTTGATGTCCAGCCAGCCGGCGTTGGCTGCGGTGGAACGGATGGTGTCGTCCAGGTCCAGCTCTTCCTGGTTGCCCTGGCGGGCAAACTTGCGCAGGCGGCGCAGTGCAACCTTGATGTTGCGCGTGCCGAGTTCCTGCGTATCGTCGTAGTCCTTGTAGGCGCGCTGGTCCCAGACCTTGACTGCGCTACGGTTGCGGCTTTTCTCCTGCCCGATGCGGATGCCCTGCGGGTTAAAGCCATTGGCGCCGAAGGGCGAGGTGCCGCCGGTGCCGATCCATTTGCTGCCGCCTTCATGGCGTTCTTTCTGCTCTTCAAAACGTTTTTTGAGCGTTTCCATGAGCTCGTCCCAGCCCATTTTTTCAATCCTTGCCTTGTCCTCGGCGCTGAGTTCGAGTTCCAGATTTTTGCGCAGCCATTCGAGTGGAATGTCCTTGGTGAAATCGGCAAGCATTTCCACGCCCTTGAAGTAGGCCGCAAAGGCGCGGTCAAACTTGTCGTAATGCTTTTCGTCCTTGACCAGCACGGTACGACTGAGGTAATAGAAGTCGTCAATTTTGTAAGCGCCTTCGCTGATTTCGCCATCAGGTCCGGCCAGTTTGCCACTGTTGGGTCCGACCACGCCGACCTCAAGTGCTTCGAGCAGCATCAGGTATTCCTTGACGGAGACCGGTAGCTTGGCGGAACGCAGGGTGTAGAAAAAGTCGATGAGCATGGTGGGTTCAATCTCAGGGGCGTTGCTTGTCGAGCAGGTACAGCAGTTGCGCTTTCACCTCTGGCCATTCACCGGCACGCAAACTGTACATGACGGTATCGCGAATGGTGCCATCGCGCCGCAGCGCATGGCCGCGAATCACACCGTCCTTGTGTGCGCCCAGTCGCTCGATGGCGCGTTGCGAAGCATGGTTGAAATTATCGGTGCGCCAGCCAACCACGTTGCAGTCTAGGGTTTCAAACGCATGCGTGAGCATCAGCAGTTTGCAGGTGGTATTGACGTGGGTACGCTGGCAACGTGCGGCATACCAGGTGTAGCCAATCTCGGCGCGTTTGACGGCTGGAAGGATGTCGTGGTAGCTGCTGCTGCCCAGCACGGTTCCGCTGGCCTGATCGCGTACCGCAAAAGCGAAACGGTGCCCGTCCTGCCGCGCCGATCAGTGCGGATTCAATGTAAGCGTGTGTTTGCTCAGGCTCGGGCACCGATGTGACGCGCAGCTTCCACAGTTCACCGTCTGCAGCGGCGGCACGCAACCCGGCTTCGTGCTCAAGCGCCAGCGGGACAAGTTCCACGCCGCGCGCCGCCAACGTGATGGCTTGTACAAAACTCATGGTGTATTGCTTGTCCGGTCTGCTTTGGCGCGGCGCCAGCGCCGCGCCAGCTGCAAGCCCAAGCCACCGCCCAGTCCCACCAGCAGAATGCCGCCGATGGCACTGTTGCCATAGCCCTGCGCAAAAATGTCCAGACCAAGCAGGCGCCCGGCCCAGAAGCCGAGCAGCGCGCCACCCAGAAATCCTGCGGCGTCAGACACGCCTTCCATCCATAGTGATTTTTGGTTCATGTATCGGTGCTCCCTTTTGCAGGCATTAACGGTTGTTGCGTTGCATGAACACAAGCTTTTCAAACAGGGTTACGTCCTGCTCGTTCTTGAGCAGCGCACCGACCAGCGGTGGCACGGCCACTTTCTGGTCTCCGCTTTGCAACGCCTCCAGCGGGATGTCTTCGGCCACCAGCAGCTTGAGCCAGTCAAGCAGTTCACTGGTGGAAGGTTTCTTTTTGAGGCCGGGCAGGTTGCGCACGTCATAAAAGGTTTTCATGGCGGCAGCCAGCAGCTCTTTTTTCAGGTCGGGGAAATGCACGTCCACGATCTGCTTCATGGTGTCGGCATCAGGAAACTTGATGTAGTGAAAAAAGCAGCGGCGCAAAAAGGCGTCGGGCAATTCCTTTTCGTTGTTGGAGGTGATGAACACCAGTGGCCGGTGCCTGGCCTTGACGAGTTCACGCGTTTCGTACACATAAAACTCCATGCGGTCGATTTCGCGCAGCAGGTCGTTGGGAAATTCGATGTCGGCCTTGTCGATTTCATCGATCAACAGCGCGACGGGCTGGTCTGCCGTGAAGGCCTGCCACAGCACACCCTTGACGATGTAGTTGTGAATGTCCTTGACTTTCTCATCGCCCAACTGTGAATCACGCAGGCGCGACACGGCGTCATATTCATACAGACCCTGCTGTGCCTTGGTGGTGGACTTGATGTGCCACTGCAGCAGCGGAAGACTGAGCGCCTGCGCCACTTCCTCGGCCAGCATGGTTTTGCCGGTGCCGGGTTCGCCTTTGACCAGCAGCGGCCTTTTCAGGGCGGCAGCGGCATTGACAGCCAGCATCAGGTCGGGAGTGGCAACGTAGTTATTTGAGCCTTGAAATTTCATATTTTTTAAAACCGGAGAAGTGGATAGATGTGGCAATAGCGCGGAAGTTGAAGGGGATCATTTTGAGGGTTGTCAACAACCAATGCATGGTTTTGACGGCTCCAGATATACTCCAGCGTTCTTTTATTTGATGACTTTTCAATTGATTGTGCGCGCAAAATGAATAAACTGTTCACTACGATATTCGCTGTAGCTGTCTCATTTGCGACGACCTCCGGCTTTGCCCAGGGGATCACTGGCGATGCCAAAGCCGGCGCCACCAAGAACACGATGTGCATGGGTTGCCACGGCATCAAGGGTTACCAAACTACTTTTCCCGAGGTGTACAAGGTTCCCATGATCTCGGGGCAAGGCGCCAAGTACATCATGGCCGCGCTCAGTGAATACCGCAAGGGTGAGCGCAAGCACCCCACCATGCGCGGCATTGCCGGGCCCCTGACGGATCAGGACATCGCCGATCTCGCCGCTTATTACAGCACCAACGGCGTGGTGCCCGGTGCCGAACTCCCGGCCAAGCCGGCCAGGGAGCCCGGCGCCGAGGTACAGGCCCTGCTCAACAAGGCTAATTGCACCTCCTGCCACGGCGCCAATTTCAGCAGCCCGATTGACCCCACTTACCCCAAGCTGGCGGGCCAGCATGCCGACTACCTGTTTGTGGCGCTCAAGGCTTACAAGACCGATGGCAATCCCATGGTCGGCCGTGGTAACCCCATCATGGGCGGCATGGCCAGGCAGTTCACCAATGCCGAGCTCAAGCTGCTGGCCAACTATGTGTCGTCGCTCCAAGGTGAGCTCAAGGTGGTTCCTGAGAGCCGGTTCCGCTGAAGCGGCACTTGCCGCAAATCACAAAGCCGCTGTTTCAGCGGCTTTTTTGCTGGTGCAAGGGCTGGCCGGTGTCTTTCGACGCGGGGCGAATGAAGTGGGCCTAATCCCGGGTGGCATGGCGCTGCACGCATTCCAGGTAGGCGGCACCATCGGGTGGCCGACCTGCGCGCTGGCTTTCCCAGATCATCTGGCCCAGGCACTCCATGGCCTCATGGTGTGCTTCATGCAGGGAGTTGCGCCTGGCGGTTAGAAGTTCCACGGCCTGGCGAATGCCGCGCGGCTGATCGATGGAGCACTGCTCGGTGATCGACAGGTGCATCGACAGATGCAGGAAAGGGTTGGTCCTGCCCGCTTCCACGTCATACATTTTTTTCAGTGCGACGTTGACGTCGGCAAGATCCGCGTGGTACTCGGCGTGCTCATTGATCCACTGGCTTGCGATGGTTTCCAGGGCTTCCAGCGGCTGACCGGCAAGGGCTTTGGCATGCACCGAGCAAAAAAACTGGCGAACATCGGCTTGCGAGGGTGTAAACATGCGCAAAGCGTATCACGGGCAATGTTTCGGCTGGCCGGAAGGGGGAAAGAAATCCGCCATCGTCCTACGCGAATCGACCACGAGGCCCTTTATAGTCCGGTAGTAGCAGTGTGGAGCCGGAACGCATGCCGCTGTCTGTCAATATCCGGCGAGGGACATTTCCAATGAAAGCAACCACCATCACAGGCATTGTTTTGATCGTGCTGGGCATTGCCGGCTTTATGACGGGCGGCTTCAGCTTTACCAAAGACACGACAGCCGCGAAAATCGGTCCGCTGGAACTGACAGTCAAGGAGAAACAGAACGTCGATTTCCCGCAGTGGCTCAGTCTGGGCGCGATCGCCCTGGGGGCCATCGTGCTGATCGTTGGTGCTCGCAAGAACTGATGCCAGCAAGGCAAGTGCCACGGTTTCCTGTCTGACCCAGACGCTCGTGCAATTGGCCTGATCACTGTTTTCAGCGAAGGCCGACAGCACGGGGCGGCTCATGAGATGAACTGCCAGGCAAACATGCGGCGGCAAGTTGGTGGCGCAATGGAGATCGGCTTACCGGCATGGCCCGCCAACCCTCTTGTCGGCCACTGCCTGATACCGAATAAACTTGGGTCATGTCTTACTTGTGAGAACCTTAATGACCCAAGCCTATATTTGTGACGCCATCCGCACCCCATTCGGCCGCTACGGCGGCGCTCTCTCCAGCGTGCGCACCGACGATCTGGGAGCCATCCCCCTCAAAGCCCTGATGGCGCGCAACCCCAAGGTGGATTGGCAAACCGTCACCGATGTGATTTTTGGCTGCGCCAACCAGGCCGGCGAAGACAACCGCAATGTGGCGCACATGGCCAGCCTGCTCGCCGGTTTGCCGATGGAAGTGCCAGGTGCCACCCTGAACCGCCTGTGTGGCTCGGGGCTGGATGCAGTGGGCACGGCAGCGCGCGCCATCAAGGCGGGGGAAGCCACCTTGCTGATCGCCGGTGGCGTCGAGAGCATGAGCCGTGCGCCTTTCGTCATGCCCAAGATGGATACTGCATTCAGTCGCAGCAATGCGGTCTATGACACCACCATCGGCTGGCGCTTCATCAACAAGCTGATGAAGGAAAAGTACGGCGTGGACAGCATGCCAGAGACCGCTGAGAACGTCGCTACCGAATTCAAAATCGAACGTGAAGCACAGGATCGCATGGCCCTGGCGAGCCAGATGAAGGCCGTTGCCGCGCAAAAAGCCGGCCATCTGGCACGCGAAATCATCGCCGTGACGATTGCCCAGAAGAAGGGCGACGCGCTCATCGTAGACACAGACGAGCATCCGCGTGAAACCTCGCTGCAAGCGCTGGCCAAGCTCAAGCCCATCGTGCGCCCCGATGGCACCGTGACCGCCGGCAACGCCAGCGGTGTCAACGATGGTGCCTGCGCGCTGCTGCTGGCCGATGAAGCCACCGCTGCCAAAAATGGCCTGACGCCCAAAGCCCGCGTGGTCGGCATGGCCGCCGTCGGTGTGGCGCCGCGTCTCATGGGCATGGGTCCGGCCCCGGCCACGCAAAAAGTGCTGGCCCTGACGGGTCTGACGCTGGCGCAACTCGATGTCATTGAACTCAACGAAGCGTTTGCGGCGCAAGGCCTGGCCGTGTTGCGCCAGTTGGGCTTGCCGGACGCTGACGAGCGTGTCAACGCCTGGGGCGGCGCGATTGCGCTGGGCCATCCGCTGGGGGCATCCGGTGCGCGTCTGGCCACCACCGCCATCAACCGCCTGCATGCCACCGGCGGCCGCTATGCGCTGTGCACCATGTGCATTGGTGTGGGCCAGGGCATTGCATTGATTCTTGAACGGGTTTGAGCGCGTCGACGCGTCGAAAGAATTCGGCCCAGAACTTTTATGCAGCCCATTTTTAATGGGCTGCAGGCACTTTTTATCCTCAAATGACTTTTCCGCTGATCGCCGATCCGTTTTTCTACGCTGTGGCTATTCCGGCCGTGCTGTTGCTGGGTATCAGTAAAAGCGGCTTCGGCGCAGGCTTTGGCTCGCTGGCCGTGCCCATCATGGCGCTGGCTGTGACGGTGCCCGAAGCCGCCGCGATTTTGATGCCGGTGCTGTTCTTGATGGATGTGCTGGGCATGGCGGCGTTTCGCAAGGACTTTGACTTGATGCTGCTCAAGTTTTTGATTCCGTGTGGACTGGTGGGCATTGTGGTTGGCGGGCTGCTGTTCAAGCTGCTCAGTGCCCACACCGTGGCCGCCATGGTGGGCGGTTTTACACTGCTGTTTCTGGCGCAGCGCTTGCTGTTTCCCCCCAAACCGGGCAGCGCGCCGCCTTCCAAATGGCTGGGCGCGCTGCTCACGGCCATGTCGGGCTTTACCAGTTTTATTGCGCATGCTGGCGGCCCGCCGGTTTCGGCCTATGTGATTCCACTGCGCCTGAGCCCGATCAAGTTCACCGCCACGATGGCGTTTTTTTTCTTCGTGATCAATCTTGCCAAGTGGATTCCCTATGAACTGCTTGGCCTGCTCGACTGGCGCAACATGGCCACTTCGCTGCTGCTGCTGCCCTTCGCCCCCATTGGCGTGTGGGTCGGGGTGTGGCTGGCCCGGCGCATCAGCCAGATTTGGTTCTACCGGTTTTTGTACCTGGGCATGTTTCTGACCGGGGTCAAGTTGCTATGGGATGGACTGGCATGATTGTCAGATTGCTTCAAAATATGTAGCTGTTATGGCATATACCATGCCGTCGGCTCCATGGCACGGCAACGATGGTGGTCGGTAACTGCTCGACAGGACAGTTGATAATCCGGGCGGGTGCAGGCTCCAAGCCGTTACCATAGCGGGAAAGTCGGCGCAAACCTCTCTTGGAGAGTCGGCTCAAGCACCAGAGGAGTTTGTATGCCCGTGGTTGTGATTGCCAATCCAAAAGGCGGCGTCGGCAAAACGACGCTGGCCACCAATGTGGCCGGTTACTTCGCCAGTCAGGGCCACGCGGTCATGCTGGGTGACGCCGACCGGCAGCAGTCTTCACGGCTGTGGCTGGGCTTGCGCCCTTCCGCTGCCCGGCCGATGACAACTTGGGAAGTGAACGCCGAGCAGATCGTCAAACCGCCCAAAGGCACCACTCATGTGGTGCTTGACACTCCGGGCGGGTTACACGGCTGGCGCTTCAATGATGTCATCAAGCTGGCCAACAAGGTAATCGTACCGCTGCAACCCAGCGTGTTTGATATTTTTGCCACGCGGAAGTTTCTGGACCAACTGGCCGAGCACCGCCATGCCGACAGGATGCAGGTGGGCATAGTGGGCATGCGCGTCGATGCGCGTACGATTGCCGCTGACAAGCTGCGCGAATTTGTGGAAGGCCTTGGACTGCCGGTACTGGGTTATGTGCGCGACACGCAAAACTACATCCATCTGGCGGCGCGCGGCCTGACTCTGTTTGACGTGGCACCTGGTCGGGTTGAAAAGGACCTGGCGCAATGGCAGGGCATTTGCAACTGGTTGAATCAGTAAGTCGGCAAGGCTTGTCGCTGATTCGACAAGTTGGCGCGGGATATGCCGCTAAAGTCAGACCATGAAAACCTTTAACACCCTTTCCGAACTGACGGCCTGCATCGGCCAGGAAGTCGCAGTGAGCGACTGGATCACCATCACCCAGCAGCAGGTCAACCAGTTTGCCGAAGCGACGGGCGACCATCAGTGGATTCATGTGGATGTCGAAAAAGCCAAAACGGGCCCGTTTGGCGGGCCGATTGCGCACGGTTTTCTCACGCTGTCACTGTTGCCGAGGTTCTTTGAATCCTCATTGAAGATCGTTGGCTCGGCCATGGGCGTGAATTACGGCCTGAATAAGGTGCGTTTCACCTGCCCCCGTGCCGGTGGGCAGCCGCCTGCGCGCCCGTATGAAACTGTTGACTGTCGAACCGATCGACAACAACGGCGTTCAGATGAGCTGGGAAGTGACAGTGGAGCGCGAAGGATCGGCCAAGCCGGTGTGCGTGGCCGAATCGCTAGTGCGACGCTACCCCTGAGCCAGCTATCTCCTGGGAAATGGCACGCCTGCGTCAGATGGGCATTAATTGGCTTGCCGGCACCCAGCCTTCAAACACAGAGATCAGGCTGTTGACGCGCGCGGCGGCCTCGGTCTGGTTGTGCAGTTTTGCAATGCATTGGTGCAGGTCACTGCGCAATTGCCACAGCTCGTCCGCGGTCTGGGCCACGTTGATCTTGTAGATAACCCGTTGCGCGCGCATGTCCTTGCAGTCATGCAGCGTAGTCTGAAGGCTTTCCCGAATCCGCTCTATTGGCACCCGGTGGTTCGCCCTTTCCGAATCGGAAAATGCGTGCGTTTTAATACCAAAAATGCGATGGATATTCATATTTACTTGGTGCTTCCGGAAGTCTTGTGAACTGGAGGATATAAGCAGCGCATTGCGCGGGGCGGATGAAGCACCTGAATGTTTGGCTATTTTAATAGGAGTCTAGGGGTTTCTACTAAGTTCCGCCAGATAAAGCACTTAAGGAAACTCTGCAAAACCCAGCCAACCGCTGAGCCCTAAGGAAGGTCTTCATAACCCCAGCCGTGGCGTGAGTTGAGCGTTGAGAATTCATATTATGAAACTTTAGTCGCGTTTTCACCGATTTCCCGGTCATATTGCCGACGATTTACGGCCTTTCCGGGCCGTTGGCGGGTATCTGCCCGCATCGCAGGCGCACTCATGCCTGCACCTTTTGCATAAGCTTGTTTCTGGCCATCCACAAATTGCTCAGCGCAAACAACGTCACCAGTTGTGCCGTGTTCTTGGCAAGACCCTTGTAGCGAACCTTGGTAAATCCGAATTGGCACTTGATGACCCGAAACGGATACTCTACCTTGGCGCGCACGCTGGCCTTGATCTGTTCGGCTTTATCCAACAATAAACAGAGCGCTGGTTGGGTATTCAAGAGTGAGCAGGTCGACTGGTTGCCCCGCCAAAGCTGTTTTGCCGCCAGGCCTCGAACACCGTGACAGCCACCGCATTGGACAGATTAAGACTGCGCTGGTTGGGCTGCATGGGCAGCTTGAGACGCTGGGCCAGCGGAAAAGATTCGTGCACGACATGCGCCAGGCCGCTGGTTTCAGAGCCAAACACCAGCCAGTCACCGGGCAGGAAGTGTGCGTCATACAGGCTGCGACTGCCATGCGTGGTCAGGGCAAAGAGTCGCCCAGGTGGCGGTTGCTGGCTGTCCAGCAGCGTTTGCCAATTGACGTGGCGCAGCACCCGGGCGTACTCGTGGTAGTCGAGCCCGGCGCGCCGCAGGTGTTTGTCGTCCATCGAAAAGCCAAGCGGTTCCACCAGATGCAGGTGGCATCCGGTGTTGGCCGCGAGCCGGATCACATTGCCGGTGTTGGGCGGAATTTCGGGTTCGACAAGGACAATATTGAACATCGCTGGATTGTCGCCCGTGAGCCAACGTAAGGGGAGTGATTCACCAAGCGAAAAGCGTCGGGGCTTATTCCGTGCGCGCCAGCACCACGCCGGTGATGTGTGTGGCACCGGCCTCGCGCAGAGCCTGCGCCGCCGTAAACATTGAGGCGCCGCTGGTCATCACATCATCCACCAGCACCACGCGGCGGCCCTTTATTTCGGCAACGCGCAATGGATCAACCTGAAAGATCCCCTTGACATTGGCCAGCCGGGCCTCGCGCTTGAGCTGGCTTTGCGCGGGAGTGTTTTTCACGCGTAGCAGCAGCCTGGCATCGGTTTTGGCCCGGGTTTGACTTTGCCGGGCCAGCGCACTGGCCAGTTCCCAGGCCTGGTTGAAGCCGCGTGTCTGCAGGCGTTCAGCCGACAGTGGCAGCGCAAGCACCCGGTCATTGGGTTGCAGATCGGCAAACACCTGCGGCACGCCGGGAGCCCTGAGCAACAAGGCGGCAAAAAAACTGGCCCAACCATGCTGCTCACCAAATTTGTAACGGGTGATCAGGTCAGACCATGGGTAGGCATAGGGTACTGCCGTCAGCACCCGGTTCAGTGGTGGCGGCTGGCGGATGCAAGCGGGGCAAAGGCCGTGGTTAACCTGGAATCCCATGGGCAAATCGGCTGGCAACGCCAGCGCGCAACGCTCGCAGCGCCGCTGTGCTGGCGCAAAGCGTACCTCACACGGCAAACATACCTGGCGCGCAGGCCAGCTTCGGCAGACGGCACACTGGCTGATAAAGCCGGGTAGCCGGGACCGGAATAAGCCAGGTGAAAGCAGGCGCGTGAACACCGTGTCAATATACTCGCGTACTTCCTGTCGCCGATTTGTTTGGCGGCTCGGCCCGTCCATTTTGTAGCCCTCATGACCATCAATCAACGCCCGCCCACACTTGATCCGATTGCCGTCGGTCGCTGGCAGCGCATCGCACCGCTTATCTCACCGTGGCTTCATGAAGAAGTGGCCAGCCGCATGCTTGACAGGTTGCAGTGGATCAAGCTCCAGCCACAGACCTGGGCGCACTGGGGGACCGTGCGCGGTGGTTTGCAAACCCATGCGCAGCTGGCCAAGCTGTATCAAGGTTCAGAATGTTTTATCGCTGAAGTCCTTGAAAAACGGGCGAAAGAAGCGATTAAAAACATAGTGAAACCGTGGTGGAATCCGAAACAATGGAAGGCGGCTCCGACGCACTTTGAGGTGCCGCCCCCTGCCAGCGTGGACATGCTGTGGGCCAATATGGCCCTGCACGAATCGGCCGATCCGCAAGCCCTGTTGGCCGAGTGGCATCAGGCGCTGAAGGTTGACGGGTTTCTGATGTTTTCTTGCCTGGGCCCCGACACCGCCCGCGAATTACGCCAAGTCTATGCGCAACTCGGCTGGCCACCAGCGGGGCACGAGCTGACTGACATGCACGACTGGGGTGACATGCTGGTGCAAACCGGCTTTACCGAACCGGTGATGGACATGGAGCGCATCACGCTGACCTATGCAACACCGGCGCGGCTATTGCAGGAACTTGCCGAGCTGGGTCGCAATTTTCATCCGGCGCGCTTCCAGGGCCTGCGCGGCCGCAGCTGGAAAGCGCAGTTGGAGCAGGCCCTGACCCGGCATCTGAGGGACAAAGATGGCCGTTTGTCGCTCACGTTTGAAGTGATTTACGGCCATGCGCTCAAGGCACCCCCAAAAATCAAGGTCAGTGCGCTGAGCACGGTGTCGGTCGCCGATATGCGCAGCATGCTGAAGGGACCGCGGCCACAAACCTGAATGGCGCCATGATGCGGACGATTTGATGTCCGGGTTCATCGAGGGGTTTGCGCGTTTCCCCGGGGGGATGGCGTCAAATACAAAGCTATGATCTGACGCTTCCTGAATCTATTTTCGGGTTTTACGTGGCCATTGAATGGCGTTGACCGAAAATTTTCTTGAGGATTGCCACGTGTCGCAGCCCGCACCAGCGTTTCGTTTCGCCAGTTTGTCCGCTCAGGATAGCCACAGTCATGGCGCTGTACAGTGGCTTCTCAGGCGTCATTGCTCACTCACGCCCGCCCAGTTGGGCTGGCTGTACCTGTCGTTGTGCATCGTGTCGCTGGTGATAGCGGGGGTTTTCTGGTTGCGGGGTGCCACCTTGGTCATGCTCTTTGCCTGGGCTGAACTATTGGCGGTGGGAATGGCCTTTCTGGCGTATGCCCGCCATGCAGGAGACAGCGAAAAAATTGTTCTGCAAGGCGGGCAACTGGTGGTGGAACTGGAAACCGCGGGGCATACCCAGCGCGCTGAATTCAATCGTGAGTGGGTCAGGGTTGAGCCCAAGGATGACGATGGCTCGCTGATTGAGGTGTCGGGGCAGGGACGGTTAGTGCGGGTCGGTCGGCATGTACGGCCAGAACTGCGGCCTGTGCTGGCTCGCGAAATTCGCTTCGCATTGCGAACCTACTAAAGAGCGCATGGGAAAACCTGCCACTTTTTCAGAAGAGGCGGTTTGATCTATCGCAAACTTTGTAATAATAAGCTGATTCAGTCGGTAATTGAAGCAGAAAAAGTAATCACGATGAACGTAAGCAACACCATGAGCAAATTGACACGACTGGGCATGCAGTATGCAGGCGCAATTCTGGTATCTGCGACCACTTGGGTCAGTACCGCCGCTTACGCTGTGAATGATTTGCCCGGTGGTCCTGCTGTCAATCAGCTAAATTTACATCCTGCAGCCACCAAAATTGCCGAAGAGCAGATATGGTTGCATTGGTTCATGATGGCGATTTGCCTGGTGATTTTTGTGGCGGTGTTCGGTGTGATGTTTTATTCCATCCTGAAACACCGTAAATCAGTGGGCCACAAGGCAGCCAATTTTCATGAGTCCACCACCGTTGAAATTGCATGGACTATCGTTCCTTTCATCATCGTGATAGTGATGGCACTGCCAGCCACCAAGCTGGTGGTAGCCCAAAAAGACACCACCAACGCTGACCTCACTATCAAGGTCACGGGCATGCAGTGGAAATGGGGCTACGACTACATCAGGGGCGAAGGGGAAGGCATAGGCTTTATTTCAGCGCTGGACTCCTCGCAGCGCGCCATGTCCAGCAATGGCGGGCCCAAGGCCGGTGAAGTGGTGGATGACTACCTGCTCAAGGTTGACAATCCGTTGGTCGTTCCAGTGAACAAAAAAATTCGTGTCATCACCACTTCCAATGACGTGATTCATTCCTTTGCGGTGCCGGCTTTTGGCATCCACCAGGACGCGATTCCCGGCTTCGTGCGCGACACCTGGTTCCGGGCCGACAAAATAGGCAACTATTATGGTCAGTGCGCCAAAATTTGCGGCAAGGAACACTCTTATATGCCCATTCAGGTGAAGGTTGTTTCCGCAGAGGATTACACCGCTTGGGTTTCCGCCAAGGCCAAGGAAGCTGCTGCCAAGGCGGACGATCCGAGCAAGGTCTGGACACTGGACGACATCCTCAAGCGGGGTGGGAAGGTCTACGCTGCCAATTGTGCGGCTTGCCACCAACCCAATGGCAAGGGCGCTGGCCCGATCAAGCCGCTCGACGGTTCTGCCATCGTGCTGGACGCGGACCACAACAAGCAAATTCTGACCGTGCTCAATGGCGTTGCCGGTACTGCAATGCCTTCATGGAAGGCGCTGAGCGACACCGATCTCGCCGCCGTGATCAGCTACACCAAAAACAACTGGTCCAACAAGACCGGTCAACTGGTTCAGCCTGCCGAGATCCTGGCTGACCGCAAGTAATCAGCCGGTTCAGACAAAACGTTTTTAGAGAATTAAAAAGGAAATCTCGATGAGTGCCGTTTTAGACCATCACGCCCATGACGGCTACCACGACCACCATGCCCCCACAGGCTGGCGTCGCTGGGTTTTCGCCACCAACCACAAAGACATTGGCACGCTGTACCTGTTGTTTGCCTTCACCATGCTGATCATCGGCGGGATTTTGGCGCTGCTCATCCGTGCCGAGCTGTTTCAGCCTGGCCTGCAGTTAATGAATCCAGAGCTGTTCAATCAGCTCACCACCATGCACGGCCTGATCATGGTGTTCGGCGCCATCATGCCAGCCTTCGTGGGTTTCGCGAACTGGATGATTCCGCTGCAGATCGGTGCAGCCGACATGGCCTTTGCACGCATGAACAACTTCAGTTTCTGGCTGATGATTCCGGCTGCCGTGATGCTCGTCAGCTCGTTCTTCCTGCCTGGCGGAGCGCCCGCCGGCGGCTGGACGATGTACGCGCCGCTTTCGCTGCAAATGGGCCCAGGCATGGACGCCGGCATTTTTGCACTGCATATTCTGGGGGCTTCGTCCATCATGGGTTCGATCAACATCATCGTGACCATCCTGAACATGCGTGCGCCCGGCATGCCGCTGATGAAGATGCCCATGTTCTGCTGGACCTGGCTCATCACCGCCTACCTGCTGATTGCCGTGATGCCGGTGCTGGCCGGTGCCATCACCATGACGCTGACTGACCGCCACTTTGGCACCAGCTTTTTCAACCCCGGCGGCGGTGGCGATCCAGTGATGTTCGAGCACATTTTCTGGTTCTTTGGTCACCCTGAGGTGTACATCATGATTTTGCCGGCCTTCGGCATCATCAGCCATATTATTCCCGCGTTTTCACGCAAGCGCCTCTTCGGCTATGCCTCCATGGTCTATGCCACGGCCTCCATTGCCATTTTGTCCTTCATCGTATGGGCGCACCACATGTTCACCACCGGCATGCCCGTCACTGGTCAGCTGTTTTTCATGTACTCGACCATGCTGATCGCGGTGCCAACAGGTGTGAAGGTGTTCAACTGGATTGCAACGATGTGGAAGGGTTCCATGTCGTTTGAAACTCCCATGCTGTTTGCCGTGGGTTTCATCTTCGTGTTTACCGTGGGGGGGCTGTCGGGCGTGATCCTTGCGGTGGCACCCCTTGACATTCAACTGCAGGACACCTACTACGTGGTGGCGCATTTTCACTATGTACTGGTGGCTGGTTCACTCTACGCGATGTTTGCCGGCTATTACTACTGGTCGCCCAAATGGACTGGCGTGATGTACAACGAAACCCGCGGCAAAATTCACTTCTGGTGGTCGCTGATTTCCTTTAACGTGACCTTCTTCCCGATGCACTTTTTGGGTCTTGCCGGCATGCCACGCCGCTACGCCGACTACCCGATGCAGTTTGCCGACTTCAACGCGATTGCCACCGTCGGTTCGTTCTTCTTCGGTTTTGCGCAGGTGTATTTTTTCCTGTTCATCGTGCTGCCAACGATGCGCGGCAAAGGTGCGCCAGCCAAGCAGAACCCTTGGGTAGATGAAGGCGGCAAGGGCGCTGAAGGCCTGGAATGGGAAGTCCCATCGCCAGCACCTTTCCACACCTATGAAACCCCGCCCAAGCTTGATATCACGGCAACCCGCGTGATTGGCTGAGCAAACCGGGGACAAGCATCATGACACCTGAACAAAAGAAGAGCAACTTTCGCCTGGCATTAATACTGGCGTCAGTCGCGCTCGTCTTTTTTGCCGGATTCATGGCCAAGGTGATTTTTCTGGGCAACTAAGCCGGTTCGAAAACCCAAATAGATCAAACCGGTATAACTTTGATGCTGCTTAAGCACGAAAATTTCAAGATGGTGGGCAAGCTGGGCGTGATCGTGCTCGGCATGTTTGCCTTTGGCTATGCGCTCGTACCCATTTACAGAGCTGTTTGTGAGGTGACGGGCATCAACGTACTGGCCTTGGCTGATCAGCAAATCCCTGGCGCGACTCCCAAGCTGCCAGCCAACACGCAGGTTGATCTCACGCGCACCATCACGGTGGAGTTTGACGCGAATGCGCGCGGTCCATGGATATTCAAGCCGGCGAAAAACACGCTACAGGTACATCCCGGCGAATTGACCACCGTGATGTATGAATTCCAGAATGTACAGAACCGAACCATGACCGCGCAAGCCATTCCCAGCTATGCACCGGCGCAAGCGGCCGCTCATTTCAACAAGCTGGAGTGCTTCTGCTTCAACCAGTACACCTTGGCGCCCGGTGAGAAAAAACAGTGGCCCGTGGTATTCGTGATTGATCCGAAACTATCCAAAGATGTGAACACCATCACGCTGTCATACACGTTTTTTGAAGTGGGTGGCAAGACGCCTGTGGCACCGGACAGCTCCAGATCGACCTCGGCGGCAGCGCCTGACAAGCAAGCAGGTGCGTGAGCATGGCCGAGACGCCTGCCAAAAAGTCCATTTGGCGAACCGCCAAGGTCGTCGCATGGTCCTTTGTCGGCTTGCGGGGGCGCGATGCCTATGACGAAGATGCCAAGAATTTGAGTCTCATCCACATCATCGTGGTCGGACTGGTCGGTTTTTTGGTATTTGTGGCATCCCTGGTGCTTCTGGTGAACTGGGTCGTTGCGCACTAGCCGTACCAGAAAGCTGAGAAGCCGAAATACGACAAAACGCGTCACGGTTTGAATTAAAAGATTATTGAAAATTAGAGAGAAAAACAGGAGTCGAGCGATGTCATCAGCAACCCACGGGGCAACCCCTTACTACTTCGTGCCCGGCCCTTCCCGGCATCCGGTCACGGCCGCTATTGGCCTATTTTTTGTCATTCTGGGCGCCAGCCAGTGGATCAATGGTGCGGGCTGGGGTGCCTGGTCGCTGGCCTTCGGCATGCTTTTGTGGCTCGGCACCCTGTTCCTGTGGTTCCGTGAGGCCATTTCTGAAAGCGAAGGCGGCATGTACGGTCGCAAGGTCGACCTGTCTTTCCGTTGGAGCATGAGCTGGTTCATTTTTTCCGAAGTGATGTTCTTCGGTGCGTTCTTCACGGCGCTCTGGTGGGCCCGCGCGCATTCGGTGCCAGCGCTGGGCAGCCTGGACAACGCCTTACTCTGGCCGGACTTCAAGGCAGTCTGGCCCAGTCTGGCAGCAGGGGCGACCGCTTCGCCAGCGGGTATTGTTGAACCATTCACGGCCATGACGCCGTTCTGGTTACCGACCATCAATACCGCGCTGCTGCTGAGTTCCGGCGTGACCCTGACGATTGCCCACCATGCCCTGCGCGAAAACCACCGCGGCCGCACCATTGCATTCATGTGGATAACCGTACTGCTGGGCATCGCCTTCCTGTCGGTGCAAGGCTATGAGTACTTCCACGCCTACTCCGAACTCAACCTCAAGCTCACGTCTGGCGTGTATGGCTCGACCTTTTACATGCTGACGGGCTTTCACGGCTTTCACGTATTTGTCGGCATGCTGATGTTGCTGTTCATCACCCTGCGCCTGCAAAAAGGGCATTTCACACCCGAAAAGCACTTCGGCTTTGAAGGTGCGGCCTGGTACTGGCACTTTGTGGACGTGGTATGGCTGGGCCTTTACATCCTCGTCTACTGGCTGTGAAATCAGCCTGAGGCGACCGGACGGACCGGTTGTATGGTTGGGCGCGGTGCCTTTGCTAACCCTCCGGCTCACTGCGCCGGGGCACGACAATAAACACAAAGGCCGAAGTGATCGGCCTTTGTGTTTGATCCTTATGGTTTTTTTATTTTCCCACCGGAATGCCGGTAGGCTGTATGTATCCCAGCTTCCATGCCATCAGAATGCCGACAAACAGCAACACCGAGAATCCGACACGGAACGCCAGGGCGCGCGCCATGTTGCTGGTTTTGCGTTTGCCGTCGGTGCCGTCCTTCAGCATGAAGAAGAGCGCTGAGCCCAGGCTGATGATGATGGCGATAAATGCCAGTGCAACGAGATACGTCATGAATCCGATTATCTGCCCATGACCTCCGCCTTGCACTCACCCCGACGCTGGCTGATCACGCTGGCCGCGCTGCTGGTGGCGGGAACGACGTTTTCGCTGGGCCAGTGGCAATTGCGCCGCGCCGCGCAGAAAGAGGCGCTCCAGGCGGCCATCGAGTCCCAGGGCCATCTCCCCACCATTGATACGCGCACGCTGGCCGCTGTCAAAAACGTGGCCGATGTCATCCACCGGCAGGCCACCCTGAAAGGCACATGGCGCGCTGCGTACACGGTATACCTGGACAACCGGCCCATGAACGGCAAAGCCGGTTTTGTGGTCGTCACGCCGTTGCTGCTGGAAGGCGGATCGCAGGTCATTCTGGTGCAACGCGGCTGGGTGCAGCGCGATTTCACGGACCGCACGCACTTGCCCGACATTTCAACGCCCGCGGGGCTCGTCACAGTCCGGGGGCGTATTGCCCCGCCGCCTTCCAAGCTATATGAGTTCAAAGGCATGGAGAGCGGCCGTATCCGGCAAAATATCGATATACCTGCCTTCACCGCGCAAACCGGCTTGCCACTGCTTGGGGTTTCATTGCTGCAGACGGGTGTCGCCAGCGAAGGCCTGCTGCGCGAATGGGCAGCGCCCAATCTGGGTGTGGAAACACACTACGGCTATGCTTTCCAGTGGTTTGGCATGTGCAGTCTGGTGGTCATACTGTATGGCTGGTTTCAATTGATTCTTCCTTTGCGCAACAAATTGCGCACCCAACGCCGCGATCCACTGCTGTGACAAACAACCCTCCAGAATCTTCCTCACCCTGTGACAGTTCAGCTGCCGCCCTTGCCGTGCAAGACCAGCCCTTGGGCCTGACGGTGCATGCCATGCCGCAGTTGGATCGATCCATCACTCAGGCACCCAACACCGTAGCAGGCCGCTGGAAGATGCTGGCCGTGCTACTGGTTTGCGCCGCCCCGGTGATCGCGTCCTACTTCACGTATTACGTGATTCGACCCGAGGGGCAACCGAACTTCGGCACGCTGATTGATCCACAGCGCCCCCTGCCGACGATTACCACGCAGGCACTGGACGGCCAAACCGGCGAGTTGACGGCATTGAAGGGCCAGTGGTTACTGCTGAGCGTGGCCGGCGGAGCCTGTGATGACCGTTGCGAGAAAAATCTGTACTTCCAGCGCCAGCTGCGCGAAGTGCTGGGCAAGGAAAAAGACCGCGTGGACCGTGTCTGGCTGGTCAATGATGGTGTGGCCGTGCGCAACGCCCTGCTTCCGGCACTTGCGTCAGCAACGGTGCTGCGCGTGGCACCCGCCGCGCTGGCACAATGGCTGGAACCCGCGCCGGGGCAGCGCCTGCAGGATCACCTCTACCTAGTCGATCCGATGGGCAACTGGATGATGCGTTTCCCGGCAAATATGGACGCAGGCGCAGCGACCAAAGCCCGGCGCGATCTGGAGCGCTTGTTGCGTGCCTCCAGCAGTTGGGACCATGCCGGGCGTTAGTGCCTACCCTTTGCTCCTGAAAAT
Source organism: Polaromonas sp. UBA5171 (assembly GCA_002413395.1). Taxonomy (GTDB): domain Bacteria; phylum Pseudomonadota; class Gammaproteobacteria; order Burkholderiales; family Burkholderiaceae_C; genus Polaromonas. The sequence goes on along the minus strand of DHWX01000116.1, from coordinate 1,477 downwards.
TACCTGCATCGCTGATTTCCAAAAACCATGCCTGTACCTGCTCTCTACGATCTGAATCCGGCCCTGCGTCTGATGATCATGGGTCTGGTCGTGGCGCTTGGGCCGCTGGCCTGGGTCTGGGTGCGCAACAAGAATACCCCGATGGTGCTGCGGCTGCGGGTGCTGACGCTGCTCACGCTGTTTCTGACCTTCGATCTGGTAATTTTTGGTGCCTTTACCCGGCTGACCGATTCTGGCCTGGGGTGTCCCGACTGGCCCGGCTGCTATGGCAGCGCCAGCCCGGTCGGCGCGCAAGTGCATATCGAGGCCGCGCAAAGCGCCATGCCCACCGGGCCGGTCACTCATTCCAAGGCGTGGATAGAAATGATTCATCGCTACCTGGCCACCGGTGTGGGGGTGTTGATTCTCACGCTGACTGTGATCAGCTGGCTTGAACATAGGCGCCTCCCGGTATCGCCTTGGTGGCCAACCGCAACGCTGGTTTGGGTGTGCCTGCAGGGTGCGTTTGGCGCACTCACGGTCACGATGAAGCTGTTTCCTGTGGTTGTCACGATGCACCTGCTCGGTGGTCTGGTATTGCTGGCGTTGCTGCGGGCGCAGTCAGCGCGTTCCGAGTTGTTCGATGAAAAATCAACGCGCACGCTCACCTCCTTGAGGACCGGCACGCGAGTGTTTGTCATCACCGCATTGGCCTTGCTGTGGCTGCAGATTGCCTTGGGGGGCTGGGTCAGCACCAACTATGCGGTGCTGGCCTGCAGCGATTTCCCCACTTGCCAGAACTCATTGTGGCCTGCGATGGATTTCAAACAGGGTTTCACGCTTTGGCGCGAACTGGGCGCGGGCTCTGACGGTGCCAACATTACCTTCCAGGCGCTCACCGCCATTCATTACGCACATCGTCTGGCCGCTTACCTAGTGTTGGCGGTGCTGATGACGCTGGCCTTCAGGTTAAATCGCATTCCCGCTTTTCGCATGCAGGCACGCTGGCTGGCGGGCCTGACCTTGCTGCAGGCCGCCACTGGTTTGAGCAATGTGGTGCTGGGTTGGCCGCTGCTGGCGGCAGTCATGCACACCGGTGGCGCGGCAGCGCTGGTCCTACTGCTCACGGGTGTCAGTTTTTCACGTCGCAGTAAACCGCAGATCGTGCCTGCGCAAAAATTGCAAGCTTCAAGATTGCCTACATGAACGCCAGCACACAACAAGTCGCATCCCCTCCAGGCGTCCGGGCTCCGTCCAGGCTTGCCCAGTATTACGCACTGACCAAACCGCGCGTGGTGCAGCTCATCGTGTTTTGCGCGCTGATCGGCATGGTGCTGGCGGTGCCCGGCATTCCGACCTGGTCCGACCTGAAGCTGGCAGCGATCGCCAGTGCGGGTATCTGGCTGGTGGCGGGGGCTGCGGCGGCATTCAATTGCCTGGTCGAGCAGCAGATTGACGCCAGGATGCGGCGTACCGCCTGGCGCGCCACGGCCAAGGG
>DHWX01000138.1 GCA_002413395.1 Polaromonas sp. UBA5171 | reverse complement strand
TTTACGCTGCCCAAGGGGGCGGCGGGCTGAGCGCACCCGTAGTAATCCATACAATTGGGACGAACTACTATTTTCAGTCCAATCGGTCGAACTGATTAAAATGTAAAAAATGAAAAAAGTTACTTGTCCTGCGTGCATTCATGCCATCTGAGCCAAAAACCTTCGAGGCGGCCATTACCGCCCCAAACTTCTCGACAGACGACTACTGTGGCACGAGTTATGCCGCCAAGCTGCTCGGTCTGTCGGTTGCCACCGTGCAATCGCTGGTGGAAAAAGGCGAAATTGAAGCCTGGAAAACGCTGGGTGGCCACCGTCGCATTGCGCTGCAGTCGCTCAACGCCTACCTGGCCAAAAACAGCCCGCAACTGGCGCGCGCCGACACCGACCCCCATCACCGCTTGCGGGTGCTGATTGTGGAAGATGACGAAAATACCCGGGAGTTGTACCGCTGCCAGCTTGAGGCGTGGGATTTGCCGATTGATTGCACCTGGATGCACTCGGCGCTGGAAGCCCTGATGGACATTGCCAGCATGCGCCCGGATGTGCTGATCACGGATTTGTCCATGCCCGGCGTGGACGGATTCGAAATGCTCAAAGCCCTGAAACGCAACCCGCAACTGGCAGCCATGCAGATCGTGGTGATCAGCGGTCTGCCGGCCCAGGCGATTGCCGAACGCGGCGACCTTCCGCCAAATTCCAACCTGCTGCAAAAACCGGTTAACTTTGACTGGCTGCAGGGCTATCTGACAGCGCTCGTGGCGGCCAACGTCAAGTGGCGTTAGGGAACTTGACCGTCACGTTGAATTGGCGTGTCGTTGGCGTGAAGCGCCTTGACCGTGCCCTGTTTTGAATTTTGAAGGAACCTGACCAGACCGCACCCATGCGCCGATTACTCCGCCAACTCAGGAATTTTCTGGGCAGCAAGCCAGGGCATGGCGCGGCTGGTATGGCGGCCGGGCAGCTGACTGACGCACCAGGCGCGGAACTGCCTGCAACGGAGCCAGAAGAGCGGCCTTGGGGGCCGCTGGAGCGGGCCAATAGCGGGATCGTGCGGCTCGATGCAAACGGGCGCATCACCGAGGCCAACGATCGGGCGCTTGAACTCCTGCACGGCACCCTGGCTGACATGCTCGGCCATGACTTTTGGGATGTGGTGCCGGAAGACATTACCGATCAGTATCAGGTGGCCACCGCCAAGGCCCTGAGCGCATCGGCGCGGCACGCCTTTGTTGCCAACCACAAGTTTGAGGGCAGTTGGATCGAATACTGCTTTATGTGGCAGGCCCCGGGGTTCGTTGTCAGGCTCAGGGACGTGGCCTCCATGCAGAGCTTGCTGCGCTTGCTGGAAGACAGCGAAAGTTACAACCAGCTCATTTTCGATGTCAATCCCAACGCCATGTGGCTGTTCGAGCGCAGTTCGATGCGGATTCTGGCCGCCAATCAGGCCGCCGTCAAGTTTTACGGCATTGCGCGCAAAGAGTTTGTGACGCTGCGCGCTGGTGCGCTGTTTCCCGACGGGGAGGGCGCGGCGCTGCTCAGTGCACTGGAGTCCGGCACCGGCAGCCGGGGCGGCCGGATCAATATGCAGTTGTGCAAGCAGCGCAAAATGGATGGGCAGCTGGTGCTGGTGGAACTGGCCTGGGGCCATGTCAACTGGGGCGGCCAGCAGGCCGTGCTGGTGAGCCTGGCCGATGTCACGGAACGCCATCTGGCGGACGGCGAGTTGCGGCGAGCCAATGCCGTACTGGAGGAAAATCTGGCAAGGCGGCAAAGCGAGCTGAAAAGTGCCCAGCGCGATCTGGCCGCCTTTACGACCGCGATGACCAGTGACTTGAACGACGCCTTGCATGTGGCCAACGGTTTTGCCACGGCGCTGGCGGAAAGATATTCCGCCGTGCTCGATGAGCAGGCGCGGCACTACCTCAGCCGTATCCAGGCCAGCACGCGCCAGTTGGCCGGGATGGTGGATGACTTGCGAACGCTGGTGCAGTTGCCGCTACGTTCGGGGCCTCTTGAAAAGATCGACCTGGTGTCGCTATGCAATGGTGTTATCGCTGACTTGCGCGGACAGGAGCCTGGCCGGGTCGTGTCGATCGAGCTGCCCGAGAGCCTGCCGCTCGTTGGTGACGCGAGCCTGCTGACGACGGCCTTGGCCTGCCTGCTGGGCAATGCCTGGAAATTCACCGCCAAAAAGGCCGAGGCATGGATCAAGGTGGCGCTATTGCCTGGCAAAGCCCCTGGTGAGCTGGTGTTGCAGGTGTCCGACAATGGGGCCGGGTTTGACGCGGCCTACAGTGACAAGCTTTTCACCGCGTTTGCGCGCCTGCATTCGGCGGCGGACTTTCCCGGCAACGGCCTGGGCCTGGCGATTGTCAAGCGTATTGCCGCACGGCACGGCGGCAGGGTATGGGCTGAAACCACCGAGCAGGTCGGATCGAGTTTCTTCATGTCGTTTCCGCAGGGGGCTGTCAGGCCAGGCTGAAGCGGTAAATTCCGTCATGATCGAGGGTGCGCCGCAACTGGCCGTCAAACCACAACAAATGCAGATGCGCGATCGACTCGCCCATCGCAAATGTGGTCTGGTGCAGATCAAGCTCGCGTTTGAACATGATCAGCAAAATGTCTGCCGCGCTGCAGGGGCGCTCGGTGCAGGCCTGCATCACTTCGCCCAGCCGGTCACGGTGGTGCTCTTGCAATTGTTTGATCCGTGTATGCAGCCCGCGGAAAGGTTTGCCATGCGAAGGCAGGGTCAGCGTGCCGGAGTCCAGGGTCAGGAATTTGTCGATGGACGTCAGAAACAGCGCGAGCGAATTGGCTTCGGGCTCCACGTCATAGACGCTCACATTGGTGGAAATGCGCGGCAGCACCATGTCGCCGCTGATCAAAACGGACGCTTCAGCGCAGTGCAGCGCCATGTGCTCCGGGGCATGGCCATAGCCGCTGATGCAGTGCCAGTCCCGCCCGCCAATCCGCACGGTATCCCCGTCCATCAGGCGGCAAAAACTGGCCGGCACCTCGGGTACCAGGCTTGGGTAGTAGCCGGTGCGGGCCCGGATTTTTTCGAGGGATTGCGGGTCCGTCAGACCATGCGCGGCAAAAAACCGGGCGGCGCTGTCGCCGCCAAAGCCGGTGGTGCTCTGCGTGCCCAGGCGCGCCATGTGGTAATCGGTGGCACTGATCCACAAACGGCAGGCATGCTGCGCCGTGCTCCAGCGCTGACACAACCAGTGCGCCAGGCCGATATGGTCCGGGTGCATGTGCGTCACGATGACGCGCAGAATCGGCAGCCCTTCGAGCTGGCTGGAAAAAATGGTTTCCCATTGCGCCCGGGAGGCTTCCTGGCTGATGCAGCAGTCAACGACGGTCCAGCCCTGGCGTTTGTCACCCGGGGTGTTCGCGTCGTCCATCGCGTCGCGCAGCAGCCACAGGTTGATATGGTCCAGTGCAAACGGCAGGGGCATGCGTATCCATTTGATGCCGGGCGCGACCTCCAGCGCCGTGCCTGCCTCGGGCAGGGTAGCTGCAAACGGATAGTCAAGTTGTTGTTCGAGGAGGTTCATGCCATTTGTTCGGTGGATCTTCGGGGTATATTTGACGTTTACGTAAACGTCATGCGTTGTTGCATTGTAAGGATGATGTCCGCATGGCGCAGTCGCCTCCGCTTTTGAATTTCCCTGTTTGTTCCTTCCCTTGCATCATGGCCACCACTTACACCATCAGCGATTTGGCAAAAGAGTTTGACCTGACCACTCGCGCCATGCGTTTTTACGAAGACATGGGTTTGCTGCAGCCCCAGCGCGAGGGACCGGGCGGACGCAACCGCGTTTACACCGCCCGCGACCGCACGCGGCTCAAGCTCACCCTGCGTGCCAAGCGCCTGGGCCTGTCGCTGACCGAGGCCAAGGAAATCATCGACTCCTACGACAGCCCGCGTGACACAGCGCCGCAGCTGAAGAAATTTCTTGCCATCCTGGCCGATCACCGAAAAAAACTTGAAGCGCAGATGCTGGACCTGAATGCCAATCTGGACGAGATCCGGACCCATGAAAAAGAAGCCCGGGCGCTGCTTGGCAAGGCCAAAAAATCAAAATAGGCCATAATTGAAGCTTGTTGACGTTTACGTAAACGTCAATCAAAAAACCACCATTTAAAAAGGCCAAGCACATGGATGTCCCCAGCGCGCCGACCGAGCTGTTCCAGCGCATTGAAGCGAGTTTTTTACGCCAGGGCATGATGCAGCGCCTTGGTGCCCGGCTGGTACGCGTCGAGCCTGGCCTGTGCGAGGTGGCGCTTCCGCATTCGGAGCGCGTCATCCAGCAGCAGGGCGGCTTTCATGGCGGAGCCATGGGCGCTTTGGCCGACATTGCCGGCGGCTATGCGGCGCTGACCGTGGTCGCGGGCGATTCGGAAGTCACCACGGTCGAGTACAAGATCAATTTTCTGGCCGGCTTCAGCGACGGCGAGTTGCGCGCGATTGGCCGTGTTGCCAAGGCCGGAAAACGCATCATTGTGACCACCGCCGAAGTACTGCACCTGGACGCCGATGGCAAGCTAAGCCCTTGCGCGCTGATGCAGCAGACCATCGTCCCCGTGCCCAAAACCTATTAACCACTGCGCGACCCGACAAATCCCCTCAAGAAAGACTTGAATCATGACCAACCTGCCAGGACTCAATTTTCAACTCGGTGAAGACATCGACGCGCTGCGCGACGCGGTGCACGAATTTGCCCAAAGCGAGATCGCACCGCGTGCTGCCGAGATCGACCGGGCTGACCAGTTCCCGATGGATCTGTGGCAAAAAATGGGCTCGCTCGGCGTGCTGGGCATTACCGTGGGCGAGGAATACGGCGGCGCAGGAATGGGCTATCTGGCGCACATGATCGCCATGGAAGAGATCAGCCGCGCCAGTGCCTCGGTCGGCCTCTCGTATGGCGCGCACAGCAATTTGTGCGTGAACCAGATCAAGCGCAACGGCACGCCCGGGCAGCGCCAGAAATACCTGCCCAAATTGATCAGCGGCGAGCATGTGGGCGCGCTGGCCATGAGCGAGCCGGGCGCCGGCAGCGACGTAATTTCCATGAAGCTCAAGGCCGAGGACAAGCACGGCTATTACCTGCTCAACGGCAGCAAGATGTGGATCACCAACGGCCCCGACGCCGACACGCTGGTGGTCTATGCCAAAACCGAACCCGAGCTGGGCGCGCGCGGCGTGACGGCCTTCCTGATTGAAAAGGGCATGAAGGGCTTTGCCATCGCGCAAAAGCTCGACAAGCTGGGCATGCGCGGCAGCTCCACCGGCGAGCTGGTCTTCAACAACGTCGAAGTTCCGGAGCAAAACATCCTGGGCGGACTGAACAGCGGCGCCAAGGTGCTCATGAGCGGCCTCGACTACGAGCGCGCGGTGCTCACGGGCGGCCCGCTCGGCATCATGCAGTCGGTGATGGACAGCGTCGTGCCCTACATTCACGACCGCAAGCAGTTTGGCCAGAGCATCGGCGAGTTCCAGCTGATCCAGGGCAAGGTGGCCGACATGTACACAGTGTTGCAAGCCGGGCGCTCGTTTGCCTATACCGTGGCCAAGAATCTTGACTTGCTGGGCGCTGAGCATGTGCGCCAGGTGCGCAAGGACTGCGCTTCGGTCATTTTGTGGTGCGCCGAAAAGGCCACCTGGATGGCCGGCGAAGGCGTGCAGATTTTTGGCGGCAACGGCTACATCAACGAATACCCGCTCGGGCGCCTCTGGCGCGACGCCAAGCTCTATGAAATTGGCGCCGGCACCAGCGAAATTCGCCGCATGCTGATTGGCCGCGAGCTCTTCGCCGAGACCTGTTAATCCCTTAGGTGAGCGCTAACTTCTGTCGTCAGACTTCTAACGCGCCTGCAGCACCCGGTAAACCGCCATCACCTTCTTCACATATTGCTGGGTTTCCCTGTAATTGGGAATGCGATTGCCCGCGCGCATGACCGCGCCCTCACCGGCGTTGTAAGCCGCCACCGCCAGCTCGGTCTCGCCACCAAACATACGCAACAAGTCTGCCAGATAGCGTGTTCCGGTTCGAATATTCAGATCCGGATCAGTCAGCTTGCTCTCCACCGTCGAACCCGGCTCGGACTGAACCCCGTAACGGCGTGCCGTGTCCGGCATGATCTGCATCAGCCCGACTGCCCCCTTGTGCGAAACCGCTTTCGGGTTGAAGGCTGACTCCGCTACCACCACCGCCTTGAGTAATTCGTAGTCCACCCCATGCGTCAGTGAAGCCGCCGTCAGGCTGCCCTGCACTGCCTGGTAAGTGGGCGAGGCATTCATCACTGCCACCGCGCGGTGGGCGGCCGCGTCGGGGGTGCCTTGGCGCTCACCCAGGCCCGCTTGAGCGGGCGCCGCGGGATTTGACTGAATGACCAGCTGATAGTCTTTGCCGGGCCGCTGGTTGGTGAATTGCGTCACGCCATTTTCATCCACGTATTTCCACATATCGGCCCGCGCCTGCACATGAAGCCCATAGCCCAGCACGACCACCAACAGGCTTGCCACCCTGCCGCGCACGACCAATCCCCGCACAGATTTTGAAAACAGCAAAACAGACTTTCTCATATTTTTCAGGAATTACAATCAAACGCAATCAAACGCAATCAAATTTTGGCCAAGCCCAACCAAAATCAGAGGCCAGCCATGAAACCACGATCAATGACACTTCTATACGCCGTTGCGCTTGGCGTCGGCATTGCCATTTTGTATGCTTTCGGCATCAACAACCAACTGGTGTTTGACGACGGTCGCCTGACAGACGGCACCATCTTTGGCCAATATGGCAGCTTGATCCAGCTCAAGCCACGCATGCTCTCATACGGCAGTTTTGTGTGGTTGCAGGGTATTTTAGGCGAAGGCTGGTGGAAGCAGCGCATTTTCAACATAGGGTTGCACATTTCCACCGCGCTCACGCTCTACGCGTTTGTCCTTCAACTGCTGCAGCGCACGCAATGGAGCGACAGCCACCGCGACACTCCCGAGTTTTCATCTTCCCTGCGCGCCTCGGCCCGCCTGGGCGTGGCGCTATGGGCCTTCAACCCGGTGGCGGTTTATGCCGTGGCCTACCTCATGCAGCGCTCCATCCTTATGGCCACGCTGTTGGTGGCGCTGGCCTGCTGGAGCTATGTGCGCGGCCTCATCAGCGGGCAACTGCGCTGGCATCTGCTGGCCATTGCCTGCTACGTGCTTGCCGTTGCAGCCAAGGAATATGCCGTTACCGCCATTTTGCTGCTGGTGCCCTTGTTCATTTTTGTTCAGCGCCCCAGCCTGCAACGGGTGATTCGGGTTGCCGCCGCGTCGGCGCTGGTGCTGGCAGCCATGGGGGCCGTGCTGTACAGCCGCTACGGCTCCATTGTGGGCACCATCTTTGACGAAACCTCGCGCGCCTTTGCCGCCCAACTGGAACAACAGCAACCCGGCATTGGCAGGCAGATCTACCCATTGAGCATCATCAATCAAGCCGGTCTGTTTTTTCGTTACGGGCTGCTGTGGCTCTTGCCCTACGTGGGCTGGATGTCCATCGACATCCGGCCCACTTTTCCCCTGACCCTTTTGAGCTGGCACCTGTTAGGCGCCCTGGCCTGGATCGGCACACTGGTGTTGGCGGCCTGGCTGGTGATTCGCCGCAGCGACGCCTGGGGCCTTTTCGGCCTGTGCCTGCTCATGCCCGGCCTGCTTTTTTTGACCGAATTCGCTACCGTCTGGCTGCAAGACCCGTTTGTTCTCTACCGCAGTTACCTGTGGTCCATCGCCATTCCGGTCCTGATCGCGCTGGCGCTGGCGCTGGTGGGCTACACCCACAGGGCGTTCCATGCCATCTGCCTGCTGGTGGTTGCGCTGTTCGCCGCCCTCAGTATTGAGCGCATCAACAGCCTGCAAACCCCAAGTATCGCCTGGCTTGACGCCAGCGAAAAAATTGACCAGCAAGCCCCGGCCAATGCGGTTGGTCGCTGGCGCCCGCTGCTTAACCTCGGGGCAGAATCCCTCGACCAGGGCAATTACGACGAGGCCCTGCGCCTTTTTAGCCGAGCGGAAGCCTTGGGAGAGCCCATGGGCTCAGCCCGCTTCAACATGGGTGTGAGCTTGCAGCAGCTCAAACAATATCCCCAGGCGTTGGACAACTTCGCGCAAGCTGAAGCCAAAGGCTTTACTGAAGCCGCACTCTATTACCAGCGCGGTGAATCGCAATACGCACTGGGGCACTTCGCCGAAGCCTTTGAGAGCTTTACAAAAGCCCTGCAACATCCCCAGGCAGCAGATGCCGAGCAATTCACTCGGCTGCGCCAGGCCGAAGCCGCTGTGTCGAGCCAGAATTTTGATGCTGCCATTGCCAGCTACCGGACGCTCCTGAAACAAACCCCGGATCGCCAGCGCTACCAAGTGGGCCTGAGCATGGCCTACGTCGGTAAAAAAGACTACGCTGCGGCCATGGACATCCTCAACCCCGCCATTGCCCAGCACCCCAGCGGCCCAGCCTATTACGCCCGTGCCTTGAGTTACTTTTACCAAGGCCAACACGCCGCCAGTGCCCAAGACCTGGAACTGGCCATGCGTGCAGAACCCAACAACCCCATTTACCGCAACCTGCAGCAGCGATTGAACACCCCTGCGGGCCTGCCCACCGCCAAACCGGCGACCAAACCCTGATGGCCAACCTGCAAATCACCACCAGCCTGCTCGGCCTGGGTTTGGCCGTGCTCATCCTGCACCTGCTGCGGCGCGACCACATTTACATCCTGCATGCCCTGTTCTGGATCGTCATCGCTGTCCTGGCCGCCCTGCTGGGGCTGTGGCCCGGCCTGATTGACCGTGCTGCTGGCTGGATTGGCATCAGCTATCCCCCGGCTGCGCTGCTGCTAGGTGCTGTGGTCGTGCTGTTTGTCAAATCGCTTTATGCCGACATCACCAACACCCGGCTAGAACGCCAACTGCGCCGCCTCAACCAGCGCATCGCCTTGCTCGATGCGCAGAGCCCGTCTGCCGATCAGGATGCGGATAAGGTGTAGCCGGTTCATTTTGGATCAGACGATCACCCGGGGAAACGCAGATCATCACCCAGAATCTGGGCTATTCCCTTGACAAAAGCGCCAGCCCCGTCAGCGCGCACGCCAAGGCATAGGCGGTGTCGATCAGGGTTGAGCCGCTGCTTTAATTTGTCGCATTATGTAAATGAAAACATCAAAATACTAATTTTGCACAATAAAATTGTTTTTTTGATTAATAATTTTTCACTTATGCAAAATGCGTCAAACGTGACCAACCCAAACCCTGATCTTTTTGGATTGGACGCTCTGCAAGTTTGGGACACTGATCTGGCCTTTCAGCACCTGCACGCCATTGGCCAGGTCGACACCAAACGCACCGCCGAGCGCCGTCTGCACGAGCTGCAACTCCTCCCGGCCGAATTGACAGCGGATGCTTTGGAAGACGAGTTCGGCCGCAGGCCGGTTGCCACCGTATTGAATTGGGAAATTGCGCAAGCCCGCAACCAGCGCAAACTGGTGCTGTTCGCCCAACTGCACCCCTTGCCCGGCGGGCGTGACTGCCTGCATGCGAACGACGCGCGCGGCGCGCGCTACTGGGTGCCGGTAGAGCAATCAGCGCTTGCGTCGCAGCAGGTCGCGGCGGCGCTGCAGCAGCTGCAGGCGCATCTCGGCAAGGAGCTGGCCATTTTCCCGCACGGTCGCCTGGTCAGTGTGTGCCGCCCGCTCCAGCGCATGCCGGCCATGAGCCTGCTGAGCTATCCCCCGGTGCTGAACTTGTCAGCGCAGTTGGAGCGGCGCGGCAACGCCAGCATCACAGCCACGCCGCACCTCAAGCGCCTCGAAGCCGAGAGCATTCACATCCTGCGCGAAGCGGTCGCTGAAGCCGAGCATCCCGTCATGCTGTACTCAGTCGGCAAAGACAGCACCGTCATGCTGCACCTGGCCCGCAAGGCGTTTTACCCCGCCCTGCCGCCGTTTCCGCTGCTGCATGTGGATACCCGCTGGAAGTTTCAGGAGATGTATCTCTTTCGCGATCAAGTGGCGCGTGAAAGCGGCATGGACCTGCTGGTGCACATCAACCCCGAGGCGATTGCCAAAAACATCAATCCCTTTGACCATGGCTCGGCCCTGCACACCGACATCACCAAGACCGAGGGCCTCAAACAGGCGCTGGACAAATACAAGTTCGACGTGGTCTTTGGTGGCGCGCGGCGCGACGAAGAAAAATCCCGCGCCAAAGAACGGATTTTTTCCTTTCGTAGCGCCAGCCATCGCTGGGACCCGAAAAACCAGCGCCCCGAGCCCTGGAACCTCTACAACACCCGCAAGAGCCCGGGCGAGAGCATCCGGGTGTTCCCGCTCTCCAATTGGACTGAATTGGACATCTGGCAATACATCTGCCAGGAGGCCCTACCCGTGGTGCCGCTGTACTTTGCCAAAGAGCGCGCCGTGGTGGTGCGCGACGGCATGATTTTGCTGGTGGATGACGGGCGTTTCAGACTGCTGCCCGGCGAAGCGATTCAAGCGCGCAAAGTGCGCTTTCGCACCCTGGGTTGCTACCCGCTGACCGGCGCGGTGGAGTCGAACGCGGAATCCCTGTCAGACATCATCCTGGAGTTGGTGAATGCCCACAACTCCGAGCGCCAGGGCCGCGCCATCGACACGGACGCCGCTGCCAGCATGGAAAAGAAAAAACAGGAGGGCTACTTCTGATGGCACGCACAGCCAGAAAATCGCTTGCCGACGCCACCATTGGCCAAGCCGCACCCCAGATAAAACCTACCACGGCAGCAGCTTTTTTGCAGCAACAGCAGCAGCAGGACTTGCTGCGCTTCATCACCTGTGGCAGCGTCGACGACGGCAAAAGCACCCTGATCGGTCGCTTGCTGTGGGAGTCCCATCAGCTATTTGACGACCAGCTGGCGGCCCTCAAAACCGAATCCAGAAAATACGGCACCCAGGGCGACAACCTCGACTTTGCCCTGCTGGTGGATGGCCTGGCGGCGGAGCGCGAGCAGGGCATCACGATCGACGTGGCCTACCGTTTCTTTGCCAGCGCACGGCGCAAGTACATCGTGGCGGACACCCCGGGCCACGAGCAATACACCCGCAACATGGTCACCGGTGCTTCCACGGCCGATGTGGCGGTGCTGCTGGTCGATGCCCGCCAAGGGTTGCTGACGCAGACCCGCCGGCATGCCTATCTGGTGTCGCTCATGGGCATCCGGCAGGTGGTGCTGGCCGTCAACAAAATGGACCTGGCGGGGTTTGATGCGGACATCTTTGGCCGCATTAGCGAAGCGTTTGCGCAGTTTGCCCAGCCACTGGGATTTGAGAGCATCAGCGCCATTCCGCTTTCGGCCCTGCAGGGCGACAACATCACCCAACGCTCGGCCCACACGCCCTGGTATGGCGGCCCCACTCTGATGGGCTATCTGGAGACGGTCCAGGTTCCTTCACGAAGCTCCAGCAGGCTGGTATTTCCGGTGCAATGGGTCAATCGGCCGGATGCCTCGTTTCGGGGCTTGAGCGGCACTGTGGCAGAAGGCGGTGTCAATGTGGGTGACGAAATCCGCGTGACCGGCTCTGGACAGACCGCCCGTGTGGCGGAAATTGTCACTTTCGACGGATTGCTGGCCCAAGCGGTGGCGGGCGATGCGGTCACCCTGCGCTTGAATAAAGAAATTGACGCCTCCCGCGGCGACGTGCTTTCCTTGAGCCAACACCCACTGGAGATGACCGACCAGTTTGAAGCCACCCTGGTCTGGATGATTGAGGAAGCGGGGCTTATTGGCCGCAGCTACAGCATCAAGCTGGCCACCCAGTGGGCCTCGGCATCGCTGACCGGCATCAAGCACAAGGTGGACATCAACACCCTGGCGCATGAGGCCAGCACGCAGCTTGGTTTGAACGACATTTGCGTCTGCACCCTGGCCACCACCAAACCCTTGGTGTTTGACAGCTACCCCAACTCCAAAACGCTGGGGGCTTTTATTCTGGTGGACCGGTTCAGCCACGCCACGGTGGCGATCGGCATGATTCGGCATAGCCTGCGCCGGGCGCAGAACGTGCACCGGCAAGCCCTGTCCATCACCCGGCAAGACCGCGAACAACTCAATGGCCACAAAGGCAAGGTCATCTGGCTCACCGGTCTCTCGGGCTCGGGCAAGTCAACCTTGGCCAATGCGCTGGAGGTGGCGCTCCATGCCCAAGGGCGTCGCACCTACATTCTGGATGGCGACAACGTGCGTCAGGGGTTGAACAAAGACCTGGGCTTTACCGATGCCGACCGGGTGGAAAATATCCGCCGCATTGCCGAGGTGGCCAAGCTGATGATGGATGCCGGGTTGATTGTGTTGACGGCCTTTATTTCCCCCTTCAGGCAAGAGCGCGAAATGGCGCGTGAGCTGATCGGGCCGGAGAACTTCACCGAGGTGTATGTCAGCACGCCGCTGGCGGTGTGTGAGCAGCGCGACGCGAAAGGGCTCTACAAAAAGGCCCGCAGCGGCCAGTTGCCCAACATGTCGGGCATCAGCAGCCCCTATGAACCGCCGTTGGCACCCCAAATCACATTAAACAGCAGCGCGGCATCTGTTGCAGAAAGCGTGAGCCTTTTGCAGCGCAGTCTGAATGACCGCCTCAAATGAAACTATTCTGCTTCCGAAACCCCTCAACGCGCGGTGGCCAGGCGAGCGTAAAGGGCTCGCCTGACAACGTCAGGTTGGGGCTGTAGCAAGGGTCGTTCATCAGCAGTGGCATCCAGCGCTCCTGCAGAATTTTGGTTTCCGTCTTGAAACGAGCCATTTTTTCGGGAGTATCCTCGTATCCTCTGGTCGCTGATTCGTGGTGGTAGAGCTCAGCATAGGGCGTGTAAAGATTCCGGTAGCCCATAGCATGCAGCCGCAGGCAGAAATCAACGTCATTGAAGGCAACGGCAAGCGACTCGTCAAATCCACCGGACTCCTCAAAGAGTTGCTTGCGAATGCAAAGGCAGGCTCCAGTGACCGCAGAGACAGCTTGAATGAGGCTTGCCCGGCCAAAATAGCCGTGATCGCCGCGCATTCGGCCCAAATGAGCGTGCCCCGCCAGTCCGGCTACCAGAATGAGACCGGCATGTTGAATCGTATCGTTGGGGTACCACAACCTCGCACCAACGGCGCCAATCCCCGGTCTTTGTGCCTGTGACACCAGCTCTGAAAGCCAGTCAGGAGAAATGACCTCAATATCGTTGTTCAGAAATACCAGGTATTCTCCCTGCGCGACTTTTACCGCATCGTTGTTGATCCTTGAAAAATTGAAAAGGCCTGGGTCCTTGAGTAGCCGAACCTGACCCTGATCGTGCAGGGTGCTGAAGTATTCCACCGATTCCTTTTCGTCGCTGCCGTTATCGACGAGCAGGATCTCGAAATTGGAATAACTCGTCTTCTGCCGGATGCTGCTGATGCACTGGCGAACCAGTTTTTTTGCATTGCGGGTTGGAATGATGATCGAAACCAGAGGCAGAATTGCAGGCAACTGGTACCTGACCCGTTGCGTGGCCATGTCCGGTATCGTTTCAACTGATGCTGCGATATGGCAACGTTTCAAATGCTCTTCAATGGCCAGTCGCGCGCGCTCGGCCGCGTAATCCTTCTGTTCAGCGCCAATGGCCGTGCTGCCGGGCAACATCCGCCAGTGGTACAAAACGCGTGGAATGTGCCGGATCTGGCTGGCGTCAATCTGTTCAATGAATCTCAGTGCGAGGTCATAGTCTTGCGCGCCGTCAAAACTTTCGCGGAAGCCGCCAAGGCTCTTCACCACGTCCGTTCGATAGACCCCAAGGTGGGTAATCAGATTGTGCGACAGGAAAAGATCGTAGTTCCAGTCGCACTTGAAGTAGGGCGTGGTAGGTACCCCCTCGAAATCCAGCTTGTCCTCGTCTGAATAAATCAAGGCGGCATCGGGGTGATCGTTGAATTCCTTGATCACCCAAAACAGTGCATCTGGCGTCAGTGCATCGTCGTGATCAAGCAGGGCGATAAATTCGCCGGTGGCGAGTGCCAGCGCTGAATTCGACGCTGCACTGATATGTCCGTTCTTCTCCCGATAAACAACCTTGACGCGTGGGTCACGCAAGCAATACTCATCAAGCACTTTCCGAACGTGGGGTGCCGTAGAGGCGTCGTCGGCCAGGCAGAGTTCCCAATGGGGATAAATCTGACTCATGACCGATTCGATCACTGCCCGTAGATATTTCTCCGGTGTGTTGTACACCGGGGTGATGAGGCTAATCACCGGCTGGCGCAGGAATTCCCGGCAAGCTTGGCTCATCGCTTGTTGCTGCGCATCATCAGGCGTGGCGTAGGCCGCTATCCAGTCAGGATAACCCGATCGGTTTTCATCCGACTGAATTAACCAGGTCTCGTAAATTGCACCCATAAGCGCCCTTGGACCACGGGTACCCAATAAGCGCACACCGGTGCGACACCATTGCATCAATAATTTGGCCGAAGGCAGGCGAAAGCGAAAAAACCTGGAGAAGGATGTCCACCAGTGGGCGGAGCCGGGTATCGGAGTAATTTTGAGGGCGCCGCATGAAAACTCACAGGGATAAATACTGGGATCGAAGCGAAGGTGACGCATGACGCGCGGCAAATAAAACCTCGCAATGAATTCTGTTCCAGATGGCTTTAACTCAATGGAGCGCGCCTGCGAAAACACACCCTCTTCATTTGGAATGTAAAGGCGTGGTCCTGCAACGTGACCGCCATGCGACACCATGGCAATACTCACCGAATACCAACCGGCTGCAAGCGGCGTTTGCGTTTGTGCTGGTTCAGCGATGAAGGCGGAGTCACAGGAATAAGCCCGCCAATGCGCATCACCGTTGGCGCTGAGTTGTAATTTTGGATCCTGCTCGATCGGGCTCAGGGTCAACTCGGTTGTTACGGCTTGTTCGGCGNNATAGCCCGCCACCCCTTCGTCCACCCAGCCTGCGGTGGTGGTTAGCACATTCCTCTCGTTGGCATCCGTGGTCCACAGGTGCAAGCCGCCGAAAGCATTGAGATACAAGCGGTAGAGGGGCAACGTGCCCGTCACCGCGGTGGGCAGGATATAGCCCACTATTCCTTCTTTGGTCCAGCCCAGCGATTCCAGCACGTTGTATTCGTTCAGGTCGGTCGTCCAGTGGTGCTGGTGGCTCAAAGGGTTATACAGGCGGTAGTAGGGCACAGCGGCCACCCCAGACAAGGAGCCCGCACCTTGAAAGATCTGATAGATGGCGCCTTCCGCGAGCCAGCCGCAGCACACCGGCAGCACGCTGTATTCGTTAAAGTCGGTGGTGTACAGGTGCTCCTTGGTGAGATCGCTATAGAGGCGGTAGCGCGTGATCAGTGTTCCTGTTCCACCGGCCAAATAGTAAATCGTGCCGTTCCAGGTTCGCGGGGCATATAAAGTTCCAAATGGGTAAAAAATACCCGCCCCCAGAGTGACTTGCAGATCGATGTTCGAATAGGTCTTGGCGCTGCTCGTGTACAAGAAGGACGTCCCATCCGTGGTTGTCAGGTAGATTCCGTAGGTTTGGCCGCTGGCCAGTGCGAGGTTTGCTACCGGCATGGATGACGGCATTCCCGGCCCCGCGCTGGTTACTGAATAGCTTCCCAGCAGTGTCCACGCGCTGGGAGTCGCCTCAGATCCCGAATAGCTGCCTATCTTGTAATACGCGCGGACCGGTACCACCGTGCCAGCGGCGGCATTAAAATTCAGATCAAAGCGGTTAATGGTGACGATGCCGCTTAGTGGCATCACATCAAACATGTTGCCGCCGGCGCCGTAGGTCCCGCCAGTAAAGGTGGTGGTGAGGCTTTGAGTTGCGCTGTTGTTGGGCGGCGTCACGCTATTGGACGCCGCTGAAGACGGCCCGATGCCGACCGAATTTGTGGCTGTGACCGTGAAGGTGTAACTGGTATTGTTGGTCAGGCCCGTCACCGTGATCGGGCTGGCCGTTCCGGGTTGAACAATGCCACCGGGACTCGATGTCACGGTATAGCTGCTGATCGTCGAGCCGCCATTGCTGGTGGGCGGTGCAAAATTCACTGTGGCTTGGGCATTGCCAGCGGTCGCCGTACCGATCGTTGGCGCACTTGGCAGCGCCACGGGTGTCAACGGCGTGACGTTGAACGCGGCGGAAGGAGCGCCGAAGCCCACACTATTGTGTGCCCTTACCGTACAAGAATACGTTGTCCCATTGCTTAGGGGGGTGACGGTGATCGGCGAGGATGTTCCTGGAACTATGGTCGTTCCGCAGGTCGCAGAGTATGCGTCGATGGCAGCCCCACCATCCGACGATGGCGCCGTAAACCAGAGGGTGGCGCTGCCGTTGCCCGCGGTTGTGGCCCCAATTGCGGGTGCGCCGGGCACCGTAGCGCTTGTCGAAGAAGGGGTCACGCTATTGGACGCCGCTGAAGGCGGCCCGTTGCCGACCGAGTTGGTGGCCGCGACCGTGAAGGTGTAATTAGTATTGTTGGTCAAGCCCGTCACCGTGATCGGGCTGGTCGTACCGGTATGACTAATGCCACCAGGACTGGATGTGACCGTATAGCTGCTGATCTGCGAGCCGCCATTGCTGGCGGGCGCAGTAAAACTCACGGTGGCTTGGGCATTGCCAGCGGTTGCCGTACCCATTGTCGGCGCGCCAGGAACCGTGGTGGTCGCTGCCGTAAATGCCCGAATATTGACATTCGCACCGGGATAAGATGTGGTCAAGTCGGTCCATGCAGCGCCAGCCGAACTGATAAAGCTCTGACCCGCACTGGCGGCAGCCGCACTGTCGTAGCCGGAAAACTTGGCTTCGATGGGAACCGGATAGGTATAACCCGGCGTGTTGAACTTGACGACTACTGCAAATTTCTGCCCACTCGTCAATGGCACCGGCCGCGACAACACAACGGTGTGATAACCGGCATAGGGGAACGACCCGGTGCTATTCACCGTCCCGCTTTCGAGCGTGCCGCTATCAGGCGTGCTTGATACGCCGGTGTAAATGGAGATTTCGTAGCTGGTGTTTAATCCCACCGTGTTGAATGCGACCGCTTGCAGCGTATCGCTGGCCACTGCGGTGAAAACGTTGGCACCCCATGCCGTGCTGGTTCCGTAACCAATCGACGAGGTCTGTCCGAACGGGTCATAGAGATAGGAACGCCCGTAGTTGGAACTGCTTTCGGGCTCCCGAAAGACATGCGCGTCCGTCAGCTGTTTATCAAAATAAGAGATGTAAAAGTAGCCACTGTTGCCCCAGGCGGTGCCCCATTGATTTTTAACAATAAAGGCGCCAGGCCCGGGCGGCGCGGTGCTGAAGCTGCTTGCAGGAAAGCTATCGTCCCAGCCGACCAGGGCCACTTCATGGTTGGGGTTCGATGCCCCGTTGTAATAGAGCGCCTTGAATGTCTGGTTCCAATAGGAGGACGAGGAACTCGATGACATGCCATTGTCGGCATAGATGGCCACGTCAACCGCGCCATAGTTTTGAATCGCCAACTTGTAGTTGGCATTGTCGGTTCCATTCAGTCCAGTGCCGATCGCCCGGTCGGGCAAGATCAAAAACTCTTGCATATGAACGCGCGGCGAGAGGCCGGCAATCGACGTCGCCAAGGTGGATGTGTATGGATCGTCGCTTTCGTTGACGAGTCCGGCCGCCAATGAATCGGTGTTGCCCCAGCGGGTCATGTAAGCGCCGGCAATGTCCCCGTTGCCACCACCGGTACAGGACGCCCAATCAAATCCGTGGCGAACATTCATGTGGTTCTCGGAAAAATCGCTGCTACCGCCAGCGCCCACCAAGGTATTTGATTCCACTGAAGCGATGGTCGAGAAAGTCCAGCAGTCGCCGCACTGACCCTGATCCCTGACGGGGGTGACCAAGCCCAACGTTCTCAAGTCGAAGCTTGCTGGAGAAACCCCGTTGGGTCCTGCGATGGACATCCTTGAGGCCTTCGTCACACCCGGTGTCAGCCCGACCATGTGCGAACGATCCACCGGTGAAGGAAAGTAGCCTCGGGCTGGAACATCTGGCGTCAATGGCCCCGGGGACAAGCGTTTTGCCGCAGGCAGCAATTGAGTCTGCAAGAAGGCAGGATTAGCAGGCGCCCGGACTGGTAAGGGATCAGGAGATTGAGCCGACACGTATCCGGCTACGGTCAGGGCCAGCATGCAGCCGAGCCCTCTCAGCACACCCCTTGTTCGGCGTTTTGTTGGAACCGGTTCAGGGGGGGGCTGGGGCCGGTCGGTCTTGAGCATCAGGTACTCACGGTAATGGAACAACATAGCCTGCCACCCCTTCGTCCACCCAGCCTGCGGTGGTGGTTAGCACATTCTTCTCGTTGCTGTCCGTGGTCCACAGGTGCAAGCCGCCGAAAGCATTGAGATACAAGCGGTAGAGGGGCAAGGTGCCCGTCACGGCGGTGGGCAGGATATAGCCATCGATCCCTTCCTTTGACCAGCCCAGCGTCCCCAGCACATTGTATTCGTTCGGGTCGGTCGTCCAGTGGTGCTGGTGGCTCAAAGGGTTATACAGGCGGTAGTACGGCACAGCAGCCACCCCAGACAAGGTTCCTGCACCCGTGAAGAGCTGATAGATGGCGCCTTCCGCGAGCCAGCCGCAACACACCGGCAGCACGCTGTATTCGTTGAAATCGGTGGTGTACAGGTGCTCCTTGGTGTAATCACTATAGAGACGGTAGCGCGTGATCAGCGTT
>DHWX01000072.1 GCA_002413395.1 Polaromonas sp. UBA5171 | reverse complement strand
ACCGGATAAGCACGAAATAAACCATAAAACCATTAACGCAATTACGCGGCCTGCACGGCGCGCATGAATTCATCACCCCAACGCACCACATCGTTGTCGGCCACGATGGCTGCCATGCGCTGGCAGCGGTAGGCCGTCTCATCTGCACCCATGGTGAGTGCTTGATGCAGTACTTTTGACGTCGAATGCATTTTAATGCTTGTCCGTACGAACCCGCTGCTGCGCTGGATTGGCGGGTTGTGCCAACGGCGCAGCAGCAAGCAGCCGTCTGAATTCAAGCAGCTTTTTCTGTAGGCGTCGATGATTGACGGACCCCGAGCGGATCAACATTTTTTGTCCGGCGGACAACGCTTCAAGTGCCGGATCGGTAAATTCGTAGGTCAGCCAAGGTCTGGTCGGCTGCAACGGCCCCTTGACATCAACCCGGTTGACACTGATAGGGCCGGTTTGAACCGGCGTTGCCAGCAAAAGATCGACCACGGCGACCAGCCGGTCATTGAAGTAGCCTTTGGGGTAACCCAGTTCAACATAAGCCTGCTGGAACAGCGGGTACAGGCGTGCATACAGCGCCACTGTTTTGACGCTATCGATGGACTCAACAAAAATCACAAACGGACTGTAACGCAGGCTGTTGTCTGGATTGATCGTCGTCTCCCCGGCAGGGTCCTGGTTGTCCCCAAGCCCGGTGGTAAAGCGTCCAGGTGTCGGGTTCACCGGCCAGATCGACACAGGCGCGTGCTCGCGTGCCAGATTGTCAACGGTGGCTACCACCCGGCGCACAAAACCGTCAAGTTGCAGGAAAGTCAACACTTCCTTTCGCCCCAGTAAACTGGCAACTGCATCGCTGACATACTTGTCTGCAGCCGAGAGTGCCGGCAGTGGCGCGCTTGCCGTCCCGGCAGCGGCATTGATGTCTTCAACCGGATATTTGATGGCCGACTCGACCGGTGCCGCTGGTGCTGACGCTGGATTGACCGGACCGGACCGGATGCGACCGCGGCCACCGGCGCGATTTCCGGTTGCGGCGGTGTGCGCTGTTGCCACCAGTAATAAGCGAGCGCAGCCAGCAAGGCAACGATCAAAACCGTTAGCCAGCCTGATGTGTATTTTTTCATGGTTTTTTATGTGTAACGAGGGATTGGAAATTGGCTGTTGGTGGCCTGGGCTCTTGGGCTGGCGTAGTACCACCTGATAATTCATTGACCAAGGCAGTGCCGGCGTTGAGGTGCAGGGTTTGCGTGGGGAAAGCGAAGCTGATATGGTGCTCGGCAAAGCTGCGCACCAGTTGCAGGTTGATCGCCTGCTGCACGTTCATGAAAATATTGAAGTCGGGACTCAATACGAAATAAACTGCCTCAAAGTCGAGCGACGATGGGCCTAAACTCTTGAAATGGGCACGGTCAAAGCGGGTCTCAGGCTGCGCCTCAATGGCCTGCTCAATCAGAACCGGAATCTGTTCAAGCAGTGCGACAGGGGTGTCGTAAGTGGCACCGATGGTGAAAACAGCGCGCCGCTCCTGCATGCGCTTGTAGTTGCGGATGCGGCTCTTGAGCAGATCATTGTTGGACAAGATGATCTGCTCGCCGCCCAGGCTGCGAATGCGGGTGGTCTTTAGCCCAACGTGTTCAACGCTGCCCATGATGTCGCCCACAACGATGAAGTCACCAATCACAAAAGGCTTGTCGATGGCAATCGACAGCGAGGCGAACAAATCCCCCAGAATATTCTGCGCCGCCAACGCGACCGCGATGCCGCCAATGCCCAGGCTGGCCACCAGGGCAGTCACGTTGAGCCCCAGGTTGTCGAGCATGAACAGCGCCACCAGCGTCCACAGGGCAACGCGGACCAGGAAGGTAAGCAGCGACAAGGTCATGGCACGTGAGCCCTCGTCATCCTTGTCGCCTTGGGTGAAGTGATGACGCAGCCAGAAAACAAAGCCCCGGTTGGCCCAGAAGCCAACTTGCAAAATGATCAACGCAATGAAGGCGTGGTTAACCCATTTTTCCAGGGCTACAGGCAGGTCCAGAAATAGTGTGGCGACGTACAGGCCAACGCCCGCCACCAGCAAGAAGCGTGTCGCCGACAAAAGCTCGATGAAGAAGTCGCCTACGCCGGTGTCGGCAGATTTGGCAATGCGCACCAGCCGATGCAACAGGAGGCTGCGCACGAGCTGCAACACCAGCATGAAAACGCCCGCCGCCAGCAGCGCGTAGAGCCCATCCTGCAAGGTGTTGGTAGTAATGAGCTGATGAAACATGGTGATCGTGTTAATGGGCATCAAGGCAAACGAGAGACATCAGGCTTCAAACTTCCCGTGTCAAGGCGGTCTTCGAGTTCGCCAATGTAGGCGCTGAGTGATTTCTCGGATTGCTCAAGCTGCAAAAGCAAATCCCGATCCAGCGTATCAATTCTGGCCAGCATGGCCGCCTGCCGCGCTTCGTCCCGGCTGGACTGCTGCCTGAGTTGGGCGTCCAAATATTCGCGCAACTCGGTCAAGCGCGATGCCTCGGCTTGCGCTGCCAACACCCGACTGGCTTGCATTTCTTTGGTATGTCGGCGCGTATCGAGTAACACACTGGATTGCATATAGACCACAAACACCAGAAAAAACGCGATTAGAAAAACCAGCAGGCCCAGCATGATCAGGCCCAGCGGCGCCTGCACCGAGGTGACTCCCAGCGACAGCGTGGTGGGTGTCACAAACACGCTCCAGTTGAGCACCGTAAAGACGGCAACCGTGGCCAAAACCAGCAGCAACAATAACGAGCGGATTCGCATGGTAGACAACCTTTATTTCGTGCTTATCCGGT
>DHWX01000054.1 GCA_002413395.1 Polaromonas sp. UBA5171 | reverse complement strand
CGGTGATGAACCCGCTGATGCACATCTTCCGCGAGCGGGAGCTGTCCTTCATGCTCAAGCACGGTGAGGCGAAAGTCGTGATCGTGCCCAAGCTGTTTCGCGGCTTCGACTATGAGCAAATGGTTAGCGCCCTGCAACCCAGCCTGCCCGAACTGAAGCAGCTCGTCGTGGTCGATGGTACCGGCGCCAACAGCTTCAACGCGCTGCTCAGCGGTCCGGCCTGGGAGAGCGAGCCCAATGCGAAGGGCATCCTGACGCGCCAGCGGCCCGGCCCCGACGACGTGACGCAGCTCATGTACACCTCCGGCACCACGGGCGAGCCCAAGGGCGTGATGCACACGGCCAATACCACCATGGGCAACATCATTCCCTACGCCGAGCGGCTGCATCTCAATGCCGATGACGTGGTGCTCATGGCCTCGCCCATGGCGCACCAGACCGGCTTCATGTACGGGCTGATGATGCCCATCATGCTGCGCGCCAGCGCCGTGCTGCTCGACATCTGGGAGCCGCTCAAGGCAATCGACCTGATACGCGCCGAAGGGGTTACCTTCACCATGGCATCCACGCCGTTTCTGGCTGACCTGGCCAAGAATGTGGCCGAGTCCGGCAAGAGCGTGCCGACGCTGCGCACCTTTCTCTGCGCCGGTGCGCCCATTCCCGGCCCGCTGGTGGAGCAGGCGCGCCGGGTGCTGGGCACCAAGATCGTGTCGGCCTGGGGCATGACCGAAAACGGCGCCGTCACCCTGATCAAACTCGACGATGACGACGAACGCGCCTTCACCACCGATGGCTGCCCGTTGCCGGGCGTGGAACTCAAGGTGATTGATGTCGACGGCACCACGCTACCGGCGGGCCACGCCGGCAAGTTACTGCTGCGCGCCTGCTCCAACTTTGGTGGCTACCTGAAACGTCCACAGTGGAACGCCACCGATGCGGATGGCTGGTTCGATACCGGCGATCTCGCGCGCATGGACGAGCGTGGTTACATCCGCATCACCGGGCGCAGCAAGGACGTGATCATTCGCGGTGGCGAGAACATTCCGGTGGTGGAAATCGAGGCGCTGCTGTACCGGCACCCGGCCATCGCCATGGCAGCCATCGTGGCCTATCCGGATGAACGGCTGGGCGAGCGCGCCTGCGTCGTGGTCGTGCCCAAGGCGGGCCAAAGCATTGACCTGCCGTCGATCGTGGAATTCCTGAAATCCCAAAAGATCGCCTTGCAGTACATCCCCGAGCGGCTGATTGTGCGGGACGCCATGCCTTCCACGCCCTCCGGAAAAATCCAGAAATTTAAACTCCGCGATTTGTTGCAGGACGAAAAATTATGAACGAAACTGTAATTCGTGTTGAGACCGTCCGTTGTGTTGGCGCAATCACGCCGCGTATCCGAGCCCAAATGAGTTCGTGAACAAATCGTCGCTACTGTGTTTTTAATGTTCATTCTCCGGAGAAAATAATGCCATGCTATGCCATAGACGGTGTTGTGCCAATTGTGGATTCAACCGCTTTTGTGCACCCCACAGCTGTTCTGTTGGGTCACGTGGTGATCGGACCGAATTGCTACATCGGCCCATGTGCCAGCCTTCGCGGTGACTTTGGTCAGGTGGTTATCAAAAAGGGAGCCAACGTTCAGGACAATTGCGTAATTCACAGTTTCCCAGGAAAAAATGCAATCGTTGAGGAAAACGGACACATCGGCCACGGTGCGATTCTCCATGGTTGTTTGGTGCGTCGAGATGCGCTTGTTGGCATGAACGCAGTTGTCATGGACGAGGCCGAGATTGGCGAGCAGTCATTTATTGGAGCTTGTGCATTTGTGCCTGCAGGCATGAAGATTGAGCCACGCTCACTAGTCCTGGGAGCGCCAGCAAAAATTGTTCGTCAATTGACTGACAAAGAAATAGCTGGAAAACTTGAAGGAACGCTTAAATACCAGCAGCTTGCAGTACGTTGTCTGAAGTCCATGGTCGAGGTAGCCCCCTGTCGGCCCCCTCCCGAAAAATATTGATCAGTTTGTAGATACTGACCAATTTTGAATCGACGTAGACAAGTTTTCCTTGCTGCCAGGAACCTATCGTGATGAGACTCACGCGCGAGTTACTTCCACAAGTAGTTGTTGCTTTTGGGTGAGATGTGTTGGCACCGACCACGCCAGTCTGATGAAGACCGGCGAAAACACTTCAAACCTTCAGTGAGTTAAAGGCTGTTCCCAGGCGTTCAGCCGAGAATACGTGAGGTCTTTTTTTAGAGCCAGGGGGAGGGGCGGTAAACTCGGGCCCCATGACCTTGCCTGCAGCGATTGACCCCACCAAGGGTGTCCAAAGTTTCGCGTCCGAGGCTTGGGTCGAGATGCGGTTGGTGCAGACTTTCATGCGTCATGCCCAGTCCGTGCAGTATGCGGCGGCGGCCATGCTCATCGCCATGGTGGCCACGTTGTACCGGAGTGTGGAGCCCACAGGACTGTTGCTTTGGGCTGTGGCGGTGGTTGCCGTCACGCTGATGCGCACGCTTGTCATCCGCCGTTACCAGCGCACCATGGTTGGCGTGAGTGGCCCGGCGCTGAGCGCTTTCATGGCGCGTTATACCTGGATCTGGCCCCTGAGCGCCATGATCTGGGGCTCTTCGATGTTTGTGTTTTTTTTGAAGGCACCAATTTACGATCAGTTTGTCTGCATGCTGGTTCTGGTTGGCATGGCTAGTATGGCGGTCGGCACCTTTTCGTCCTGCCTGCGCTGCTTTCGCGGCTATGTGGATGGGCTGAATCTGTCCGCACTGGCTGCGCTGGTTTACCAGTTGCTCATGGAGCGCGGTATTCCGTCTACCTTCAATACCTATAGCATGGCGGCGTTGGTGCTGACCTACTGGGCCGTGATTCGCGTTTCAGGGCGACGTGTTCATGAGGTGCAGCGTGCCAATCTGCGGTTGCAATTTGATAATTTGGAACTTATTGCGTCACTGGCCGAAAAGAGCCGTGCGGGGCAGGAAGCGGCGGAAGTCAAAAGTCGCTTTATTGCCAGCGCGGCCCATGATTTGCGCCAGCCGGCTCATGCACTGGGCCTGTATGCCGGCTGGCTGGTTGCAGAGCCGCAATTTGTTGCTCAGATAGCGCCGAAGATCGTCCAGGCTACCAAGGCGATCAACGAATTGTTCAACTCCCTTTTCGATTTGGCGGGGCTGGACGCCGACCCTTTGCGAGTCAATCCGCAGCTGCTTGATCTCGGTCAACTGGTGCAGGAGCTGGAAGTGCAATATGCGCCCGTCGCCCGGGAGCGTGGCCTGCGGCTCAGAACCCGGGCGGCAGCGGCGCAGGTGAAGTCTGATCCGGTTCTGCTCAAGCGGCTGGTCGGCAACTTGTTGTCGAATGCCCTGAAAAACACACGTCAAGGCGGCGTCCTGCTGGCTGCCCGGCGCAGGCGCGGCGCGTGGTGCATTGAGGTCTGGGATACTGGCGTGGGGATTGCGAGGGAGCAACAGCAGGCGATTTTTCAGGAGTTTTACCGCATTCCCCTGCAGGGTACGGAAGAAGGCTTCGGGCTGGGACTGGCCATTGTCTCGCGCCTGAGCCAAGCGCTCGACCACCCTGTGGAAATGGCTTCAAGGCCCGGGCGCGGCAGTGTTTTTTGGGTTGAGTTGCGCTGCCCCGTGGCGCCGCCGGTTCCTTAAAGCAGCCCCTGCGTGCGGGCCAGGTGGCTGGCCTGAGAGCGGCTTTTTACATTGAGGCGCTTGAACAGGCGCCACAAATGCACCTTGACGGTATGTTCGCTGATTCGAAGCTCTTCGGCGATGTCACGGTTGCTCATGCCCTTGTCAAGCATCACCAGCAACTGCTTCTGTCTTTTTGACAGTTTCTCTGGCGGTGTGGCGGCCTCCGGCTCGAGCTCGCCGTCCAGAAAGACACGCAGCACATTGGTAATCTCTGTGGCCCCGGCAGATTTTTGAATGTAGGCGTCAGCTCCGGCTTCGATCGCCAGGTCTTCATATTCCCCGGCTGGTGCCGCTGAAAGCACGATGAGCGGTACATCGGGAAATTGCTGCTTGAGTTCGCGCACGCCCGATACACCATGGGTG
Organism: Polaromonas sp. UBA5171; assembly: GCA_002413395.1. Taxonomy (GTDB): domain Bacteria; phylum Pseudomonadota; class Gammaproteobacteria; order Burkholderiales; family Burkholderiaceae_C; genus Polaromonas. The sequence continues at coordinate 35,175 of DHWX01000054.1, read as the reverse complement.
TCGGGTAGTTTCAGATCCAGGCAGATCAACTCGGGCGCGCCATGCTGCTGCACGGCGGGCATGACAGCGGCGAGCCGGTCAAGTTCGGTTACGGTGGCTTTGTTGCTCAGACGGCGGATCAGCATGACCACCGCTTCGCGCATCAGGGGATGGTCATCAATGACAAAAATACTCATGGGTTCAAGGGTGAGGTTTCATTCTTTGAAACCTTCAAGCATAACTTCTGAAAGTCAATTTGAGGGAGCAAATCAACTTGAAATTTCGGTATTTGTTCTCAGCCGTGCTACAAAAAAACGACACTTGGGTATCCTCCGTCGCTTCCCTCAATCCACTTCGGGTGCAAAAAACTGCAGGGCTTTAGCGAGGTCGGCAACTGAGATGCCTTGCGCCGCCATTACTTTTCCCTCAAGCGCGGCCAGCGCGGCTGAACCCTCTTTTTGCAGCATTGAAATTGCCAGCGCCGCCTCCTGGGGTGAGTCAAACCCGTGGCTTTGCAGCAGCATTCTGGCGTCGGCATCTACCAGCTTGAAATAAAACTTGCCGTTTTTTTCTCGGTATTGCTTGAATGCGGGTGAGCCGGTTTTGACAGTTTTGCTTTTTGGGGTAGCGGCGGCCCGCGAGCCCAGCTTGCGCAGCCCCACTGCTTGCCGCAGCTCCTGCATGAAGGGAGTTGCCACGGTGCGCGCCTTGCTGGCCCCGGCTTGCAGCAGGTTTTCGATCTTTCCAGGGTCGTTGATGAGCGCGTGGTAGCGCTCTCGCATCGGTGCCACTTCGCGCTCGATGCGCTCAAACAGCAACTGCTTGGCATCGCCCCAGGCAATGCCGTCGGCATAGGCCTGTCGCAGTGCTTGCGTCTCGGGCGCGCTGGCAAAGGCCTGGTAAATCTGGAACAGCGCGGAGCCCTCGACGTCCTTCGGTTCGCCCGGTGCGCGCGAGTCGGTCACGATGCCGGCGATCAGCTTGCGCAGTTGCTCAGGCGGCGCGAACAAGGGAATGGTGTTGTCGTAGCTCTTGCTCATCTTGCGACCGTCCAGGCCGGGCAGCAGTGCCACCGACTCTTCAATGGCCGCCTCGGGCAGTACAAAATGCTCGCCGTAGAGGTGGTTAAAGCGCAGTGCCATGTCGCGTGCCATTTCAATGTGCTGAACTTGGTCGCGTCCGACCGGCACCTGGTGCGACTTGAACATCAGGATGTCAGCGCCCATGAGCACCGGGTACATGAACAGGCCCACGCTGATGTCGGCATCGGGGTCATTGCCCGCAGTCTGGTTTTTATCGACTGCGGCCTTGTAAGCGTGGGCCCGGTTGAGCACGCCCTTGCCGGTGACGCAGGTCAACAGCCAGGTGAGCTCGGGAATTTCAGGAATGTCGGACTGGCGATAAAACGTCACGCGCTCCGGGTCCAGGCCAGCCGCCAGCCAGCTCGCCGCGATTTCCAGGGTGGAGCGCTGAATGCGTGCTGGTTCATCGCATTTGATCAAGGCGTGGTAGTCGGCCAGAAAGTAATAACTCTGCACATGGGTCAGGCGGCTGGCGGCCACCGACGGGCGGATGGAGCCAACGAAGTTGCCCAAGTGCGGCGTGCCGGTGGTGGTGATGCCGGTCAGGAAACGTTGGGGTGAAGGTGTTGATTCAGGATGCATACGCGGCAGCTCGGCTGAAAAAGTGAAAAGCGACTAACCCAGCAGGCTCAGCAAGGGTGTCAGGAGGAGGTTGATTACGGCGTAGCCCAGGGTCATGAGCGGTCGCAGCCACAAAGTGCCTACCACACCGGCGATCACCAGTGCCATCACCACAAAGAAGCCCCAGGGCTCGATGCGCGAAACCATCTCGGCCTGTCTGTGGGGCAGCAAGCCGACCAGAATACGGCCGCCATCGAGCGGCGGCAGGGGAAACAGGTTGAAAGCCCACATCACCAGATTGACCAAAATTCCGGCCTGTGCCATTTTGACGAAAAAGGGTTCCTGCACACCCAGGGCGGCCAGCAGCACGAGTGCGAGAGCCCATAGCAGAGCCTGTGCAAAATTCGACGCCGGGCCGGCCAGGGCGACCCAGATCATGTCGCGCTTTGGGTTGCGCAATTGGCCAAAATTGACCGGAACCGGCTTGGCATAACCAAACAGAAAAGCTCCGGAGGTTGCGAAATAGAGCAGCAGCGGCATTGCAATGGTGCCGATCGGGTCGATGTGCTTGAGCGGGTTCAGGGTTACGCGGCCCAGCATGTAAGCTGTGTTGTCGCCAAAATGACGGGCCGCGTAGCCATGTGCGGCCTCGTGTACCGTGATGGCGAACAGCACGGGCAGGGCATAAATGGAGACGGTTTGAATCAGGTTGGGAATATCCATCCCTGGATTGTCTCAGACGTGGCCAATGGCCAGCTACAGCCCTAGCGCTGCGAGGTCGCCACGGCCTTGTCGGATCAGCACTGCTTCACCGCCACTGGCCATGGGCGTCAGATCAATCACGGTGGTGGGCATGAGGTAGCAGGTGCCTGCGTCGATCACGGCGGCCAGCTCATTTTGTAATGGTTCACTGATGTCGTTGGCGTCGTTGATCGGTTCGGTTTCACCGCGTGGAATGAGCGTGGTGGCCAGCAGCGGTCCGCCATGCAGCTCCAGCAGTGCTTGCAAGACTTTGTGGTCGGGCACACGCAGGCCGATGGTTTTGCGGGACGGGTGGCTGACGCGGCGCGGCACTTCCTTGCTGGCTTCGAGAATGAAGGTGTAAGGCCCTGGCGTGGCGGCCTTGAGCAGGCGATACTGCTTGTTGTCAACCCGGGCATAGTTGGCCAGCTCACTTAAATCGCGGCACAGCAGGGTCAGGTGGTGCTTGTCGTCCACGCCGCGGATGCGTCGCAGGCTGTCGGCCGCGGCCTTGTTGTCGAGTTGGCAGACCAGGGCGTAGCTTGAGTCAGTAGGCACGGCTGCCACGCCGCCGCGCTCGAGCAGGACCACCGCCTGCTGGAGCAGACGGGCTTGGGGATTGACAGGGTGAACTTCAAATAACTGGGCCATGCAAATATCTTAGCCGCTGGATTTTGGCGTCTGAAAGCTGCCCCGGCTTCCGCGCACCGCAAGCCAGGCGCCTGCCGCGCCACAGACCGCGATCAGGCTAATGCCGAGCAGCGACCACTGATCAGGAACATGCGAAAACACCAGCCATCCGCCCAGCATGGCAAAACCGATCTGGGCATAGAGAAAAGGCATGAGGATGGACATCGGCGCATGGAGAACGCTGGTGGTCAACAGCAGCACGCCGCGCAGGCACTGGAATTTGGGGTGCGCCGTTTTCGGCAGAGTCGAGCTGCGCTTTGGCAGTACCGCCAAGGTGGTGGCAATGGCCTGAAACGCGTAGCGAAACCGCAGCGCCATCAGCACGCTCAAGCTCAAGCAGACAAATTTGCTGGTGTCCAGTACCGCAAAGAAGGCCGTGGCGGCCACCAGAAGTGCAATGTCGGCCAATGTGCGCGGCGCGGTGCTGGCGCGGCTCACCATCACTGAATGCGGTCGGCCAGCAATTCCCATACGGGTATGAGCTCGCCTGGCAACATCGGCAGCGCACCCAGATCGGTGTGGCTTTCGTCGGGGCTGTGGAAGTCGCTGCCGCGCGAGGCGGCCAAACCAAATTCCCTGGCAGTTTCGGCGTATTTCACGTATTCCTGCGGGGTGTGGCTGCCGGTGACGACTTCAACGGCCTGACCGCCATGCGCCTTGAACTCGGTAAACAGCGCGTATTCTTCGTTGGCCGTGAACTTGTAGCGGCCAGGGTGGGCAATCACCGCTATACCGTGTGCCTGCGTGATCCAGCTTACGGCATCGCGCAGCGTGGCCCAGCGGTGCGGGATATAACCGGGTTTGCCTTCGGTCAGGTACTTGCGAAAGACTTCAGAGGTGTCCCTGCAGACGCCAGACTCCACCATAAAGCGGGCAAAGTGGGTGCGTGAAATCAGATCCGGATTGCCGACGAACTTCAGCGCGCCTTCGAACGCGCCCGGTATGCCGACTTTGGCCAGTGATTCGGCCATTTCCACGGCGCGCTGCTCACGGCCACCGCGGGTGTTGCGCAAACCCTGCTGCAGGGCGGCATTGTCTGGATCGAATCCCAGTCCTACGATGTGCACGGTCTCATTGGCGAAAGACACGGAAATTTCGGCTCCGCTGAGATAGGCCAGACCTTGCGCCCTGGCTGCTGCTGCTGCGCGATGCTGGCCGCCAACCTCGTCGTGGTCGGTCAGGGCCCAGAGTTCCACACCGTTGGTTTTGGCGCGCTCGGCCAAGGCTTCGGGAGTCAGGGTGCCGTCAGAGACGACGGAGTGGCAATGCAGGTCGGCGTTGAGGATGTTTTTTGCAATCACAGGGCATTTTAGGCTTTATGCCATAGCCACACGGGTGACGCTGCACTGCCCGCAACGCTTACGCCTGATTCAGCGGAAACCGAAATAGGACAGGATGACGCCGATGATAACGACAAGGCCTACGATATAAATGATGGTGTTCATGGTCTGTCCTTGGGGGTGTTGACGGGCACTCCGGAGTGAGCGCCACATGAATCCTGATCATCGCTATGAAGCCTGTGTCCGGCTGTAGGAAGCACCACCCAGGACTCGTCGGACAAATACTCAACCGCACAAGCCGTAATGGACGGCCTTGGCGCTTGAGCTTGAAGCCGTGCGAGTCAGGATTTATCTTTCACGGAACAGGTGTTCCAGCCAAACAGGGCGTAAGGCGGGCACCAGCCGATCAGGCCGGTGGCCAGTGGCAGGACACCGATCCAGCCCCACAGGCCCACGGTGTGGGTGGCGGCCAGGCCGATCAGGACCAGACCAAGGACGATGCGCAGGATGCGATCAATGCTGCCGACGTTGGATTTCATGGCGATTCCCTCCGAATAAAGTTAAGGAATGAGTCAACAAGTGTATTTGACGCGTTGCCGCAGCCGGAGTCTGTGACTTGAGTCACACAGCAGCAAAAAAGCCATGCCAACCGGAGAGTTTCAGCCCGGCAGGGTGGCTGCCACGGCGCGTAGCGCGGTGCTGTTGCTGATGTGGATGCACTCGCGCGCGAGTACCACCCAGCCTTCGCGCTCGAAGCGGTGCAGCAGGCGAGTGATGATTTCACGTACGGTGCCCAGCTCATCGGCGAGCGCCTGGTGGGTCAGGGTCAGATCCGGCCCCCGACCGAGCAGGGCGGCCGCCAGCCGCTGATCGAGCCGGTGGAAGGCCACCGCATCGATCAGGCCGGCAAGGTCAGCCATGCGCTCGGCGAACAGGCCCAGCACGTCGTTGCGAAACGCAGGTGATTCCAGCCACTGGGCAAACACTGGTGGCGGGATCAGCAACAGTTTGGTGGGCCTGGTGGTGACGCCTTGAGCCAGCAGGGGCTGGCTGCGAAACAAACTGGCGCTGGACACCAGGCACAACTCACCTGGGGCCACGCGGTACAGCTCCAGCGAACGCCCGTCACCGGAATGGCGTGACACCTTGACCTCGCCCTCGAGCACCACCGGAAAACCCTGGCAGGGCGCGTTTTCGTCAAACAGTACGGAGCCTGCAGGCAGGCTGTGCGGGCCTGCGGCTGGCCCCAGCTCGATGATCGAGGGAACTACAAGGGCCAGAGCGGGGTACAGCGCGACAGGGTCATGCATGCGGACAGTGTAGCGGCCGACAGCTTGAGGCCGCCTCGTGTGCGGTTGCCGACCCTGTTGTAGAAGATGTGCATGCCATGAATCAAATAGCCGCATCTCAAGTTCTTGTCCGGGTCTAAGGCCGCAAAACTCTTGAAACTCAGGGGCCCTGTTTCAAAAAGCTAGCGCGGTGCTCAGTGTTTGATTGAAGTCGATGACAATCGCGCCCGGCTCGCGCTGGCGGTATTCGATGTTGACCGCTTCGCCATAGCGCGCCTGAAGTTGTCCCAGCAGTGGCAGCGGGTCATGGTCATTGACAAAGCGCATTGTTTCGCCAGCGTTGAGTGAATCCAGGGCACCGAAAATGGCGGCGTGGCGAAAGCGCTTGGCAACACCGCGTGCATCGAACGGATAAATGGCATCGGGTGAGAGGTGCGTATGGGTTTGCGTCATGATGGGTTTCCTTTCTGTTTGATGAAACGAGGGTAAGTATTCAGCGGATCATCAGGTCGCCGAGCACGGTGAGATCAAGCACGCTTTCGGCAAGCGGAAACAGCCTGCGTTCTTCAAATTGGACATGAACCCGCATGGCGTCGCCCCATGCTGCCAGCGCTTGCAGATCACCGCATTGAAGATGGCTGATGATTTGCCTCAGCTCGCTGTGCTGGGCCAGTGCCAGGTCGGCTGGACTGGTGTTGCCGCTTGCCTCAAGGGCTGGCAGCAGCACAGTCTCTTCAAGTGCAAAATGCGGCTCGAATTGCTCGCTCCAGCGCGCCAACAGATGCTCGCGCTGGGCTTGCGCCGCCTCGCTGCCTGGTTGGGCGGCGCAAGCGTGTCGTGCCAGCACCAGTGCTTCATGGTGTTCGCGTGAGAGTTCGCGCAGGGCGTGGGAGCGCTTCATGCATCAATACAGAATGCGGCAACGGATCGTTTCCGGTACCGCGCAGAGTTCATCCAGAGCCGACTGGCTCGCCGCGCTGTCCACATCGATCACCACATAGCCGACTTCGTCATTGGTGCTCAGGTACTGCGCCGCGATGTTGATGCCCGCAGCCGACAGCCGCTCATTGACATGTGCCAGCACTCCGGGAACGTTGCGGTGGATGTGGAGCAACCTGCTGCGGCCGGTGTGCGCGGGCAGTGCCACCTCTGGAAAATTGACGGCCGAGGTGGTTGACCCGTTGTCGCTGTAGCGAATCAGCTTGGCAGCGACCTCTGTGCCGATGTTGACCTGTGCCTCCAGCGTCGAGCCGCCGATATGTGGTGTCAGGATCACATTGTCAAAACGCGCCAGTGGCGAGACAAAGGCCGAATCGTTGCCCTGAGGTTCGTGCGGAAAGACATCAATCGCCGCGCCGTGCAGGTGCCGGCTTTCAAGCGCCGCGGTAAGCGCGTCGATATCGACCACGCTGCCGCGTGACGCATTGATCAGGTGGCTGCCCGGCTTCATTGCCGCCAGTTGTGCCGCGCCGATCATGTTGGCGGTCTCCGGCGTTTGCGGGACATGCAGGCTGACCACATCGGAGGTGTTCAGCAGCGCTTCCAGGCTGGGCATCGCGAGCGCATTGCCCAGCGGCAGCTTGGCATCAATGTCAAAAAATACCACGCGCATGCCGAGTTGCTCGGCCAGCACGCCAATTTGCGTGCCGATGTGGCCATAGCCGATGATGCCCAGCGTCTTGCCGCGCACTTCGTAGGAATGCGCGGCGCTCTTGACCCAGCCGCCACGGTGCAGGATGGCGTTCTTTTCGGGAATACCACGCATCAGCATGATGATTTGCGCCAGCACCAGCTCGGCCACGCTGCGGGTGTTGGAAAACGGCGCGTTGAAGACCGGAATGCCCAGGCGCATGGCCTCTTTCAGGTCCACCTGGTTGGTGCCGATGCAAAAGCAGCCGATGGTGGCCAGCCGTTGCGCGTGCCGCAGCACATCGGCGGTGAGCTGGGTGCGAGAGCGGATTCCCAGGAAGTGCGCGTCGCTGATGGCCGCCTGCAATTCGTCGCCAGACAGTGACTTGGCATGCGCCACGATGCGCGTGTAGCCAGCCTGCTGCAGCGCTTGCACGGCGGAAGGATGAATGCCTTCGAGCAGGACGGCCGTAAGTCTGCCTTTAGCGGCGGATGAATCGATGAATTTTTGGATCATGGCAAGGGTGAGAGAGTGGGCTGATGATGTGAAGATGACGGCACGATGCAGGGCATCAGCCTGCCGCAACGACTGGCCGCTTGTGGAAAGTCACAGGTTGAAATCTGGCGCTGCCTTCGGCGCCTGGCGCCAGCAAGTCGGCCAGCGTGTAACGGTTCAGGTAGTTCATGAAACTTTGCAGCGCACCGTTGACGATGCTGGTCAGCTGGCAGGCCCCGGTCAACTGGCACGCGGTGTCGCTGGTGAGGCATTCAACGATGGCGAAATCAGGCTCAATGCTACGCACTACGGCACCCAGCCCGATGTCGCCTGGAGCCGCTGCAAGCCGCATGCCGCCGCCCTTGCCACGCACGGTTTCGAGCCAGCCCGCCAGGGCCAGTTGATGCGTGATCTTCATCAGGTGCGCTTCGGAAATTTCGTAGGCGCGCGCCACCTCCGAGATGGTGCACAGGCGCTCGGGGTGTTGCGCCACATACATCAGCAGGCGCATCGCGTAATCGCTCATGGTGGTCAGGCGCATGGTGCAACCCCGCGCGGCTGGCGCAAGAAACCGGGTGTGCGTTTCATGTCCGGGGCCGGATCAGCAGCGGCGCGAAACGCCAGAGGTAAAGCGCAAACGCGGCCATCCACGCTGCCGCCGAGAGTTGCAGCGCCAGCAGGGTGAAGACTGTTGGGGCGAGCGCTGTCAGGCGCAATGCCACCGCAATGAGCACCAGCAAATAGCTGGCACGCATGCTGCGGTCGGTGGCGAGCGGCTTTCCCAGGTGGCCGAGCGCTGTGCGCGTCAGCATACCGATGATCAATACGGAAAAGCCCGCCATGGCGATCATGTGCACCGGCAGCGCTGGCGGCATGGTCACGCCAGCCGCTTTGAGCGCGGTCAGCAGGAGGCCAATCCCCAGGCCGGTATAGCCAGCGTAAAGAATCCACAGCAGTGGGTTACTGCGTACCGCGTAAGGCTTCCATGTCACGACTTGCCACAATGCCAGCATGCCAGCCAGTCCAAGCGCGATGGCGGTCAGCATTGGCACGCTGGCGAGCAGAAAAATTACGCCGGCAGCGCACGCGGCAAGTTGCACCTGACCAGTGCGAGTTTGCGCCGGAATCGTCAGGCCCGTCACCGCGCGCATGGCGAAGAACGGAATCACGCGCCGGGCGATCAGCAGCGCGATCAGCGCCATCACCAGCAATCCGGCGTTGAAGCGCTGCATCAGTAGCGCATAGTCGCCATCGCGCGCGGCCAGCAGGTACAAGGCATCCGCCGCACCCAGACCGACCAGCAGCCACGGCACGGCGTAGTTGCGCGCGTTTTTGGCTTGGTACACCGCGCGCATCATGGCTACCGCGGCGAGCAGGAAAAAACCCAACTCGGCCGCTGCCGCAACCTGGAACAGGCCGTTGCCACCAGCCAGAAATCCGACCCGGGCGATCAGCCACAGCACGCACGCGACGGCAAGCGCGCTGCCCTTGAGCGGATTGATGCCAGTCCAGTTCGCGCCGGCTGTCATCAGGAAAGCGACCGCGATGGTTGCCACGAAACCCCACAGCATTTCATGCGCGTGCCAGGCCAGGCCTGCTAGCGGCCCGGATAACACCTGCGGTGCATAAATCCAGAGGCCGATGGCGATCAATGCCCACGTGGCGCCGCCCAGATAGAGTGGACGAAAGGCCAGTTCAAGGAAGGCGCTCAGGCTGGGTGCTAGCGGGGTCAGCTGCGTCGGCTTTTTGAATTTGATGGTGTGGTTCATGGAGTCACTCGGGTTGGATGTCTCGATGGTCAAGCGGAGTTGACGCCTAGGCCGCGATGACTTCGATAGTGGGTTCGATCGTGCGCAGCCGGCTCTCGATGCCCCGAAGCGTTCCGGAAATGGCGCTCGGGCAGGTGCCGCATGCCCCCTGGTAATGCACGATGAGCTGGTTACCGGCGAGGCCAAGAACGTGCAGGTCGCCGCCGTCGCTTTGCAGGTAGGGCCTGATTTCCTGGTCGAGCATCAGCTCGATGTGGCTCAGGCGCTGCTGGTCTTCTTCGCTCAGGTCCGCCACGCTGACCCGCGCCGCAAAAACCGCTGCCGCCGATTGCTCGCTGGCCGCTGGTGCGGCGCGCAGGGGCTCGGCAATCTCGCGCACCAGTTGGTCCCAGTCGGTCTGGCCATCCTGGGTGACGGTGAGCCAGCGATCAACATAGAAAACATTGGTGACGTGTTCGATGGCGAACAGCGCGCTGGCTAGCGCGTCGCCCTGGGCTTGTTCAGCGTTTTCGTACGAATGCGCCACGCCCCAGGTGAGCGGCTCGCGCAAGACGAACTTCATCGCGTTCGGATTGGGCGTGTCTTCAATTTCGGCAATTCTCGGCATGTCAATATCCTGTAGGTAAAACGATCGCGGACCGATTCAGGCGTCGCCAAGCGGGGTGTGCATCGGATCGGCCTCGGCCTCGGTGGACGTGCTGGACACGGCGTTGAAGGCGGCCTGCAGTGTGTGCCACGGCAAAATGGCGCATTTCACGCGCATTGGCAACTCGCTGATGCCAGAGAACACTGCCAACCGGCCGATGTGGGTGCCGTTCTTCACGTCGAGCCGGCCAGTCGCCATGTCAACAAATTCATGGATCAACGTCTTCGCCTCTTCCTGACTCTTACCCTTCACCGCCGCCGTCATCATCGATGCCGATGCCTTGCAGATCGCGCACGATTCGCCATGGAAGGCGATGCGGTTGATGGTGTCACCCGCCAGATCGAGCGCGACATGAATATGGTCGCCGCACAGCGGATTCACCCCTTCGGCATGGTGGCTGGGGTGATCCAGCTCGCCGTAGTTGCGTGGCTTGCGGTTGTGGTCGAGGATCACTTCCTGGTACAGGGCTTTGGGATCGGTGCTCATGCAAATACCTTTTGGACACTGCGAATACCGGCGACCAGCGCGTCTACGTCGGCCAGCGTGTTGTAAAACGCAAACGAGGCGCGCGAGGTAGCCGCCACACCCAGGCGCTTCATCAAGGGCTGCGCGCAGTGGTGGCCGGTGCGCACCGCGACACCCTCCTGATTGAGCAAGGTGCCCACGTCATGCGGGTGGATGCCCTCGACCGCAAACGACAGCACCGCAGCCTTGTCTTGCGCGGTGCCAATCAGGCGCACGCCGGGAAGCGCGCCCAGCTGTTCGGTGGCATGGTGCAGCAAGTCGTGTTCGTGCGCTGCGATGGCCGACATGCCGATGCTTGAGACGTAATCCACGGCGGCACCGAAGCCGATGGCCGCGGCAATGGGCGGTGTTCCGGCCTCGAACTTGTGCGGGATCGTGTTGTAGGTCGTCTTTTCAAACGTGACGGTATGAATCATGTCGCCGCCGCCCTTGAACGGCTGCATTTCTTCGAGCAGCGCGGCGCGGCCATACAGAATGCCAATGCCGGTCGGGCCGCACATCTTGTGGCCCGAGAAGGCATAAAAATCACAGTCCAGATCCTGTACGTCCACCGCCAGGTGCGGCGCGGCTTGCGCACCATCGACCAGCACGGGCACACCGCGCGCATGCGCGAACGCGATCATCTGCTTGACCGGGTTGATGCTGCCCAGCGCGTTCGAGACGTGGCCGACGCTCACCAAACGGGTGCGTTCGTTGAAGAGCGCCTCGTACTCGCTGAGCAAGAGTTCCCCTGCATCGTTGATCGGCACCACGCGAATCTTTGCGCCCTTTTCGGTGGCGAGCATCTGCCAGGGCACGATGTTTGAGTGATGCTCCAGCACGGTCAGGATGATTTCGTCACCGGCGCTGATGAACTTGCGGCCCCAACCCTGCATCACAAGGTTGATGCCCTCGGTGGTGCCGCTGGTGAAGATCACTTCGCGCGCTTCCCGGGCGTTGATGAAGCGCTGCAGCTTGGCGCGCGCTGCCTCGTAGGCGGTGGTGGCTGTCTCGGACAAATAATGCACGGCGCGATGAATGTTGGCGTGCTCGCTCGTCTGGTAGCGCACCAGGCGGTCAATGACCGGTTGCGGCATCTGGCTCGATGCGGCGTTGTCGAGATAGACCAGCGGCTTGCCGGCAACCGTGAGCTTGAGAATCGGAAACTCAGCGCGAATCCGGGCTACATCGAAGGTGGGTGTCGTTGCGGAAGTTGACGTGTTGATCATGGCTGGCCTGTGGTTTGTTCAAGCACCGTCTGCTCAAGCTGCCGCCGCAGTGACGCAACGGAAATTCGGTCGATGACTTCAGCGCCGAATGCGTAGGTGAGCAGATTGCGCGCCACGGCTTCCGAAAGACCGCGGCTTTGCAGGTAGAAAACTTCCTCGCTATCGAGCTGGCCGACGGTCGCGCCGTGCGTGCATTTCACGTCGTCGGCAAAAATTTCGAGTTGCGGCTGGGTATCGACCAGCGCCTTGGGCGTTAGCAGCAGGTTGCGGCTCGACTGCGCCGAATCGGTTTTCTGAGCGCCAGGGCGAACCATCACCTTGCCGTTAAAGACCGCGTGCGCGGCTCCGCCCACAATGCATTTGTGCAACTGGCGGCTGACGCCGTGCGGCTTGCCGTGGTCGATGAAAGTGTGGGTGTCGGCAAGCTGCTGGCCGCCAATCAGGGCCAATCCGTCGAGCGAGCATTCCGCGCTATCGGCGGTTTGCACCACGTTGAGGTCAAGCCGGGAAATCTGCGCGCCCAGGGCGATGCTGACCGAGTGGTAGCGACTCGCCCGGCTCAGCGACACCGCGCAACTGGCCATGTGAAAGGCCTGGCCGCTTTCACGCTGTACGCGAGCATGCTCGACCTGTGCGTTGGCGCCCAACGTCACTTCGGCGACCGCATTGGTGAGGTACGCGGCATCATGCAAAGTCACGTAGTCTTCAATCAGTGTCACAGCGCTGCCTGACTCGGCTACCAGCAGCAGGCGCGGGTGGCTGGCAACATCAGGCTGTGTCGAGATAAAGAGCAGATGCACCGGCGCGGCGATCGCGGTGTTGCGCGGCACGATGAGCACGGCGGCGTCAATCAAAAAGGCGGTGTTGAGCGCCGGGAACAGTGCGTCATGGAATGCGGCGTGCTGACCCAGATGTGCCGCGATGACAGCGGCCTGCGTTTCAGGGGCTGACAGCAAGTTGCCGACAAACAGGCCAGCCTCGGCGTTGATGCTGGAGAGTTGCGGCGCATGCACGCCATCGACGAAAACCAGTCTTGTTGTGGCCTCTTCGATATGCAGGTGCGCGATGTCGGCTGGCTTCAACGCATTCGGCTTGTTCAGCGGACGAAACGATTGCCGGGTCAGCGCTGAAATATTGGTGAAGCGCCAGGCTTCGTCGTGCGTGTTGGGTAGCGTGAGGGCGCCAACGCGCTCCAGCGCCTGGGCGCGCAGTGCTTTGAGCCATTCCAGCTTTACCGGCACAAGGCTGCCAGGCGACGGCACCAGGCTGGCGAGCAGGCTGTCGAGAACGCCCTGCGTAGCGGCGGTCCCGGCGCTCATGACAAGGTCCCTGTGGCCTCGGCTTCGGCCTCGATCCAGTCGTAGCCGCGCTCCTCCAGTTCGAGCGCGAGTTCCTTGCCCCCGGTGCGGATGATGCGGCCCGCGCTCATCACATGCACGTAGTCGGGAACGATGTAGTTCAGCAGGCGCTGGTAGTGCGTGACCAGCACAATGGCATTGTCCTGGTTGGCCAGGTGATTGACGCCTTGCGACACCACCCGCAGCGCGTCGATGTCAAGCCCGGAGTCGGTTTCGTCGAGGATGGCCAGGCTCGGATTGAGCAGCGCCATTTGCAAGATCTCATTGCGCTTCTTCTCGCCCCCTGAAAAACCTTCGTTGACGCTGCGTTCCAGAAACTCGGGGTTCATTTCGAGCAGCTTCATCTTCTCGCGCACCAGGTCGTCAAACTCAAGCGGATCCAGTTCGTCCTGGCCACGCCCGGCTTGCACCGTGTTGTAAGCCAGGCGCAGAAACTGGCTGTTGCCGACACCGGGGATTTCGATGGGGTACTGGAAGGCCCAAAAAGACACCGGCACGGGCGCGCATTTCAGGGGCCAGCTCAAGCAGATTGTGGCCTTCGAACAGCACTTCGCCGGCCGTCACTTGGTAGGCCGTGTGGCCCGCCAGCACTTTGGCAAAGGTGCTCTTGCCAGAGCCGTTGGGCCCCATGATGGCGTGGACTTCTCCGCGCTTGACAGTGAAGTCCAGCCCTTTGAGAATCTCGATGCCGTTGACGGTGGCGCGCAGGCCGCGCACCTGCAGCAGTACTTTACTGTCTTGAACAATCATCCCACGCTCCCTTCAAGCTTGAATCCGAGTAATTTGGTGGCTTCGACCGCGAACTCCATCGGCAACTGGCGAAACACGTCCTTGCAAAAGCCGTTGATGATCATCGATACCGCTTCCTCGGCATCGATACCGCGCTGGGCGAAATAAAACATCTGGTCTTCGCCAATTTTTGAGGTGGACGCCTCGTGCTCCACCTGGGCGCTTTGGTTGCGCACCTGGATGTAGGGGAAGGTGTTGGCGCTGCAGTGCTCGCCAATCAGCATCGAGTCGCACTGCGAATAGTTGCGCGCGCCAGCCGCTGTCGGCATCACTTTCACCAGACCGCGGTAACTGTTGTTCGACTGGCCCGCCGAAATGCCTTTGCTGACAATGGTGCTGCGGGTGTTTTTGCCGATGTGGATCATTTTGGTTCCGGTATCGGCCTGCTGATGGTGATTGGTTACCGCGACCGAATAAAACTCTCCGACCGAGTTGTCGCCAAGCAGAATGCACGACGGATACTTCCAGGTGATGGCCGATCCGGTTTCCACCTGGGTCCAGGAAATGCGCGAGTTGACACCCCGGCACATGCCGCGCTTGGTGACGAAGTTGTAGATGCCGCCCACGCCGTTTTCGTCGCCCGCGTACCAGTTTTGCACCGTTGAGTATTTGATGTCGGCGTTGTCCAGCGCCACCAGTTCCACCACCGCGGCGTGCAACTGGTTGGTGTCAAACTGGGGCGCGGTGCAGCCTTCGAGGTATGACACCGAAGCGCCTTCCTCGGCCACGATCAGGGTGCGTTCAAACTGTCCGGTGTCCTGGGTGTTGATGCGAAAGTAGGTGGATAGCTCCATCGGGCATTTGACGCCTTTGGGGATGAAACAGAACGAGCCATCGGTGAAGACGGCCGAATTGAGCGCCGCGTAATAGTTGTCGCCCGCCGGCACCACGCTGCCGAGGTACTTTTTCACCAGTTCCGGGTGGTTTTGCACGGCTTCGGACATGGAGCCGAAAATGATGCCAACCTCGGCCAGCTTGGCCTTGTAGGTGGTGGCCACCGAGACGCTGTCAAAGATCACATCGACCGCCACGCCCGCCAGCGCCGCGCGCTCGTGCATCGGCACGCCGAGCTTTTCAAAGGTGCGCAGCAACTCCGGGTCAACTTCGTCCATGCTTTTGAGCTTGGCTTTGGGCCGGGGGGCCGAATAGTAGCTGATCGCCTGGAAATCAATCTTCGGGTATTTGACATTGGCCCACTCGGGCTCCGTCATCGTCAGCCAGTGGCGGAACGCCTTGAGGCGGAATTCGAGCAGCCATTCAGGTTCGTTTTTTTTGGACGAAATCAGCCGTATGGTGTCTTCACTTAAGCCCTTGGCCGCGACATCCGACTCGATGTCGGTGACAAAACCATGCTTGTAGGGCTGGTTGACGAGGTTTTGCAGCACGGCGCTCATACGGTGACTCCCTTGCCAGCGCCGGCCTTCAGGCTGAAGCTTTCGCCGCAGCCGCAGGTGTTGCTGACGTTGGGGTTGTCGAACTGGAAGCTCTGTTTGAGCCCCTCAGTGACAAAATCGAGACATGCGCCTTCAAGCGTGGCCAGGCTTGGCGTGGCAATCAGCAACGTTGCGCCATGGTTTTCAAAGCGTTGTTCATCGCCGCGCTGTTCGTCAGCCAGCTCATAGGTATAGGCATAGCCTGAACAGCCCACATTTTTGACGCCAACGCGCAGCCCGAGGCCTTTGCCGCGCTTGGCAATTTGTGAGTGGATCTGCTTTGCAGCCGCTTCAGTCAGTGTGATCATGGTCATGGTTTAAATCGCATAGATATATTGTATGTATATCTTATAGATCAGGCGAAATTTGTCAATGGATAGCCGCCTGTCTGCTGCTGAAAATTAGCCAGGCCATCGGTTTGACCGGGTTCGAGCAGGTGTTATTTTCGGTTGAAAGGGTGAACAAACGCTATTTATTCAATAGCAGTTTTCATCTGTTCTTTATGGGTTGCAGCCCTGAAATTCCTAAATTTCAGCTGCTTCCACGAGAAACCGCAGCCGTTTGACACCCTGCCATTCATCGGCATCCAGCCGGAAAGCCAGCGTCACCCGCGCGGGCAGGGGCTCGGTGTGGCCAAACCAGATGGCGTCCACCGGCTGGCCCTGGTGCCTGAGCTTGAGCGCCAGGTGCTTTTCACCCACCAGCCGCTGCGACACCACCTCGACTTCTTCGCTGAAGGTGGGCGCGGCAAAGCCCTGGCCCCAGACTTCCTTGTGCAGCGTGTCGACCAGGTCGGCACGCCGGTACTCGGGCGCCAGCGGGCCGTCGGTATCCATGCGGCGCGTCAGGGTGGCGGCGTCCAGCCACTCGTGGGCGACTTGCTGCAGCGCCAGCTCGAACACCTCAAAGTGTTCTTCGGCAAGGGTGCAGCCGGCGGCCATGGCGTGGCCGCCAAAGCGCAGCAACACGCCGGGGCAGCGTTTGGCCACCAGATCCAGCGCATCGCGCAGGTGAAAGCCGGGAATCGAGCGGCCCGAGCCTTTGAGTTCATGCTCCTTGCCCGGCGCCTGGCTGGCGGCAAACACAAAGGTCGGCCGGTGCAGTTTGTCCTTGATGCGCGAGGCCACGATGCCGACCACGCCTTCATGGAATTCCGGGTCAAAGATCGCAATGGCCGGCGGCGGTTCTTCATCCTCGTCAATCATCGCGTCGGCCGCCAGCTGGGCTTGCTCGCGCATGCCCGCCTCGATGTCGCGACGTTCGCGGTTGATGCCGTCCAGCATTTTGGCCAGTTCGTCGGCCCGCGCCGCGTCGTCGGTCAGCAGGCACTCAATGCCCAGCGTCATGTCGGCGAGGCGGCCCGCCGCATTGATGCGCGGACCGAGCGCAAAGCCAAAATCAAACGTCGTCGCCACAGGCGCCTGGCGGCCTGCAGCGGTAAACAGGCTGGCAATTCCCGCCGGCAGGGCGCCGGCCCGGATGCGCTTGAGACCCTGCGCCACCAGGCGCCGGTTGTTGGCATCGAGCTTGACGACGTCGGCCACGGTTCCGAGGGCGACAAGGGGAAGCAGCGTATCGAGCTTCGGCTGAGGTACCTTGGCCCCCACGCTTGTCACTGCGTGTACTACGCTGCCCCCCGAGGAGGCGCTCGCGCCTTGGGGCGGCCCGGCGTCGCTCGGAGTCGCATCGAACACCCCACGCTGGCGCAACTCGGCGCGCAGCGCCAGCAGCACATAAAACATCACGCCCACCCCGGCGATGGATTTGCTCTCAAAACCGCAATCGGGCTGGTTGGGGTTGACGATCACGTCGGCGGCCGGCAACACCACCCGCCCGTCTTTAAGCGCGGGCAGGTGGTGGTCGGTCACCAGCACCTGCAGGCCCAGCGCCTTGGCCCGGGCCACGCCGTCGATGCTGGCAATGCCGTTGTCCACGGTCACCAGCAGGTCGGCACCGCTGGCTTTGACGCGCTCGGCAATCGGCGGCGTCAGGCCATAGCCGTCAATCACCCGGTCCGGCACCAGGTAGCTGACATGTTTGGCGCCCAGCAGTTTCAAGCCCCGCAGCGCCACGGCGCAGGCGGTGGCGCCATCGCAGTCGTAGTCGGCGACCACGCAGATTTTCTTATCCTCTGCCATGGCATCGGCCAGCAGCTGGGCGGCTTCGCGGCTGCCGCGCAGCGAGGCGGGCGGCAGCAATTTGGCCAGCCCGTCATCGAGTTCGTCCATCGAGTGAACACCGCGCGCGGCAAAGAGCCGAGCCAGCAAGGGGTGAATGCCCGCCTGCTGCAGCACCCAGACACTGCGCAATGGTACGTCACGGATTTGAATTTTCATGGTCGCGGGAGAAAACGTGCAGCACTATGATTGTTATAGCTTTTCAAGCAGATTCCATAGTGGCTTAGGGCTTAAAAGGTTTGAAAATTTGGTAAACAATCCGGGGTGGCTGGATGCAAAAGTCAGGGCGTTGCGGTCACCACACAGCGTTAGCCGCACGGTTTCGCCGGCACGCTGGTGAGCCAGCAGTTGCGCTATCTCTCCAGTATCCAGGGCGGCCCAGGCCTGGGTGTAAGCGGCCCAATCGTCGTTAAAAACGGCCAGGGCCAGGCTGCGCGGCACGCTGACTTGCTCTCGCCCCCGTTGGGCGAGGGCATTCCCGGCTTTGCGGGCTGGCAAGGCGCCCGTGCCGCTTAGCCAGAACGAGTTGATCGGCTGCTGGCGCCGGGCGGCCCGTGCGTCGTTCAGGGGATGCGTGTATAGCAGCATCTGCATTTCGTTTTGCAATCGTCGCAAATTACGGCCGCCGTGCCCCTCAGGCAGCCAGGCGTCCACATTGCGGCTCAGCACCCGATCGAGTGACGCGGTGGGTAGCTTGCGAAACGGTTCGCCTTCAGCCAGCCAGCGCTCGGGTGCCAGGTAATGCAGTGTGATGCCATCGGTTTCAAAATAAGGCTGCATGGCCGCCAGCAGGGTGCGTGATTCGTCCTCGGTCAGGGCCAGCGCGGCAGGGTCGGTCAGGGTGGCGTGATCGCGGCCCATGGACCAGTGGCAGGGCGTGATCCAGGCCCAGGCCTGCCCCGCGCCGGCAGGCAACTGCGCGGCGGCATCCAGGGCAGCCAGGGGAATCAGGCCATCTGGGGTCTCGGTGGGGGCAAAGCCCAGCGCTCGCGCCAGCGCCCGCTCGTGCGGCGGCGACAGCGTGCGCACATCGCCCTCGTCGATGTGCGCACGCTTCATGCCATGCAGCAGTTGGGTCAGGTTGCGCGTGCTTGCGCGCGGCAGTGCTTGCACAGTGGGCAACCAGGTTTCAGCGTTGCAGGCGGCAAACGGAATCAGCAGGTGGTGCAAGGGTAGGGTGGGCATGGCCTCTATTGTCCGGGAGTTCGGGATGCCACAATCGCAGTCATGCAAATCCCCTACGAGCTGATTCTGGGCTGGCGTTACACCCGCGCTGGCCGCACCACCCGGCGCAACGGTTTTATTTCCTTTATTTCGGGCGTGTCCATGCTGGGCATTGCACTGGGCGTGGCCGCGCTGATCATTGTGCTGAGCGTGATGAACGGTTTCCAGAAGGAAGTGCGCGACCGCATGTTGGGCGTAATCTCGCACATCGAAGTGTTCGCCCCCAATGGCGAGGCCTTGCCCGATCCACAAAAAACGCTGGCCGAGATTCGGGCCAACCCCAACGTTGTGGGCGCTGCCACCTTTATTGGCGCCCAGGCCTTGCTGGCGCGCGGTGAAGACATCAAGGGCGCGATGGTGCGCGGCATTGACCCGGCGCTGGAAGGCCAGGTCACTGACCTTGTGGCCCAGCTCAAGGACACCGCCTTTCCCAAGCTCGTCAGCGGTGGTTTTGGCGTCATTCTCGGTGCCGAGCTGGCGCGCGCCTTGGGGGTGAGCGAGGGTGATCGCGTCACGCTGATTGCGCCCAGCGGCCAGGTCACCCCGGCAGGTGTGGTGCCGCGCCTCAAACAGATGACGGTGGTGGGGACCTTCGACTCGGGCCACTTCGAATACGACTCGACACTGGTGATGATGCATCAGGACGACGCCGCCAGGATTTTCCGGCTGGAAGGGCCGACCGGCATCCGTATCAAGCTCAAGGACTTGAACAAGGCAAGGGAAGTCGCGCTTGAATTGTCCAAAACCCTGAGCGGAGACTTGCTGATTCGTGACTGGACGCGGCAGAACAAGACCTGGTTTGATGCGGTGCAGATTGAAAAGCGCATGATGTTCATCATCCTCACGCTCATCGTGGCGGTGGCGGCCTTCAACCTGGTCAGCACGCTGGTGATGACAGTGACCGACAAGCGCGCCGACATCGCCATCCTGCGCACGTTAGGCGCCAGCCCGCAAAGCATCATGGGGATTTTCATGGTGCAGGGTGCCATGGTTGGCGTGATCGGCACGCTAGCAGGACTGCTGCTGGGCTTGGGCATTGCCTTCAACATCGATGTGATCGTGCCCGCGCTGGAGCGGCTTTTCCACGCCAGTTTCCTGCCCAAGGATATCTACCTCATCAGCCGCATGCCCAGTGATCCGCAGTACGCCGACATCATGCCGATTGTCGTCATCTCGCTGGTGCTCTCTTTCCTGGCAACCATTTACCCGAGCTGGCGCGCCAGCCGTGTGAACCCGGCGGAGGCCCTGCGTTATGAATGAAAAGACTTCTGTAAATCCGATTCTCGGGCGCATAGCTTCGTTGCGCGGTGCTCGGAATCCTCACGTACCTGAGTACGTTCCGGTGTCCTGCGCTCCGTGCGCCTCACTCTGCATCCCGACAATCGAATTTCCAGAAGCCTTTTGGGGATACTTATGAGTGAAGTGGTTTTACGCGCCAGCGGCCTCACCAAACGCTTCACCGAAGGCCGGCTCGACGTCACGGTGCTGCAGGGCGTAGACCTGCAGGTCCACCGCGGCGAAACGCTGGCCATCGTGGGCGCCTCGGGTTCTGGCAAAAGCACCTTGCTGCACCTGATGGGCGGCCTGGATGCGCCGACGAGCGGGCAAGTCGAGCTCAAGGGCCAGCTCCTGTCAGCGCTATCACCCGCCCAGCAGGGCCTGCTGCGCAACCAGCACCTGGGCTTTGTCTATCAGTTTCATCATTTGCTGCCAGAGTTCAGCGCCCTTGACAACGTCGCCATGCCGCTATGGATTCGGCGTCAACGCCGCGAGGAAGCAGCGCAAATCGCAAGCAAAATGCTGGCCGGTGTGGGGCTCAAGGACCGCCTTCACCACCGTCCGGCAGAGCTCTCCGGCGGCGAGCGCCAGCGTGTGGCCATTGCCCGAGCGCTGGTCACCCGGCCGGCCTGCGTGTTGGCCGACGAGCCCACCGGCAACCTCGATCGCGCCACTGCCGACGGCGTGTTTGAGCTGATGTTGCAACTTGCGCGTGAACATGGCACTGCGTTTGTGCTAGTCACGCACGATGAAGCGCTGGCGGCGCGCTGTGGCAGGCATCTGCGACTGGTGTTGGGGCGGTTGTCGGAGGCGGGTGAATTGTTCACGACAGCGGGCGAATCCATGGTCACCACAGGATAGCACGCCATGGTGTAGGAGCCAGCCCACGCTGCATTGCGGCATGCGCCTGTGGCGCGGCCTGACGTGACCCACTATTCTGGGTTGTTCGGCTTTTTTGGCCGCATACAACCAGGAATCAATATGAAATATGCAACTACCTCAGTGCTTCTGCTCGCGCTTCTCGGACTGGGCGCATGCACCGGGCCCGCAGGACCACAAGGCAATCAAGGCAACACTGGCTATACCGGTGCCACTGGCGCAACCGGAACCACTGGCTATACCGGTGCCACTGGCGCAACTGGAACTACTGGCTATACCGGTGCCACTGGCGCAACTGGAAGCACGGGTTACACCGGTGCTACGGGCGCAACCGGGGACACCGGGAGCACGGGCTACACCGGCGCTACCGGTGCACAAGGAAAAACCGGCGGCGGAACCATTGTGGTGGTGCCCAAGCAGTAATTCTGCGCGACTGAAACAGGAGTAGGAAAAATATCCCTGCTCCTACCCCGCGTTGGCACCGGTTTCAAACAGGTGACAACTATGCTCCTGTCTCAATGCCACTGACATCCTCCTGCGGAGGTATATATTGGGCAGCGCTTGCAAGTAGGCGGCCACGTTTTTGATGTTTTCCTCGGTGAGTTCGTGAGCGACTGTCTTCATGACGGCACCTTCTGGCCGTTCGTTGGTCCGCTGGAATACGTTCAGTTGCTTGATGATGTAGTCAGCGTGCTGGCCCGCCATGCGTGGAAAGGTGTCGTTGCCCTTTCCTGCCTCGCCATGACACGCGTGGCAGGCAGACACGTTTTTCGTTGGCACGCCGGACCCAAAGATCACCTTGCCGAGGGGGATGCGGGACGTATCTCCTTCGATCGGTATGCGTGTCAGTGGCTGCTTGGAGTAGTAGCCAGCCAACCCGGTGATTTGCTCGTCGGTCAGGCTGCGGCCCAGGCCCCACATATATTCAAAAATTCAAAATCCGCGGTCTGGTTCTTGAAAACTTTAAGCTGGGCCATGATGTAAGTCGGTGTTTGACTCGCCAGGTTCGGAAAGGTCGGAGACACGGAATTGCCCGTGAGTCCGTGGCAATTGGAGCAAACCTGCTGCGCCAGCGTGACCGCTGAGACGTTCGGGTTGGCCAAATCTCGCGAACGGGGCAGGTTGGTGCATCCGACGATGAGCCCAGCGCCGATCATGGCGAGGATGAGGTGTGCGAGTTTCATGTGACTAATTCCTGGATGATTGCAAGGCTGTGCGCAAGACCATGGGCCGCATTAGAACGCTGCCCAGAGATAGAAGAACAGCGTATTGTTGTCTCGGGCGTTACGTCCGAACCCGTCATAGTTCGCCGATGCCCCGTTGAAGAGGCTGTAAGCGGTGTATTGCGCACCAAGGCGCACGTTCTGGATTGGCATCCAGAATGCCTCAAGCGTCAAACCGCGGGTGGCAGGATTGCCGGAGAGGTTACCGCCAACACGCGTGGAAAGCGCTGTTGCGTTGGGGTCCGACGACGTGATGGTCATCGTGACGGGGTCATAGCCTGAGGTCTGATTGGCCGTGTTGGTGCTGCCAGTCTGGTTGAAGAGCGCCAGGCTCCCGCCATACCGCGCCTGGTACACATACGTCAGTTTGGCGCGCTCAATATTGGTCGTATCGACGGCGTTGGTATTGGCCAAGGCGTTACCGGTCGCATCGACAAAGGCTGCCGGCTGATTCGCCAGCGAGTCAGGATAACGGTGGCGGTTGTGAGAATAGACAAACTGTGCGGTCACCGAATGCGGATCCAGCAAATACTGGTACTGCGCGTCGAGATTCAAGTCGGTGGTGTGATGAATCGTGGAAGGGTCTGACGTGTCCAGTGGATTGTCATAGATCTGGGCCATCATCCCGGATGTTCCAACCATCAGGCTGTGTGGTCCCCATTCATGGTTCCAGGCCAGGCGCCAATAGGGATTGACGCCTCTGAGCTTCGTGGTGCTGGCGTTATCCAGGCCGGCACTCATGAATGAAAAGAGTCCTCTGGACGTGGAGTAGCCGCCGAGTTCCGCGTAGATCGACCGGTTCAGGTAAGCGTAGGCGGTGACGCCGGCGATGTTGCCACCGGCGGCAAAACCAGGATAGGGCGTGGCTCCATCAACAAACTGGCTGCTTGTCGGGCTTGGCACCGGGACATACTGCATCCATGCCGCCGCTGTATTCCATGGATCGGAGACCGATGGATTGTTGTTCACGGATACCCCAAAAATGAGGTCCCTCTTTTCGTCGATGAACCTGTCCGCATAGCGCAGGTCCATGTTGTCTGCATTGCTATGGCCATGGAACTGTCCGTCAGGTCCCTGCGTGGCATACGGGTCGTAGGTGAATTGCGTGAAGGCACCAATGTTGTCAGTAACCTTGCCAGCCAGGAATAAACTACCGGTTGCAAAGATGGTCTGCTTATTCTTCTGGAAGTCAGCACCCGGATCGTCGCTCTTGGTCGTGTCGGCGACCTGGGAGTTGGAGACAACTCCCATGACCGAAAATGGTATGGTTCGCGCACCTATGGTATATCCGGTCATCTTGAACATGCGACCGTAGGACGTGAGTTCAGGGAATTGTCCGCCCGCATGGCAGGCCATGCAGTTTTGCCCGGTTTGACGCGCAAACACAGGAAGTGCCATTGCTGCCTGTGGCAGTGATGCGCCCAGCAGTGCTGCAAGGATTGCAACGATCCACGTGAATTTTGAGACGCAAAAGCTTGAATTTATCGCTGGGTTCTTCATGGCATGAGTCCTTATCCCCTAAATATTGAACGGTTTTATTATGTTCTGTGGCAACCGCCGCCAATATTGACTTAAGTCAATATTGGCAACTTAATTGAGACTCAGTTGCAATTACACAACATTTGGTACCCTGTACCCAGCAGAATCCCAGCCTGCATTTGGCTATGGCCTTCTGATCGCAATCAAGCTGCCTTTGAGCCACCTTCCTGGCGGGTTCCGTTAGCCCGGCATAACCCTGACCACCCGGCCCGGGTTCATGATGCCTTGCGGGTCAAGCGCGCGTTTGATGGCGCGCATCATGCCAAGGGCCACGGGGGATTTGTGCTGCTCCAGTTTGTCGAGCTTGAGGCTGCCGATACCGTGCTCGGCAGAAATTGAGCCGCCAAAACGCACCGCCGAGTCATAGACCAGTGAGTTGACCTCGGCTTCATGGTCGCGAAGAAAGGCCTTTGGGTCTCCTTGAGCGGGCGCTTGCACGTTGTAATGCAGATTGCCGTCGCCCAAATGACCAAAATTGACCAGGCGCACACCCGGCAATGCTTGCTGCAGAAGGGCCTCGGTCACCTCTACAAACTCGGGAATACGCGAGATCGGCACCGAAATATCGTGCTTGATGTTCAGGCCTTCCTCGGCCTGCGCCAGCGGGATAGTTTCGCGGATGTGCCAGAGCTGGCGTGCCTGACTCAGGTTTTCAGCCACCACCGCATCGGTGACGCAGCCCTGCTTCAGTGCCGTCTCCAGCAGGCGTTCGAACTGCACCCGTGCATGGGTTTCGGATTCCGGGTCAGAGTTTTCCAGCAGCACGCAAAATGCGCTGTCCTGGTACAGCGGAACGCGCAGTTGCTTGAAGTTTTTGACTACCAGGCTGAGTGCAAACTTGCCCATCACCTCAAACCCGGTCAGGTTTGAACCGAGGTGCTGTTGCGCCAGTCCGAGCAGGGTGACCGCATCTTGCATCGACGGCACGGCGGCCCACGCCGTGAGTTGGGCGGCGGGCCGGGGGTAGAGCTTGAGCGTGGCGGCGGTGATGATGCCCAGCGTGCCTTCGCTGCCGACAAACAGATCGCGCAGGTCGTAGCCAGTGTTGTCCTTGCGCAAGCCAGACAGCCCATGCCAGATGTCGCCCTGTGCCGTGACCACTTCCAGCCCGAGGCATAAATCGCGCGCATTGCCGTAGCGCACCACCTGTGTGCCGCCTGCATTGGTTGCCAGATTGCCGCCTATGGTGCAACTGCCCTCGGCCGCCAGGCTCAGCGGCAAAAGAAAACCGGCATTTTCGGCGCTGTCCTGCAGGCTTTGCAAAATGCAGCCAGCCTCCGCGGTCACGGTCAGGTTTGCCGCATCCAGTTCGCGCACGGCATTCATGCGCTGCAGGCTCAGCACCACCTGCTGGCCCGAGGCATCAGGGGTCGAGCCGCTCACCAGCCCGGTATTACCACCCTGCGCGACGATGCTGACACCAGCCGCCGCGCAGGCTTTGACAATGGCTGCGACTTCGTCAGCATTGGCGGGCTTCACAACCGTCAGCGCTTTGCCGCGCGCGCGTTTGCGCCAGTCCTGCTCCCAGGCTGTCAGGTCGCCTTCGGACAGCACATTCAACGGCCCCGCGATGTGCCGCAGGGTCTGGAGAAGTTCATGGGTCGCGCTCATCGTGTGTTGCTCCCGGCAGTGGCAGGAGTCGCGGGCAAGGGTGCGTTTTTTAGCCTAATCTGCACATGCAGGGCGCACGCCGTGAAAAGAAGCAGGCATAACACGATTTCAAACATGGCGAAATAGTTGCCGGGCGGTCGGTCGCTCCAGGCCCGCACCACACCTTCGGTGAAATACAGCCAGACCAGCAGACTGACCCAGCGGTAGGTGTACATGCGTTTTTTCAGGATGCCAGCCAGGGGGATGCACAGCGGCATTACCTTCAGCGCAAGCAGCGAGCCACCCGGCCGAATCGGCGCCAGCCACAGCTCCCAGGCCAGGCCCAGCACGATCAGCCCGAGCAAGCTGCCCAGGGCCAGCCAGCGTGTTATGTCAATTTGGTTTGCTTTGTCGATATTCATGGGTTTGTCGATGGCATGATACCGGGGATGAAAGTTCAACCCGGTTTGCAAAGGTTATTGACAGATTTGTCACATTTTCCATGGCGTTATACCGCCATGACTCTGCGTGACCGTTTCCGTGAAGACCATATGGGCCTGACCGCCAGCAGCCTGACCTTTACCACATCGATTGCACTGGTTCCTTTTTTTACCGTGGCGCTTGCCATTTTCACGGCTTTCCCGATGTTTTCCAAACTGCAGGGCGCGCTGCAGGGCTGGCTGATTGAAAGCCTGATTCCCGATAATATTGCCCGTCAGGTACTGGGCTATCTGACGCAATTCAGCCGCCAGGCCAACAAGCTGGGCATGGCGGGGCTGGCGGTGCTGCTGGTCACGGCAATCGCTCTTATTTTGACGATAGACCGCACGCTCAACGGCATCTGGCGCGTCAAAAAGCCGCGGCCGCTGGCGCAGCGCGTGCTGATTTACTGGGCCACCATCACACTCGGGCCGCCGTTGCTGGCGGCCAGTCTGGCGCTGACGTCCTATGTGCTGTCGGCATCCAGGGGTTTGGTCGGCCCTTTGCCCGTGAGCTTGCGCTTTGTGCTTGATGTGGTGCAGTTTTTTCTGATGGGCGGCGGCATGGCGGCGCTGTATCGCTACGTGCCCAACACCTACGTCAAGTGGGCGCATGCCTGGGTTGGCGGCCTGTTTGTCGCGGCAGGGCTGGAACTGGCAAAAAGACTTCTCGCCATTTACCTTGACGTGGTGCCCAGCTACTCGCTGGTTTATGGTGCCTTTGCCACCTTGCCGATTCTGCTGGTGTGGATTTACGTGTCCTGGATCATTGTGCTGATGGGGGCGGTGATTGCGGCTTACCTGCCCAGCTTGCTGGCTGGCGTGGCGCGCCGCGGCAGTGCCCATGGCTGGCTTTTTCAGCTGGCCATTGAGGTGCTGCAGCAGTTGGACCAGGCGCGCACCACGGCGCAAAAGGGGTTAAGTGCCTCGCGGCTGGCGGAATTGCTCCAGGTCGATGTGCTGCAACTCGAACCGGCGCTGGAGACGCTGGTGGCGCTCGACTGGGTGGGGCAACTCAATGACCTGGAAGGGGAGGCGGAGTCGCGCTACCTGCTGCTGGCAGACCCGGACGCCACCCTGCTGGAGCCGCTATTGGAGCAATTGCTGCTCGACAAGGCGGAGTCGGTGCAGAATTTATGGAAAAAAGCCCGCTGGTCCTCTATACGCTTGTGTGATGCGCTATAAAAGGTAAGCATTCCGGCCTCGTCATAATAGTCAGTCCAATTTGAATTCATTTGCTGCCATGTCCCAGTCGCCCTCCACTGACACTGCTGCACCTGATCCTGAACACTGGGTTATCTGCCTGTGTGCAGACTGGTGCGACCTTTGCCAGGGCTATAAGGATGTGTTTGCGCAAATAGCGACGCGTTACCCGGCCTGTCGTTTTGCATGGGTCGACATTGAAGACCAGGCTGATCTGGTGGGTGACGTGGATGTAGAGACCTTTCCCACGGTGCTGATTGCTGACGCGGCAGGGACGCGGTTTTTCGGTCCGCTGACGCCGCATGCGCAAACCCTGTCACGCCTGCTCGATTCTCTGGAACGCTCCAGCCTGCGGGCAGCGCCCCATTTGCCTGCCGTGCAACAGTTGCTGCAGGCCCTGCGCGCCGCGCCTGCGCACTGGGTCAGCGCTTGAAAGTCAACTTTGAATCAACTCTCATGCGTCCGGCCGCGTCGCATTCCACTCCCTGAAAAATGACACAGCACCATTCGGGTAGGTGGCTGCTGCGAAGTGGCCTGATCAGTTTTTTCGGGTTGCTGGCTGTGGCCGCCTACCTGGCCAGCAACGAGTTGCGCTCTTCTCAATGGCAGGCGCACTACTTCTCTGAGCTGGCTCATGAGTTGACTTTCAGGCTTGAGCCAGGGTCAAGTCCGGCGATCCGCTTTCCGAAATCCGGTCCCTACGACGACCGCCTTGGCTATAGCAAAATTCCTGCTTTTACCCAGCGCCTGACGGCTCGCGATTACTTGCTGACGGAGCAGGCGCGCATTTCGCTGCGGCTTGCAGAACTCTCAGACCGGGGGCTGTCGCTGGCCTACCATGAAAAAGCTCAGGCGGGCCTTGAGTTACTCGACTGCAACAGGCACTCCCTGTATGCTGAACATTACCCCGAACGCAGCTATCAGAACTTTGACTCCGTGCCGCGCTTGCTCACGGACACGCTGACTTTTATCGAAGACCGAGACTTGCTCACGACACGCTATTCGCGGCGCAATCCCGCGTTGGACTGGAGCCGATTTTTCAGGGCCATTGCCGACCAGTTGCTGCATATGGTTGACAAATCGCACCCCACGCCAGGGGCCAGCACGCTGGTCACACAGATCGAGAAATATCGTCATTCACCTGAAGGGCGGACTGCATCGCCGCATGAAAAATTACGGCAAATGGCATCGGCATCGGTGAGGGTTTACCTGGGTGGCGAGAACACGCTTGCGGCACGCCAGCAGATCGTGGTGGATTATCTCAATACGGTGCCGCTTGCCGCCAAACCCGGCTATGGCGAAGTCGATGGCCTGGGCGATGGCCTATGGGCCTGGTATGGGCGCGATTTCGCGCAGGTTAATCAATTGCTGGGCGGAAACGCCCCTTCGCTGCAAGGCGAGCCGCTCAGGCGCAGGGCGGAGGCTTTCAAACAGGCGCTGTCTCTCATGATCGCGCAGCGCCGACCGTCTTATTACCTGCGCGAAGGGACGGCAGAACTGGCCCAGTTGACTGACAGTCATTTGAGGCTGCTGGCCGCGGCAGGAATTATTTCGGATGCGCTGCGTGATGCGGCGTTGCCGATCAGGCTCAAGCTGCGGCACGAACCAGTCAGTGGCCCAGCGGTTTCATTTGTGACCCGCAAAGCGGTGACCTCATTGCGTGCTGATCTTTCCGGTTTGTTGGATGTCAAGCATCTGTACGACCTGGACCGTCTCGATCTTAGCGCCGCCACAAGTCTGAATGGCGACATGCAGCGCGTTGCGACGACGGTGTTGCGCCAGCTTAAGCAGGCAACCAGCGCAAAAGCGGCGGGGCTGTATGGCCACAACATGCTCAGCACCGGTGATGATCCGGGTAAGCTGATTTTCAGTTTCACGTTGTTCGAGCAGCGTGGCGACGCCAATCTGCTGCGCGTGCAGACCGATAATTTTGATCAACCTTTCGATATCAACGAAGGTGCCCGGCTCAATTTGGGATCTACCGCCAAGCTGCGCACGCTGATTACCTATCTCGAAATCATTGCCGATCTGCATCAGCGTTACGGCGGCATGACACCGAAGGAACTGGCCGAGGTGCCAGTGGAAAAAGAGAACGTGCTGAGCCACTGGGCGATTGATTACATGGCCCATGCGCAAGACCGTGGTTTGCCTGCGATGCTGGAAGCGGCGATGGAGCGGCGCTACTCGGGCAACCCGGAGGAAGTGTTTGCCACTGGCGGTGGCGAGCAGAGGTTCACGAATTTTGAGGCTGCGGAAAACGGCCAGCTGATGACGGTGCGCGAAGGCTTCCAGCAATCGGTCAACCTGGTTTTTGTACGGCTGATGCGTGATGTGGTACGTTATTATAAATTCAACCGGACCGGTGCCAGCCTTGAGTCATTGGAGGCTCAGGGTGCGCCCCGGCGGCAGGAACTGCTGTCGCGCTTTGCTGATAGGGAGGGCCGTCAGTTCATCACGCGTTTCTACAAAAAGTACCAGGGCAAGACGCCACAGGAAGCCCAGGAGTTGCTACTGGAAAACCTGCGGCTGCTGCCAGCGCGGCTGGCCACAGTGTTTCGCAGCATCGAGCCGGACGCGGACCTGGCGCAATTTTCGGTCTTCATGCGTGAGCGGTTCGCCAAAGGCGAACTGTCCGATGTCAAATTGCAGGGGCTGTATGAGAAGTATGGGTCGGACAAATTTTCGTTGGCTGACCGCGGCTACATCGCCGGCGTTCATCCCCTTGAGTTATGGCTGCTTGGATTCATGCGCCAGCATCCGCAAGCAACGCTGACACAGACGCTGGAGGCAAGCGGCGACGCGCGCCAGGCGGTTTATGTCTGGCTGTTCAAGACCCGCGACAAGAACAAGCAGGACAAACGCATCCGGCAAGTGCTGGAATTCGAAGCTTTTCTGGAGATTGGTCGCGACTGGCGGCGGCTCGGCTATCCGTTTGAAACCCTCACGCCGTCTTATGCCAGCGCGCTCGGTGCCTCGGGCGACCGGCCTGCCGCGCTGGCGGAATTGATGGGGATCATCGTCAATAGAGGCATGCGTCTGCCAGTCAAAAAATTGCAAAGCCTGAACTTTGCCCAGGCAACGCCTTATGAAACTTACTTTCAATATAACGGGCCTGCGCCGGAGCGGCTTTTGCCTGAAGCAATAACCGATGTAGTGCGCCGTTCATTGCTGGACGTGGTGGAAGGCGGCACGGCCAGACGGCTCAAGGGCGGCTTGCTGCAGGCCGATGGCAAGCAGGTGGAAATTGGCGGCAAAACTGGCACCGGCGACCATCGCTTCGAGGTCTATGCGGCGGGCGGCCGACTGATTTCGTCGCGTGCTGTGAACCGCTCCGCAACCTTTGTGTTTTTGCTCGGTGACCACTTCTTTGGCACCATCACCGCCTACGTTCATGAGCCCTATGCGGCTGACTACAAGTTCACCAGTGCACTCACGGTGCAATTGCTCAAATCGCTGATGCCAACGCTTCTTCCCATGATGCAGACGAAGGCCAGCGACGCTTCATTGACTTGTCAGTATTGAGTGAGCTGCAGCAGGGCCACGCCGTCACCACTCTATACGGCCACCGTGTAATTGAGCGTCATGCGCCCGCCATCGACCACCACGATCTCGCCGGTGATATAGCTGGCCGCGTCGCTGGCCAGGTAGGCCACGGTGTCGGCGATTTCGGAGGGCTCACCCAGGCGCTTCATGGGCGTGCGGCTCATGATTCTGGCTTTGGCTTCATCACTGGTCAGCACGGCTTTGGCGGCCAGTTCAGTGGCAATGGTGCCGGGCGCGACAGCGTTCACGCGCACGCCCATGTCGGCCAGCGCCAGCGCCATGACTCGCGTGAGCTGGTTGATGCCGCCCTTGCTGACGTTGTAACTGGCAATGGTGGGAATGGTCAGCACGGCATTGACTGAACTCATGTTGACAATGCTGCCCTTGCCAGCCTTGGCCATTTCGCGCGCAACGGCCTGGCCCACCAGAAATGAACCCTTGAGGTTGACGCGCAAGACCGCATCGAAGTCGGCTTCAGTCACGTCCAGAAAATCAGCCGTCTTGAAAATGCCCGCGTTGTTGACCAGCACGTCGATGCGGTCGTGCGCGGCCATGACTTGAGCGACCAGCGCATCGACCTGGACCTTGTCGCCCACATCGCAACGAACATAAAGGCCACCGAGTTCGCGAGCCAGCGCGGCACCGCGAACGTCGTCTATGTCGGCAATGACAAGTTTGGCATCTTCGTGCGCAAAGCGGCGAATGCAGGCCTCGCCGATACCCTGAGCAGCACCGGTGACGATGCAGACACGGCCCGCCAGGCCGAACGAGATTTTTGCGGAATCTGTGGATGAAATAGTGTTCATATCTTTATGGTACCAGCGCATGCTGATATGAACTTCATCGCGTATTGTCTCAGGCTGCCGTGCCGTCGCGCGGCGGCCCATGCAGTGGACCGCCGTTTAGTGCTTATCGGCCAGTAAACGAGCCAGAACCGCCCGACCGACGAGGCCCGTTGTTTCGGCCACCAGCACCACCCGCGCCGCCGCCGGAGCGGCTGCCACGGAAGTTGCCGCGGTTGCCGGTGGGTTGGCCGGAAGACGGGAATCCGGAGGATGCGTGGCTCGCGGGCTGCTGGTTGTCGAAGTCATTGCGTGGCTCGCCTCTGGGTTCATTGCGCGACTGGGCATCGCGCCGGGGTGCCTGCGCATAGCCATCATGGTGGCGCGGTTGACCGGAGCCGGGTTGTGCTGGACTGCGGCGTGCGCCACCAGCGCTGCCACCTGCAGGGCCGCGGCCACGACCGCCGCCATTGCCCACTCCATTGGGGCTGCGTGCGCCGCCGCCATCGCTGCGTCCTGGCTGGGCACCCTTGGTGTCACGGATGCGCGTCATCATTTCGCTGCGCGCGGCCTTGGCTGCGGCCTGCATCACGTCGCGGCTGGGGGGCTTGCCCAAGCCGCCCCAGATGGTCTGGCGGCCCATGGCCAGCGGCTCGGCTTTTTCGCCGGGTTCGGCTTCAAAGCCGGGGACGACGATTTTTTCGATATTCTGGCGGGTGTAGCGCTCGATGTCCTGCATGAAGCCTTCTTCGTCCAGGCACACCAGGCTCACGGCCTGGCCGCTGTTGCCCGCGCGCCCGGTGCGGCCGATGCGGTGCACATAGTCTTCACTGACGTTGGGAATTTCGTAGTTCACCACATGTGGCAACTCGTCAATGTCAATGCCGCGCGCGGCGATGTCGGTGGCCACCAGAGCACGGATATCGCCGTTCTTGAAGCCTTGCAGGGCCTGCGTGCGTGCGGTCTGGCTCTTGTTGCCGTGCAGCGCCATGGCTTGAATGCCGTTTTTGCTCAGGTGCTCGGCCACATTGTTGGCGCCGAACTTGGTGCGCGTGAACACCAGCACCTGGCTCCAGTTGTGCTCATTGATGATGTGGGTGAGCAGCGCTTTCTTTTTGCTGCGGCCCACGGGGTGAATGGTTTGCGTGATGCTCTGCACCGTGGTGTTACGCGGCGTCACCTGGATGGACACCGGATTGCGCAGTAGACCGTTGGTCAGTTCACGGATTTCATCGCTGAAGGTGGCGCTGAACAGCAGCGTTTGCTTCTGCTTGGGTACCAGGGCCAGCACTTTCTTGATGTCGTGGATGAAGCCCATGTCCAGCATGCGGTCGGCTTCGTCAAGCACGAGGATTTGCACCTGGCTCAGGTCCAGCGTGCCTTGGCCCGCATGGTCGAGCAGGCGGCCGGGGGTGGCCACCAGAATGTCCACGCCGCGGCGCAGTTTTTCGATTTGCGCGCCCATGCCGACACCGCCAAACATCACCATTGAGGTGAGGTCCAGGTATTTGCCGTAAGTGCGTACGCTTTCTTCCACCTGGGCGGCCAGCTCGCGGGTGGGCGTCATGATGAGTGCGCGCACGGCATTGACGCCGCGCCGGTTGGTCAGTCGGGGTTCGGTGCTCAGACGCTGCAGCATGGGCAGCGTAAACGCTGCCGTCTTGCCGGTGCCGGTCTGGGCGCCGCCCAGCAGGTCGCTCCCTGCGAGCACGGCGGGAATGGCCTGTGCCTGGATCGGCGTGGGTGTGGTGTAGCCTTGCTCAAGCACGGCTTTAAGAATGGCCGGGGCCAAATTCAATTCTTCAAATGTCATGGTGTTGCGCCCTGGGGCGCTTTAGATCGGCCTGTTGGGCGCCTTGTTTGAAGGCAACCCGCCAGTCAAAGGCAGATGGGGTCAAAAAGTCGGGCCAAATATCTTGCGATGTACGCCGTAAGTAATTACAGCAAAGTAATTCCGCGATGTGCCCAAATGCTGCAGGCAACTGGAGCCAGCAACCCATGTATTGTCGCACGGAACGATAATCAAGGTATTCACGCCAACAACGCGCCTTGATTTGAGGTGCGCGCCCCCCAGCTACGGTGTGTGCTTTTCGCTTGCAAGGGGACCTGCAAAAAGTCTGTGAAAATCATGTTCGCAGGTGGTCTGTGGCCCGTTTCCCTTGCATTGTTTTCTCTTTTTTTATCAAAGTAATCCTGATGGCTCAGTACGTATTCACCATGAACCGGGTCGGCAAAATTGTGCCGCCCAAAAAACAGATTCTCAAAGATGTCTCCTTGAGCTTTTTCCCGGGCGCCAAAATTGGCGTGCTGGGTGTGAACGGCTCGGGCAAGTCCACCCTGCTCAAGATCATGGCCGGGCTGGACACCGAGATCGAGGGCGAAGCCACGCCCATGCCCGGTTTGAACATTGGCTACCTGCCGCAGGAGCCCCAGCTTGACCCCGCGCACACGGTGCGCGAGAGCATTGAAGCCGGCATGGGGGCGGTGTTTGCCGCGAAGGCCCAGCTCGAAGCGGTGTACACCGCCTACGGCGAGCCCGATGCCGACTTTGACGCGCTGGCTACCGAGCAGGCCCGCCTGGAAGCCATCATTGCCACTTCTGGCACCGACTCCGAGCACCAGCTTGAGATTGCTGCCGACGCGCTGCGCCTGCCGCCATGGGATGCCAGCATTGCTGTGCTTTCGGGCGGTGAAAAACGCCGTGTCGCGCTGTGCCGACTGCTGCTGTCCAAACCCGACATGCTGCTGCTCGACGAGCCTACCAACCACCTGGATGCCGAATCGGTGGACTGGCTGGAGCAGTTTTTGCAGCGCTATTCGGGCACTGTGGTGGCCATTACCCATGACCGCTACTTTCTTGACAACGCCGCCGAATGGATTCTCGAACTTGATCGCGGCCATGGCATTCCCTGGAAAGGCAATTACAGCTCCTGGCTCGACCAGAAGGGCGAACGTCTGGCGCAGGAGCAAAAGGGCGAGGAAGCCCGCGCCAAGGCCCTGAAGAAAGAGTTGGAGTGGGTGCGCCAGAACCCCAAGGCGCGCCAGGCCAAGAGCAAGTCGCGCATTGCGCGCTTTGAGGAACTGTCTGATTTCGAATACCAGAAGCGTGTGGAAACCAACGAAATATTCATCCCGGTGGCCGAGCGTCTGGGCAGCCAGGTGTTTGACTTCAAGGGGGTGAGCAAATCGTTTGGCGACCGTTTGCTGATCGACAACTTGAGCTTCAGTATTCCGGCTGGGGCCATCGTCGGCATCATTGGCCCCAACGGGGCTGGCAAATCAACGCTGTTCAAGATGATTGCGGGCAAAGAGCAGCCCGACAGTGGCGAAGTGGTGATTGGATCGACCGTCAAGATGGCCTTTGTAGACCAGAATCGCGACGACCTGGCGAATGAAAAAACCGTTTGGGAAGATGTCTCCGGTGGTCTTGATATCCTTAATGTTGGCAAGTTCCAGATGCCCAGCCGGGCTTACTGTGGACGCTTTAACTTCAACGGTGCCGACCAGCAAAAGCGGGTTGGCACGCTCTCAGGCGGTGAGCGTGGACGCCTGCACTTGGCCAAAACACTGATTGCTGGCGGCAATGTCTTGATGCTTGATGAGCCGACCAACGACCTTGACGTGGAAACCCTGCGCGCACTCGAAGACGCGCTGCTCGAATTTGCTGGCTCAATATTGGTGATCAGCCATGATCGCTGGTTTCTGGACCGTATCGCCACGCACATTCTGGCCGCCGAAGGCGACAGCCAGTGGACCTTCTTTGACGGCAACTATCAGGAATAC
>DHWX01000132.1 GCA_002413395.1 Polaromonas sp. UBA5171 | reverse complement strand
AGGCATCCATAGCATCTCCTGCATTGGTTTTGAATCATTCGCGAGCGGTAACTCTACCGCCAAACTTGATCACTCATGCACCATTGGCTGCGCCTGCCCCAAAATGACGGAAAGAATCACCGTGGTGTGCCTTGACTGAACGTGGGTGGAGTGACTCATGACCGCGCCAGGTAATGGCAAGTGCAAATATGGATTGTTTCAGTTTATGCTTTCGCCATGAAGCTCCACAACTATTTTCGCTCTTCAGCCTCGTTTCGCGTGCGGATTGCGCTTGAACTCAAGGGACTGAGTTACGAGTACGTTCCGGTTCACCTTGCCAGGGGGGATCACAGGAAGGCACCCTATTCCGCGCTGTCGGTCGATGGGCTGGTGCCGCTGTTGGAGGTGGACGGCGAAAAGCTGTCGCAGTCAATGGCGATCATTGAATACCTCGATGAAAAGCACCCCGTGCCAGCGCTGCTGCCTCTTGACGCCGTGGCGCGCGCCAAAGTGCGCGCGCTGGCCCAGTCGATTGCCTGCGAAATTCATCCGCTCAACAATCTGCGCGTGCTCAAGTACCTGGTGAATGAACTCAAGCTGGACGAAGAAGCCAAAAAAACCTGGTACCGCCACTGGTGCCGCCAGGGGCTGGAGGCTTTCGAGCGGCAACTCACCCAATGGCCTGCAACAAACTATTGTCATGGCAACACGCCAACGCTGGCCGACTGCTGCCTAGTGCCGCAGATATTCAATGCCCAGCGCTTTGAGGTGAACCTGGACGGTCTGCCGCGCACCATGGCGGCCTTTGATGCCTGCATGGCGCTGCCTGCGTTCCAGAAGGCACAGCCGTCGGCTTGCCCTGATCATGTCGCCTGAAAACGCGGCCAACGCCTGGCCTCCTGATTGGCTGATTCCCGACTGGCCAGCTCCCAAAGGCGTTCGGGCGGTGTTTACCACCCGTGCCGGCGGAGTTTCCGTGGCGCCGTATGAAAGCATGAACCTGGGCGACCACGTCGGTGACCGGGCCGGCTGCGTGGCTGAAAACCGTGCCTTGCTGCAGCGGGCCACTGGCGCCCGCTCAGTGTTCTTGAAGCAGGTGCATGGTAGTGATGTGCTGGTACTTGGCGCCGATACACCGGATGGCCAGCCAGCCGACGCCTGTGTCACGGCGCAGCGCAAGCTGGCCTGCACCATCATGGTGGCCGATTGTCTGCCCGTACTGCTGACTACCGGGAGTGGCGATGTAGTCGCTGCGGCGCACGTTGGCTGGCGTGGTTTGGCTGGCGTGGGTGAAAAAAGGGGAAATGGCGGGGACTGCGTTCTGGCTTCTGTTTATAAGTCTTTTCGTTCTCTGGTCCATCCAAAGCAGAGGCAAGAAGCTATTAATACAATAGCGTGGCTGGGGCCATGCATTGGCCCGACGGCTTTTGAGGTGGGTGCGGAAGTGAAGGCGGCGTTTGAAGTGGCGCAACCGGAATCGGGCCGTTTGTTTGTTGACAAAGCAGGCGGCAAGTACCTCGCCAAATANNGGCAAGTACCTCGCCAATCTGCCTGCGCTGGCCCGCTCGCGCCTGCAGGCTTTGGGCATCACGCGGATTTATGGCAATGACGGGACTGCACCATGGTGCACCGTGCTCAACGCTTCAAGGTTCTTTTCGCACCGGCGTGACGCTGGCATCAGTGGCAACGGCTTCAAGACCACCGGGCGCATGGCTGCCTGCATCTGGCTCGACTGACGCAGCGCTGCCCTGGCTGATTGCCGCATGCGCTGCCCGCGCCTCAGCCTCGCGTTTTTTGATTGCCTTGCGGCGTGTGGGCGTTCCCATCAGGTAAACCACCAATAGCATTGGCCCCAGTCCATAGAGTACAAAGGTGACCAATGCACCCAACAGCGTTCCGTTGCTGTTGGTGGCTTCGGCAATACTCATCATGAGTACAACATAGATCCAGGCGATGACAATCAAATACATAAAACCCTGAGTCCGGTCAGGAAACCAAAAGCAAATCCTACGATACTAAAGGTGAACCTGAAAATGGCACCATGATTCGTACGATCGGGGATGAAAGATGAATTCTGACGCAAACTGGGCCCAGGTGGTCAAACACCTGCAAGAGACTGCGGGCGCAGACTGGCAGCAGGTCATGGGTGCAATGGCCACGGCAGGCCCGGCGGCGGGTTTCCCGGCGCAGCAAATGCCAGAGTTCAATTTCTCCCAGCTTCCCCAGACCCCGCCACCGATCCAGTTCGATCTGGTCAAGCTGCAGGCGCTCCAGCAACGTTACCTCGAAGCCGCGACCGCCCTGTGGAACCAAGGTCTGCAGGCCAGCAACGACGCGCCATTGGCGACCGACCGGCGGTTCTCCGCTGCGGCCTGGCAGGCCAATCCGGTTTCCAAATTCTCGGCCTCTGCCTACATGCTCAATGCGCGCACCCTGATGGGTCTGGCCGAGGCAGTGCAAGGCGATGCCAAAACCAAAGCCCGCGTGCG
Organism: Polaromonas sp. UBA5171; assembly: GCA_002413395.1. Classification (GTDB taxonomy): domain Bacteria; phylum Pseudomonadota; class Gammaproteobacteria; order Burkholderiales; family Burkholderiaceae_C; genus Polaromonas. The sequence goes on along the minus strand of DHWX01000132.1, from coordinate 21,928 downwards.
CTTCGCGGTCGAACAGTGGATGGCGGCAACCGCCCCCAGCAATTTTCTGGCGCTGAACGCCGAAGCCCAGCAAAAAGCCATCAGCAGCCAGGGCGAGAGCATTGCGCAAGGCCTTGCCAACATGCTCCATGACATGAAACTGGGTCATGTCTCGATGACCAACGAGAGCGTCTTCGAGGTTGGCAAAAACGTTGCCACCACTGAAGGCGCAGTGGTGTTTGAAAACGAATTCTTTCAGTTGATCGAGTACAAGCCGCTAACCGACAAGGTTTACGAAAGGCCTTTCCTCCTGATTCCGCCTTGCATCAACAAGTTTTACATCCTCGATCTGCAACCCGGCAATTCGCTGATTCGCTACGCCGTGGCGCAGGGCCATCGTACCTTTGTGGTGAGTTGGCGCAACCCCGACGAGTCAATGGCAGGCAAGACCTGGGACGACTACATCGAGCACGCCGCAATCAAGGCGATCGAGCTTGTGCAGGAGATCACTGGCGCCAAAACCATCAACGCCCTCGGGTTCTGCGTAGGCGGCACCATTCTGGGCACGGCGCTGGCGGTGCTGGCGGCGCGGGGCAAAAAACCGGTGGCAAGCGCCACCTTTCTGACCTCGCTGCTGGACTTCACCGATACCGGTATCCTGGACATCTTCATTGATGAAACTTCCGTCAGATACCGTGAAGCGGAAATGGGGCAGGGCGGGCTGCTCAAGGGGCAGGAGCTCGTATCGACCTTCAGTTTCCTGCGCCCCAACGATCTGGTCTGGAACTACGTGGTCGGCAATTACCTGAAAGGCGAAACGCCGCCGCCGTTTGACCTGCTCTACTGGAACAGTGATTCCACCAACTTGCCCGGCCCGTTTTACGCCTGGTACTTGCGCAACACCTATTTTGAAAACAATCTTGTCAAGCCCTGTCATACCCTGGTGTGCGACCAGAAGGTGGATCTGAGTCAGGTCGATATGCCGGTGTACATCTATGGCTCGCGGGAAGACCATATTGTGCCGATTGGCGGCGCTTATGCCTCGACCCAGATTCTTCCGGGCAAGAAGCGGTTTGTGATGGGCGCGTCGGGCCACATTGCCGGGGTGGTCAACCCACCCACCAAAAACAAACGCAGCTACTGGACCCGCGACAAATTGCCGCAAGGCAAATTTCCCGCGGCGCATGCAGGCTGGCTCAAGGGGGCGACCGAACATGCTGGCAGTTGGTGGCCGGATTGGTCCGACTGGCTCAAGGGATATGCCGGCAAGCTAATTGCCGTCCCCAAGGGCTACGGCAGCCGAAAATACCAGGCTCTCGAGCCCGCGCCCGGCCGCTACGTCAAGGTAAAAGCCTGAAGTGCCGCAAGATTTACAGCAAGGAAAGACATCATGGAAGACATCGTTATCGTTTCAGCCGCCCGCACCGCCGTCGGCAAATTTGGCGGCACGCTGGCCAAAACACCCGCCACCGAGCTGGGTGCCATCGTGATCCGCGAAGCCCTTGTGCGCGCCAAGGTGGACCCCGCGCAGGTTGGTGAAGTCATCATGGGCCAGGTTCTGGCCGCTGGCGCGGGCCAGAACCCGGCCCGTCAGGCGCTGATCAAGGCCGGCATTGCGCTGGAAGTGCCCGCGTTGACCATCAACGCCGTGTGCGGTTCGGGCCTGAAGGCCGTCATGCTGGCGGCCCAGGCTGTGGCCTATGGCGACAGCGAGATCGTGGTCGCGGGAGGCCAGGAAAACATGAGCGCCAGCCCCCACGTATTACAGGGTTCGCGTGACGGCCAGCGCATGGGTGACTGGAAGATGATCGACTCCATGATCGTTGATGGCCTGTGGGACGTGTACAACCAGTATCACATGGGCATCACAGCCGAAAACGTGGCCAAGAAATATGGCATTACCCGTGACATGCAAGATGCCATGGCGCTGGCCAGCCAGCACAAGGCCGCTGCCGCGCAAGACGCCGGCAAGTTCAAGGACGAGATCGTGGCCGTGTCGCTGGCGCAAAAAAAGGGCGATCCCATTATTTTCAGCGCCGACGAATTTCTGAATCGCAAAACCAGCGCTGAAGCCCTGGCTGCCTTGCGCCCCGCCTTCGACAAGACGGGTTCAGTGACCGCTGGCAATGCCTCCGGCATCAATGATGGTGCCGCCGCCGTGGTGGTGATGACCGCAAAAAAGGCCGCTGCCCTGGGCCTCAAGCCGCTGGCCCGCATTGCCGGTTTTGGCATGAGCGGTCTTGATCCCGCCATCATGGGCATGGGCCCGGTAGCGGCCTCGCGCAAAGCGCTCAAACGCGCTGGCTGGAGCGTGGCCGATGTGGACCTGTTCGAACTCAATGAGGCTTTCTGTGCGCAGGCCTGCGCCGTCAACCAGGAACTGGGCGCGGACCCCGCCAAGGTTAACGTCAACGGCGGAGCCACCGCGCTTGGCCACCCCATTGGCGCGTCCGGCTGCCGTATTCTGGTGACGCTGCTACACGAAATGCAGCGCCGCGACGCCAAAAAGGGCCTGGCCTCGCTGTGCATTGGCGGGGGCATGGGAGCGGCCCTCGTGATTGAGCGCTGATTTTCAGAAAAATGCAGATAAAAAAGTAGATTTTTTGGCGCAGTCAGAGTGTGATCTGCTACTGAATAAATAGCGAAACGGTTTCGTCGAATTCAACACAATCAAGGAGATAGCAATGACCAAAAAAGTAGCGTACGTCACTGGGGGCATGGGGGGAATTGGAACTGCCATTTGCCAGCGGCTGGCCACGGATGGTTTCACCGTGATTGCGGGCTGTGGCCCCACGCGGGACTTCAGCAAGTGGCTGGGCGAGCAAAAGGCCCTGGGCTACACCTTTCACGTTTCGGTCGGCAACGTTGGTGACTGGGACTCCACCGTGGCGGCCTTTGACAAGGTGAAGGCGGAGCACGGCGCTGTCAGCGTACTGGTGAACAACGCTGGCATCACGCGCGATGGCCAGTTCCGGACGATGAGCAAGGCCGACTGGGACGCCGTGATCTCAACCAACCTCAACAGCATGTTCAATGTGACCAAGCAGGTGATTGAATCCATGATCGAGGCGGGCTTTGGCCGGATCATCAATATTTCGTCGGTCAATGGCCAGAAGGGCCAGTTTGGCCAGGTCAACTATTCCACCGCCAAGGCCGGCCTGCACGGCTTTACCATGGCGCTGGCGCTGGAAGTCGCCAGCAAAGGCGTCACCGTCAACACCGTGAGCCCGGGCTACATCGGCACTGACATGGTCAAGGCCATACGTCCCGATGTGCTGGAGAAAATCGTGGCCACGGTGCCCGTCAAGCGCCTCGGCGAACCAAGCGAAATCGCCTCGATCATTTCCTGGATTGCCTCGGAAGAGGGCGGTTATTCCACCGGCGCTGACTTTTCGGTCAATGGCGGTTTGCACATGGGTTGAGAAAGCAAAAAAAAGGGGAGCGACTCAAGGCAATGTGGCTGTTTCTCGCTCACCTGCCTGCCAGCCTCCGCCCAGCGACTGTATCAGCGCCACTGCGGTGGTTTGGCGGTCTGCCATGGCCTGCACTAGCGCGCGGCGTGCGCTGAGCGCGGTGGCCTGTGCGGTGATGACGTCGGTGAAGCTGACCTGGCCGCTGCGGTAGCGGTTGAGTACTTGCTGCTCCACCTGGTCGGCCGCTTCAGAAGCCTGGCGGCGCAGGTCCTGTTGGGTCAACAGTACGCGAGTGGCTGCCAACTGGTCTTCGACATCCTGAAACGCGGTCAGAACGGTTTGCCGGTAATGCGCCACGGCCTGCGCATAGGCCGCTTCGCTGCCTTCGACGCGGGCGCTGGTAGCTCCGGCGTTAAACAAGGTTTGCGCGGCGGACAAGCCGATTGACCAGAGGCTGCTGGAGGCGCTGAACAGGTTCGCCAACTGGCTGGCGCCCATTCCATACGATGCACTCAGGGAGAAGCTGGGGTAGTAAGCGCTTTTGGCGATGCCGATCTGCTCATTGGCTGCGGCGACGCGGCGCTCGGCGGCGGCAATGTCGGGCCGACGCTGCAGCAGCGTTGACGGAACGCCGACCGGAACGTCAGGCACGGCAGCGCTCCAGGCGGCGGGCGGCAGCGTGAAATTGCCGGGCGCTTGCCCGATCAGCACGGCGATGGCGTGTTCGAGCTGCGCACGCTGGCGCACCAGCCCGGCATCGTCGGCCTGTGCATTGGCCAGCTGGGTCTGCGCCTGCAGCACATCGGTTTTTGCGGCAATGCCTGCGCTGTAGCGGTTTTGCGTGATTTCGAGTGAACGCTGGTAGCCGGTGATCGTGCTTGTCAGCAGAGCTTTTTGCGCATCGGTTTGACGCAGCGACAGGTAGTTGATCGCCAGTTCGCCCTGGGCCGAAAGCCGGGCAGAGGCAAGGTCTGCGGCACTGGCCTGTGCGCTGGCTGATGCGCTATCGACTGCGCGGCCGAGCCGCCCCCAGACGTCGGGCTCCCAGCTGCCGCCCATGCTCAACTGGTACTTGTTGCCAGGGCTCACGCTGTTGCCACCGGATCGGCTGGTGCCGCCGTCCAGCGTGACCGAGGGGAACAGTGAAGCCCGTTGCTCGCGCACCAGGGCGCGCGCCTGGACATAGGCGGCCACGGCCTGCGCGACGTTCTGGTTGGATACTTCCACGCGCGCAGCCAGTTGAGCAAGCCACGGGTCGCCAAACAGCAGCCACCACGGGCCGCGTTCCAGCGCATCCGCAGGCGCGGCGGGCACCCAGCCTTCAGCCTCCTTGAAGGTGCTGACATCGGGCGTGGCCGGGCGCTGATAGTCAGGGCCGACGGCGCAGCCGCTGATCGACAGCGCCAGCACGACTGCGGTGAAAATGCGGCTGCGCGCGGGATGAAAAATCTTCTTCAGGTGCATGGAATACCTCATTGCAATTGCAGCGGCGCTGCAGGCGGCTCATCGAACGGGTCATGGGGATGGCGGCTCAGGTGGCGCTCTGACGGGCTGCTGCGGCGCAGCTTGTCAAGCAGAACGTACACGACCGGCGTGGTCAGTAACGTCAGTACCTGGCTCGCAATCAGACCGCCAATGATGGTGATGCCCAGGGGACGACGCAGCTCGGCGCCTTCGCCAAAGCCGATGGCCAGGGGCAGGGCGCCCAGAATGGCGGCGAGCGTGGTCATCAAAATCGGACGAAAGCGCAGCAGGCAGGCTTCGCGCACGGCTGCCACGGCAGAAAGACCGCGTGCACGTTCGGCATCCAGGGCAAAGTCGATGATCAAAATGGCATTTTTCTTGACAATGCCAATCAGCAAAAAAATGCCAATCAGCGCGATGATTGACAAGTCCATCTTGAACATCAGCAGCGCCAGCATCGCGCCCACGCCGGCCGATGGCAGGGTTGAGATCACCGTGAGCGGATGCACCAGGCTTTCGTACAGAATGCCCAGCACGATGTAAATTACCACCAGCGCCGCAAGGATGAGCAGGGGCTGCTCATTTTGTGACTGCTGCGCGTTGAGCGCGGTGCCGGAAAAACTTCCGCGCACATTGTTGGGCAGGCCAATGGCGGCTTCTGCCTGTTTGACGGCGGCCTGCGCGTCGCTGAGCGTGCTGCCGTCGGCGAGGTTGTAGGATACCGTTGTCGAGAGTTCACTGTTGTCATGGTTGACCGATGCGGCGGCTGCATTTTCGCTAAAGCTGGCTATGGCCGAGAGCGGCACCATCGTGGTGACGGAAGTACTCAGGGCCTGGCCGGAGGAGGGATCCCGCAAGGCCGGATTGACCACCACGGAGGCCGTGCCGGATGTTGCCGCGCTGGCCAGCGTCGTGCCGCTGCCGCCTTTGGCTGGAACATAAATATCCTTGAGCGACTCGGGGCTGCGGATATAACGCGGCGCCACTTCCATGATGACGTGGTACTGGTTCAGGTCGCTGTAAATGGTGGCCACCTGGCGCTGGCCAAAGGCGTTGTACAGCGCATTGTCGATATCGCGCGAGCTGACGCCCATTCGCGCCGCACTTTCCTTGTCCACTGTGACCATGGTTTCGACGCCATTTTCCTGCTGGTCGGTGTCCACGTCAGTCAGCGCTTTTTCCAGTTTCATCTGATCGGCCAGCCGTGTAGCCCATTTGCTCAGGTCGGCCGCGTTGTCACTTTTCAGCGTGTACTGGTAGGTCGAATTGGTCTGGCGGCCGCCGCCGCGCAGATCCTGCACCGGGTTGAGGAAGAGACTGACGCCGGTGACCTGGGCCAACTGTGGACGCAGCCGTGCGATGACGGCCTGCCCGGCATCCTTGCGCTGCCCTACCGGCTTGAGGTTGATGAACATGAAGCCGCCGCCCGCGCGTGAGCCGCCGGTAAAGCCGACCACGGCATCGACGGCCGGGTCGCGCCGGATGATATCGACCAGTTCCTTGAGCTTGCCCTGCATGGCCTGAAAGGAAATGCTTTGGTCAGCGCGCAGACCGCCGCTGATTTGACCGGTATCCTGCTGGGGAAAAAACCCCTTGGGTGCTGAGATAAAGAGGTAAACATTCAGCCCGATGATGGCGAGCAGCAGCAGCATGACCAGCAATTTGCTGCCCAGTGCCCAGTCCAGGCTATGCTCGTAACCACGGAGCAGGCGTTTGAACGCGTTTTCAAACGTCCGAGCAATGCGTCCAGGTGGCTTGCTGTCTGCATCGGGCTTGAGCAGCCAGGCGCACATCATGGGCGTGGTGGTGAGCGAAATGACCAGCGAAATCAGCACTGACGCCGACAGCGTGACGGCAAATTCGCGGAACAGCCGGCCCGTTTGCCCGCCCATGAAGAGCAGTGGAATGAACACCGCCACCAGCGACAGGCTGATGGAGAGCACAGTGAACCCCACCTCGCGCGCGCCCAGCAACGCCGCCTTTAACCGGCCCATGCCGGCTTCAATGTGGCGGCTGGTGTTTTCAAGCACCACGATGGCGTCATCCACGACAAAACCGGTGGCTACCGTCAGCGCCATCAGGCTCAGGTTGTTCAGGCTGAAGCCCAGCAAATACATCACGCCAAAGGTGCCCATCAGTGACACCACCGTGGCCACGGCCGGAATGAAAGTGGCGCGTGCGCTGCGTAAAAAGGCGCTGACCACCAGCACCACCAGTGCAATCGAAATCAGCAGCGTGATTTCGATTTCGCGCAGCGAGGCGCGAATTGAGTTGGTACGGTCTGATGCGACTTGCAGGTGCACATCTTGCGGCAACTGAGCTTGCAGTTCGGGCAGCAGGGCGCGTATGCCGTCCACCGTTTCAATCACATTGGCGTCGGGCTGGCGCGTGATGAGGACGATGACCGCCGGCTCGCCATTGAAGAGGCCTAGCGTGTTGGTATTTTCCACACCATCAACCACCTCGGCTACATCGCCCAGCCGAATTGCCGCATTGTTGCGCCAGGCGATCACCAGCCCGCGGTAATCGGCTGCGTGCAGACCGCCCGTGGCCGTGTTTCCGCCTGTATAAATCTGCAGGCGCTTGCCGTTGCCTTCAATTGCCCCGCGGGGTCGATTCGCATTGGAGGCCTGAAGGGCGGCGCGCACATCTTCCATGCTGACGCCGTAGCGGTTGAGTGCGAATGGCAGCAACTCCACACGTACGGCTGGCAGCGAGCCGCCCCCCAGTTCCACATCGCCCACCCCCGGTACCTGGGCTATCTTTTGCTGCACCAGGTTGGACACCTCGTCATAGATTTGCCCCGGCGAGCGGGTTTTGGAGGTAAGCGCGAGGATAAAGACGGGTGCCGACGCCGGATTCGCCTTGCGGTAGGTCGGGTTGCTGCGCAGGGTGGCGGGCAGGTCGGCGCGCGAGGCGTTGATGGCGGCCTGAACTTCGCGCGCGGCGGCGTCAATGTTGCGGTTGAGGTCGAACTGCAGGCTGACACGGGTCGAACCGGTTCCGCTTCTGGACGTCATTTCGTTGACGCCGGCAATCACGCCCAGGCGCCGCTCCAGCGGTGTGGCCACGCTGCTGGCCATGGTGTCGGGGCTGGCGCCGGGCAACGTGGCGCTCACCGAAATGACGGGGTAGTCCACTTGGGGCAGTGGCGAGACCGGTAGCACGAGCAGGGCGCCCAAGCCTGCCAATGCCAGTCCTATGGTCAGCAGCACCGTGGCGATGGGGCGGCGAACGAAGGGCTCGGAGAGATTCACTTGTTGGCTCCCGCTGGCAGTTCGGTGGCGCTCTTTTGCTGGGAGGCTGACATGAAGGCCGGCTTGGCAAAGAAAGACAAAACGCTACAAACTTGATAGCTTCCGATACCCGAGTCCACCAGGCAGGAGTCATAAACAGGATAGGAATGAAGCATTATTTGCGCCCCTTCGCCCGGACCCGCCGTGCCATCCGGTCAAAGCCGAGGTAAATCACCGGCGTGGTGAACAGCGTCAGCATCTGGCTCACGATCAGGCCACCAAAGATGGCCAGGCCCAGTGGTCGGCGCAGCTCGGCGCCGTCACCCCAGCCCAGCATCAGCGGCACGGCGGCAAACAGCGCTGCCAGTGTTGTCATCAAGATGGGCCGAAAGCGCAGCAGCGCGGCTTGGTGAATCGCTTCCTGTGCCGACTTGCCCTCGTTGCGCTCGGCATCGATCGCAAAGTCGATCATCATGATGGCATTCTTTTTCACGATGCCAATCAGCAAAATGATGCCGATGATGCCGATGACCCCCAGATCGGAGCCGCTGATCATCAGCGCCAGCAGCGCGCCCACGCCGGCAGACGGCAGGGTCGAGAGAATGGTCATCGGGTGGATATAGCTTTCATACAGCACGCCGAGCACAATGTAAACGCACACAACGGCCGCCAGAATCAGCCAGAGCTGGTTGGACAGAGACGACTGGTAAGCGCCAGCCGCGCCAAGGAAAGTCAGGGTCACGCTGGTGGGCATGGCGATGTCTTTGGCCGCCTGCTTGATCTCATCGACGGCCTTGCCCAGTGAGACGCCAGGCGCTGTGTCAAAGCCCAGGGTGGTTGCCGGGTATTGGTCCACATGGGTGATTTGCAGCGGCGCAGGCTGCTCGGTCACCGTGGCGATGGCGGACAGCGGCGTTGTCGCGCCCGAGCCGGTTTTAAGAGGCAGGTTGCCCAGGGAAGCGGGTGTTGTCAATTGATCGGGCATCGCCTCCAGAATCACGCGGTACTGGCTGGTTTCGGTAAAAATGGTTGAGACGATGCGCTGGCCAAAGGCGCTGTACAGCGCATCGTCAATGGACGATGTGGGGATGGCCAGGCGCGACGCCGTGTCGCGATCCACCGTGATGTAGGCCGCCGGGCCGCTGGAGCCTGCATCGGATGCCACATGGCGCAAGTCGGCCAGTTGCCCCATGCGCTGTGCCAGTTTGTTTGCCCATGTCACCACGGTCGGGTTGTCCGAGCCTTCGAGCGAGACCCGAAACTGCGTTGGACCGGTTTCAGCGTCAATCGTCAAATCCTGCGTCGGCTGCAGGTAGAGCGTGACGCCGGCAATCTTGCCTGCGCGCTCAAGCAGCCGGTCCATGGTTTCCTGCTGGCTGCCGCTGCGTACGCGCTTGAGGTTGATCAGCATGCGCCCGGTGTGCAGCATGGTGTTGTTGGCCGCATCCACGCCAATAAAGGAGCTCAGGGCTTCCACATCGGGGTCTTCCAGAATGGCTTTGGCCGTGGCCTGCTGCAGTTCAGCCATGCGTGCGTAAGAGACTGATTGGGTTGTCTCTATCCTGGCTTGCAACTGCCCGGTGTCCTGCGTGGGGAAAAGCCCTTTAGGTATCAGGATATAAAGCAGCACGGTCAGCAGCAGCGTTCCCAGTGCCACCATCAGCGTCGCTCCCTGGTGTCTTAGCACCCCGCTAAGCCAGCGGTCGTAGTGCGTGATCACGCTGTCAAAAAAACGCTGCAGCCGCGCCGCGGTTGGGTTGCCTTCCCCTTCGGGGCGGCGCTTGAGCCAGCGCGCCGACATCATGGGCACCAGCGTGAGGGACACCGCTGCCGAGATCAAAATGGTGATGGCCAGCGTGATGGCGAATTCGCGAAACAGACGCCCCACGACATCGCCCATGAAGAGCAGGGGAATCAGCACTGCAATCAGCGACACGGTGAGCGAAATGATGGTGAAACCGATCTGCTTGGCACCCTTGAGCGCGGCCAGCATGGGCGGTTCGCCTTGCTCGATGTAGCGCGAGATGTTTTCCAGCATCACAATGGCGTCGTCGACCACGAAACCGGTGGCAATGGTCAGCGCCATCAGGCTCAGGTTGTTCAGGCTGTAGCCCAGCAAATACATCGCGCCGCAGGTGCCAATCAGCGAAATCGGCACCGCCAGGCTGGCAATCACGGTAGCACGCAAGTTGCGCAGAAACGCAAAGATCACCAGCACCACCATCAGCACGGCCAGCAGCAACTCGATCTCGACATGCAGTACCGACGCGCGTATGCCAGTGGTACGGTCACTCAGTACATCGACCCGCATGGTGCTTGGCAGGCCGGACTGCAATTCTGGCAGTCGGGCCTTGATGGCATCGACCGTGGCAATCACATTGGCGCCGGGCTGGCGCTGCACGTTCAGGATGATGGCGGGAACCAGGCGTCGGCCGGGTGAGCCAATGCATTTGTTATCTGCTGGAGCCGATGGCGATGCGGTCGCGGCGCACTCAATGCTGGCCCAGGCGCCGAGTTTGGTATTTTCGGCGCTGTCAATGACTTGCGCCACATCCGATACCCGAACCGGCGCTCCGTTGTGGTAGGCAATGACGAGTTTGCTGTAGTCGCTGGCGGTCAGCAATTGGTCATTGGAATTGATGGAGTAGGCCCGCGTCGGACCATCGATGTTGCCCTTCGCGCCGTTGGCATTGGCGGCGGTGATGGCACTCCGCAGTGAGTCAAGCGCCAGCCCGTAAGAAGCCAGCGCGCGCGTATCGGCCTGGATGCGAACCGCGGGACGCTGGCCGCCGCTGAGCGATACCAGACCCACGCCGTTGACCTGGCTGATCTTCAGCGCCAGCCGGGTGTTGACGATGTTCTGCACTTCCGTCAGCGGCATGGTCTCGGAGGTGATGGCCAGGGTTAGCACCGGCGCATCGGCGGGGGTGACCTTGGCATACACCGGCGGCGCGGGCAGATCGGCCGGCAGCAGCGAGCCGCCGGCATTGATGGCGGCTTGTACTTCCTGCTCCGCCACATCGAGGGTGAGGCCCAGGCCAAACTGCAGCGTGACAATGGAGACCCCGGCGGCGCTGGTTGAACTCATGCGGCTCAAGCCGGCCATCTGCCCGAACTGGCGCTCCAGCGGTGCGGTGACGGTTTGCGCCATCACATCGGGGCTGGCGCCGGGGTAGAGCGTCTGCACCTGGATGGTCGGGTAATCTACCTGCGGCAAGGCCGAAAGCGGCAAGAACTTGAAGCCGACCAGACCCGCCAGCACAATGGCCACCATCAGAAGCGCCGTCGCGACCGGGCGCAGGATGAAAGGACTGGATGGACTCATCGCGGAGCGCTCCACCGGTGCGCCGAATGACGAGCCTGGCTCGTCGGCAAGCTCGCGCTGGCTCATGATCCCTTGGCTTGCGAGGCGCGCTGGCGGCGTTGTGCGCTGGACGCTTTGCCTGCGGGCGCATCGGCCGCCATGGGCTGCGATGCGGTGGAAATCGGGGCAGAAGCAACTGCTGCGGGAGCTCCTGTGCCTTGCTTGGACCCATTGGCACGAGTGCGCTTACCGCCCGCGCTTGCACGACTGCTTCCACCCGCACCACCCGCCGAGTCGCCTGGCAGTACCACGCTCGCGCCGTCCTTGAGCTTGTCGGCGCCTTCGGTGATGACTTGCTCGCCAGCCTTCAGGCCGGAGGCCACGACGATTTTTTCCATTGTCGCCTGGCCGCGTTGGACCGGCCGCAGGGAAACCGTGCGCCCGGCGGAGTTCAGCACATAGACGTAGTCTCCGTCGTTGCCGTGGCGCAGGGCCGTGACTGGAACCACCACGGCGTTTTCAATCGTTTTGAGTTGCAACTGTACATTGACGAACTGGCTGGGAAACAGCGTCAGGTGGCTGTTGGTAAAACGCGCCTTGGCCTTGACCGTTCCGGTGGTGGTATCGACCTGATTGTCCAGCGAGGCAAATGTTCCTGTGTCCAGCGCGCTGGAGCGGGTTCGGTCGAGCGCGGTGACTTTCATGACGGTGCCTGCCGCGGCCGTTTGCTGCAGTTCGCCGGCCTGGTCCTGCGGTACGGCAAACACCACATCAATCGGGCTGATCTGCGTGATGAGCGCAATGCCGTTGGCATCGCTGGGGCTCACCACATTGCCCGCGTCTACCGTGCGCAGGCCGACGCGACCGCTCGCCGGCGCGACGACGCGGGCATAGCCCAGGTTCAGCCGTGCCGTGCCTTCGTTGGCCTTGTCAATCACGACCGTGCCTTCGAGCTGCTTGACCAGCGCCGTCTGGGTGTCAACGTCCTGGCGCGCGATGGAGTCCTGCGTCAGCAGGGTTCGATAGCGCTCCAGGGTGACGCGGGCACTGTTCAACTGTGCTTCATCACGTTGCAGTTGCCCGCTGGCCTGCATCAAGGCCAATTCAAAAGGGTGTGGGTCAATGGTCGCCAGCAGTTCGCCGGCGCGCACCATCAGGCCTTCCTTAAACAGCACTTTTTCCAGCACACCCGACACTTGCGAATGCACCCTGACAGTCACCTGCGGCGTGACTGTGCCCAAGGCTTCCAGAAGAATCGGAATGCTGGCGTGCTCAGCCGTCGCTACACCGACGGTCGTGGCCAGCGCGCCGCGCCGACCAGTCGGCCCGGCGGCACTGCTGGCCGCTTCAGTTGAAGGGTGGGTCAGGTGCCAACCCAGCCAGCCAGTGCCAGCCAGCGCAAGAATGGCAATCACGCCGCCAACAATTGACGCGCGGCGGTTCAAATGCTTGGGGGGAAGTACATCGGGGCCAGTGTGCGGCCCTGCGGTTGTGGAATCCATCGCCTGTCCTTGTTGCGCGCCCCGACCGGGATATCGCGGCTTTTCTGTAGTGGGTGAGTGTGGCAATCTGCATGGTTTGCAGATTGCCGGGATTTACCGCGCAGCCCGTTTGTCAGCTCGGTTTATGACTCGCAATAATTATCATTGGAAACCCTGGAAACAGGTGTCCCGCTCGAAAGAGGCAAGTAAATATGCGGTAAAGCGGCCCCTTCGCTTCTGCAGCTCCCGGGATGTTGCACGCCATTTTATGGCTCCGCTGTTGATTGGCGAAACAAACTGAGCCAGGTTTTACCTTCAAGGGTGAGTCACTGGTTTAGAGGCATTTCCGACGACTCGATGGTGGAGAAGCCTGGCATTCTGAACAGCACACTCAAATACGCCGATAATCGGGGCACTGAATGATGCGGATGTTCAAAATTGAACTCATCGCCGATCTCACAATGTACTGCCCAGTGAACACGCCGCCCCGTCAGCGCCAACTGCTCTGCGATAAATAGTCTTCATCGCAACCAAAGAGGGCGTTGCTGCTATGCTTTTAAACTTTGCCAAAAAGATTACGACCATGAAAACCCTGTTAGCGATCTGCCTGATTGTTTCTGCCCCATTCGTTACATCAACCTGGGCGGGTGAAAACCCTGTATCCGCCCCGCGTTCAGCTACGGTCGTCACCGGCGAAGTCCTCGAGGTCAATGACGTCGAAAGTTATACCTACCTTCGCCTTAAAACCAAGGACGGCGAGACTTGGGCCGCAGTTGCCAAGGCACCGGTCAAGAAAGGCGCCAAGGTTACGATTGAAAACGCGATGGTCATGAACAATTTCGAGAGCAAGTCGCTGAACAAGACGTTCCCGACAATTCTTTTCGGCAACCTTGGTATGGCCGGCAAAGACATGGCCAGCGCCCATTCGGCAGTCGCCAAAGTGGCAGACGCCGGCCCGATCAATATCCCCAAGGCCAGCGGCAGCAACGCACGGACTGTGGCTGAAATCGTGAAGAACGCTGCCAACCTGAAGGACAAGCAGGTTCTGGTTCGCGGCAAGATCGTGAAGTACAACCCGGAGATCATGGGGAAAAACTGGCTTCATCTCCGCGATGGCTCGGGTGTCCCTGCAGACAATACCAACGACATCCTGGTGACGACCACGACCCAGGCGAAGCTCGGAGATGTCGTGACGGTGACGGGCATGGTGCGCACTGACAAGAATTTTGGCGCAGGCTATTCGTACAAGGTACTCATTGAAGAAGCGTCGCTGCAACCGTGATTGCTCTCTAGCGCGATCCATCACTACCGGTAAGCCTTGGAGTTGATCGAAAAGGTCTTCCACATCAAGATGAAGTTGGACTTGATGCGGCCATCAGCACATTCGCCGACGCCGACAGTCCATTCCAGCTGAATCAAATCTATGCGTCTGAAAATTCGTGAAACTCAATATGTGGGCGTATTGGCCGCCCTCGCCATATTCGCGATTTTGGTGTCTGTTGCTGCCTTGATCTGGGGGCTGCGAGGACGCGAACTGGATCACTCGCGTCTGGAAACCGTCAGTCAGACACAAATGCTGATGGCGCAAACGCAGCAGAACTTCGATGGTGCTGACCTGGTGCTGCAGGGGGTGAAGGAACGCCTGTCGGATGAATACGGACGCCGGCTTGGACTCGACAGCCCGCAAACCCAGTTGCTGCTCAGCGCACGTGTTTCCGGCATGCGCCAGATGACATCCATTTTTCTGGTGGATGCCGAAGGCACTGTACTCAATTCTTCCCGCGGTTTTCCCACCACGACGACGTCAGTGGCGGACCGTGACTACTTCAAACACTTTTTAAAAAATCCAGTCGAAGAACTTTTCATTGGAAAGATGGTGCGAAGCCGTCTTGACAAAATTTGGACGATGCATTTGGCCCGGCCGATGATGGATTCAAATGGAAAGTTCCGAGGCGTGATTGTCGCGGCGATGAACATCCCTCAGTTCGAGGCGATGTACAAAATGGTGAAGCTCGATTATCTGCGCCCTATAGCCTTATATCTCGCAGACGGCACACTGATCTCCAGTTTTCCCACTCGTGAGAACATGATTGGCGCGCGCGCACCCGAACTCCACAATGAGGAAATTCCCATCACAGGTGGTGAGGTTCGAACGATTCAGCATGTCAGCGGAGACGGCGAGCGGCAAGTGTTTGCACTCGGCCGCTTAACGAAGTATCCGTTGCTTATAAGCGTCACTGATGATGAAATTTTGAGCCTTGCCGCCTGGCGGGAAACGACGGTTCCGATCGCCTTGGGCGCCATGCTGGTGAGCATTTTCATAGCCTGCCTCGGGGTGTATCTGAACAACAAGCTCAAGAGCAAGGAGGAACTGGCGTTCGCGCTGCGTGCCGCCAACGACCGGTATGAACATACGGTCGAATCAGTCATGGATGCCATCATCGCCGTCGATGAGTCGCTGCGCATCGTGCTGTTCAATCCGGCCGCGGAAAAAATGTTCGAACTACTGGCAAGCGAGGCCCTCGGGCATTCATTTGAAATCCTGCTTCCCGAGCGCATCCGCCCGGAACACCGCCAGCACGTCGCCTTGTTTTCGGATTCCGGGTCGGTATCCCGGACCATGGCCCCGCAGTTGAAAATCACCGGCCGACGCAGTGATGGAAGCGAGTTTCCGATTGAGTCGACGATTTCAAAATCCCTGATCGGGGGCAAGTTGCAGATGACAGCCGTCCTGCGCGACGTGACTGAGCAACGCCGGGCCGAAGGCGAATTGCGCGAGTTGAACCGGCAACTTCGGGCGCTGTCTGCTTCATTGCAAAACGTGCGTGAAGAGGAGCGAACACGGATTTCGCGCGAATTGCATGACGAACTTGGACAACAACTCACCGGACTCAAGCTCAGCTTCGCATGGCTCGCCACCCGACTGCGGGAGGGTCGCGCGACCACTGCCAGCAGCATCGACGAAATGCGTGACCAGCTGGATGCGGCCGTGATCTCGGTCAGACGCATCTCGACTGAGCTGCGCCCACTCATTCTTGACGATCTCGGCTTTGACGAGGCCGTCTCATGGCATGTCGCGGAGTTCTTGAAACACAGCGCGCTGGAAGTCACGCTGAACCTGCCGGCTGCGCAAGAGGTTCAGGACGACGAGTTGGCCACGGCGCTGTTTCGGATTGTGCAGGAGTCGTTGACCAATGTGGCGCGGCATGCCAACGCCCTCCGCGTCAAGATCGACCTGGTTGCCCAGGAGGATCAGCTGGTGTTGACGATCACCGACAACGGTCAGGGCATTTCGGACAACGCGGGGCACGGCGGCATTGGCATTGTGAGCATGCGTGAACGTGCCATCTCAATTGGCGCGCAATTCACCATTGTCTCTGGTGCTGGCGTTGGCACCACCATTGAGGTCACCGTGCCGCGTCCCGCGGCATGGGTAGCTGGATACGAAGCATGAAGTTCGAAGTGCTGGTGGTCGATGACCACGCCATCATCAGAGCGGGCCTTAGAAAAATCCTTTCGGATACCCGCGATCTGGTGGTGGCTGGCGAGGCCGATAACGGCAACGCAGCGCTGGATAGAGTTCGCGAGCGCGACTGGGGCCTGGTCGTCCTTGACCTTTCCATGCCTGGGCGAAATGGCCTGGAACTCATCAAACTGATCAAGAATGAGCGGCCGAAACTTCCGATCCTGATTTTCAGCATGTATCAGGAAGAACAATATGCTGTGCGTGCGATTCGCGCCGGGGCATCAGGCTATCTCTCCAAGGATGGTGATAGTGAATTGCTGTTACCGGCCATGCGTAAAGTGGCGGCGGGAGGCATGTTTGTCAGTGCCAAGCTGGCTGAATTGCTTGCCTTGGATGTGTCACCCAACACGCAGAACCAACTGCATACCCTGCTTTCAAACCGTGAGTTCGAAGTCTTCAGCCGCATTGTGCGCGGCATCAGCCTGACCGCCATTGCCGACGAATTCTCCCTGAGCATTAAGACAGTCAGCACTCACAAATCGCACATTCTGACCAAGATGAACATGGCGACACAGGTCGATCTGGTGCGCTACGCGATCGAACACAAGTTGCTCGACTTGACCGGCGAATAGGCGTCCCCCGATCTGCCATAGGAAGATTCCTATGCGGGTTTTCATCCAGTTCCTATATCTATTGATCGACCCAAAGATCAAAATTCACCCTAGTTCTTGGCGGGCTTTTGCGTGCCGAGAGGTTTTCTGGAAACGACGACAAGGTGAAACACATGACTTACTCAATTCGTACTATTTTGGCGATCGCTGCAACGGGTGCCAGCCTGATGCTGGCCGCCACAAACGCGCAAGCGGTTGATGCGGACGCCGCCCTGCAATTGGCCAGGGCCAACAACTGCCTGAAGTGCCACTCCGTTGCCAAGGACAAAGATGGTCCAGCCTACCATAAGGTAGCCGAGAAGTACAAAGGAAAGGCCGACGCCGAGGAGCGGCTCATTCATCACATCACCTCTGGCGAAAAGGCCAAGTTTCCTGATGGCCACGAGGAAGAGCACAAGATCGTGAAAACATCTCCGCCAAAGGACATGGCACAGATCAAAAACCTCGTTCAATGGATCTTGGCGCAGTAAATAACCACAATCACACCCGAATAAACCAAGCTGGGGAAATAAATGAAAAGTATCCGAAAGTTATTGACTGCCTTCGTCTTGATGGGCGGTCTCTCCATGGCTGCAGCAGTTGGCGCCGCGCAAAACAATCTTCCTGATCTCGGAGGAAATTCAGCGACAGCTGCCCAAGCGCAAGAGGGGCTCAAAAAAGATGCGGTATGCACCAAGTGCCATGATGAAACCGAGACAACACCGATTCTGTCAATCTACCAGACCAAGCACGGTGTCAGGGGCGATGCGAACGCTCCCACATGCCAAACTTGCCATGGCGCCAGTGCAAATCACCTGAAGGGTGATACGAGCGGCAAAGGCCGTCCGGCACCGGATGTCGTCTTCAAGAAAGGCGCTTATGCAGTCAGTGATGAAAAGGATCGTGCCGCCCAGTGTCTGACCTGTCACAAGGGTGGCATGCGCAACCTGTGGGAAGGCAGCCAGCACCAAAATAATGGTCTTGCATGCAACGATTGCCATAAAGTTCACCAGCCTGTCGATAAGGTCTTGAGCAAAAAGACGCAGACGGAAGTCTGTTTTGCCTGCCACAAGGAACAGCGCGCGGATAGCAAGAAAATTTCTCACCACCCCATCGGTGAGGGTAAGGTTGTCTGTTCCGATTGCCACAATCCCCATGGCTCGACCGGTCCCAAATTGCTGAAGAAGAACACGGTCACTGAAACCTGCTACACCTGCCACGCTGAAAAACGCGGCCCCTTCCTGTGGGAGCATCAGCCAGCGACCGAGGACTGCACCAATTGCCATACCCCGCACGGTTCCAACATCACCCCGCTGCTGAAATCGCGCCCGCCGTTCCTGTGTGACGAGTGCCACAACGGCCCGCATCAAAGCGCGACCCCGGCTGCCGGCAATGTTGCAGGCATTCAAGGTGGTCTGACGGGTGCCGCCGGCAAGGCAGTGAGCCCGGGCTATGCCGCTCGCAGCTGCATGAATTGCCATGTCATGGTGCATGGATCGAACTCCCCATCCGGCAGCTTGCTGCATCGCTAACTTCAGGGTAAAGGATATTTATTATGAAAACAAATAAAGAACGTTTTGCCGTCAGTGCGCTGACCTTGGCGGTGCAAGGCGCGTTGGTTGCCATGTTTGCGATCCCGGCGCTTGCTTTTGCCGCGGATGATGACGTCACGGCCTTGACACAACCGACAAATTTCGTCGAAATCGGCGTGAGCAATACGTCCGACAGTTCGGCCAAATTTGGCGAATACAACGGCCTGAACAAATCAGGCGCCAACCTGATTGGCAACTTCGACGTACGCGGTGGGAGTGCCTATAAAGAAGAAGGCGGCGTTACTCGCTGGGAGTTCAAGGGAAATGATCTCGGCACCACGTCCCGCGATCTTGGCGCAACCTTCAGCAACCAGGGGCAATGGAACCTGGGCATCGGTTACGATGAGCTGCGCCACAACATCTCGGACACGTACCAAACGCCGCTGCTTGGGCCGATGGGGGGCAACATCTTTACGTTGCCTTCGAATTTCGGCGTGATCAATACCGGCTATGTTGACCCTGGCACGCTCAAAGGCGGCACGCAAATTCTGACGCCCGCTCAGCTAGCGGACTTCCAGACGACAGATGTGCATACGGACCGAAAAAATACCAGCTTTACCGCGGGGTATAACTTCGACCGGCAATGGGGTATTAAATTCGATTACAACCGGCTGGACCAAAGCGGCGCCAAACTCATTTCTCCGGGTACCGATGCTCTTGCGAAGATGGGGCCCAATGGCAGTAGCTGGGCTGGTGAGAGGACCATCATGTTGATGAATCCCACCAACTACACCACCGACACCTTTAATCTGGCTGTCAATTGGAAAGGTGACCAGGGTTTCTTCAATGCCGGTTATTACGGCTCATTCTTCCGTGACGGCTATAACGGCCTGAACTTTCCGAACTTGTTTGTCTCTGGAGGCAGCCCTACGCCTGCTACGGGAACTTTGGCAACTTTCCCGATCGACACGCTTAGCACCGCGCCCAGCAATGATTTTCACCAGCTGAATCTGAATGGTGGCTACAACCTGTCGCCAGCCACGAAACTGGTGGGGGGTGTTTCGTACGGCCGCAATACGCAGAACGAAAGCTATGCGTTTGCCATGATGCAGCCAGGCGGGCTGCCGCAGGGCTCGCTCGATGCAAAAGTCGTGACCACCCACGCCGATTTGAAGCTGACCAATCAAACCAACCGCGACTTGGCGTTGACCGCTGGCCTGAAATATAACGAGCGCGACAACCAGACGGCCTCAAGCGTCTATAACTTCTACGATCTCGGTGGTGGAGCGGCGACGTCGGTGAACACACCGATGAGCAACCGGAAAACCCAAGCGGAAGTGGCCGGGGATTACCGTATCAGCCAAAACAATCGCTTGCACCTGGGCTACGAGTACGAAGCCGTCAAGCGCTGGTGCAACAATGCCCTGGCCAACTCGGCGCAGGGCTCGCTGGCAGCCTACGTATCCAGCTCCTGCGTTCAGATTCCTGAAAGCACTGAAAACAAGCTGGTCGCCAACTACAAGCTGAAGGCGGGCGAGGCGGTCAATTTCAATGCTGGCTATAGTTACGCGGATCGCAAAGCGGATGTCAACGCCACTTTCTACAACCCGATGCAGGCCATCACAGAGGGTTACGAGAATCTTGGATACCGTGCTTTCTTTGATGCCTCGCGCAAAGAGCAGATGGTGAAGGCAGGCATCAACTGGCAGGCGAACGACAAGTGGAGCCTGGGACTGAATGGCCGCTACGTTGATGACAAATACGACGACTCGCCGCTGGGTGTGCAAAATGGCAAGTCTTGGAGCGCGAATCTGGATGCCACGTACAGCTATTCTGAAAATGGCGTTGTGTCGGCCTATGTCACTGCGCAAAACAGGCAGCGGGACATGCTGTCTGGGGGCGCGCGTCTTCCCCTCACGGTGTCGACCAACCTCTTTACCAACCAGTTGAAGGATGAGGACAGCACCGTCGGTCTCTCCTTTACGCAAAAGGGGCTGATGGCCGGCAAACTTGAACTTACCGGTGACTTAAGCTATTCGGTGGGCAAGACCTATTATTCGACCCAAGTGCCCTATCTTGCTACCTGCAGCGCCACAACCAGCCTGACTTGCGGCAATACGCCAGATATCAAGAACCAGACGACGCAGTTGAAGGTCACCGGGACTTACAAGCTTGACAAGGTAAGCAAGGTTGCTGTGGGGTATCTATACCAGAAACTCAATAGCAACGACTATTACTACAACGCCCTTCAATACGGATACACAGGGACGGGGTACTTGCCGACAAACGAGCAACCGGGAACGTATTCCAACAACGTCATCATGGTGTCTTATATCCGCAATTTCTAAATCGCTGATCAAAGCGAACTAGTCATCGCATAGCTTCGGGGCCCTCTGTGGCCCCGATTTCATATCACGTAAATCAAGGAATCTCACGCAATGGCAAATAACGACAGTCCTGGCGCCTTAAGGCGTTTTTGGACAATGCTGAAAAAACCGAGTGCGAAGTACTCGATCCTGGCGCTAACCTCGATCTCCTTCGTTGTTGGCATCATATTTTGGGGTGGTTTCAACACTGGCCTGGAGATGACCAATACGCTGGAATTCTGCACGACTTGCCATGAAATGCGGGATAACGTTTATCAGGAATACAAGGAAACCATTCACTACAGCAACCGAACCGGCGTGCGCGCAATTTGCTCGGACTGCCACGTGCCGAAGGACTGGACTCACAAAATGATCCGCAAGGCCAGAGCCAGCCTGGAAGTATGGGGCAAGATCACCGGCTCCATCGACACCAAAGAGAAGTTCGAGGCCAATCGGATGAGGCTCGCAACGGATGAGTGGGCACGCATGAAAGCAACTGGCTCGCGTGAATGCCGCAATTGCCATAATTTCGACGCGATGAGCCCGGACTTGCAAAAGCAGACACCTTACAAAAAGCACATGAAGGCGAAGGAAGAGGGCAAGACCTGTATTGACTGCCACAAGGGTATTGCCCACCATTTGCCCAAGGAATACGTAGATCCAGACGAGTAAACAACACGGATTGCGGGCCTCGAGGGCATGACTCTCCTCGGGGCACTGACGAACCTCATTCAGCTCTGAGCTGAATGAGGTTTTTTTACGCCAGTGAACCATGAAAGGCAATGGCTCCACGCTGGCCCGAAAACGATAGTTGATACATCAGCCACTGGCCCACTGCGCATGTTGATACCGCGCGCAGGCACTCAGCGTTGCGGCTCCGGATTTTTATGTAAACGGGCCGGGAAGTTTCAGGAGCTTAGTGAACTGAATTTGTGAAGCGCTCGCCAAGGATGATGGAAAATGTGGGCTGGCTGTTTCTTTCCAGAGCGTGGCGGCATGCCTGGACACTCAATGAACCTAAATCCGGCAGTTACCCC
>DHWX01000051.1:27891-77830 GCA_002413395.1 Polaromonas sp. UBA5171 | reverse complement strand
GAAAGTGACAAAGATGGGTTAAGCAAACTCAAAGCCGGTCAGACTTTTAAATCTCTGTGTCCGACAGGCTGCTAGGCGATTTGCGAAGGCCTCAGCGCGGCAGGTCGCTGTAACCCATCAGGAATTCGTCGACCGCGCGCGCAGCCTGGCGGCCTTCGCGAATCGCCCACACCACCAGGCTCTGGCCGCGCCGGATGTCACCAGCGGCAAACACCTTGGGCACGTTGGTGGCATAGCCACCCGTGAAGTCAGCGCTCGCTTTGACGTTACCGCGGTTGTCTTTCTCGACGCCGAAGGCCTCCAGCACCGAAGCGACGGGCGAGACAAAGCCCATGGCCAGCAGAACCAGATCGGCCTTGAGGATTTGCTCCGAGCCGGGTACTTCGACCATCTTGCCGTTTTTCCATTCGACGCGGACGGTTTTCAGGCCCGTGACTTTGCCCTTCTCGCCGATCAATTCCTTGGTCGAGATGGCGAACTCGCGCTCGCAACCCTCCTGGTGGCTGGAACTGGTGCGCAACTTGACCGGCCAGTAAGGCCAGGTCATGGGGCGGTTTTCCTCAATAGGGGGCTGCGGCATCAGTTCAAACTGGGTCACGCTGGCCGCCCCATGGCGATTGCTGGTGCCCACGCAGTCAGAACCCGTGTCGCCACCGCCAATCACGATGACATGCTTGCCATCCGCCCTGATCTGACCCTTGACCTTGTCGCCCGCATTGACCTTGTTCTGGAGCGGCAAAAATTCCATGGCGAAGTGCACACCGGCCAGGTCGCGACCAGGCACCGGCAGATCACGTGACTGCTCGGCGCCACCGGTCAGGATCACGGCATCAAAGTCTTTTTGAAGCTGCTCAGGCGCAATGGTTTCCTTGGCCCAGTTCGTCACCTTGGAGTCTTTGGGCAGGCTGCCCACCATCACGCTGGTGCGAAAGTTCACGCCTTCCGCCTGCATTTGCTCAATCCGTCGGTCGATATGGGTTTTTTCCATCTTGAAATCGGGAATGCCGTAGCGCAGCAAACCACCGATGCGGTCGTTTTTCTCAAACAGCGTCACCTCGTGACCGGCCCGCGCCAACTGCTGTGCAGCGGCCATGCCGGCAGGGCCGGAGCCCACAATCGCCACTTTTTTACCGGTCTTGTACTTGGGCAACTGGGGCTTGACCCAGCCCTCGGACCAAGCACGGTCAATGATGGCGTGCTCAATCGATTTGATGCCCACTGCGTCGTCATTTACGTTGAGCGTGCAGGCTGCCTCGCAGGGTGCGGGGCAGATGCGGCCGGTGAACTCAGGAAAATTGTTGGTGCTGTGCAGCGAGTCAATCGCGTTTTTCCAATCGCCACGGTACACCATGTCATTGAAATCGGGAATGAGGTTGTTGACCGGGCAACCATTGGAGCAAAACGGCGTGCCACAGTCCATGCAGCGCGCTCCCTGCTTGCTGGCCTGCGCATCGTCCAGGCCAATAACAAACTCCCGGTAATTTTTCAGGCGTTCGGGAATGGGCTTGTAGCCCTCTTCGATGCGCTCGTATTCCATGAAACCGGTGATTTTTCCCATGATGAAGTCCTGTCAATTCCGTTGTTAATGCAAGTGTCTGATCCAGCCGCCGGGGCGCTTACTTGGCCAGCGCCGCCTCCTGGTTGGTGGCAACTTGCGCGCGCGTGGTTTCGGTTGCCGCTTCCAGCCGGCGTTCCTTGCGCCCAATCAACGCGCGCTTGTACTCGTTGGGAAACACCTTGATGAACTTCAGCCGCGCCTCAGCCCAGTTGTCGAGCAACTCGCGCGCGCGCTTGCTGCCAGTCCAGCGATGGTGATCACGCAGCAGGCGCTGAAGCTGCGCCTCATCGCTATCGTTACCATGCCAGTCGGCAGTGTCGTGGGTGTGCTGCTCGGCGGTGGTCACCACCCGGTCCATGGACACCATGGAGGTGTTGCAGCGCGTTGCGAACTGCCCGTCTTCGTCGTACACATAGGCGACGCCGCCGCTCATGCCAGCGGCAAAGTTGCGGCCGGTCTTGCCCAGCACCGCCACCGTGCCGCCCGTCATGTATTCGCAGCCATGGTCGCCCGTGCCTTCGACGACGGCGGTCGCGCCCGACAGGCGCACGGCAAAACGCTCGCCGGCCACGCCGCTGAAGAAGGCTTCGCCGGTGGTCGCGCCGTAGAGCACGGTGTTGCCGACGATGGTGTTCTTGACGGCATCGCCGCGGAAGTCAATGCTCGGTCGCACCACGATGCGGCCACCGCTCAGACCCTTGCCGGTGTAGTCGTTCGCGTCACCGATCAAGTAAAGGGTGATGCCCTTGGCCAGGAAGGCGCCAAACGACTGGCCACCGGTGCCTTCGAGCTGGATGCGCAGCGTGTCGTCGGGCAGGCCTTCAGGTCGCAAGCGCGTCAGTTCGCCCGACAGCATGGCGCCGACGGTACGGTTGACGTTGCGCACGACTTCGATGAACTGAACTTTTTCACCCTTTTCCAGTGCCGCTTTTGATTTTTCAATCAGGCGCACATCCAGCGCCTTGCCGAGCGCATGGTCCTGCTCCATCACATGCAGGCGCGGCACATCGGCCGGCACGTTGGGCTGGTAAAACAAACGACTGAAATCTAGGCCGCTGGCCTTCCAGTGCTCAATGCCTTTTTGCGTATCGAGCAGGTCGGCGCGGCCAATCAGGTCATCAAACTTGCGCACTCCCAACTGCGCCATGAGCTGACGGGCTTCTTCAGCGACAAAGAAAAAGTAATTGACGACATGCTCAGGCTTGCCACTGAATTTCTGGCGCAGGACCGGGTCTTGCGTGGCCACGCCTACCGGGCAGGTGTTGAGATGGCATTTGCGCATCATGATGCAGCCCTCGACCACCAGGGGCGCTGTGGCAAAGCCGAATTCGTCAGCGCCCAGCAGCCCGCCAATGACCACGTCGCGGCCGGTTTTCATCTGGCCATCAGTCTGCACGCGAATGCGGCCACGCAGGCGGTTGAGCACCAGCGTCTGCTGGGTTTCAGCCAGGCCGATTTCCCAGGGTGAACCGGCATGCTTGATGGACGACCAGGGCGAGGCGCCCGTGCCGCCGTCATGGCCTGCAATCACCACATGGTCGGCCTTGGCCTTGGCGACGCCCGCGGCCACTGTGCCCACGCCCGTTTCGCTGACCAGCTTGACGCTGATGCTGGCGCGCGGGTTGACGTTTTTCAGGTCGTGGATGAGCTGTGCCAGGTCTTCAATCGAATAAATGTCATGGTGTGGCGGCGGCGAAATCAGGCCGACACCGGGCACCGAGAAACGCAGGTGACCGATGTATTCACTGACCTTGCCGCCGGGCAACTGTCCGCCCTCGCCAGGCTTGGCTCCCTGCGCCATCTTGATCTGTATCTGGTCGGCCGACACCAGGTATTCGGCCGTGACGCCAAAGCGGCCCGAAGCCACCTGCTTGATGCGCGAACGCAGCGAGTCGCCATCCTGCAATGGCAAATCCACTTCGACCTGCTTGGCACCAATCACGCTTTTCAGCGTTTCGCCCTTTTTGATCGGAATACCCTTGAGCTCCTGGCGGTAGCGGTTCGGGTCTTCACCGCCCTCTCCGGTGTTGCTCTTGCCGCCTATGCGGTTCATGGCCACCGCCAGTGTGGCATGCGCTTCGGTGCTGATGGAGCCCAGCGACATGGCGCCAGTGACAAAGCGCTTGACGATTTCCTTCGCAGGCTCGACTTCGTCAATCGGAATCGCTTTGCCCGGGTCGATCTTGAACTCGAACAGGCCGCGCAGCGTCATGTGGCGGCGATTCTGGTCATTGATCAGCTGGGCGTACTCTTTGTAGGTGTTCCAGTTGTTCGAACGCGTGGAATGCTGCAGCTTGGCAATCGCATCGGGCGTCCACATGTGGTCTTCGCCTCGCACGCGCCAGGCGTATTCACCGCCGGCGTCCAGCATGTTGGCCAACACCGGGTCATCGCTGAAGGCGGCCTTGTGCATGCGCAAGGCTTCTTCGGCAATCTCGAACACGCCCATGCCGCCCACCTGGCTGGCCGTTCCGGTAAAAAATTTATCCACGGTGTTGCGGTTCAGGCCAATCGCCTCGAATAGCTGGGAACCACAGTAACTCATGTAGGTCGACACGCCCATCTTGGACATGATCTTGGAAAGACCCTTGCCGACGGCCTTGGTGTAGTTGTAAACCGCCTTGTCGGTGCTCAGGTCGCCCGGAAGCCCCTTGGACAGTTCGGCCAGTGTTTCGATGGCGAGGTAGGGATGAACCGCCTCGGCGCCGTATCCTGCCAGCACGGCAAAATGATGCACTTCTCTAGCCGAACCGGTTTCGACGACCAGTCCGGCGGTGGTGCGCAGGCCCTCTTTCACCAAATGCTGGTGAATGGCTGACAGTGCCAGCAATGCCGGAATGGCGACTTGGCGTGCGCTCATGGCGCGGTCACTCACGATCAGGATGTTTTTGCCGCCCTTGATCGCATCCACCGCTTCAGCGCACAGCGAGGCGAGCTTGGCCTCCACCCCTTCATGGCCCCATGCCAGCGGATAAGTGATGTCAAGGGTGTAGCTTTTGAACTTGCCCTGGGTATGCGCTTCAATGTTGTGCAGCTTTTGCATGTCGGCGCTGTTGAGCACCGGTTGGCTGACTTCCAGCCGCATGGGCGGGTTGACCTGGTTGATATCCAGCAGGTTGGGCTTGGGTCCAATAAAGGACACCAGCGACATCACGATGGCTTCGCGAATCGGGTCAATCGGCGGGTTGGTGACCTGCGCGAACAATTGCTTGAAGTAGTTGTAGAGCGGCTTGTTTTTGCTGGACAGCACGGCCAGCGGGCTGTCGTTGCCCATGGAGCCAGTGGCTTCCTCGCCATTGATCGCCATGGGCGATATCAGGAATTTGATGTCTTCCTGGGTGTAGCCAAAGGCCTGCTGTCGGTCAAGCAGAGAAACTTCGGAAGTCACCGGAGCCTGTACGGCGCTTTCCGGGGTCTTGGCCGACACATCGTCCAGCCTGATGCGCAGGTTTTCAATCCACTGTTTGTAGGGCTTGCTGTTGGCCAGCGTGGCCTTGATCTCTTCGTCGTCCACCATGCGACCCTGTTCCAGATCAATCAGGAACATCTTGCCGGGCTGCAAACGCCACTTGCGCACGATCTTGTGCTCGGGAATCGGCAACACCCCCGATTCAGAGGCCATGATGACCAGGTCATCATCAGTGACGCAATAACGTGAAGGCCGCAGGCCGTTGCGGTCCAGCGTCGCGCCAATCTGGCGGCCGTCGGTGAACACGATGGACGCCGGACCGTCCCACGGTTCCAGCATGGCCGCGTGGTACTCGTAGAAGGCCTTGCGGCGCTCATCCATGGTGGTGTGCTGCTCCCACGGCTCGGGGATCATCATCATCACAGCCTGGCTGATAGGGTAGCCCGCCATCGTCAGCAGCTCCAGGCAGTTGTCGAAAGTGGCGGTATCGGACTGACCGGGAAAGGTGATCGGGTAGAGCTTTTGCAGATCGGCGCCGAGCACGGGCGAGGACATCACGCCTTCGCGCGCCTTCATCCAGTTGTAGTTGCCCTTGACCGTGTTGATCTCGCCGT
The DNA here is from genome assembly GCA_002413395.1 of Polaromonas sp. UBA5171. Taxonomy (GTDB): domain Bacteria; phylum Pseudomonadota; class Gammaproteobacteria; order Burkholderiales; family Burkholderiaceae_C; genus Polaromonas. Next base: position 72,249 of record DHWX01000051.1, on the reverse strand, counting down.
TGTGGGCGACATAGCGGTAGGGGTGGGCCAGTGGCCACTCGGGAAAGGTGTTGGTCGAAAAGCGCTGGTGCACCAGACCTAGCGCCGACACGCAGCGCTGGTCCTGCAGATCGAGGTAGTAGGTGCCGACCTGGTCGGCCAGCAACAGGCCTTTGTAGACCACGGTGCGGCTGGACATGCTGGGGACGTAATATTCCTTGCTGTGCGTCAGGTGCAGGTTCTGGATCGCCGCGCTGGCGGTTTTGCGGATCACATACAGCTTGCGTTCCAGCGCGTCCTGGACGATCACGTCGTTGCCACGGCCAATGAAAATCTGGCGCAGTATGGGTTCTTTTTCGCGCACGGTGGGCGACATGGGCATATCGCGGTTGACCGGCACATCGCGCCAGCCCAGCAGCACCTGGCCTTCAGCCTTGACGGCGCGTTCCAGCACCTGTTCGCACGCCAGACGCGACGCATGCTCCTTGGGCAAAAACACCATGCCCACGCCATATTCGCCCGGCGGGGGCAGTGCAACGCCCTGCTTGGCCATTTCTTCGCGGTACAGCGTATCGGGCAACTGGATCAGGATGCCGGCACCGTCGCCCATCAGTTTGTCGGCACCTACCGCGCCCCGGTGATCGAGGTTCTCAAGAATCTTCAAACCCTGTTGGACGATGGCGTGGGTTTTGTGGCCCTTGATGTGCGCGACGAATCCCACACCGCACGCATCGTGTTCGCGAGTCGCGTCATATAACCCATGTTGTTCAAAGTGCCTGATTTCAGCAGCCGTAGTCATGAGAATTCCTAGTCATTATCTTAAAGATAACCAGAGCATAGTGCACCGCAACAAAACTTCCAAGAAGTTTAATTGGGGTCAGATTCCAATTAAATTTTCATCTATCGAATTAACACATAATTAGGGTCAGATCATAAACCGTATAAAAACAAGGCTTATTACTACCCCGTGACTATCGCTTTTTGACTTGTTGGTGGCTTGCTGACGGGACGCCCAGGTGAAGTCTTGCTGACCCGACGCAATACCCGCTTTTGCAAATCAGCCACAAAACTCTCCTCTCCCAAAGCCCAACCCGAAAGAGCTGACCGCGTCAACGCATCCTGCTGTTCTGGTGAAATGCCGGTATGCACCAATTCGGCATAAGCCACTTCGCGCTCAAACGGTGTGTTGCCGAGTGCCCAGAACAACGGATGCGGCGTCACCATTCTGTCAGTTCGCAGACCGACGTAGTGACCGTGACTGGACCAAGGGTAGTCACTTGCAGCCCCTACCATTCCGGCACGCACCGGATTGAGGTCGATATAGACCATGCAGACCAGCAGGTAGCGCTCTGTTTCTATCAAAGTGGAGCGGTAACGCCCTTCCCACAAGGTGCCCGAGCGTTGCTGCCGGTCATTGAAATAGCGCACATAGCGTCGGCCAACGGCTTGCATCATCTGCGGCAGGCCCTCAGCGGTGCCTGGTGTTGCGAGGAGGTGGAAATGATTGCTCATCAATACGTAAGCATGCAGGGCAACGCCAAATTTCTGGGCGTTTTCATCCAGCAGACTCAAGAGCATCTGATAATCAGCAGCTGAGGAAAAAATGGCTTGACGGTTGTTGCCGCGCTGAATGATGTGATGCGGATAGCCTGGAACAGTGAGGCGGGGAAGACGGGCCATAAGATGCAAAGCCAAGGGTTTGCCTTATGATAATTGCAATCTGACCCCCCAATATTCCCCTATCGAAAATACTGCGCAGCCTCCAATATACCGAACATGATTGGCTGGTGCAGCATATAGTAGGCAAGACTCCAGGTCCCCAGAAAGGCCAGCCATTGCACGGCAGCAGGAACTGACCTCGTGAGCGTAGTGGGTCGGTATTGCAGCAGCCAACGGGTAGCGGCTACCCCCCACCACATGATACCCAGCCAAGGAATCAGCGGCACATAGTCTTCGGTGATCGGTTTGACCGAGATCAAGCCCAGCCAGTTGAAGGTTTTCCCATTCAGGAATTGCAGGGTTGCGTTCATCGACAGCGCGTAAAAAGCGATGAATTTCATGGCAATTGCCACGCCGCCGCAGAGCCATAACCAGCGGCCCCAGCGCGCCGTCAACCGCACAATAATGAGCATTACTGCAATGCCGTGCAGGACTCCGAAGTAAATATAACTCTGGGGGTAGATCAGGTAGGAACCGACGCTTACCAGTAGCGCGCAACCCACAATCTGCCCCCAACGCCGCCAAAAACGTGGCCAGCTCTGCCCTTGCTGCAGCGCAACGGCCTGGCCAGCGCCAGCGCACAGCAAAAACAGGCTCACAATGGCTGTGCGCTGCCAAGTCCAGATCGGGTCGCGGTAAAAATCCTGGCTGATCCAGTGGTAATGGTCCAGATCGAAGCAGAAGTGATAAACCGTCATCCACACAATCGCCAAGCCGCGCAGTGCGTCGAGCCGATCAAAGCGTTGTGCATTTCCCATACAAGGTCACCCAGGCTATAAATCCGAAAAAACGGCGCGCCCTTTCAGTCGTTCATACTCCCTGGCGGCAAAGCGGTCGGTCATGCCAGCGATGTAGTCGGCCACCACTCGCTCCGGCTTTGCGCCTGCGGCCCGGGGAGTGTCGACGCCGTCGAAGCGGTCAATATGAGCCTGCGGCAGTTGCGCGGGATCACTCATGTAAGCCTCGAATAAATCATGCACCACCTGCTGCGCGGCTTGCGTAGTTTGCACCACTTTCGGATGGCGATATAAATTTTGTAGCAAAAAACGTTTGAGTGACGCTGACTGCAAAGCCATTTCTCGTGAAAAACAAACCAGCGGCGGAAGTTGGCGCGCAGCCTGAACACTGGTCGGCAGCGCCTCCTGCAAAGCCAGCCGCGTTGCACTGATCACGTCATACACCTGAGCGCTCAGCATGCGCCGTATGACTTCAAACAGCAGCCTCCGACCTCCCAGCTCAGGGTACTGCCGCAGCGTTTCGTGACGGTACTGGCTGAATAGCGCCACATCCTCCAGTTGCGCCAGGCTCAGCAAGCCCGATCGAACGCCATCATCGATATCGTGGGCGTTGTAGGCAATTTCATCGGCCAGATTGGCCAGTTGCGCTTCCAGGCTAGGCTGCCGACGCGGCAGCCCGTCAGATGTCTGCTCGATAAACCGGCTGGCCACGCCACCGGGTTCGCGGGCCTCCATATGGCGGGCATTGCGCCTGGAACAATGCTTCAAGATGCCTTCACGCGTTTCAAACGTCAGATTCAACCCGTTGTAAGCCGGGTAGCGCTCCTCCAGCGCATCGACGACGCGCAGGCTTTGCAGGTTGTGCTCAAAACCAGCGCTGTCAGGGTTGTGGTTTTTCAGGCAGGCATTCAGGGCATCCTGCCCCGCATGACCGAACGGCGTGTGGCCCAAGTCGTGCGCCAGGGCAATCGCTTCGACCAAGTCTTCATTGAATCGCAGAGTGCGGGCGATGGAACGCCCCAGTTGCGCCACCTCCAGCGAATGCGTCAGGCGCGTTCGGAACAGATCACCCTCATGGTTTAAAAATACCTGGGTCTTATAAACCAGGCGGCGAAAGGCGGTGGAATGCACGATCCGGTCGCGGTCCCGCTGAAAGTCAGAGCGCGTGGGTGCCGGAGGCTCGGGGTAACGGCGGCCACGCGACTGCGCTGGGTCGCAGGCATAAGGGGCCAGAGTCATGTATGCCATTTTATGCAACCACAGGCCTGTTCGGATTTGCGTGACCCCATCTCAGTGCCGGTCAACCAGCCAGCGAATCAGCGTCACCAACCCAATGCCAATCACCAGCCAGGCAATCTGTGCGACTGTCTCCTTCGCCGTTACGCGTTTTTGCAGTTGCGGAATCAGGTCGGCCAGCGCCACATAGATAAAGCTGCTGGCGGCCATGACCAGAAAGAACGGCAGGTAGTTGTGCAGCATGTCGACCAAGGCATAGCCGATCACGCCACCCAGCGCAGTGACCGCACCGGCCAGTGATACCTTGGTCAGGGCAACACGCCGGTTGCTGGAGGTCTGGCGCAGCACCATCAGGTCGCCCATGTGGTGCGGCACCTCGTGCACCATCACAGCCAAAGCCGCGATCAGCCCCAGGCGAATGTCGGCCATGAAGGCAGACGCAATGAGAATGCCGTCGCCAAATGCGTGCACGCTGTCACCGGCCAGGATAGCCCAGCCGCCAGATTGTCTGCCATTGTCCCAGTCATGGCCGTGAACCTGCGGGTGCGGGTGGACCTGGCTTTCGGCAGCATGGTGTTCATGCCCGTGGTGCCACAACTCGGCTTTATCGAGCAGGAAGAAAAACACCAGTCCAAGCAGCAGCATGGTGAAGAGCCGATGGGCATTGGCCTGACTTTCGAAGGCTTCGGGCAGCAGGTGCATAAAGGCGGTTGCCAGTAGCGCTCCAGCCGCCAGGCTGAGCATATGCGTGGTATAGCGGGCCAGCACGCCAAAACTGAGCAGCGCCGCCAGCCAGACGCTGCCGATGCCCGCAACCATCGTACCTATCACTATCGCTATTATTAGCATAGCTATCTATCCCCCTGAGTACATAGGACGGAGACCAAAATGACGCAGATTAAACAAAACCAGTGAAATTGACTTGTCGGGTAACCCCCACAAATGGCGAAACCCCGAGCGCGGCGTGAATTCCGGTGGCCGGGACTGGTTTCATCTTATCAAGCGTGTCAAGGGGGCGTGCCACGGCGCTGTCCAGGTCAGCCATGACTTGCGCGTCGGGAACCTTGGCAACCACTTCAGACTATAGCCAGGTAGCTGGACCGGTCAACAAGGCTTGAATTCAGTCATCAGGTCATTGCGAAGCATGGAGGCCTCCAGGAGGTTGAACAGACAAGCGATGGAGTCTAGACAATCGGGGAAGCTCTTGCAGAACGGCAGCAGGCCCTGATTAATGCGCCTTGTCCCAGTTCGGCCCGACACCGATCTCGGCCAGCAGCGGCACCTTGAGGTCGGCTACGCTGGCCATCAGACGCGGAATCTCAAGCCTGACCCATTCGACTTCAGCCTCGGGCACTTCAAACACCAGTTCATCGTGCACCTGCATGATCATTTTGGTGCCGCGCTTTTCATCGTCGAGCATTTGCTGCACCTTGTTCATGCTGAGCTTGATCAGGTCGGCCGCCGTGCCCTGCATGGGCGCGTTGATGGCGGCGCGCTCGGCAGCGCCGCGGCGCGGGCCGTTGGGCGAATTGATTTCAGGCAGGTACAGGCGCCGGCCAAATACGGTTTCCACGTAACCTTGGCTTTTGGCCAACAGCCGGGTCTCGTCCATGTAGCGCTTGACGCCAGGGTAGCGCTGAAAGTATTTGTCGATATAGGCGGCCGCGGCCCTGGTTTCAATGCCCAGGTTGCGCGCCAGACCAAAGCTGCTCATGCCGTAGATCAGCCCGAAGTTGATGACCTTGGCGTAGCGGCGCTGCTCGCTGCTGACCTGCGTCATGTCAACCCCGAACACTTCGGCGGCGGTGGCGCGATGCACGTCCACACCCTCGGTGAAGGCGCGCAGCAAAGCCTCGTCTTCGCTGATGTGCGCCATGATGCGCAATTCGATTTGCGAGTAATCAGCGCTCGCAATCACGCTGCCGGTCGGTGCTACAAAGGCCTCGCGCACACGGCGGCCCTCGGGCGTGCGGATGGGAATGTTTTGCAGGTTGGGGTCGTTGCTGGACAGGCGGCCGGTGATGGCAACCGCCTGCGCATAGTGCGTGTGGACGCGGCCGGTTTTCGGGTTGGCAAGCTGGGCCAGTTTGTCGGTGTAGGTGCCCTTGAGTTTTGACAGCCCCCGGTGCTCCAGGATTCTGGCGGGCAGGGGGTAGTCCTCGGCCAGCTTTTCGAGCACTTCTTCATCGGTCGAAGGCGCGCCGCTCGGAGTTTTCTTGACCACTGGCAAGCCCAGCTTGGTGAAGAAAATTTCACCAATTTGCTTGGGGCTACTGAGGTTGAACGGTTGCCCCGCCAATTCGTGCGCTTCCTTTTCAAGTTGTAAAATTCGCAGGCCCAGCTCGCCGCTCTGCCTGGCCAGCGTGGGGGCGTCAATCAAAACGCCGTTGCGCTCAATGCGATACAGCGTTTCGCTGCTCTTGATTTCCAGCTCATAGATGAATCGCAGCTTGTCGTTGGCCGCAATTTGCGGCCAGAGCACACGGTGGACGTCCAGGCGTCTGGTCGGAGTCTTCGCAGGCATATTCAGAAGCCTTGGAAAGATCGACCTGGTTGAACTTGATTTGGTTAATCCCCTTGCCGCACAGGTCTTCGTAGTTGATGCCGCTGCGCCCCAGATGCCGCTCGGCCAAGCTGGCCAGTCCGTGCGGTTTGTGCGCTTCCAGCACATAGCTTTGCAGCATGGTGTCGTGCGCGTAGCCCTGCACTTCAATGCCGTGGTTGGCAAACACATGGCGGTCATATTTGACGTGCTGACCCAACTTGGGGCGGGACGCATTTTCCAGCCAGAGCCTGAGCCGCGCCAGAACTTCGTCACGCGGCAATTGCGCCGGTGCGTCCGGATAGTCATGCGTGAGCGGAATATAGGCTGCCTCGCCGGGCACGACACTGAAGCTCAAGCCCACAATCCGGGCCAGCATTTCATCGAGCGAGGTGGTTTCGGTGTCCACCGCCACCAGCTCGGCCGCTTCGATTTTGGCAAGCCAGCGATCAAAATCGGGCCATGTCAAAATCGTGTCATAGCGCAGATTAGTGGCGCGGGCAGCCAGCGGCGTATTCAGAAACGCCGGCCCGTCAAACAGGCTTGGCTCACCTGAAGAAGACGCTGGCCGGACTGTTGCATGCCGACCGCCTGGCCCGCCAATCATTTCAGGAGGAGTGTTTTCAAGGTCAATGGTCCGAACCAGTCCCTTGAAACCATATTTTTCATAAAAATCCTTCAACGCCTCGGTCTGCTGACCACCAATGGCGAGCGATTCCATGGCGGGCAGTCCCTCGATGTAACCAGCCAGATCACAGTCTTTCTTGATGGTCAGCAGTGCCCGGCCCTTGGGCAACCAGTCAAGGGACTGCCGCAGGTTGTCACCAACCACGCCCTTGATCTCGCCGGCACGCTCCACCAGCGCATCGAGCGAGCCGTATTCCGTCAGCCACTTCACGGCAGTTTTGGGGCCAACCTTGGGCACACCAGGCACGTTATCGACCGCGTCACCGACCAGCGTTTGGTAATCCACCATCAGCCTCGGCGGTACGCCGAATTCAGCCTCAACCCCGGCCAAGTCACGGCGCCGGTCATTCATGGTGTCAATCACGATGATGTGTTCATCAACCAGTTGACTCAGATCCTTGTCGCCGCTGGAAATAATGACTTCAATGCCCTGCTGCGAGGCCATGCAGGCCAGCGTGCCAATCACGTCGTCGGCTTCCACCCCGGACACGCTCAGGACTTTCCAGCCCAGCAGCCGCACCACTTCATGGATGGGCTCGACCTGGCTCCGCAGGTCATCGGGCATGGCTGAGCGCTGGGCCTTGTACTCGGGGTACAGCGCATCGCGAAAGGTCGGGCCCCGGGCGTCAAACACGCAGGCCGCATAGTTGGCCCGCACGTCCTTGCGCAGCTTTTGCATCATGTTGATCATGCCGCGAATCGCGCCCGTGGCCGGACTGCCGCGATCACCTGGCCTGACACGCAGGTCGGGCATGGCATGAAAGGCACGGTACAGATAGCTGGAGCCATCCACCAGCAGCAGTGTTTTTTTGTCAGAACTCATGGGCTAGATTGTCGGGGATATTGACGAAAATGAGGGCAATCCATTTCAGACCGTCCGGCCTACAATACAGGCATGAAAAACGCTTTTCGCCCTCTGCTTGCCGCGGCGCTTGTCCTGCTGCCGCTGGCCGCAGTCGTGGCTCAAACGCCAGCGCCTGCGCAAAAACTCGAGCCCGTAACGGCGGCAGCGGCACCAGTGCAGGCCGGGCGCACCAACCAGACCATCCAGCGAATCCGCATCGAGGATGCCGGATCGCGCATTGACGAGTTGCGGGTTGGTGGCCAGACCGAGCAAATCACTGTGCAGCCCAAAACCAATGTGCCTCCCTACGAAATCAAACCGGCTGAAGGCGCGCACGGCACTGCACCAGCGGCAGCCAACAATGACACCAACGGCTCGCGGGTCTGGAACGTGCTGAAATTCTAGATTTTTTGTGTTTAATTTTTAGTTCAAGGTTTCGTTTCAGGCATGGCCGTATTTACCGAGGTCTCGTTTGACGAAGCTGCTGCGTTCTTGAATACCTTGAATTTGGGGCAACTGCAGAGCATCAAGGGTGCTGCCGGCGGCATCGAAAACACCAATTATTTCATAGACACCAGCGAAGGCCACTACGTGCTGACGCTGTTTGAGCGACTGACGTTCGAGCAGTTGCCGTTTTACCTGCACCTGATGAAGCATCTGGCGGGCAGTGGCATTCCCGTACCCAACCCGGCTGCCGATGCCAATGGAGCCATCCTGCACCGGCTAAAGGGCAAGCCGACCGCCGCCGTCAATAAACTGCCCGGACACAGCGAGCTGGCCCCCACGTCCGATCACTGCGCGCAAGTGGGCGAGATGCTGGCACGCATGCATCTGGCGGGGCAATCCTTCGAGCAGGAGCAACCCAACCTGCGCGGTCTGCCCTGGTGGAATGACACCGTGCCACTGGTGCTGCCATACATCACCACAGCGCAGCGCAGCCTGATTCTGGGCGAGCTGGCCTACCAGAATCATATTGCCGCCTCATCGGCCTACCGCAGCCTGCCGCGCGGCGCCATCCACGCCGACCTGTTTCGCGACAACGTGATGTTCGAAAACGGCAGGCTTACCGGATTCTTTGATTTTTACTTTGCCGGATGCGACACCTTTTTGTTTGATATTGGTGTCTGCCTCAATGACTGGTGCATTGATTTGGACCACGGCACTCAAGACGCGGCGCGTGCCAACGCTTTTCTGGCAGCCTACCAGCGCATACGCTCCCTGACGGCGCAGGAACGCACCCTGCTTCCGGCCATGCAACGAGCCGGAGCGCTGCGCTTCTGGATTTCACGGCTGTGGGATTTTCATTTGCCACGCGAAGCAGCCGTGCTTAAAGCGCACGATCCCACCCATTTTGAGCGGGTGCTGCGCGAGCGGTTGCTGCACCCTTATCTCCTGTAACCTCTCGGAAGTCCGGGTCATGAACCCGGCCTCATGCCATGAAATTGAATATTGTTCCCGCGCGCACCGGCCTGACTTGGGTCAAGCTCGGCATCACGACTTTTATAAAACAGCCACTGGCCATGTCGGGGCTGTTTTTCATGTTCATGGCGACGCTCTCGCTCGCCACACTGGTGCCCTACGTGGGTGCAGCACTGGCGCTGGCCCTGCTGCCAGCCGCCACGCTCGGACTGATGGCCGCCACCCAGGAAGCCACCAAAGGAAAATTTCCCATGCCCTCCATTTTGATCAGCGCCTTTCGCGCTGGCCAGCAGCGCAAGCAGGCCATGATGGTGCTGGGTGCCTTGTATGCCGTCGGTTTTCTGGGCGTGATGGGGATTTCGGCCCTGTTTGATGGTGGGGAATTTGCCAAACTCTATCTGGTGGGCGGCAAGATTAGCGAGGAGATGGTGCTGCAAAGCGGTTTTCAAACGGCAATGTGGGTTGCCATGGCGCTGTACCTGCCGCTATCGCTGCTTTTCTGGCATGCCCCCGCGCTGGTGCATTGGCATGGCGTGACGCCGGTCAAGAGCCTGTTTTTCAGTTTCATGGCCTGTTACAAAAACATGGGTGCGTTCACCGTGTTCGGCCTGGCCTGGACCGGAATTTTCGTTCTTGCAACCCTTGTGGTATCACTGATTGCCAGCGTGCTGGGCAGTCCGTTGCTGGCAACCACGATCATGTTTCCGGTCGCTCTGGTTATTGTGGCAATGTTTTTTACTTCGATTTACTTCACGTTTCGGGACAGTTTTGTCGCTGATGATGACACCGCCATCGACACCAAAGACAGGCATGACGATGCAGCCAGTGACAGCCCTGTCACGCACGACCACACTTGACGGCAACGCCTTGCGCTTCTCACGCGCGGTCAGCAGGCAGTTTTAGTTCAAATCAGCGTCAGCCTGGCCACACTCAGCGCCAGCAACTTGTCGCCGTGCCCGCAAACGCCTGCAGGCCATTATGCAAGCATCAGCTCGCCGTCACTCACTCGCCACAAGCCCAGCGGATTGCCATCCTGCAACGACGCAGGCAACAGATCTGCGGGAATATCCTGATAGCAAACCGGGCGCAGAAAACGCTCAATGGCGCTGGCACCTACCGAGGTACTGCGGCTGTCCGAGGTGGCTGGAAAGGGGCCGCCATGCACCATCGCATGCGACACCTCAACACCAGTGGGATACCCGTTGACCAATATCCTTCCCGCCTTGCGCTCCAGCGTGGGCAACAGTTGCCGGGCCAGGGCATGGTCAGTCGCCGTCAAGAACAAAGTCGCAGTCAATTGCCCGGTAACGTGCTCAGCCACTTCCTGCATCTGCTCAAAGCTGCGGCACGAGACAACCAGCGAACACGCGCCGAACACCTCGTTTTCCAGCGCCGGGGTTGACAGAAAGGTATCGGCATCCGTCATGAACAGTGCGGCCTGCCCACCGCAAGGCGTTGCCGCCACTTGACCGCGTGCCAGCAGCCGTACGCCCGTGATCATGGCAAGTTGCCCCACCCCTTCGGTGTATGCCGCATGAATGCCAGGTGTGAGCATGGTAGCGGCAGACTTGGCCTGCAATGCTGCAATAGCGGCATCACTAAAAGCCGTCAGATATTGACCTTCAATCGCAATAACCAAGCCTGGGTTAGTGCAAAACTGTCCAGCGCCGAGGGTCAGGGAATCGACAAACCCGGCACCAATTTGCCGCGCCTTGGTCGCCAGCGCATCCGGCAACAGGAACATCGGGTTGATGCTGCTCATTTCGGCATAAACAGGAATCGGCTCATCGCGCTGCGCAGCAGCTCGAACCAATGCCATCCCACCCTGGCGCGAACCGGTGAAGCCCACCGCCTTGATGGCTGGGTTACTGACCAGCGCCTGGCCAACCTGTCGGCCATCGCCAAATAGCAAGGAAAACACGCCTTCAGGCAGATTGCACGATACTACTGCGGCCTGGATCGCTTTGCCAACCAGTTCGGAGGTCCCAGGATGGGCGCTGTGGGCCTTGACCACAACCGGGCAACCGGCGGCCAAGGCCGACGTCGTATCGCCGCCCGCCACCGAAAAAGCCAGGGGAAAATTGCTGGCGCCAAAGACGGCCACCGGGCCGAGGCCGATTTTTCGCAGACGCAAATCAGGGCGCGGCGGCGTACGCTCAGGAAGGGCAGAATCCAGCGTGGCGCCGAGCCAGCGGCCATCGCGCACCACCTTGGCAAACAAACGCAGTTGAGCGACCGTGCGGCCACGCTCACCTTCAAGACGCGCCTGCGGCAAGCCCGACTCCTGCATTGCACGTTGAATTAATGCCGGGCCAATGTCGATGATATTGGTGGCAATCTGTTCAAGAAATTGCGCCCGCTGCCCCAGCGCGGTGTCACGGTAACTGTCAAACGCCTGCTGTGCCAGCTTGCAGGCGCGCGCAACATCGTTCGCGTTACCAGCGCCGAATGCCGGTTCGATGTCACGCCCGGATGAAGGGTCAATGGCGTGCAGTTGGCGTTCGCTGCCATGCACAGCAGTTTTGCCGATCAGCATGTGGCCGGTAATTTCAATAGTCAAGGAGGTCTCCTGGTGTCTGGATGGAGTGGCAGCAAGTCAAGGCTCAGCGGCCCTTCGTCTTGCGCCACACGGCAAAGTCGATGCGCGACTGATCGTCGGTCGGGGGATACAAACCGATGATTGAGCGCCCCTTCAACACCTCTTCGGTCACAAAGTCCTCAAAGACCGTCATCTCCAACGCTTCGGTGGCAATCTCATCGGCAATTCCAGCGGGAACAATGATCACGCCTTCCGCATCGCCGACCACCACGTCGCCCGGAAACACCGGCACGTCGCCGCAGCCAATCGGCACATTGATATCAAGCGCCTGATGGTGTGTGAGATTGGTGGGCGCTGAAGGGCGGTTGTGGTATGCAGGAATCGCAAGTTTTGAAATTTCTGGCGAATCGCGAAAACCTCCATCGGTCACCACACCGGCCACGCCGCGCACCATCAGGCGCGATATCAGAATCGATCCGGCCGAAGCGGCTCTTGCATCCTTGCGGCTGTCGATCACCAGCACGGCGTCCGGCGGACATTCTTCCACTGCCTTGCGCTGCGGATGGTCTCGATTCTGGAAAACACTGACTGGATTCAGATCTTCGCGCGCCGGGATGTAACGCAGCGTGAAGGCTTCGCCCACCATCGTGTCGGCATGGGGATTCAACGGCCGCACGTCCTGGATGAACTGGTTGCGCAGGCCGCGCTTGAAAAGCGCCGTGCACAAGGTCGCGGTACTGACAGTTTTGAGTTTGGCGCGCGTTTCGGGATTGAGTGTTGCCATGTTTATTTCTCGGATTAAAAAATGTCTGGCTCGGGCACGGGTGTACCAAAGTCGGTTCGCAAAAAGTCAAAATCGCAGCCTTCATCAGCCTGCCCGATGTGGCGTGCAAACATCCAGCCGTAGCCGCGCTCAAAATACGGCTGGGGTGCTACCCAGGCCGCCTTGCGCAGCGCGAACTCTTCCTTGGAAATGTCCAGATTGATGCTGCGGGCATCAACATCGACCGTGATCATGTCGCCGGTGCGCACCAGCGCCAGCGGACCACCAATATGTGCCTCGGGTGAGACATGCAAAATGCAGGCACCGTAGCTGGTGCCGCTCATGCGCGCATCGGAAATGCGCAGCATGTCGCGCACGCCTTGCTTGACCAGCTTGATGGGAATCGGCAACATGCCCCACTCCGGCATGCCGGGGCCGCCCTGCGGGCCGGCATTGCGCAGAATCATGATGTGGTCTGCAGTGACCTCCAGACTCTCATCATCGACCGCTGCTTTCATCGACGGATAGTCGTCGAACACCAGCGCCGGGCCGGTGTGTTTGAAAAACTGCGGCGCGCAGGCGCTGGGCTTCATCACACAGCCGCCAGGAGCCAGATTTCCCTTCAACACCGCCAGTGCACCTTCGTGGTACAGCGCGGTCTGCACGGTGCGAATCACATCGTCGTTGTAAACCTCGGCGCTGGCGATATTTTCCCCCAGGGTTTTGCCAGTCACCGTCAGGGCGTCCAGATGCAACTTGTCACGAATGCGGGTCATCAGCCCTGGCAAGCCGCCGGCGTAGTAAAAATCTTCCATCAGGTAGGTGTCGCCGTTGGGTCGGATATTGGCAATCACCGGCACCTTGCGACTGGCAAGTTCAAAATCATTGAGCCCAATGTCGCAACCAGCGCGCCGTGCCATGGCGATGACGTGGATCACCGCGTTGGTAGAACAACCCATGGCCATGGCCACCGTAATCGCGTTTTCAAATGCGGCGCGAGTCTGGATGCGCGCGGGCGTCAGGTCTTCCCACACCATCTCGACGACGCGCCGACCACACTCGGACGACATGCGGATGTGACCGGCATCGGCCGCCGGGATCGATGAGGCGCCGGGCAGCGTCATGCCTAGCGCCTCGGCAATTCCCGTCATGGTGCTGGCGGTGCCCATGGTCATGCAGGTACCGTGGCTGCGCGCAATGCCGCCCTCAATGCCAACCCATTCTTCATTACTGATCTTGCCAGCGCGGCGTTCGTCCCAGAACTTCCAGGCATCCGAGCCGGAGCCCAGTACTTTGCCTTTATGGTTGCCGCGCAACATTGGTCCGGCTGGCAAATAAATCGCAGGATAGCCGGCACTGGTGGCGCCCATCAGCAAGCCGGGTGTGGTCTTGTCGCAGCCACCCATCAGCACCACCCCATCGACCGGATGCGAGCGCAGCAGCTCTTCAGTCTCCATGGCCAGCAGGTTGCGATACAGCATGGTGGTGGGTTTGACATTGCTCTCGGAGAGCGAAATCGTTGGCAACTCCACCGGAAATCCTCCCGACTGCAAGACGCCACGCTTGACGTCTTCGACACGCTGCTTGAAATGCGCATGGCAGGAATTCAGATCAGACCAGGTGTTCAGAATGCCGATGATCGGGCGCCCCACCCAATCTTCAGGGGCATAGCCCATTTGCATGATGCGGGAGCGGTGCCCAAAGGAACGCAGATCGTCTGGCACAAACCAGCGTGCGCTGCGTAGGGATTCATAAGTACGTCTTGTCATAAAGTTCACCCTTGCAGGCCCCACTTCTGGACGGTCCTGCGTTCAATGGTGCGAAAGATCAGGTTCTCGACCACAAGGCCGATGATGATTACGGTAAGAAGGCCCGCGAACACCGCGGGGAGGTCAAGGAGGTTGCGGTTTTCGAAGATGAACCAGCCCAGGCCTCCCTGGCCCGATGAGACACCGAACACCAGCTCGGCGGCGATCAAGGTGCGCCAGGCAAAAGCCCAGCCGATCTTCAAGCCAGTGAGGATTGATGGAAACGCCGCCGGCACCAGAATCCGCACCACATAGGGAATTCCCTTGAGACCGTAGTTCCGGCCCACCATGCGCAAGGTCCGCGATACCCCCAGAAAGCCGGAATGCGTATTGAGTGCCACGGCCCACAACACCGAGTGCACCAGAACGAACACCAGGCTGCCTGCGCCCAGGCCAAACCAGATCAGTGCCAGCGGCAGCAGGGCGATGGCCGGCAGCGGATTGAACATGGCCGTCATCGTCTCCAGGAAGTCGGTACCCAGACGCGTGCCGATGGCAAACATCGTCAGCAGCGCGGCCAGCGTGATGCCGACGGCGTATCCCATCAACAGCACTTTAATGGTGGTCCAGGTGCGTTCGACCAACACCCCGTCACGCACGCGTTCCACCAGGGTGCGCAGGGTATCGGAGAGCGTGGGAAACAGCAGTTGGTTATCAAGTGAGCTGGCATATATCTGCCAGATGATGCCGAGCACGACGATCAGTGCGCTTTTGCGCACGAAGCTGTTCTGCCAGACCAGCTCCAGCTTGCCGAGCTTGCGCTCGACTTCGACCTGGCCGTTAGCGTCGACGGCCTGCGACATGACGATGGTGGCTTTGCTCATGGCGCTCATTCCTTATGACCTGGTTCAGAGAACAGCAGGTTGTTGATTTCGTTTTCGAGCTGTGTTGCGCTGCCGTCTGCAGCGTTCACCTGGTCAACGTCGCGCACCTCGGCTTTCACACGGCCGGGGTGGGGGGTCAGCAGCAGGATGCGATTGCCAACCTTGATGGCCTCGGCAATCGAGTGCGTGACGAACAACACGGTGAAACGTGTGCCTTCCCATAGCTGCAGCAGTTCATCCTGCATTTGGCGACGCGTGAGCGCATCCAGTGCGGCAAAGGGTTCGTCCATCAGCAAGATGTCGGGCTCCATCGCCATGCCGCGCGCTATGGCCACGCGCTGCTTCATGCCACCTGACAGCGTGTGGGGCAGGCTGGCAGCGAACTGCGTCAGGTGCACTTTCTCGATATAGCAGCGAGCACGCTCCTCGGCCTGCGCCCGGCTCATCTTGCGCGCGACCTGCAACGGAAACATCACGTTTTGCAGCACGCTCTTCCAGGGCAGGAGTTGGTCGAACTCCTGGAACACCATCATCCGGTCAGCGCCCGGCTCGGTGACCTTGCGGCCGTTGATGCTGATGCGGCCCTCGCTCGGCGCCAGGTAGCCGCCAACGGCCTTGAGCAAGGTCGACTTGCCGCAACCCGAGGGCCCAAGCAGCACGAAGCGGTCGGATTTATTGACGCTAAAGCTGACTCGCTCAGTCGCGGTGACCAGCGCGGTGGGAGTCTTGTATTGAAGAGTGACAGAGTCAACCTCAAGCAGGATGTTTTTCATTAGGCTGGCCATCAGGTTCAATTGGTCGGAGCGAGAAAAATGGCTGCTTAGCTTCCGTTCAGGTTCCTGGAGGTGGGCAGGTAGTAGTCTGTCCATGCCTTGGGCATCGTCTTGATCGTGCCAATCTTGTAGAGATGGGCAGCAAATTTCATCGTGCCCTGTGGCGCAGCGATGTAGTCCATCATCCCTGGCTGCTTCAGGGCTTCCAGAATGTCGGCGCTGCTGGTCTTATCCTTGGATATCTCGCGGTACATCTCCACTGCGGCCGGCGTGTCCTTGTGAATGAAGTCAATCGCCTCCAGCGTCGCCGCCTTGATCGCTTCGATCACTATCGGGTTAGCCTCGGCGAACTTGGTGGTTGTAAAAAATTGCCCCTGGGACAGCGGACCACCGATGATGTCCGGTGAACGCAGCACCACATGTACACCCTTCACATTTTTCAGTTCATAGGCGAAAAATGGCGGGGCTGAGAAGTGGCTCGTCACCTCGCCCCGGGGATTGGCCAAGGCAGCGGCAGCATCCGGGTGGCCGAGCTGAACGGTGTTGACGTCGAGCTTGCTCCACTGGTCAGGGCCATAGGCTTGGGCGGCCGCCATCTGGAGCAGGATCGCCTGCGTCGAAACTCTGATAGTTGGCACAGCGATCTTGTCGTTGGGGCCGAAATCCTTGATGGTGTGAATCCTTGGGTCTCTTGACAGAAGCACTACCGGCTGGGCCGAGGTCGAGATGATGCCCTTCACCCCGCCCCGCGTGCGGTCCCACAACAACAACAGATTGCCGACACCGGTGTTGACCACGTCAACGCCACCGGACAATAACGCATCGGTCTGGGCACCCCCACCACTGAAGGTGATCCAGTTAATCTTCATGCCAGGCACACCGAGTTTGGCGGCCTGCTTCTCGATCAGATGCTGTTTTTCCATCACGTGCGTGGCCATGTACAGGATGCCAGGCTGGCGCGTGATTGAGATCTCGGTTTTTTGCTGGGCATGAATGGCAGGCGTGATGCCCAGACCACAGGTGGCGACCAGCATGGCGGAAAGAATTTGTTTGGCGAACACGAAGCTGCTCCTTTTGAGTTGAGATGTAAATTAAAACACTAATATATTAGTATGCCACTGGGGAAACTACCTATACTCACATACGTCTCAAGTAATACCCTCGGCGCGCAACCGCTAGCCAAGACTCTCCCGATGCAAATCAACACTCAACCCGAGCTCACCCGGCTCGACCGTTCACGTCACGCCGCGCCGCAAGTATTTGAGCGCCTGCGCGAGATGATTCTTTCACTAGAACTCGCGCCCGGCGCAGTGTTGTCGCGCGCCGAATTGGCCAGCCGTTTTGGCATCAGCCAGACCCCAGTTCGCGACGCCTTGATGCGCTTGGGCGAGGAGGGTCTGGTTGACATTTACCCACAACACAAGACCTTGGTCAGCCAAATCAACCTCGCCTCGGCCCGCCAGGCCCATTTTCTGCGACGCTCGATCGAGCTGGAAGTTGTTCACACGCTAACGGGAAGCGCCGACGCAACGCTGATCGTGCAGTTGCGCGCGACCGTCGCGCAGCAGATGGCACTGTGCAATGCCAAGGACTATCGCGAGTTCGCCACCTTCGACCAAACATTTCATCGTCAGATGTACGTGGCCGCCGGAGTGCCGGACTTGTGGGATTTGGTATACCGACTCAGCGGACACATTGACAGGCTGCGCCAATTGCACCTGCCGGTCGAAGGCAAGACTGCGGCAATCGTGCGTGATCATGGCGAGATCGTGGATGCCATTGAGCGACATGACCCAGCGGCGGCGCAGGCTGCACTTCGCAAACACCTCTCTGGCACTCTGAGTCAGGTTGAGCAAATCCGGGCCCGCCATCCAAATTTCGTCACGTCGGGTTAAGCACTGGGTGTTTCAAAAGACCACCGCTGACAATGAAATGAAAATATCCTTTTAGCCTGCCCGGCATCAATATTTTCAAGTCACCGGGGTCAGCTTGGCCACGCTCAGCGCCAGCCACTTGACGCCATGCCGCGTGAAATTGATCTGGGCCCTAGCATCTTCTCCGCTACCTTCCAGCATCAAGACCCGGCCCTCGCCAAACTTGGCATGAAACACATTCATGCCGCTTTTCAGACCATGTGCGGGCGAGCTGCGCTGTGTTGGCACGGCGGGATTGGCAAAGCGCTCAAAGCTGCCAGATTTTGAAGAGAAAACACGGCCAGCCCAATCATCACGGGTACGGTCAGCCCCTGAATTACCAGCGCCGCCCCAACCGCCCGCAGCCGTTCCCAAGCCGGAAGCCAAGCCCTGATTCTTCGGCGTGATCCATTTGAGTGCTGCTTCTGGAAGTTCGTCAAAAAAGCGGCTTTTGACGTTGTAGCGCGTCTGGCCGTGCAGCATGCGGGTCTGCGAGTGGCTGAGGTACAGGCGCTGGCGCGCGCGGGTGATGGCCACGTACATCAGACGGCGCTCTTCCTCCAGTCCGCCCTGGTCGCTGATGGAATTTTCATGCGGGAACAGACCGTCTTCCAGACCCGAGATGAACACGCAGTCAAACTCCAGCCCCTTGGATGAATGCACGGTCATGAGCTGCACGGCGTCCTGGCCGGCCTGCGCCTGATTGTCACCAGACTCAAGCGCCGCGTGCGTAAGAAAGGCCGCCAGCGGCGAGAGCGTTTCACCAGTATCCAGGTTGGGGGCCAGAACTTCGGGTGAGGGCTCAGTGCCCGGCAGTGGCGCCGGGTCCAGTCCCTGACTGACGGGTGACTGGGTCAGCGCAGTGCCCAACTCATCGACCGGCAGCGCCACGGCGTCACGGCCAAAACCTTCCTGGCTCACAAACGATTCGGCGGCATTGACCAGCTCGGCCAGATTCTCCAGCCGGTCCTGGCCTTCCTTTTCGGCCTTGTAATGTTCTTCAAGCCCGCTGTACTGCAGCACCAGCTCGATGATTTCGCGCAACGTGAGGCCCGTGGTCTGCTCGCGTATCACGTCGATCCTGGCAACAAAGGCAGCCAGATTGACGCCAGCCTTGCCAGTCACAGCGCTGACTGCGTCGCTTAGCGAGCAACCTGATGCCCGGGAAATATCCTGCAACTGCTCAATGCTTCGGCTGCCGATGCCGCGCGGCGGAAAGTTCACCACGCGCATGAAGCTGGTTTCGTCGTGCGGGTTCTCCAGCAGGCGCAGATAGGCCAGCGCATGCTTGATTTCGGCGCGCTCAAAAAAGCGCAGGCCGCCATACACCCGGTACGGCAGACCCGCATTGAACAGCGCGGTCTCCATCACCCGGCTTTGCGCATTGCTGCGGTATAGCAGCGCAATTTCCTTAAGGACCGTGCCATCTCTCGCCAGTTGCCTGACCTCATCGACAAACCACTGCGCCTCGGCGAAATCACTGACAGACTCATACACCCGAACCGGCTCGCCGGGACCGGCTTCAGTGCGCAGGTTTTTACCCAGGCGCTTGCTGTTGTGGCTGATCAGCTCATTGGCGGAATCCAGGATGTTGCCGAAGCTGCGGTAATTACGCTCAAGCTTGATCTGGTGCGTGACATGGAATTCGCGCACAAAGTCGGCCATGTTGCCCACGCGTGCACCGCGAAAGGCGTAAATGCTCTGGTCATCGTCGCCCACGGCCACCACGGAGCCACCCGGCATGGCGCTGGCGCCTTGCGCCGCATCCGAGCCCTGCCCGGCAAGCATCTTGATCCAGGCGTACTGCAGCTTGTTGGTGTCCTGAAACTCGTCAATCAGGATGTGGCGAAAGCGCCGCTGGTAGTGCTCGCGCACTGGAGGGTTGTCACGCAGCAACTCATAGCTGCGCAGCATGAGCTCGCCAAAATCCACCACGCCTTCGCGCTGGCACTGGTCTTCGTAAAGCGCATAGATCTCGACCTTTTTTCGGCCTTCTTCGTCGCGCACCGGCACGTCCTTGGCGCGCTGGCCGTCTTCCTTGCAGCCGGCGATAAAGTGCATCAATTGCTTGGGCGGAAAGCGCTCGTCATCGACGTTGAACTGCTTGCAAAGCCGCTTGATGGCCGACAGCTGATCTTGCGTGTCCAGTATCTGGAAGCTCTGCGGCAAGTTGGCCAGCTTGTAATGCGCGCGCAAAAAGCGGTTGCACAAGCCGTGGAAGGTGCCAATCCACATGCCGCGCACATTCACCGGCAACATGGCCGACAGGCGCATCAGCATTTCCTTGGCCGCCTTGTTGGTGAAGGTCACGGCCAGAATGCCGCCCGGCGAAACCTGGCCCGTTTGCAGCAGCCACGCGATGCGGGTGGTGAGTACACGGGTCTTGCCGGAGCCCGCCCCGGCCAGAATCAGCGCATGGGTGGCGGGCAGGGTCACCGCAGCCAATTGCTCTGGGTTAAGATTTTGCAAGAGGGGCGATGGCGAAACGACTTCTGAAATCATGTCCCATTGTAGAAAGCCCGAATGAAACCCTGCCTGCCTGATGTTTCACCCCTGGCGCTCGTGAGCCTGTTCACCGCAGTGGCCTTGCTGGCCTTCGTGCCCGGCGCCAGGGCCCAGTCGTATTGCGCCAGCGACGGACAGCCTCGACCCACGCAGTTAATGGAGCGCTTTATCAATGCCGACTGTGCCGACTGCTGGAGTGACCCGGCGACGCCGCAAGCGGGCGCCGGGCAGCTTGCGCTGGACTGGGTCGTGCCCGGCAGCCAGGGGGACGATGCACCCCTGTCTGCCGTGGCAACCCGCGATGCGCTGGCCCGGCTGGGAGCGCTGGACCAGCGGATTCCCGAAAAGACCCTGGCCAGTAGCCGACCGGTCAAAGAACTCGAGGGCACGACATTGCGTGTCTCTCACGGTTTGCCGGTAGCCGACTACCTGGGTGCTTCCATTGAACTCAAGCCCATTCCCGCGGCGGCAAAAAAGCAGCGCTGGACTGCCTGGCTGGCGTTGGTGGAAACCTTGCCAGCGGGCACCGAAGGTTCGCCGGTAACCAGAAATCTGGTCAGAAACGTGTTTCAGGCCACATGGGACGGGCACAAGCCGATCTTAAAAACAGAGCAAAACCGTTTTTTCGAGATGCGCTCCATGAACATCGCACCCGGTTCCAACCCAAGCCGTTTGGGCGTGATCGGCTGGGTAGAAAGCGAAAACGGCCAGGTGCTGGCGGCCGCACAGTCGCACTGCGTCACACCTTGAAAGTCACCCAACGCCATGGAACATGGGCTCGCATGGATAGCAGATATACAAGCCAGCCTATCCGGACAACCCGTCTGAGCGCCTAGAATCAGTCACCGGGCCCAAGCAATTGCGTCCGGTTTTTTTGTTTCGAAGCCTCTGCCCTCAAGGGTGGCGACCTGCGAACAAGAGCCGGTCCAGTCCAAGTGCCTTCTGCTGGTTGCCAGTTTTATTGAGGAGCTTGGGACATCATGGAAATTTTCGACTACGACAACATCCTGCTGCTGCCGCGCAAATGCCGCGTGGAAAGCCGCTCCGAATGTGACGCCAGCGTCACGCTGGGTAGCCGCAGCTTCCGCATCCCGGTGGTGCCGGCCAACATGAAAACGGTGGTCAACGAGGACATCTGCGCCTGGCTGGCGAAGAACGGCTATTTCTACGTGATGCACCGCTTTGACCTGGACAGCGTGCAGTTCGTCAAGGCCATGAAGGCCCGGGGCGTTTACGCGTCGATCTCGCTGGGCGTGAAAAAACCCGACTACGACACGCTGGACCAACTGGTCTCTGAAGGCCTGGCGCCCGAATACATCACGATTGACGTGGCGCACGGCCACGCTGACACCGTGCAGAAAATGATCGGCACCCTCAAGCAAAAATTGCCTGCCGCATTTGTGATTGCCGGCAACGTGGGCACGCCCGAAGCAGTGATTGACCTGGAAAACTGGGGCGCCGATGCCACCAAGGTGGGCATCGGCCCCGGCAAGGTCTGCATCACCAAGATGAAAACCGGCTTTGGCACCGGCGGCTGGCAACTCTCGGCGCTCAAGTGGTGCGCGCGCGTGGCGACCAAACCCATCATTGCCGACGGCGGCATACGCGAGCACGGTGACATTGCCAAATCAGTGCGCTTTGGCGCGACCATGGTGATGATTGGCTCCATGCTGGCCGGTCTGGAAGAAAGCCCCGGCAAAACCGTCGAGGTCGATGGCAAGCTCTTCAAGGAGTACTACGGCAGCGCCTCGGACTTCAACAAGGGCGAGTACAAACACGTCGAGGGCAAACGCATTCTGGAGCCGGTCAAGGGCACGCTGGCCGATACCCTGCGCGAGATGGAAGAAGATGTGCAGAGCGCCATCAGTTATGCCGGCGGCAAAAAACTCATGGACATCCGCAAGGTCAACTACGTGATCCTGGGGGGCAACAATGCGACCGAAGACCTGTTGATGTAGCCCACCGGCCGCCTATCGGCCGGTATTGCTCAAGAGTTGCAATGCCAGCTGATTCAGGCGGTGGCCAGGCTCAACCAGCGCCTCCATGATGCTGAAGTGGTTCAGCCCCGGCAAGACTTCGCATACCGGCACCGCCTGGCGGCCCCAGGCCTGCCCGATCAGCGAGTTCTGGCGCAAAAATTCCTCGCTCTCAAGGGCACCGGCCACGGCGTAGAGCACGCCTTGCGCAGGTCGCGGCAGCCAGGCCGGACTGACCTGCTCAACTTGCGCTGGTGTCAGATGGAGCGAGTCCTTGACAAACGGCGTGTGCATGATCGATTCCAGTTCGTAGAGGCCAGAAATCGACAGCGCATTTTTGACCAGATCAACCGGTAGATCTTTGGCGGCAACCCGCCACAGGCAAGTCAGCAGCATCGCCGCCAGATGCCCGCCCGACGAATCCCCCATCACGGTGATGCGCTTCGGGTCGCCACCAAAGCGTGCCACGTTGCGGTAGGTCCAGGCCAGCGCCCTGACCATTTGCAGCGTGATTTGCGGAATGGTCACTGCTGGACACAAGTCGTAATTGGGGATCACCACGCAGGCACCGGCCTCGGTAAAAGTGGGTGCCACAAAGGAAAAATCAGACTTGTCCAGGGAACGCCAGTAACCGCCATGAATAAACACTACCACGGGTGCGCCAGCCCTGGCAGCAGGAAAGACATCCAGTCGGTCCCCATTGCCCGGCCCAAAAGCCAGGTCCGGCGCGCAGGACTGCGCGCCTCTGGCCAGCGCCGATGTCTCCATCCAGCGATTAAAATGCATGGCGTACTCTGGTACCAGCGCGCGGTTGTTGTACATGCGGTCCAGCCAGGCAGGGTCAAGTCGGGTCATGGCGTCTCCTGAAAATATCAAATTGTCGTCGAACAGTTGTCATCTTGGCACAGTCAGGCCGCCAACGTCCAAACCGCAGCCGTTGGCAATGACCAAACGGATGCAGCGGCAGGGTCCATGCGTCACCCAGGCCTGAGCCGCCCGGGTGACCTAAAATTGGCGGTTTACACATCCAGACCGCTGGCCACAGCGCTCTTCCATTGATCAAATCATCCCATGACCACTGAAAAAATTAACAACATCAGCGTCATCACCCGCGCCAATGTGTACTTTGACGGCAAGTGCGTGAGCCACGGCGTCATCCTGTCCGATGGCACCAAAAAGTCGGTGGGCGTGATCCTGCCCGCCACCCTGACCTTCAATACCGACGCAGCCGAAATCATGGAGGGCGTGGCCGGAAGCTGCGAATACAGACTGGCCGGAACCGACAACTGGGTGAAAGCGTCAGCGGGCGAGAAATTCAGCGTGCCCGGCCACTCGCGTTTTGACATCCGCGTCACCGACGCCTACCACTATATTTGCCACTACGCCTGAAAGCAACCGCATGGCCACCATCCTTCAACACCTTCCCGTCGGCCAGAAAGTCGGCATCGCATTTTCCGGCGGCCTGGATACCAGCGCTGCGCTGCACTGGATGAAGCTCAAGGGCGCAATGCCTTATGCCTACACCGCCAATCTGGGCCAGCCCGACGAGCCGGACTATAACGACATCCCGCGCAAGGCGATGCAGTATGGCGCTGAAAAGGCACGCCTGATTGACTGCCGCAGCCAACTCGCTGGCGAAGGCATTGCAGCCCTGCAAAGTGGTGCCTTTCACATCACCACCGCGGGAGTGACCTACTTCAACACCACGCCGCTCGGCCGCGCCGTCACGGGCACCATGCTGGTCGCTGCCATGAAAGAAGACGACGTCAACATCTGGGGCGACGGCAGCACCTTCAAGGGCAATGACATCGAGCGCTTTTACCGCTACGGCCTGCTGACCAACCCGGACCTGAAAATCTACAAACCCTGGCTCGACCAGCTCTTCATTGACGAGCTGGGCGGCCGCGCCGAAATGTCGGCCTTCATGACCCAAGCCGGCTTCGGCTACAAGATGTCGGCCGAAAAGGCCTACTCCACCGACTCCAACATGCTGGGTGCCACGCACGAAGCCAAAGACCTGGAGCAGCTCTCGAGCGGCATGAAGATCGTCAATCCGATCATGGGCGTGGCATTCTGGAAGGATGAAGTTGAAGTCAAGCGCGAAGAAGTCACGGTGCGTTTTGAAGAAGGCCGCCCGGTCGCCCTCAACGGCGTCGAGTACCCCGACCTGGTCAAGCTGATCCTGGAGGCCAACCGCATCGGCGGCCGCCATGGCTTGGGCATGAGCGACCAGATCGAAAACCGCATCATCGAAGCCAAGAGCCGCGGCATCTACGAAGCGCCGGGTCTGGCACTGCTGTTCATTGCCTACGAGCGCCTGGTCACCGGCATCCACAATGAAGACACCATCGAGCAATACCGCGACAGCGGCCGCCGCCTTGGCCGCCTGCTCTACCAGGGCCGCTGGTTCGACTCGCAGGCCATCATGCTGCGCGAAACCGCGCAGCGCTGGATCGCCAGCGCCATCACCGGCGAAGTCACGCTGGAACTGCGCCGCGGCAACGACTACTCCATCCTCAACACCGAGTCATCCAACCTGACCTACAAGCCCGAGCGGCTGACGATGGAAAAAGGCGAGTTGAGCTTCACGCCGCTCGACCGCATCGGCCAACTGACGATGCGCAACCTCGACATCGTCGATACGCGCGCCAAGCTGGGGATTTATGCGAAATCCGGCCTGTTGTCGCTGACGAACGGTGGCGACCTGCTGAAATTATCGGGCAACAAGGACGAGTAAGGGATTGAGTTGGTTTTCGAGGTCAACAATGCCTATTTAAAAGCATTACATAAGCCTCCAGCCATTTGCAGATTTGAACAATATGCTACCGAATCAATAGCGCCCAAGAAATAGCTGAAAATAAAATTCAAACCACCACCGGCTCAGGCTCCAGCAGGATGCCAAAGCGCTCGTACACACTGGTCTGAATCGCCTTGGCAAGCGTCATCACTTCACCACCCGTCACCGGGTTGCTGGTGCCGCCCCGGTTGACCAGCACCAGCGCCTGTTTGTCATAAACACCTGCATGGCCGACAGACTTGCCTTTCCAGCCACAGGCGTCAATCAGCCAGCCTGCCGCGAGTTTGACCGAGCCGTCGGCCAGGTGATAGTGCACGATTTTGGGATCACGCTGAATGATGTCGGCGCATTGCTCGAGCGAGACGGTCGGGTTCTTGAAGAAGCTGCCGGCATTGCCAATCACCTTCGGGTCCGGCAGCTTGGCGCGGCGGATGTCGCAAATCCACTCATAAATTTGCCGCGCATCCGGTTTGTCATTGCTGGACTGAAGCATCCTTTTCTCTAAATCCGCATAGCCCAGCACCGGTTTCCACGGCTTGGGCAGTGATAGTCGCACCCGGATGATCAGCGCCTTGTCGGCCAGACCGAAGCCCTTGGCATCAGAACTGCTGGCCGTGCTGCGGTGCTTAAACACTGAATCGCGGTAGCCAAACGCGCATTGCGCGGCATTGAGGGTAAAGGGCTGGCCAGTCGTCAAGTCCACGGCATCGACCGACTCAAAGCGGTCTTGCAGTTCAACACCATAAGCGCCAATATTTTGCACCGGCGCGGCCCCGACGGTGCCCGGAATCAGTGCCAGATTTTCCAAGCCCGGATAGCCATTTTGCAGGGTCCAGCTGACCAGATCGTGCCAGTTTTCACCCGCGCCAGCCTCCACAATCCAGGCTTTCGCGGTTTCCTGCACCAGACGCTTGCCCATGATCTCCACCTTCAGCACCAGTGGCTTCACGTCGCCCGTCAGCACGATGTTGCTACCCCCGCCCAGGACAAACTTGGGTGCAGCGCGCAGGACCGGGTCCTGCAACATGGCGGTGATATCTGCCTGACTGTCGATCCGTACCAGGCTGAATGCCTTGGCCACAATGCCAAAGCTGTTGAAAGGCTGGAGTGAAACGTTTTTCTCGACTAACATTGAAGGATTGTCTCACCCCCCTACCTCTTAAAAGCAACACCATGCCCTCCTTTGATACTGTTCTTGAGACCGATCTGGTCAAGGTCAAAAACGCTGTTGAAAACACCGCAAAGGAAATTGGCACGCGCTTCGACTTCAAGGGAACCGCCGCCTCCATCGAGCTGAAAGACAAAGACATCACGCTGATTGGCGACGGTGATTTCCAGATCGACCAGATGAGCGACATCTTGCGCAGCAAACTCACCAAGGCGGGTGTTGATATCCGGTTCCTCGATGTCGGCAAGGTCGAAAAAATTGGTGGCGACAAGGTCAAGCAGGTTTCCAAGGTGCGCGACGGCATCGAAACTGAACAGGCCAAGAAAATCCAGCAACTCATCAAGGGCAGCAAGATCAAGATTCAAGCATCGATCCAGGAGGGCAAGGTCCGCGTGACAGGTGCCAAACGCGATGACCTGCAGGCTGCCATGGCCCTGATTCGTGCCGAAATCAAAGACCTTCCATTCAGTTTCGATAATTTCAGGGACTGAATAGTCAGCCCTTATCTGGACGTCTCCCAGAAAGCAAGCATTGGCAATGTAAAGTTTCAACGGGGTTGCAGCCTTACCTGAGTTCACTCCTCAATCCAACAATGGAAACGCATGTATGGCAGTTTCGCGGGTTCCTGCGCTGCTGCAGTGCAAAGCCTGAATATCGCGCCATGACGGACCGTGACGCTGGCCGCGCTGCTGCCATATTGGATGAACTGCCCAGCACGTCAGAAAACAAGCGCACAGACTGCCTGGAGGCCGCACAGTTGCCCGGCTGGTTCGCTGGTGCTGACAAGCTGGGAAACCGCACCATAGCGACATATCTCAAAGGGCTATTGCTGACAGGGGCACGCCGTGAGGAATTGGCCGCTATCAAGTGGGCTGATATTGATTTCACTTGGAGCAGGCTAACCCTTGCCGACAAGGTGGAGAAAACCCGCGTTATTCCCTTGACCCTGTACATGGCGCACCAACTGGCAACCCTGCCGCGCATCAATGAATTTGTGTTTGCCGCCAAAGGTGCAAAAGGGGGCCGCATTACAGAGCCCCGCGCCAGCCATGCAAAGGTAATGCTTGATGCTGGAATAACGACCTTGACCATTCACGGTTTACGCCGTTCGGTTTTCCCTACTGGGTGAAGCTGCGGGGGCACCTGCTGGCGCTATCGCTCAAGTGATGGGACATAAACCAAGCGCCACGGCTGAGGGCTACAGGCCGCGTAGTGTTGACGCCTTGAGGCCGTACCTGGCACAGATTGAAGCGCACATTTTGGAACAGGCCGGGATTGTGTTTGATGCCAAGGCCGCGCCCGGCGCGTTGCGCGTAGTGGCTGGATAGGCCCGCCTTGCATCAACGCAGACATACAAAATTATATATAATTCAACCATGAAGCCTATCGAATTTCGGGGCACCGCGCTGGATGACCTGCGGGGCTTTCCGAAGACGGCAATGCGTGAGGCAGGGTATCAGTTGGACAAGGTGCAAAACGGATTGCCGCCCGACGATGCCAAGGCCATGCCCAGCATCGGGGCTGGTGTGGTGGAGTTGCGCATCTGGGACGAAGCGGGCACGTTCCGGGTGGTCTACATCGCCAAGCTGGCGGATGCTGTGTACGTGCTGCACTGTTTCCAGAAAAAAGCCCAGCAAACCGCCAAGCAGGATATTGAACTGGCCCAAAAGCGACTCAAGGCATTGATGAAGGAGATTGCACCATGATCGACAAACAGCGATTCGCCAGCGTGTGGGACGCCATCGAAGACACGCCCCAGGAAGCCGCAAGCATGCGCGCACGCTCAAGCCTCATGATGAACCTGGCCGAAGTCATCCGCCAGCAAGGCATGACGCAAGCCGAAGCCGCCGCCCTGTTCGGCGTGACCCAGCCACGCATATCCGACCTGATGCGCGGCAAGATCAATTTGTTCTCACTCGACACCCTGATTGACATGGCCGCCACTGCTGGCATGGGGCCTATGGTCAAGGTGTCCATGCCCAAGGCTGCATCTGCAAAGCATCCCAGCCGCCGGGCCGCCGCTCACGCTTGAATTGTTTTGCCTCGGCTAGGCCCGCGAACCGAAAAGCGGGACACCTTCACCCGCCTGCTGGGGCACCTATTTGAAGGGCATCGGGAAGGGACGAATTGTGAATGCAATTGACTGGGACTTCTGGCGCGCCATGCCTGGCGCAAAGTTGGATGAAGCGTGCGCGCTCTCTCTCAATATCGACCCCGCATTCCTGAAAACAACTCACTACTATGGAATGACTGGGCCAGCCTATCTACCGGAGAGTTTTCCTGACGCAAAAGTTCAACGCGACTTTAATAACCGACTCCGGGTTTTAAAGAGCCGTCAATGGAAACTGAGGGGAAGCAACGTCTCGGGTGTTGTACCGCTCCCAGAGGTTGCCGAACTAGGCACTTCCTATGGATGGGAAATGCCATCCGAAATGGGCGCGATGTGTATGCTCGTTGCGCCGCCGAAGTGCGCGGCGACACCTGAATCACAGGCAGCGCCCGTGGTGTCCGATAGCGCATCCAATGGCACTGAGACACGGTGGACACCAGAGCGCAAAGCCGCCGCCCGCGCCATGATGGAAAAACTGAAGGGGCAAGGCGTGAAGGCATACGCTGCAAAGACCGCCGATGCATTTAAGGTGACCCCTACCCGGTTGCGCTACGTGCTGAACGACAAGGCAAAGAAAACGCCAGCAAAAAAAACCGGTAAATTCTGGCCGAGATAGCCCGCAAGGGGTTGCGCCAGCACCCGAAAGGGGGTTGCGACATGCGCCACGTTTCCCCAATGGTGACAGTCACTCGCGAGGGGGTTGCGATTGCGCGTAAGGGGTATTGCACCCGAAAACTTCGTTGCATGTTCAATAAACGCGAAAACGAAAACATGTCAACGAAAACCCTTCAACAGTTCCCAACGCTCGAATCTGTAACCCGCCCGACAGTGGACACCGCCGCCGCTGCCTACTATCTCAACCGTAAGCCGCAAACACTCAGGTGTTGGGCGGTTTACCAGAATGGGGCCTTAATTCCAATCCGCATTTCCGGGCGATTGGCTTGGAAAACTGCCGACCTGCGCCGCGTGCTGGGGGGGCGCAGCGTGAAAGCTCCTGACAACGAGCCATCGTCATACGGTCCCACTTTGCTGATTGAGAATGACCGCCTACCGCGCATTCTGGGGCCCATCGATGGCACAACATCGGGACTCAACGCCATTGGGCTAGCAATCATCGAAGCCGGCTCCTCGGGCGTCCGTGGTCTTGCCGCATCTGAAAGTGTCATTGCGTGGCAGGTGCGACCGGATACCCCTGATGGCGTCTTTTTTGCTTGCCTGTGTATGCGCGCAGCGCGAGAAAAATCCTTGCCATCGGTTGAACAAGCGCTGGAGATCGTCCGTCCCTTTCTTGTTTCGAACAACGGGCGGCACCAATGAGCACCGTCACCGATCCCCACCCCCAACCAGTCAAGTACGCGGTGATGCGCTACGCCAGCGAGAAAGACAATGCCGGCAAGCAGAACGCCGGAACATGGCCCCAGATAGCAGGCATGCTGCAGAAGCGGGACATTCGCCAGCGGAAGTCCGGCAAGGCATTTTCACCCGTGACGATGAAGCCCGGATCGACTCGGGCAAAAGACAATGTTCTGAGCATTTCGATGGCGG
The DNA here is from genome assembly GCA_002413395.1 of Polaromonas sp. UBA5171. GTDB lineage: Bacteria > Pseudomonadota > Gammaproteobacteria > Burkholderiales > Burkholderiaceae_C > Polaromonas. The sequence goes on along the minus strand of DHWX01000051.1, from coordinate 42,365 downwards.
TTGCAGATATCGACACTGAGGGCAACAAGGACAAACAAACCGGGCAACTCCTGTCCGTGGCCAAACGGGCTCCGCCACTGTCGCAGCTTCGCCCAAATATCGAACGTTATGCGTGGGCCGCGCATTCGTCCCATTGGCACGAACCCGAAAGACTTGGGGCGTCATCAAGTATCGGATCGCCTTTCCGCTTTCACGCGCCTGCACGCCGGAGGAGTGGCCCACTGTCTGGGATGGTCTGAATGTGCTGCTGGGTGGGCATTGCGATTGCCAATGCAAGGACCCGTCACGTCTTTACTACGAACCAAGCTGCCCGCAGGAAGGGGCCGCAAGTGCTTTTTTCGAAAGCAACGATGGCAAATTGCTAGACCCTGATTTTTTGATTGGGCTTTCACGAAAGAGCACCCCGCAGCAGGTGGCGACCCTCTCAAAGCGCGATCCTGGGGCCGCAACGCCAGACCTGATGTTGCTAAAAGGCCGGCGTCTTGCGCTGGCATCGGAGTTGGAGGAGAACGGCCGATTCGCGGAAGCGGCAATCAAATCCATGACCGGTGGGGACACCATGCAGGCGAGAGACCCTTATGGGCTTTTTGCCAGTTGGACGCCCACGCATAAGCTGATGCCCGCACCCATCCCGTCACCCCTCAAGCAGCGGTTTCTGGATTGGTTCACCTCGCTGCCGGAATTTACTCGGGATCGGCCTTTTTCGATGACTGAATTCGAAATCGCGCTTGGATCACGAGGCAGATTCATCAGCCCCGTTTTGCTGGCACTGGGCTGGCAACGCAAGCGCCGCTGGAGTTCACGAGGACAATATCACCGCTATTGGATACCGCCTCACATGAGCGCCTGTGGCCGCTCAAAGCCAACCAAGCCCAAGAAGCAGCAAACGAAAACTGCATAATGACCGATCCAACAAAAACGCGCGTCTGTCAAGAGCAACCCCAGGACGCGAACTTAAAGGGGAGGCACTGTGAAACGACTGCTACTTCTGGCAATGACAGCTCTGCTACTGAGCGGACCTTCTGCTTGGGCGGGCCCACTTCAAGAAGCGGATGCAGCTTATGGTCGCGGTGACTACGCAAATGCGCTGAGAATAGATCGGTCACTTGCGGCGCAGGGGAACGCAGCTGCGCAGTTCAACCTCGGCGCGATGTATGACAGCGGGAAAGGTGTCGCGCAGGATTACGCACAGGCAGTTAGGTGGTATCGACTTGCAGCAGCGCAAGGGTTTGTGAAAGCGCAATTTAACCTCGCCCAAATGTATGACGACGGGCGAGGCGTCGCGCAGGATCACATTGAGGCTGCCAAGTGGAATCAACTAGCAGCCGCACATGGGCCTGCGAGTGCGCAATACAACCTCGGCTGGTCGTATTACAACGGACAAGGCGTTGCGCAGGATTATGCAAAGGCGCTCAAGTGGTTTCGACTGGCAGCAGCAAAGGGGGATGCGTACGCGCAATCCAGCCTCGGCGTGTCGTATTACAACGGACAAGGCGTTGCGCAGGATTATGCAAAGGCGCTCAAGTGGTTTCGACTGGCAGCAGCACAGGGGGATGCGAATTCGCAATACAACCTCGGCGTGTTGTATGAAAAGGGGCAAGGCGTCGTGCAGAATTACGCTGAAGCGGTCAAGTGGTATCGACTTGCAGCAGCACAAGGGTTTGCGGCGGCGCAATCCAACCTCGGCGTGTTGTATGAAAAGGGGCAAGGCGTCGTGCAGAATTACGCTGAAGCGGTCAAGTGGTTTCGACTTGCAGCAGCGCAGGGGGATGCGCACGGGCAATCCGAAATCGGCGTGATGTATTACAACGGGCAAGGCGTCGTGCAGAATTACGCTGAAGCGGTCAAGTGGTTTCGACTGGCAGCAGCGCAAGGGGAGGCAGTCGCGCAATCCAACCTCGGCGTGTCGTATTACAACGGGCAAGGCGTTGCGCAGGATTATGCAAAGGCGCTCAAGTGGTTAAATCTTGGCGCTGCGTCGGGCGATGTAGGGGCGATGAATAAGCGGGACATAGTTGCAAACCTAATGACGCCGCAGCAAATTGGTCAGGCACAGCAAATGGCGCGTGACTGCCAGCAACGCAATTTCAAGGGATGCGACTGAGAATTAGCATCGAGGTTTCTCTCAGTAGCAGTAAAACCCACCAGCACCATTCGAAGTGCAGTTCATGGTTTTTGCCCTGCTGCGTTGTGTCATTGTGATTTGACGGTGGTCTTTCCAGAGGTTGTATTGCTCCAGCGAAACTGCCTGCTCAGTCTTTTTGGCCTCAAGATTGCGCAAGCACTCTTCTTTGGCGCTGGTGAGGTGTGGCGTTGGGGTGTACTCCAAATTGGCACGACCTAAGTGGGAAGCGACCTCGCACACAATGTGGCCGGCAACAAGGTTCATGCTACGAAAGATGGGATATACCCGAAGTAAGATTGCCGACGCACTTGAATCAGTTGTCCCAAACCGATTGAGTCGGCGCCAATGCCAGAACGGATTGCGGCGGTTCCGAGTTACAAAAATGTGGGGAGGAAGAGCATGAAGAGAATTACGGCATTGCCGATCAAGGGTGAGTCTTATTTGCTGGAGTACCTCGGCAAGAAGATCCTGGTCGACGGAGGGTATGCAAGTTCAACACTGGTACCTGCATTGAAGAAACAACTAGGGCTGAGCAAAATTCACCTTGATGTGGTGATTTGTACCCACAGCGACAACGATCACGCCGGCGGGTTGTCGGACTTGTTGGACCAGAACGCTATTTCTGCATCTGAGTTCTGGCTACCCGGGTCTTGGAGTAATGTCATCAAGGACCTGGTGGAAGAGACCGAACTCTTCTACAAGGGATTGGTCGAGGAAGTCAAGGAGGCCGATGAGGAACACCTGGGTAGCCTGTCGAGCGAAGAGACCCAAGCGATTGACTGGGAGCTGGCCGCTCTTAGCTCTAATGTGATCGTCGCTGAACACCTCGAGCCGCCACGTGAGGGACGCAGACTGCAGTTGCGGCCGAAAGCGCAAGTCGGAAAGACCACCGCGGCTGTTAAGGCGAAGAGATCCATCACGATGCTAGGCAGGAGCCCTGGCATTGCTCGAAGGGCGGCAGAGCTGATCGACACTTCAGAAAGAATCCGAAAAATTGCACTGTCCGCCAACGCCAAGGGTGTCCCAGTGCGGTGGTTTGATTACTTCGCGTACTCAAAGGACCGGACCGCGGCAGGCGGCGAGGACTTCCTGCGTCCCGTCAATGCAAAAGAGCTGCTAGTGCCGCCCACGCAACCTTTGCTCCAGTTCCATCGATTCATCGCGCTGTCCCGGGCTAACCGTGAGAGCTTGGTTTTTCTCTCTTCAGGGGATGATGCCCACGTCGACGTCCTGTTCTGTGGAGACTCACCGCTTGGTGATGGCCACCATTACTCCAATTCATTTCTGGCGGGTCAACGGACTGGTAAGCCCCTGATCGCTACCGCACCACATCATGGTTCTGATTCCAACGCGATGGCGTATGGACATATCGGGGCATTCGGAAGCGTGGCGTTTTGGATACGCGCCGGAGGAAAACCCGAACATCCGGAATCCGCGTATCGAGGAATACCTGCTGGGCTCAGGACTTGCACGCACTGCCGCCACAAGAAGCACCCACTTCAGAGCGTTTGCATCACCGACAAGTGCGAGGCCTTCAGCGACCCGCTGGCTTGGCTCACCGTTAGGTCGCACGATTGCTCATGCTAAGCCGGCTGCTGCGATCGGCGAGAATAGCGGCTGGGATGCTGGCGCTTGTTCTAGGGAGAATCGGAACACTATCCGCTCGGGTCTTGCTCCATTCGGGCACGTATTTTAAACTGTTCATCAGAAGAGACTCGCTAGATGGTGCATTCAAACGGCTTGCCACAAACAGGAGACGCTCAGGAAATTGGTCGTGATGCCGCCACTTGCTTTCGGGCCACTAAGCCTCGCAGTTGGATTCCAAAAGAGTTGGACGGAACTGATGATTACGGCCTAGATTTTCAAGTTCAGATCAGCATCCATCAAAGTGTCCAGGACATATTTCGAATCCAACTGAAGGGGACTAGGTCCCCGAACCGCAATAGCGACGGTTCGTATTTTTCGATTCCCCTCTCAGCTAGCACCCTTCGCTATTACGACAACATCGTCGAGCCGATACTGCTCGTTTATTGCGACCTTAGCGTCGACTTGGACGACCCTGTCAAATGCCCCATGTATTACGTATGGGTGCGCCCGGAGTTGCGTCGAGTCGACATCAAGAAGGTTCCATTGGACCAAGGGAGCGTCACCCTACGCGTTCCCGTCGCCAACATCATCACCAAAACAACCGACTTGCTTGATGAGATCAAGCAAGTCAATGCGCTGGCCAAGATTGGCCATGCTCTTGACGTCAAAGTCGAGACCGACAGGCCTGGAATGAACCTAGGGGATCGCGTAGATATGTTGCGCGACGTCCAGAGCGGGCTCGTCGCCCGAAGCTTTGATTTTTTAGACGCGCTTGCGGAGCCCCCCACCGACCACTGGGTCGAGCCAAAACGTGGCACGCTAGCCTGGCATTTACGTGAAACTAGCCGGCATCTCAGGGCCGGGAAAACCGACAGATGTAAAACCGAATTGACGCAGGCTGAGAAGCTTCTAATTGGCGCCACGCCCATCGAGAAGGCGGAGTTTTACAACCTGAGTGGACGCGTCAAATCGCTTGACGGCGACAGCCAAGGAGCGCGCGACGCCTATTGGGAAGCCACGAAAATTGATAATCAGCCCAAATATTGGGCCGCATGGGCCGAAAGCGAACTTAGGCTTCCAGCCCTTTCTAGGGGGGAAAGATTTAACGGACATCAACCGGGCCTTGCTCGATCATGTGAGAGAAAAGCGCGGCAAAGGCGTTTGCGCCAGTACGGTGAATCGCTACATGGCACTGGTGCGCGCCATCCTGCGCAAAGCCTGCAATGAATGGGAGTGGATCGACCGCGCACCCAAGGTCGGCATGCTGCGGGACAAAGGCGGGCGCATTCGTTCACTGTCACGCGACGAATTCACGCGGCTGCTGGCAGAGCTACCGCAACACCTCGCGGAAATGGCCCGCTTTTCAGTGGCAACGGGTTTGCGACAAGCCAATGTGACCCGCTTGCAATGGCGTCAGATCAGCCTTCAACGGCGGCATTTGTGGGTGGGTGCCGATCAGCACAAGAACGGCAGCGCGCACTCGGTGCCGTTGAACCAGTCGGCCATGGATGTGCTGACGCGGCGGCTGGGGGATCACCAGACCTACGTTTTCACCTATGAAGGCAAGCCGGTGGTGCAGGTCAACACGAAAGCATGGCGCAACGCACTGCAGCGAGCTGGCATCGAGGATTTCCGATGGCATGACCTGCGTCATACCTTCGCTACCTGGCATCGCGAGGCTGGAACACCGACACATGAACTACAGCGATTGGGTGGCTGGAAAACTCAATCGATGGTGGAAAGGTATGCGCACGTCGCGCCTGAAGGCTTGCAACTGGCGGCGAGTCGGCTGGATTCTTATCTAGCCATCCATGATCGTTTGTCTTCATGCGGAGCTTAATCGACGCTCGCAGGATCAAACGGTATGATTTGCGACACACACTCGTTTGGGCTCATCGCATGGACCTCCAGAAAGCACGAGACTGGGCAGATCTGCTGCTCAAGTCAATATCGGTACTCGCCCTGATCCTCGGCGGTGGTTGGGCCTATTACCAATTCTCGATAACGGATACCACTGCGAGCAATATCCAGCTCTTTGTTTCGACTGAGTACCAACCATACTCAGATGACTCACGTCTTTTACTCATTCATGTCAAGCCAGAAAACATCGGCAAAGTGAGTGTTGAGCCGGGCAAAGACGGTTTCGTAGTTATTGTCCGAAGCATCGCCCCTAATGCTGGTCCCGGCGTGCTGGATCTAGAAAAAATGCCGGAGGTTTACAAGGTCAACCTCATGGAGAGGTTTCCCAAAGGCTACGAGCTTGAACCAGGCGTTAAATACGATGAAGTCTTGGCTCTGGTCGTCCCAAAAGGTTCGATGTATGCCATCAAAGCCACGCTCGATCTTGGTGACGACACTGAAATGGATCATACGGTGGTTGCTCGCACTGAATAGCCGAACTCCGCGCAATGAAGACCGACAACAGCACCAGAGATCGAGCGGGCATGAACGGTAAGCGGGGTCATGCGGTTGATGGCAAGCGTAAGAGCAAGTTGCGGCTTTAAGCTTGCGGGAAAAGACGACTTGGGGAGATAATTAGTCAGCGGTTACGTACTGACTACATGAAGGAGGGGATAGACCCGGAAGCCTACCCCCTTTTCATTTGGTGCCGGAGAGATGAATCGAACACCCGACCTTCTCATTACGAATGAGCTGCTCTACCGACTGAGCTACACCGGCTTTTTCTGAAATTCAACTTGTAATTATAGCTTGGCGTGGTAGCCGGTCACCCGGTCCACCTCGTTCTTCGAACCCAGAATCACGCTGACCCGCTCGTGGAGTTTGGTGGGCTGGATGTCCAGAATGCGCTGCTTGCCGTTGCTGGCAACTCCGCCCGCCTGCTCGACCAGCCAGCTCATCGGGTTGGCTTCGTACATCAGGCGCAGCTTGCCGGCCTTTTTCGGCTCACGATTGTCCCACGGGTACATGAACACACCGCCGCGGATCAGGATGCGGTGCACATCGGAAACCATCGAGGCAATCCAGCGCATGTTGAAGTCCTTGCCGCGCGGGCCTTCCCTGCCCTGCAGGCATTCGTCGATGTAGCGCTTGACGGGCACATCCCAGTGGCGCATGTTGCTCATGTTGATGGCAAATTCACTGGTGTCTTCGGGGATCCGGACATTTTCCGCGGTCAGCACAAAGGAGCCTTGCTCGCGGTCCAGCGTGAACATCGCGACCCCGTCGCCCACCGTCAGCACCAGCATGGTTTGCGGGCCATAGACGCAGTATCCGGCGGCAACCTGTCGATTGCCCGCCTGCATAAAATCCTGTTCTTCGACGCCAGCGCGATCGTCAGGTTTCTTCAGCACACTGAAGATGGTGCCAATGCTGACGTTCACATCGATGTTGCTGGAGCCGTCCAGCGGATCAAACAGCAGCAGGTACTCGCCTTGCGGGTAGCGGTTGGGAACCAGGTAAATACCATCCATTTCCTCCGATGCCATGGCAGCCAGGTGGCCGCCCCACTCGTTGGCTTCGATCAGCACTTCATTGGCGATGATGTCGAGTTTCTTTTGTATTTCACCCTGCACGTTTTCGCTGCCTGCCGTGCCAAGCACCCCGCCGAGCGCGCCCTTGTTGACGGCCTGGCTGATGCTCTTGCAGGCTCTGGCCACCACTTCGAGCAGCAGGCGCAACTCGGGCGGAATATGGCCGTCCATTCGCTGCTGCTCAACCAGGTAGCGCGTGAGGGAAATTTTTGGCGGCATGGGAGCTCCGGTCAGTTGGATTGGAAGGGGTCAGTTGGCCAGCGCCCGCGTGACGACTTCGAGGGTGTCCTTGCTCAAATCGGCTTTTGCGGCGACCCGGGCAATGGCTTCACGCGCTGCGCTGCGGTAGGGCTCGGCCAGCCGGTTCCAGCGGTCGAGTGCGCGCGCCAGACGAGCGGCCACCTGGGGATTGATGGCATCGAGTTCCGTCACACGATCGGCCCAGAACACATAGCCGGCCGCGTCAAGCCGGTGAAATGCGGCCGGATTGCCCTGGCAAAAGGTGCTGATCACGCTGCGGGCGCGGTTGGGGTTGCGCACGCTGAAATCGCTGTGTTTCATCAGTTGTCTGACGGTCGGCAGGACATTACCGCTGCGATCTGGAGCGCCGGCCTGCAGGCCGAACCATTTGTCGATCACCAGCGCCTCGCTCTTGAACAGCGCATGAAAGCGCGGCAAGGCCTGGGCGGCCAGCGGATGGCCGCTGGATACCAGGGCGGACAGCGCGTTGAAGCGATCCGTCATATTGCCGGCATCCTTGAAACGCTGCAAGGTCTTGCCGGGCCAAACCGTGTCGCCGCTTGACTGTGCTGCCAGGCACAAATGCGTGAGCGCCATGCCCGCGAGGGCACGGCGGCCTGACGCCGCCGCGTCAGGGGTGTAGGCACCCGTCTCACGGTTTGCCTGGTACACAGCTTCCCAGGCGGTGCTGAGCGTAACCGCCAGTTGCTGGCGCATGGCTTCACGCACTGCGTGAATGCGCTGGGGATCGACCACATCGAGTTGCTCTGCCAGGTAGGTTTCAGACGGTAGGGTCAGCACCAGTTCCTTGAAGGCGGCGTCCAGCACGGGGTGGCACAGAACCCGGCGCATGGCGCTGATATAGGCATCGTCCAGCACTGGAGTCATGATGAAATCGATGCTATCAGCTGTTGAGTTGATTGCGTGCGTCGCCCGGTTGACGGCCAGGCGCTGTCCGGCCTCCCAGCGGTTGAAGGGGTCGCTGTCGTGCGCGAGCAGGTGCAGCAGTTGGGCATCGGTGTAGTCAAAAGTCAGCACCACGGGCGCGGAAAAGTTGCGCAGAATGGATGGCACGGGTTCGGTGTCGAGATTCACAAAGGTGAATGTCTCGCTGGCTTGCGTGAGCACGAGGGTGCGTGTGCTTCCCAACGCTTCGGGTTCACCAGACAGTTGCAGCGGCAAGTCTTTGCCATCGGCCCCCAGCAGCCCCAGATTGACCGGAATGACAAATGGTTCCTTGGCGGGTTGGCCTGGAGTTGGCGCGCAGCTTTGCGCCAGCGTAAGGGTATAGCTGCGTGCCGCTGCGTCGTAGTCGCCATGTGCCTGCACCCGCGGTGTGCCCGCCTGGCTGTACCAGCGCTTGAACTGTGGCAGCAGGCGCGCCAGGTCGGACGTGGGGTTGGCGTCGGCAATGGCTTGCGCAAAGTCATCGCAGGTCACGGCGTGACCGTCATGGCGCACGAAGTACAGCGTCATGCCCTTGGCAAAGCCGTCGCGCCCCACCAGCGTTTGCATCATGCGCACCAGCTCGGCGCCTTTTTCGTAAATGGTGACGGTGTAGAAGTTGTTGATCTCGATGTAGCTGTCAGGTCGTACCGGATGGGCCATCGGGCCCGCGTCTTCGGGGAACTGGGCGGTGCGCAGAACACGCACGTCTTCAATGCGCTTGACGGCGCGGTCCGACGCTTCAGTGCAAAGGTCTTGCGAAAACTCCTGGTCGCGAAAGACCGTCAGGCCTTCCTTCAGGCTGAGCTGGAACCAGTCGCGGCAAGTCACGCGGTTGCCGGTCCAGTTGTGAAAATACTCGTGGCCAACCACGCTTTCTATGTTGCTGAAGTCGGTATCGGTGGCGGTGGCCTGGTTGGCCAGCACGTACTTGGTGTTGAAAATGTTCAGGCCCTTGTTTTCCATGGCCCCCATGTTGAAGTCGCTGGTGGCCACGATCATGAAACGATCCAGATCCAGCGCCAGGCCGAAGCGGGCTTCGTCCCAGACCACCGCGTGCATCAGCGAGGCCATGGCATGCTCGGTTTTTTCGAGGTCGCCGGGGCGCACATAGACCTGAAGCAGATGCGCTTTGCCGGCGCGCGTGGTGATGCGCTGCTCTCTGCAGACCAGTTGGCCTGCCACCAGCGCAAACAGGTAACACGGTTTTTTGTGCGGATCCACCCAGCGGGCAAAATGGCGGCCATCGTCCAGATCACCTTGCGCCACCAGGTTGCCGTTGGACAGCAGCACCGGATATTTGGCCTTGTCAGCACGCAGCGTCACGGTGTAGCTGGCCATCACGTCCGGTCGGTCCAGAAAGTAGGTGATGCGCCGAAAGCCCTCGGCCTCGCACTGTGTGAAGAAGGAGTCGTTGCTGACATACAGGCCCATCAGCTTGGTGTTTTTGGCCGGGCAAGTGGTGGTGAAAATTTCCAGCTCGAACGGCTCGTTGCCTTCGGGCAGGTTTTCGAGGACCAGCTGTTTGCCTTCCATCTTGAACGAGGTACCCTGGCCGTTTACCATGACGCGGGCCAGGTTGAGCTCTTCACCGTCGAGCTTGAGTGCCTGCCCGGTCACCTCCGGGTTGCGGCGCAGCGTCATCTTGTTGAGGACGCGTGTTTTCTGGGGATCCAGGTCAAAACACAGATCGACGGTGTCAATCCAGTAGGCGGGCGCGGTGTAGTCGGCCCGGTGAATGGCCACGGTGGGTCCCTGTCCTGATCCACGATCATCAAGCATGTGCAACATGGCTGCTTCCTAAACGTTTTAAAAATTGCTGAAAAATCTGACCCAATGGCACGCAGCGTGATCAGACACCCTGTTTCAGGGAAGCTTCAATAAACGGGTCGAGGTCGCCGTCGAGCACCTTCTGCGTGGCCGAGGTTTCGTAGTTGGTGCGCAGGTCCTTGATGCGGCTGTTGTCCAGCACGTAGGAGCGGATCTGGTGGCCCCAGCCGACGTCGGTTTTGGAGTCTTCAAGTTTTTGCTGCTCGGCTTCGCGCTTGCGCATTTCAAAATCGTACAGCTTTGAGCGCAGGCGCTTCCAGGCGATGTCGCGGTTGCCGTGCTGGCTGCGGCCGTCCTGGCACTGCACCACGATGTTGGTGGGGATGTGCGTCAGGCGCACCGCGGAATCGGTCTTGTTGATGTGCTGGCCGCCCGCGCCGCTGGCCCGATAGGTATCCACCCGCACATCTGCCGGGTTGATGTCAATCTCGATCGAGTCGTCAATTTCGGGATACACAAACACGCTGGCAAAACTGGTGTGGCGTCCACCCGACGAGTCAAACGGACTCTTGCGCACCAGCCGATGCACGCCGGTTTCGGTGCGCAGCAGGCCAAAGGCGTATTCGCCCTCAATCTTGATGGTGGCACCCTTGATGCCCGCCGTGTCACCGGGGGACTCGTCCTCGATGGTGGTCTTGAAGCCCTTGCGCTCGGCATACCGCAGGTATTGGCGCAGCAGCATGCTGGCCCAGTCGCAGGCCTCGGTGCCGCCCGCGCCGGCCTGAATGTCCAGAAAGGCATTCAATGGATCGGCCGGGTTGTGGAACATCCGGCGGAATTCCAGCTTTTCGACTTCGGCAGCAAACTTGCCAGCCTCGGCTTCGATGGCCAGCATGCCGGCTTCGTCGCTTTCGGCTCTGGACATCTCAAACAGCTCGGCGTTGTCGGCCAGTTCTCCGGTCAACCGGTCCAGCGTGAGGACCACGGCTTCGAGCGATCGTTTTTCCCGGCCGAGTTCCTGCGCGCGCTTCGGGTTGTCCCAGACCTTGGGGTCTTCCAGCGCGGCGTTGACTTCATTTAATTTACGTTCCTTGGCAGGGTAGTCAAAGATACCCCCGAAGTTCGTTCACGCGATTGCTGAGATCAGCGAGCTGGTTGCTGATGAGGTTGATGCGTTCTGCTTCCATGAGAGTGTCCTGTCTTGGTCTGGGGTTGAACCCATCATTTTCTCATGCCCTGAAGAGTTGGCATGAAAAAGGGCCATGCCCGGCCACTGCCAATGACAGCCCGCTCAGGAGTCAGCTTCCGAAGGCGCACGCCGCAGGCTGCCGTTGTCTTCCCGCACATACAAGGCCGCCACGGCCACATCAAGATAACGCGCCACGAATTCCAGCACGCTGCGGCTCAGTGATTCCACCCCTGGATGGCCGATTGTGTATTCGGCCAGTTGCAGCTGCCCGGTGCGCAGCCAAAGCTGCTGGTCCAGCAGCAGCGCCGTGGCAGCTTGCTTCTGCTCCGCCTCGCCATAAGTGTCCGACAGCTGCACCAGTTCGCGGCGGCCAACGAAAGCCAGCAGACCGCTCAGGCCCAGGCTGAACAGCAAATAAGCCGCCATGCCCCAAAGCGTGGTGCTTCTGGCGTCATCGTTGCGCTGCTGCAGCTGCCGCTCTTCAACGCTGATGAACTCGGCGAACTCGCGCCGAATTTCGTCAGTTAGGCTTTTTCCCCCTGCGGAGCGAACCGGCTGCTGGTAGTCGAGGTTTCTGCGGCGAAGGGCAACAATATTTTGCGCATATTCATTCCACTGAGCCTGCAGCGCCCCGATGCGCCCAAGCCGGCTGACCTGTGCCTGGTTGTCGCGGACAAGTAGGGCCAGCGTGTTTGTTTCGGCTGCGATGCGCGGCTTGCCAATTTCAAAAGGCTGCAGCAGTGATTCTTCGCCCGTGACGAGGTAACCATACATGCTGGTTTCCATGTCGGCGCCCAGCTTGGCGATCAGATTGGCGTTGGTAATTGCCCGCTCTGTTTGCGCGACCCCGCCCAAAGCCGACAGCAGGTAAAAGATGAGGGCGACAAAGACGGCGGAGTGTGCGCTAAATGGCGAGCCTTGAGCTGGCACACGGAATCAGGTCAGGAAATCTTCGATCAATCGGGCCAGTTGCTCCGGCTGGTCATGGTGCAGCATGTGGCCAGCATCCTGGATGACTGCAACCTGCGCATGGGGTACTTGCTTAAGCCTTTCATGGTACTCGGCAAGGGTGTATTTACCTTGCCACCAGGTCATGAGTGAGTCGCCCGTAGCTTCGACGGCCAGCGTCGGTGCGCTGATGCGCTGGTAAATTTCCAGCACTTCGTCCACCCGGTACAACTGCGCACTGGTGACCTTGTGGGCGGCTTCCCCCAGAATTTGCCACTTCCCAGCCGTATCGGGCCGCGCCCAATGGCTGGCCAGCCAGCTGGCCTTGTCGGGCGAAAGCCGGGGGTTGGTCTTCATGAGCCGACGGCCAACGCCGTCCATGTCGTCGTAGGCTTTCAGGGCCAACTCGCCGCGATGCAGGGTTTTGAGCTCGTCCATCCACCGGGCATACCGGCCGGGGGCCTGACTGGGTCGGCTGGCCGGCAGGCCAAAGCCTTCCAAATTCACCAGCTTGCGGATGCGCGCGGGCCGTACCCCGGCATACAGCATGGCCACGTTGCCGCCCATGCTGTGGCCNNAAGCCGCGCCAGTCGGGCGCAATGATGGTTCGGCCCTGCACAAAGGCGTCAGTAAAAGCATCCACCATGAACTGGTAAGAAGCGCCCACGTCCATCCAGCCATGCGCCAGCACCAGAGGTGGTAGCGCTGAGCCTGAGCCGGGGGTGCTGTCCCAGCGCTGAATGTGGTAATTGAGCCCGCGTATAGGGACAAACTCGCTGCGAAAGGGGCGCTTTTCTTTGTACATTGGGAAGTCATCATAAGGAGACTTGAATTGAAGCGCAGTCAAAGCAGGGACACAAGGGAGAACCAGCCTGACCACTATGCAGCCCTGCATCGCGGTTTTCACTGGCAGGTTGATGAATTTTTCAATATTGCCGAGGTTTGTTGCAGCCGCTGGGCCAAGCCTGAAAAGGAGCCGCGGTGTGCTCCTAAAGTAGCAATTCGCACCCATGAAACGGGGGCAAAAACCACTTTGTATACTTATTCAGGGCTGCAGACCGCGGCCGATGCACTGAGCCACGTGCTGACGGGCCTGGGCGTGGCGCGCGGCGACCGCGTCGCGATTGTGATGCCGCAACGCTTTGAAACCGCCGTGGCTTATATGGCAGTATTCCAGATGGGCGCGGTTGCCATGCCGCTGTCCATGCTGTTTGGGCCTGAAGCGCTGGAATACCGGTTGCAGAACAGTGAAGCGGTGGTGGCGATTTGCGACGAAAGCTCGATTGACAATCTCAACACCATTCGCAGCCGTTGCCCGGCGCTGCGTACGGTGCTGGCTGCAGGCAGCGCCGCAGGGCAGGGCGATGTGGACTATGCCAGCGCAGTGGCGGCCGAGCAGCGCACCTTCACGGCGGTCAAAACCAAAGCCGACGAGGCGGCAGTGCTGATTTACACCAGCGGTACCACCGGTCCGCCCAAGGGGGCGCTGCTGGCCCACCGCGCGCTNNGCGCTGATTGGCAACTTGACGGGCTTTGTCTGCAGCCAGAACTGGTTTGGCTTTGACGGCAAAAAAAATAGCGCGTCGGATGCCATTTTCTGGAGCCCGGCCGACTGGGCCTGGACTGGCGGTCTGATGGATGCGCTGCTGCCCACACTGTATTTCGGTCGTCCCATCGTGGCTTTTAACGGTCGCTTCAGCCCAGAACTCGCCTTCAGGCTGATGGAGCAGCAGGGGGTGACGCACAGTTTTTTATTTCCCACCGCGCTCAAAGCCATGATGAAGGCGTTCCCGCGGCCGCGCGATCACTTCAAGTTTCAATTGCAGGGTCTGATGAGCGCAGGCGAAGCGGTCGGCGATGCTGTCTTTTCCTACTGCCAGCAGCAACTCGGCGTGACGGTGAATGAAATGTTTGGCCAGACCGAAATCAACTATGTCGTCGGCAATTGCAGCAAGTTTTGGCCAGCGCGGCCTGGCAGCATGGGCAAGGGCTACCCGGGCCACCGCGTGGCGGTGATTGATGACGACGGCAATGAATGTGTCGTGGGCGTGCCGGGTGATGTGGCCGTGAGCCGCTTTGACATCCACGGCGACCCGGACCCGATCTTTTTTCTGGGTTACTGGAGGAACAACGCCGCAACGCGCGCCAAATTCACTGGCGACTGGTGCCGCACCGGTGA
>DHWX01000051.1:0-27856 GCA_002413395.1 Polaromonas sp. UBA5171 | reverse complement strand
AAAGCCAAATTTGATGCAGAACTTGCGGCTCAATTGCAGGCCCATGTCAAAGCCATGCTGGCGCCTTACGAGTACCCCAAGGAAATCGAATTTATCGATGCTCTGCCCATGACCACCACTGGCAAGGTGCAGCGGCGTGTGCTGCGGCTGCAGGAGGAAGAGCGCTGCAAGAACTCCTGACGATTGCAAGAGTCGGCAAGCGCGCATGAAAAAAGCACCCGAAGGTGCTTTTTTAGCAAGATGCAGTGGCGTGCGGATTAACGCGTCGCAACTGGTTCGGCCACATAAATTTCGACCCGGCGGTTTTGGGCGCGACCCTGTTCCGTGGCGTTGCTCGCAACCGGCTCGCGCGAACCGCGGCCGTCGGTGGTGATGCGCTGAGGCGCAACGCCACGACTCACCAGGTAATTGCGGGCCGCGTTGGCACGGTCAAAAGACAGGGGATTGTTGATGGCATCAGAGCCGGTGCTGTCGGTATGACCAATGATGCTGACCGTGGTGATCTGATTCTGGTTGAGGCTGGTCGCCAAATGGTTCAGCACCGGCACGAAGTTGGGTTTGATGGCCGAGCGGCCCACGTCAAACGACACATCGCTGGGAATGTCCAGTTTCAGGCGGTTGTCGGCTGTCTGGCTGACCGCCACGCCGGTACCGGCTGTCGCCTGCTCCATCGCGACTTTCTGGTCCTGCATTTTTTTGGACCAGAGATAGCCGCCACCGGCACCGACCGCGCCGCCCAGCACGGCACCGGTTGCAATGCCTGTTCTGCCGCCCGTGGCCGCGCCCACCAACGCGCCAGCCACTGCGCCAATACCGGCCCCCTGGGCTGTTCCGCGCTGGGTTTCACTCATGTCGGCGCAGCCAGAAAGGACTGCCAGCGCCAGTGCTGCGGCGCTCAGGGAGGTAAGGGTTCGTTTTTTCATGAACGTATTCCTCGGAATGGATGGAATTGAATCAGAGGCGCATTAAAGCACCGGTCATGAATCCTATAGAAAAAAATCGTCAGAAGTTGTAAGACAAACGCTGATTTGGCCGCAAGCAAACAACCTTTGAAGCCCTTAAACTACCCGTCCTGATCCTTCGAGAAGGGTTCCACAAATTGCCCGGGCAACAGGTCATGGGTGATTTTTCTGTTTTTTTTACCCAAATTTTCATGAATAAAGTTCAACTCGGCAGCAGCGATCTGCACGTCACCCCGATTTGCCTGGGCACCATGACCTTTGGCGAGCAGGTCGATGAAATCACGGCGCATGCCATTCTTGAACGTTCGCTGGAGCGCGGCGTCAATTTTCTGGATACGGCGGAAATGTATTCGGTGCCGCCACGGGCCGAGACCTTTGGTGCCACGGAAACCATTCTGGGCCACTGGTTTGCAAAAAATCCGTCGGCACGCGGCAGACTGGTTCTGGCCACCAAAGTGGCAGGTCCGGCGCGCGGCATGCCATGGATTCGCGGTGGCAGTGCCGACCTGACTGAAGCGGATATCGTCAGCGCCTGCAATGACAGCCTCAAGCGTCTGCAAACCGACGTGATCGATCTCTACCAGATTCACTGGCCGGTGCGCCATGTGCCGACATTTGGCATGATGTATTTTGATCCCGCCAGTGACAAACCCGTGAGCACCATCCAGCAGCAGCTCGAAGCACTGGCGGGTCTGGTCAAGGCGGGTAAGGTGCGCACCATTGGCCTTTCCAATGAAACCCCCTATGGCGTGCATGAGTTTGTGCGTCTGGCGGAGCAGCATGGCCTGCCCAAAATTGCGACTGTGCAAAACGGCTACTCCCTGATCAACCGCACTGTTGAAAACGGTCTGGATGAAACCATGCACCGCCTTGGCGTTTCGCTGCTGGCTTACTCCCCCCTGAGTTTTGGTTTGCTGACTGGCAAGTATGACGTTTCAGGCATAGAAGGCCCGGGCGCGCCGAAAAATGCACGCATTGGCAAATACGAATCGGTGCGCAAACAGCGCTGGGGCCGACCCGAGGCGCTGGCCGCGGCGCGGCGCTACAACGCCCTGGCGCGTGCGCATGGCCTCACGCCCACCCAACTGGCGCTGGCGTTTTGCCGCACCAAGTGGCAGGTGGCCAGCACCATCATCGGCGTCACATCGGTCGCCCAGCTTGATGAAGACCTGGATGCCTTTGGCGCTGTCTTGTCGCCTGAGATGCTGGCCGAGATTGACAAAATCCGCTGGGAAATCCGGGACCCCGCTTTGTGATATGGCCAGAAAAGACCATAAGAAGGACCACGTTAGCGAAACGTCGGCAACGCAGTGGTTGAAGGCCCATCAGGTAACGTTTACCGAGCATCCCTATGAGTACCTGGAGCACGGTGGCGCGCGGCACAGCGCCGAGGTGCTGGACCTGGACCCGTTCAGCGTCGTCAAGACTCTGGTGATGCAGGACCAGGATGGCAAGCCCCTGCTGGTGCTGATGCACGGCAACCGCAAAGTATCTACCAAAAATCTGGCACGCCAGATCGGTGCCAAATCGGTCGAGCCCTGTCAGCCTGAAGTGGCCAATCGCCACAGCGGCTACCTGGTCGGAGGCACGTCGCCTTTCGGCACGCGCAGAGCCATGCCGGTGTATATCGAGGAAAGCATTCTGGCTTTGCCTAAAATTGCCATCAACGGTGGTCGGCGCGGTTACCTGGTCGGCATTGAGCCGCAGGTATGCGTCACGCTGCTGGGCGCATCGCCGGTGCAGTGCGCGTTGATCGAATAACCAGGGGGAGACCATTTTGAATTACGCCTACTCAACCAGTGCCGTGTTGCTGGCCTATCTGCTCGGCTCACTGTCGTTTGCAGTCATCGTCAGCAAGCTCATGGGTCTGAATGACCCGCGCAGCTTTGGCAGCAAAAATCCCGGTGCCACCAATGTGCTGCGCTCAGGCAACAAGACGGCGGCGGTGGCAACCTTGCTGCTCGATGCCCTGAAAGGCTGGCTGCCAGTGGTGCTGGTCAAGTGGTTCGGCAGCGACTACGGTCTGGGCGATGGCACCGTCGCCGCGGTCGGCCTGGCGGCTTTTCTGGGGCATTTGTACCCGGTGTTTTTTCAGTTCAAAGGTGGCAAAGGCGTGGCCACGGCTGCAGGCGTGCTGCTCGGCGTCAGCTGGGTGTTGGGTCTGGCGACGCTGGCGACGTGGCTGATTGTGGCGTATTTTTCGCGTTATTCGTCACTCGCGGCCCTGGCTGCAGCGGTTTTTTCGCCGCTCTACTACCTGTTTGGTGACCGCGCGGCCTGGTACGTCGATCAAGGCATTCTGGTCATGCTGGTTGTCATCAGCGCCTTGCTGGTATACCGGCACCGGGAGAACATCAGCAAGCTGCTAAAAGGCACTGAAGCGAAACTTGGCGCGTCCAGACGGCCTGGCAAACAACCGATCAAACGGGCTGGGAAAACCGGCAAATAAGCTTTGACAGGTCGGGTTGGCGCGCGGGTTGTGTCGCAATAGCGATGTCGGACAATCTGAGCCATGCATGATTTCCGTAAAAGTTTGGTCAATAGCGCCTTACGCAAAGTTCTCAAACGGCTCCACTATCCGCTGGAAGTGATGCTGATTTGCGTGCGCTGGTATGTTGCCTACCCGCTGAGCCTGCGCCACATCGAGGAGATGATGCAGGAGCGGGGTGTTTTCGTTGACCACGCCACCGTGCATCGCTGGGCGATCAAGATGGTGCCGGTGCTGGCAGCCGTATTTCGTCGACGCAAGCACCCAGTCGGGAAAAGCTGGCGGATGGATGAGACCTATATCAAGGTGGCTGGTGAATGGAAATATCTGTATCGGGCCGTTGATCGCGAGGACGATACGGTGAACTTCCTGCTCACCACCAAGCGCGATCTGGCGGCTGCCCGGCGCTTCCTGGAGCGGGCGATCAAACGGATAACCCGACCGATGCTGGGGTTCAAGTCGTTTTGGAGTGCTCGCATCATCATTGCAGGCATCGAGACAATACACATGATCCGCAAGGGGCTGCTGGACTGTCCCGCTGGATCAACCCTGTCTGCAGCTGATCAGTTTTACAGTCTGGCAGTTTGATCGAACTTCTGTGTTAAAAATCGGCGACCAAGTAGAAATTCTGAGTGAGTTCCAGTACCCTGGTGACGAGAGCTTCACGAGGGTCGTGATCGGTAACGAGGAAAAAGACCGCGTGGACATCTCGCCGCTCAACATCAATATGGAAATCAAGCCGGTCTACACAGTTCAAACCCAATGGACCAAACTCGCCGCTGTTCACGGCGGCGAATGAAAGGCATGCGTCCGGCATTCGGCGATGGGCGCTATCCTGCTGGAATTAACCATTGACTGACGTAGTTAAGGCCCTCAGCGAGGGGCTGCTATCTCTTGAATTGGATCCAACCAGAATGCAAAGCTTGACAGGCTTCGAATGGATAACATCTATATCATTGAAGGCAAATTAGTATGAGTCCTAATCCGTGGCTTGTTAGAGTTTAGAAAGAACGAAATGAGCTGCGCAAACGCAATTTTTCACCTTAATGAGAGTTCACAATCCGCCGGGCGTGGGGGAATTATGGAGACACCATCGCTCCACATGCCTTTTCCGACGGTGCAAGCGAAGATCAGACTAAAACGATATGCTTCGCTTGGCCAGGCAAGCGCTCAAGTTTGGCTACGGCAGTCCACCGTTGGGGTTGAAAATCTTGAAGAATCGTATTTGTTAAAACGGTCCCTGACGGATTCTTTTGCGAGTCAGGCCGGGGAAGGTGAATGCGGATTGGCCCTGAAATTGTCCTGGCCCTCGAAGAACGAGGCGAGTTGATAAAGCTGACTCGATCCATGCTGGAACCCTTTGTGTGCTGCCGCACGGACAGCAGTTCACACCTTGTGGCACGCTTAAGGCGTATGGTGCTTGACAGAGTTGCGCTCTGCCAGGTGTTCACCATGTTTAAACATAGACTTGAAAGTTGCCAATGACTACTACCCAAAATCTCAGCAAAATCTCGCGCCTCGCAGTCTCCGTTGGGACCTCACTGTTCGTCGCTGCGCTTTTTCTCAGCGTGGACATGGCGCAAGCTGCGTCCGATGACGCCGCTAACGCACCATCCAATGCCGTCAGCAAGGCTGAACGGGCCGTGTCCGATAGCTGGATCACGACCAAAGTGAAGTCAGAAATCCTCGCAAACAGCGTGTCCAAGGCATTCAAAGTGGGCGTAAAAACTAAGCGCGGCGTGGTTTCACTCAAGGGAAAATTGCCCAGCCAAGATGCTATTGACCTCGTGAAAATGATTGCTGAAAAGGTAAAGGGCGTAAAGAGTGTTGACGTGTCTGGCCTTGGGATTGGGAACTGAAGAATCTCATTCAGTAGTTCTTGTTTCTTGAAGCTGCTGGCAAACACTGGCGCCATTAGGAAAACTTAGCTGCTCGCGCTGATTGAATAGGTAGCATAGAATGAAAAAGGCTGTTAATGCGCCAACTCCGATCACCCAAAATGTTGAATCGATTGCTGAGTTTTACAAACGCGAACACAAAAAAGCTAGCTTGTCGCAACGGATTGTCGAAACCATTAGCGGTGTTGTAGGGCGGCCAATTTTTCTCGGGTGCATCGTTTCGTTTGTCACGCTGTGGATCCTCGCCAATATCGGTGCGAGACAGATGCACATGGTGGAGTTCGACCCGCCGCCGTTTTTCTGGCTCCAAGGAATTGTTAGTCTATTGGCTATACTGACAACGACAGTAGTTTTGATACGACAAGAGCGGTTCGCCAATCTTGAGGAGCGGCGGGAACAACTGGATCTCCAAGTAAACCTCTTGACCGAGCAGAAGACTACTAAGCTCATCAATTTGATTGAAGAGTTACGAAGGGATATGCCCATGGTCAAGGATCGTCACGATCCTGAGTCAGAGGCAATGCAGCAACCGACGGATCCACATCGAGTCCTCGCCGAAATGGATGAAGCCCATGCAACAGCTGAGCGCGAGAAACGGGATGAGAAACTTTAGCGCCGCCTGACAGTCCTGACCCAGACGGCGTTCATTTCTGGCCCAACGTCTGCCGTTGTTGCACCTACACAGGATGCCGTCATTTAGGCTTACATTTCATGCTAGCCCAAACACCGACCTGCTGATCCGGGCCGGTTAGCTTTTTGATCAACAGGCCAACGATGCAACTCTTTTCGGCTTTACTCCGTTATTGCGACACAACCCCTGAGACACCTACCCGACGATGGGTTTCCTGAAATGCCTGCCCGATACCCGACATTGAACGCCCCGTATTGACTTTTTGGAAAGTCGTTTCAGGTGGGGCCTTAAAGCTCCATGAAACTATCGCTCAGTTCTCCGCCTTCTCGGACAACGTGAATCCGGGCATACATGGAATGTCCACAACCGGGCTGCCCGCACCTGACCCGGTCGGCGTCGTCAACGGATACGACAGTTAGTAGTTGGTTGTCAGATTTTGTGACCATGGAGCTAGATGATGCCGTATGACACTCGGCTTTTGCAGTGCAACTACAAACGACCAAGGGTCGTTCTGCGCTTCGCGTCGGCCTTGCCAGTAAGCTAACTCCTGACTTGGAGCGGACGGTCAAGCATGAATCATCGGTGACTCAAGAAGAGTGTGACCGAGCTTTAGCCAGCATTCTTCCGAAGTCGGGTTGCGACCAGGAGCTGTCAATCAGACGCGCTGTGCCGAAAGCAAAGAACGACGCCGGCTTTTCCGGTCAGCCTCAGAGTGAATGCAGAACACCGATTTTTCGCTCAGGGAATATTGCTCGGAGCATACTCTGGCGATGCCTGCGCTCTTGCTGCACTTGCTAAAAACACCTGGCCTGACCGGTGCGGTCACGCCCTCGTCTTGCTACTTGGCCTTGGCTATGGTCCGCGCAACAGGCGAGGTGCACCATGTCGTGGAACTGGGCGCAGGCACGGGCCCAGTCACGAAAGAGCTGCGCCGCCGGCTGCCACACGCCTCAATGGTAGCAGTAGAAATACAGCCAAGTCTGGCCCAACAGCTTAGGAGTAAGTTTTCTGGGCTGGACGTGCGGCAGGACCCCGCCCACGAGGTCCTGGACGGCCTCATCTACCCTGGCCCGGCGGCGGTGGTGTCCAGCCTTCCTTTTCGCTCACTTCCGCAGGACATGCGCGAGGTCACGGTGGCCAGCATTGAGCGGTTTCTTCGCAGAGTCCCCGGTTCGAGGCTGGTCCAGTTCACCTACCAGCCGCGCGCACCCTTTGAGGCATCAGCGGATTTTCGGTGGCACAAGACGTGCTCGGTGTGGCGCAATGTACCTCCGGCGGGCGTCTGGCTATTGCAAAGCTTGCCCAAAACTTGAACTGATACCCGCCAACTTTTCTTTGAACTGTCCAGTGGGACAGGATATGCAGTACCGCAAACTTGGCTGCTGTGGGCCATTGGCGTGACTCTCAGCTGTTGGGTTTATGTCAAATGGAATTGACCAACGCTGTATTTTTTGATTTCGAGCAGTCAAGATAACGACATGGATGTTTGCAAAAAGCTCGTTGCTACTTGTGGTGCGATGACACTTCTGCTCGCTTTGGGAGGATGCAGCACGACGCCATTCCTTCACAGGGGTGATGCCTCCAGGGACACTTTGGTACTGCCATCGAGCATCTCCCCAGGGCAGGCTGATGACATAACCATTTATGCCGTCGGCCTCGTTGGAACGCCTTATCGCTATGGTGGCAACACACCAGACTCCGGTTTTGACTGCAGTGGCCTGATTGGCTACGTCTATCAAATGAGGGCAGGGGTTGCGCCACCTCGAACCGTCTCAAGGCTGCAAAATTGGGGTCAGCCGGTATCGAGTGAAAACATTCGCTCGGGTGACCTGGTCCTTTTTGCCCAGAGCGACGTAGTTACTCACGCTGGAATTTATGTTGGGGGTGGCCGTTTTGTCCACGCGCCGTCCACGGGCGGGGAGGTCAGGCTGGACCAATTGAAATCAAAATATTGGTCATCCCAGCAAGTGTCTTTTCGTCGACCTTGAAGACGGTCTAGCGAGGAGCGGAGGTTGCCAGTCTGCATTATTTGGAGGTAACCATGCCATTCAATTTGACCAACAACGGTCTGGAACGGTTTGTAGAGGCGCAAGACCGCGTCTATGCTTCGGTCTGTGAAGAACTGGCTGCTGGGGAAAAGGAAAGCCACTGGATGTGGTTCGTCTTTCCTCAGCTCAAGGCCCTGGGCCGAAGCCCAATTGCCAAACACTTCGGCATCGAATCAAGGGAAGAGGCGCTTGCCTATTGGAAGCACCCCGTCCTTGGACCGCGCCTGAAGGAGTGCACGAAGCTCGTTCTGGCGGTTGGCGACAAGACTATCCACGAGGTTTTCGGTTCTCCGGATGACCTCAAATTCAGGTCATGCATGACGCTTTTCGCTCAGGTCGCCCCGGATGAACCTGTTTTCAGTCAGGCGCTGGAGCGCTTCTACGGTGGGCAGCCTGACGAAAGCACGCTTGAGCTGCTGTAGCAGGCGTGCTGAGTGCCGATGCCTTTAAAAAAGCCAAGGGCAAAAAGCGTTTGGTCCGAAGCAAGTAGGCGGCATACCCGGGGTGTTTCTCGCACATCCAGCGCTCTTCGAGCGTTGATTTCTTGAGTAGGACAATTGCCAGTGCTGACCACGTGACCCACCCGATGAAAGTGCTGGATGTCCACGCCAGCGCGGCGCCACCTAATAGCACTGACGTGTACATTGGGTGGCGAATCCACCGATACGACCCGGTTGTGACCAATACGCCGTGAATTTTTGGCATAGGGCGGATGTTGAAGTTTCCCGGCCTGTTGTAAACAAGCGTCCAGGCGGCGAGCACGACTGAGGTTCCCGCCAGCAGGAAGGCTCTGGCGGGAATGACGCCATGCATCATATTTGATGCCGCTAGCGCTGCCAGCACGAGCAGCAGGCCGAATTGCAGTGCCACCAGCAAAGTGCCCATAAGGTTTTGAATGCAAAGTGTCGAGGATAGGATGTTCGCACTTTTCGAGCGAAAGACGCAACGAGGTAGAAAGAGCGTCGGCGCGACGGTCCGCTTTTGACACTGTCAGATGACTGGAAAGTGCCCATTGCGGTCGTTCCGTCATTCGGATGCGGCACCCAAGAGCAGACGACCAGCTGCTAGTGGCGTAGGCCGTTTCCTTAACGGGGTCAATTGCCGCAGCTGGGAATCAAGCTACGACATCATCAGGCCTCGTTCACCCGTGGGCTTACGAAGGAACCTTCTATCGAGGTCGTGTTCGATTTTCCGTCCACAGAGAAACCAATTCGGGCTCACGGTCGTCGGGCCGTAGACGCTCCGCTATCCGATCAACGTCGCTGGGTTTGACCGTGATACGCCCAATCCAGACGTTGACACCCTCTGCCAGAGGCACAATTACGGAAACGACGGCGCACACGCCGCGAATGAGCAATATCTCGACAGAAAGACTGCCGCGGCCCGCGCGTGCGCTAAAGCCACGATCGAATATCCTGTCGAATCGCTTCACGCTATCCGAACTGACTGACGCTGGTGCAATCAACGTCGAGACCAATCCTCCTTCGACCGATGGACTCCTGCGTGACATGGCTTTCACGCTCGCCGAGCGTGGTCTGCAGGTCTTCCGTCAATCCCCAAATGGTTCCCCCAGGTCTGAACCAGAACAGGTCCCACGCCGCCGGAGACTTGCCTCTTTCGCTATTGCGCGCGATCAGCGACGTCAGGGTTTTTCGATTGCGTTCAAGCCAAGGGCTCCCGACGAACGAAGCGATTTCCGGATCCCCGTTCGATTTTTCTCGCTGTAGCCACGCAGCCAGGTCCACGAAGCCCTCGGCGTTGATTGAATCATCGATAAGCGTAGAGTTGCCAAGGCTGCGCCACGGCGCTTTTGTCCCGATTCACCTGAAGCTTCAATTTGCGCTCCAAGTAGTCAGATGAGCGCTTCAATCAGGCAGGGGCCTCGCGCTTGCAGACCATTATTCAGCGCCTGCGTAAATGTTTCTATCGAATCAACTTTGACGGCGGGAACACCCATGCCATGCGCCAGCTGAGTCCATTGCAAATAGGGCAAATCAAGGTCGAGCATGCGTTTGGCGTTGCTGCCCAGTTGGGTGACACCGACATTCCTCATTTCGCCATGCAGGGTGGCGTAGCTGCGGTTGGCTAGGATGATTGTCAGGCAGTTCAGGCTTTCGCGCGCCTGTGTCCAGAGGGCTTGCAGGGTGTACATGGCGCTGCCGTCGGCTTGCAGGGAAATGACTTTGCGATCCGGACAGGCGATGGCAGCACCCGTTGCCATTGGCAGGCCCAAGCCGATGGCCCCGCCCGTCAACTGCAGATAGTCATGCGGAGCGGATTGCAGACTGCAGCGCATGAAGTCCCGGCCCTCCGAAATCGATTCGTCGCACAGCACGGCGTTTTCGGGAAGATATTTGCCCAGAATCTGGCTGATGGCTTTGCCATTCAGAGTTCCATTCGTGGGTATCGAGGCATCGCGTGGTTCCGGCAAGCGATAGGAGGGCGTATTGGCGGGAACGCCCAGTTCGTCGGCCAAGCTATACAGGGCTTGCGTCAGATCCTGTTCAGCGGAGGCTAGAGTAATAATTGTGGCTTCGTTTGGGGCCAAAAGACTGGGCTTGTTGGGATAAGCAAAAAAGGCCACCGGTACTTTTGCACCTACCAATATGAGATGCTTGACGTGGGCCAGGCGCGCGCAGGCAGCGTCTACCGGGTAGGGCAGTTTTTCTATTGGGGTGCGTGTGGCGCCGCGGCTCATGCGACGAATGAAGCCTTCGGCCAATATATCGACCTGACAATGCTGGCGAATTCGTCCGGCGATTTCCAGAGCGTCTTCGCGCAGGGCGACGTCCCCCAGAAGCAACAGTGCTGGTTTGCCGGACCGGATGGCCTTGGCCGCGGCCTTTATCGCGTCGGCCGATGTTTGCTGGCGCGCGGGGCGTTTCGCCAGGACGGGCTCGGCCTGGTGTTCGAGTTCAGTCCAGGCCGTGTCGGCGGGCAGTATCAGCGTACAGACGTTGCCGGGAGCCTGATTGGCTTGCTCAACGGCTTGAGCCACGTCCTGGCCTATCGCGGCCGGCGTAGCCATGCGCTTTATCCAATGGGACATGGGGCGCGCTATGCCTTCCACGTCGCTTGTCAGTGGGGCGTCGTAGCGGCTATGGTGGGAGGCGTGGTCGCCGACCACGTTGATCATGGGCGTTCGCGCTTTTTTGGCGTTATGCATATTGGCCAGGCCGTTGGCCAAGCCGGGCCCTAGATGCAGAAGCGTGGCCGCCGGTTTTTCGGCCATGCGGGCATAGCCGTCGGCCGCACCGGTGATCACGCCTTCGAACAATCCCAATACGCAACGCATTTGCGGCTTGCGGTCCAGCGCCGCGACGAAATGCATTTCCGATGTGCCTGGGTTGGCAAAACAAACATCTATCTGGTTGGCAAGCAGGGAGTCGCAAAGGTAGTCGGCGCCATTCATGTTCGTGAGTCCTTTTCGTTATCTTTTTCATTATTCATGCAACGGCCCATCCTCATTCGAGCTTGGCGCCGGAATCCTTGACCACCTTGGTCCATTTGACGATCTCGCTGCGCTGGTATGCCGCCAATTCTTCCGCAGTCAAGGCGATCATTAGGAGCGCCAACGGCGCGATCAGTTTTTTCAGCATGTCATCTCCTGTGTATTTTCATGGATGTCTGCAAGTGACTGTATCAGTTCGTGGCACTCGATGGCTGTCTTTTCTTTATCAAAAGTGTCGCGCGTGGATTTGGATTTGGTATAGCTGGCGGTATCGTAAAGGTCGGTGCAATATCGCATAGGTCTTGCAAAGATGTGTGCATGGAGGAGCCCTTACACTTTCATTCCCGGCAAATTCAGGGAAGCCGTGTTCCCGCCATCGACCGGTAGCGCCTGCCCCGTCACATAGCTGGCATCGTCGCTGGCGAGAAAGGCGATGACGGCCGCGACTTCCTGCGGATGGCCGTAGCGGCGCAATTCGCAACGCGAGCCCAGCTTGTCCTCTTTCTGCGCCGCACGCGCGCGCGCAAACACCGGTGCGGTCATGCCGGTTTCGATGAGGCCCGGACAGACCGCATTGACGCGCACATTCCACTCGCCAAGGTCGCAGGCGCTGGTCATGGTCAGGCTGATGACCGCCGCCTTCGACGCGCTGTAGGCATTGCCGCCTGCGCCCGAACGCACACCGGCCACGGAAGCGGTGTTGACAATGGCGCCGCCGCGCTGATCGCGCATGATTCGGGCCGCATACTTGGTGAAATGCACGGCACCCATCACATTGACACCCAGGATCTGCTGCCACATCACGGTGTCGGTCTCGGTGATTTTCGAATAATCGCCACCGGCGATGCCGGCGTTGTTGCACAGGACATCGATGTGGCCAAATACGGAGAGCACATCGCCTACGCACCTTTCCACTTCGTCTTCATCAGAAATATCGAGCGCGCGGTACCAGACCTTCGACGCGTCTGGCAACGCCGCCGCCGCCGCCGCCAAGCCATCTTCGTTGCGGTCGACCAGCGCGACGCAGGCGCCTTCGGCGGCCAGACGCTCGCTGAGCGCGCGACCAATACCACTGGCCGCGCCGGTGATGATGGCTACCCTGTTTTCAAATCGCATGGGTGTCTCCTGTTTGTTTTTCCCGTTCCTGCAATTCACGCCATTGCAGCTTGCCGGTCGATGACTTCGGCAGCGCATCGACGAACTGCACGATGCGCGGGGTCTTGTAGGCGGCCATGTTGGCACGCGCCCACGCGACGATTTCCTCTGCGCTCACCTTGCCGCGATACGGTTCGCGCAGCACGATCACCGCCTTCACCGTTTCGCCGCGCTTCGGATCGCGCGCGGCGATGATGCAGGCTTCCTGGATGGCCGGATGCTGGTACAGCAGTGTCTCCACTTCTGCCGGCCACACCTTGAAGCCGGAGGCGTTGATCATGCGCTTCAAGCGGTCGACCATGAAAAAGTAGCCGTCCTCGTCGGTCGTCGCCAAGTCACCGGTGCGCAGGAACCGCTTGCCGCCGATCTCGACAAAGGCTTCCTTCGTTGCTTGCGGATTGTTCCAGTAACCTTGCATCACGTTGGGCGCGTTGACGATGATCTCGCCGATCTCGCCCGGCGCCAATTCATGTAAATCGGACGGATCGACCACGCGTGCATCGACGCCGTAGATCGGGATGCCGAGGCACTGCTTTTTCGGCCGGTCGGCCGGATTGATATGGGTGGCAGCGATCGTCTCCGACATACCATAGCCCTCGACGTAGGGCACACCGAGAATATCCTTGAGTTTCTGCGCAACGGCTTCCGGCATGGCCGCGCCCCCGCCACGAATGCCGCGCAGGCTGGACAGGTCGTATTCGGCAATCTTCGGGTTTGCCAGCAGGTCAACCACCATGGTCGAAATCAGTTGCAGCGTTGCGATCTTGTAGCGCTGGATGCACTCCGCCACGACTTCGCGGTCCCAGCGTGGCAGCACCACTATCGTGCTGCCGTGATACAGCGGGCCGCTCATGCTGCCCTGCATGCCGGTCACGTGGAAAAAGGGCAGGACCGCGAGCGACACTGAATCCTGATGGGTGTTGAACCATTGCATGCTGGCGACGATGCTGGCCATCGTGCCGCGATGCGTGTGCATGCAGCCTTTCGGATGACCCGTTGTGCCCGAGGTGTAGGGCATCACGCACAGATCGTCCGGGCCGGCGGTGAGCGGGCCGGGCCGCAGATTGCGCGACAGCATGTCGCTCCACAAGGTCACGCCCGTGCCGGAAAGTTGCTGGCGCGGCGCGCTGACGAAGTCGGGCAGCTTGAGATCGGTGGGGTGCTTCAGGTAATCCGAGTAGGCCGCCACCAGGATATGGTCAAGCCCTTCATCCAGCAACGGCGACATCTGCGCAAAAATATCCTGCGCCACTATCGCGGCCGTCGCGCCGGTGTCCTTGACGTAATGGCGCAATTCGTTGGTCAGGTTCATCGGGTTGACCGGGACCACCACCGCATTGGCGCGCAGGATGCCGTAATAGGCGAGCACGAATTGCGGGCTGTTTTGCATATAGAGCAGCACGCGGTCGCCTTTCTTCACCTTGCATACCTGCTCCAGATAGCCGGCGATGCGCTCGGCCTCGTCCTTGAATTCGGCGTAAGTGATCGGCGTGTCGTAAAACAGGATGTAAGGCTTGTCGGGGAAGCGCGTGGCGGATACTTCCACGTTGTAGAACAAATTGGTTTGCGGCACCGTCAGGTGCTGCGGCTGGCTGTCTGGCCAGAATGCGAGGTGGCGATTGGACATGGGTGAATTCCGTTGATCACCCACCCATGCGCTGGGCCAGTGCCCATGCCTGCTCGGCCAGTGGCCGTGCCCGCTTGCCGGCTTCCAGCGCAGCCGCATTGGCGGCGTTGCCTTGCAGCGCACGGGCCATGATGCCTTGCAGGATGCTGGCGAGGCGGAACATGTTGAACACCATGTAATAAGTCCAGTCGGACTCACTGACTGCACCGGCGTCGCCCCGGCCTGTGCGTGTTAGATAGGTCTGCAGGTATTGCTGCTCAGTGGGAATGCCCAGGCTGGGCAGGTCCAGGCCGACCAGACCCCGCGAGCCAGCACCACGCATGTGCCAGGTCATGCAGTGGTAGGCGAAATCGACCATGGGATGCCCCAGCGTGGAAAGCTCCCAGTCCAGCACCGCCAAAATCTTCGGCTCGGTCGGGTGAAACATCACGTTGTCAAAGCGGTAGTCGCCGTGAACAATGGCGACCTCATCACCCGCCGGTATGTGTTTTGGCAGCCACGCCATCAACTGATTGGCAGCGTCTATGGTTTCAGTTTCTGCCGCGCGATACTGCTTGCTCCAGCGACCGATCTGACGCTCGATATAGTTGCCGGGCTTGCCGTAGTCGCCCAAACCCACGGCCTGTGGATCAACGCGGTGCAGGGCAACAATGACGCGATTGAGCTCATCAAAATGCGCTGTCCGCTGCGCCGGCGTCATGCCGGGCAGGCTTGGATCCCACAGGACGCGCCCTTCGAGACAATCCATGATGTAGAACGCAGTGCCAATCACTTGCGGATCCTCGCACAGCGCGTAGGCGCGCGGCACCGGCACATCAGTGCCCGCCAGCGCACTGATAACGCGAAACTCGCGATCGACCGCGTGCGCAGATGGCAGCAGCACGCCCGGTGGCTTGCGCCGCATGACATAGTGCTTCCCGCCTGCGCTCAGGCGAAAGGTGGGGTTGGACTGCCCGCCCTTGAACTGCTCCACCTGTAACTCACCTGAATAGCCTTCCACCTGCTCGCGCATGAAGCGGGCCAAGCGATCAATATCGAACGCATGTTGCGACGTAACCGGGCACGTGCCGGTGAAGCTGTCAAAGTCTTCTGCCATTGCGGTGCGCTCAGCAGACTTCAAACAAACCGGCGGCGCCTTGACCGCCGCCGATGCACATGGTGACCACCACATACTTCGCGCCGCGCCGTTTGCCTTCAATCAAGGCATGGCCGGTCAGGCGCGAGCCGCTCACACCATAAGGGTGACCGACGGCAATGGCGCCACCGTTGACATTGAGCAACTCGTCGGGAATGCCCAGCTTGTCGCGGCTGTAGATCACCTGGCAGGCAAAGGCCTCGTTCAACTCCCACAAGCCAATGTCGCTGACCTTCAGCCCGGCGCGTTCCAGCAGGCGGGGAATGGCGAACACCGGGCCAATGCCCATCTCATCCGGCTCGCATCCCGCTACCGCAAAGCCACGGAAAATCCCCAGGGGCTGGATACCGCGCTTTTCAGCCAATTTGGCGTCCATCAGCACACAGGCCGATGCACCGTCAGAGAACTGGCTCGCATTGCCCGCCGTCACCACACCGCCCGGCAGTGCCGAACGGATCTTCGAGACACCTTCGAGGGTCGTATCGGGTCGAATGCCCTCATCGGTCGAGATCGTTACCTCCTTGCGCGTGATGAGCCCGGTAACCTTATCGACCACGCCCATGATGGTAGTCATCGGCACGATCTCGGCATCGAATTTGCCGGCAGCGGCAGCGGCAGCGGCGCGCACCTGGCTGCGCACGCCATATTCGTCCTGCGCCGCCTTGGAGATGTTGTAACGCTTGGCCACCATCTCGGCGGTCTGCAACATGCTCCAGTAAATCTCAGGCTTGTGTTCCAGCAGCCAGGGATCGGCACGCATGTGGCGATTCACCTCGTTTTGCACACACGAAATAGATTCAACACCACCCGCAACGATGACGGGCACCTGGTCAACAATGATGCGTTGCGCCGCCATGGCAATCGCCTGTAGACCCGATGAGCAAAAACGGTTGAGCGTCACGCCCGCAGTGGTCACCGGCAGACCCGCACGCAGGGCGGCTGCTCGCGCGACATTGCCGCCCGTGGTGCCTTCGGACAGCGAGCCACCGAGGATGCAATCCTCCACCTCGGCCGGGTCAACGCCGGCACGCTTGACGGCGTGCTCGATGGCATGGCCGCCCAGGGTGGCGCCGTAAGTCATGTTGAATGCGCCCTTCCAGCTCTTGGCCAGACCGGTCCGCGCGGTGGAGACGATTACTGCATCAGTCATTTGGGTTCCTTGTTGAATCGCGTTTTAGTTGAAGGTCTTGCCTTCGTCGGCCAGCTGCACCAGCAAGGGGGCCGGCTGCCACGATGGATCAGCACCCGGTTCAGCGGCAAATTGCCGCAGACGGCGCACCACGTTGGGCAGACCCACCATGTCGGCATACAGCATGGGGCCGCCCCGGTGCACCGGGAATCCATAGCCGTTCAAATACACGATGTCGATGTCGGAGGCGCGCGCTGCGATACCCTCGGCAAGAATTCGCGCACCTTCGTTGACGAGCGCGTACATGCAGCGTTCGATGACCTCCGTGTCACTGATCTTGCGCGGCGTGAGGCCCTTCTCTTTGCGGTATTCGGCAATCAAAGCTTCCACAATCGGGTCCGGAATGGGATCGCGCTTACCCGCTTCATAGCGGTACCAGCCGGCAACCGTCTTCTGGCCAAAGCGACCGGCCTCGCAGATGCGGTCCGCCACCACAGGCACATAAGCACCCGGGTTCTCGGCCTGACGGCGCTTGCGACCAGCCCAGCCAATGT
Organism: Polaromonas sp. UBA5171; assembly: GCA_002413395.1. Taxonomy (GTDB): domain Bacteria; phylum Pseudomonadota; class Gammaproteobacteria; order Burkholderiales; family Burkholderiaceae_C; genus Polaromonas. The sequence continues at coordinate 10,778 of DHWX01000051.1, read as the reverse complement.
CCAGGCCCGCCAGATCACCCATGCGAAACGGGCCCATCGCAAGACCGAATTTCTGCAGGGCCCCGTCCACCTGTTGCGGCAAGGCGCCCTGGTTCAACAGGCCATTGGCCGCTGCGCCGTAGCGCGCCAGCATGCGATTACCGATGAAGCCTTCGCAGACCCCCGAGACCACCGCAATTTTTTTGATTTTCTTGGCCATCGCCATGCAGGTGGCGAGCACGTCCGCTGCAGTCTTCGCACCTCGGACAATTTCCAGCAGTCGCATCACGTTGGCCGGGCTGAAGAAATGAAGGCCGATCACATCCTGCGGACGCTTGGTGAATGCCGCGATTTTGTCAAGGTTGAGCGCAGAGGTGTTCGACGCCAGGATGGCGCCGGGCTTGATCACCTCGTCGAGCTTTCTGAAAACCTGCTCCTTGACGTCCATGCTCTCGAACACGGCTTCGATCACCAGATCAACGTTGCGGAAGTCCTCATAGCTCAGCGTCGGCTTGATCAAACCCATGCGCTCGTCGACTTGGGCTTGCGTCAGCTTGCCCTTTTTCATCGAGTTCTCATAGTTCTTGCGGATGGTCGCCAGCCCTTTGTCCAGCGCTGCCTGTTGGGTCTCCAGCAGCACCACCGGCATGCCTGCGTTGACAAAGTTCATCGTGATGCCGCCACCCATGGTGCCGGCACCGATCACGGCAACCTGATTGACCGGGCGCAGGGCCGTGCCTTCTGGCACGTCAGGAATCTTGGCGGCAGCACGCTCGGCGGCGAATACATGGCGCAAGGCACGCGACTCGGGTGTGGCCATGAGTGCGAGGAAGCCCTCGCGCTCCACCTGCAAACCTTCGTCAAACGGTTTGCTGACGGAGGCTGCCACGGCCTCAAAACACTTCAATGGTGCGGGGAAGTTCTTCGAAGCTGCGGTGATCGTATTCCTGGCAAACTGCAGAAATGCGTCGGATTGGGGGTCGCGGACTTTGAGATCTCGTGCTCGCTTGAGCGGCAGACCTTCAGCCACCACTTTGCGTGCAAATGCCACGCCACCGGACACCAGATCGCCTTCGACAATCTCATCAATCAGCGGCATTCCCTTGAACTTGATAGCCGGAGTCGGGTTGCCCGAGACAATAATGTTCAAGGCGGCTTCCAAGCCGAGCAGGCGCGGCAGACGCTGTGTGCCTCCGGCGCCCGGCAACAAACCGAGCTTGACTTCGGGCAGACCGAGCGTGGCATCTGCCAGCGCAACGCGGAAGTGGCATCCCAGCGCGAGCTCCAGGCCACCACCCAGACATTGGCCGCCGATCGCTGCCACCACCGGCTTGGCGTTGCTCTCGATCAGGTCAATCACAACCCGCAGGTTGGGTTCACGGGAAGCCTTGGGCGTGCCAAACTCGGTGACATCGGCGCCACCGGAGAAAGCGCGCTGCGAGCCAGTCAGCACCAGGGCCCGCACAGCGTCTTCTGCATTGGCACGGTCCAGCGCCGCGACGATACCCGCGCGCAGATCGGCACCCAGCCCATTGACGGGAGGTTTGTTCATCGTGATCACGGCCACTTCGCCATGAACTTCATACTTCACGTAGTCACTCATATTGTTTGTCTTTCGGGTTAATGGGGATCAGGTCGCGCCAGGGTTCGATGTACCGGGATGCTGTTGGCACCGCCAAAGAACGCCGGATTGAGCACGGCCCACTGCTTCTTCTGTGTTTGTGAAAAACCGGATCGCGAGGATCAGCTTCGGGAATTAAATGGTGACGCCACCATCGACGACGATGCTCTGGCCCGTCACAAATGAGCCTGCCTGAGAAGCAAGAAACACCGCGGCGCCGGCGATCTCATCGGGCTCGCCAATACGGCGTAATGGTGTCGTTGCGGTGCGCCGCTTGAGCATTTCAGGGTCTTCCCACAACGCGCGCGCAAAGTCAGTCCTGATCAGGCCCGGCGCAATGCAGTTGACACGGACGTTGTGGGGGCCGTACTCGACGGCAAGATTGCGCGCCAACTGAAAGTCAGCGGCCTTGGAAATGTTGTACGCGCCAATAACAGGCGAGCCACGCAGGCCACCAATCGAGGAAACGATGATGATGGCGCCGTCCTTGCGCTCAATCATTTGCGGTGCGACAAAACCAATCAGCCAATGGTTGGCAATGACGTTGTTCTCCAGAATCTTGCGAAACTGGTCGTCTTCAATGCCAGCCAATGGGCCGTAGTAGGGATTCGATGCCGCATTGCACACCAGGATGTCGATCTTGCCAAGACGCTGGATCGTCTGGTCCGCGAGACGCCGCAAATCGTCTTTGCTTGAGATGTTGGCCGGGATTGCAATCGCCGCGCCTGCACCTCGCACCGCATTGATGGCTTGAGCCACTTCGGCACAAGGCTCAGGCTTACGCGACGAAATCACCACCTGCGCACCCTGCTCGGCCATGCGCTCGGCAATGGCCTTGCCGATGCCACGGGATGAACCGGTGATAACCGCTACTTTTCCGGCCAGAGAAAATAAGGACATATGCGGCCAATCAACCCTTTGCCTGCGGCTTCTCAACCGCGTAGCGACCGTACTCCAGGCGAGCAATTGTTCGGTTGTGCACTTCATCGGGGCCATCCGCCAGGCGCATTGTGCGCATGCTCGCATATTGCTTGGCCAGGCCTGCATCCGTGCTCACACCCGCTGCACCAAAAGCCTGAATGGCATCGTCAATGATCTTCAGCGCGGCGCGCGGTGCGGCCACCTTGATCATGGCGATCTCTGCGCGGGCTTGTCTGTTGCCGACCTTGTCCATCATGTCGGCGGTCTTCAGGCACAACAGGCGGGTCATCTCGATGTCGATACGCGCATGCGCCACACGCTCCTCCCATATGGACTGTTCCGAGATGCGCTTGCCAAAAGCGACGCGGGCCTGCAAGCGTTTGACCATTTTTTCGAGTGCCACTTCGGCGCTGCCAATGGTGCGCATGCAGTGATGGATGCGCCCGGGCCCGAGGCGCCCCTGCGCAATCTCGAAGCCCCGCCCCTCGCCCAGCAGCAGGTTCTCGACCGGCACACGCACGTTTCTGAAAGCCACTTCCGCATGACCATGCGGCGCATCGTCAAAACCAAAAACCGGCAGCATGCGAACGACCTCGATGCCGGGGGTGTCCAGCGACACGAGAATTTGGGACTGCTGCGCGTGCTTGGGAGCGGTCGGGTCGGTCTTTCCCATCACGATGGCCAGCTTGCATCGCGGGTCCCCGACACCGGACGACCACCACTTGCGGCCATTGATCACGTAGTGATCTCCATCGCGCTGGATCGAGGTCTCAATATTGGTCGCGTCGGATGAGGCCACGCCGGGCTCGGTCATCAAAAACGCCGAGCGGATTTCGCCTGCCAGCAGGGGTTGCAGCCACTTTGCCTTGTTCTCGTCTGAGGCGTAGCGCGCAAGCACTTCCATATTGCCGGTGTCGGGGGCTGAACAGTTGAAGACTTCCGAGGCAAATCCAACCCGGCCCATCTCCTCGGCACACACGGCATACTCAAGATTGGTCAGTCCGGCACCTCGGTAAGGGCTGTCTTCTGGCAGGGAGTCTCGCGGCAGAAATAAATTCCAAAGGCCTTCTGCCTTGGCTTTGAGCTTCAGCTCCTCAACCACAGGGACGACCTGCCAGCGCTTGTCACCAAACGCCTTCATCTGGTCAATATAAACCGGCACGGCAGGGTAAATGTGCGCATTCATGAACGCGACGACGCAATTGCGCCAGTACGTTTGATTTTCGGACATCGTGAAATTCATAAGTCTCCTTTTATTCGGCCACTCAGAAGTGCCGTGGTGTGCTGAAAAACCGGCTCGCCCCTGGCTCTGGTTGTGGCTGGCGGGTTGTACGCAGGCGTGAGACTGCGGCATTGAGGCCGCGCAGAAACTCAGCGTCGGCCGCAACACCATCACGCGCAAGCTCCAGGAGCCCGGTGTCGGTACCGAGCCCCAGCCCCGCCTGCCGCTTACTTCATCAGGTCGCTCAGGCTGATGGGCTTGATCTTGCCGCCTTCCACGACGGCGACCAGTGGATCGACCAACGTGCCGCCGACCGCATCGATACCACGGTAGTAGCCCGCATTTTGTTCCATCGGCAGCTTGGTCAGCGCCTCGCCCAATTTGGCGCGGATCGCCGTCGCATCGCTGGTGCTACCGGCAAGTTTCATCGCCGCTGCCAGTGCATGTGTGAGCGCATAGTTGTAAGCCGACTCACTGGTTGGGTCGCGATCGGCACCGTACATCTTGCGATAGGCGGCGCTGAAAATCTTGGCCGCCGGGCGGTCATCGTAGGTTACGGGCAAGACACCGATGGAGCCTTCGAGCAGCGCCAGGCCGCCGGTAATCTTGGCCATCTCGTCAAGCTTGGCTTGGTCCATGATCAGGAAGCCACCCTTGAAACCGAGTTCCCGCGCTTGCTTGGCCACCAGCGCGGTCGGTTCTGACGCCCCGCCGATGAACAGCACATCAGGCTTCTCCGCCAGCACCCGACTCACACCGCTGTAGAAGTCGGCGGAACGGTTGTACGACATCGGGTTGTTCGACACGATGGTGCCACCGGCTTTTTCCCAGGCCGGCGCGAATTGGCGACTCCAGTCCTTGGCGTACTCGTGGTCACCGGGAAGCATGCCGACCTTCTTGCCGAACTTCTTCATCTCGTAACGGGTGAAGGGGACGATATAGGAGTTGAAAGTCGGCGGAATCCGGATCGAGAGCTTGTTGCCGGTTTCGGTGATCTTGCTCGTACTCGAGTACGCCATCACGAGGAACTTTTCCTGCTCGTTGAAGGCTTGCATGGCGTAGATGCCGCCGGAATGCGGCACAAACACGGCCGGCGTGTGGTACTGCTGCACCAGGCGGCGTGCGTTGATGGCGGCTTCAGCCGGTGAGTATTTGTCGTCCAGCGCCACCAGTTCGAGCTGGACCTTCTTGCCGGCAACTTCAAGCCCGGTCGCATTGATTTCCTTGATGGCCATTTCAATGCCACTGACCACGTTCTTGCCATAGAGCGCGGCACCGCCGCTGAGCGGCCCGGTGTAGCCGATTTTGACGCTCTCCTGGGCGAGCGTGGAGCCGGCGGCGAAGGCGCCGAGCAGCGCTGCGGCAAGCGGTAATACGGCGAACTGACGACGAGAGAAAGCAGTTTTCATGGGTGAGTCTCCTTGAGTGGTGGAATGAACGAAAAGCAAAAGGGGCGAGATGCCCTGGTAACGCTGCTCATGCTCCGATATAGGCCGCACGCACGGCCTCGTTGTTGAGAAGCGAATCACGGTCGCCCTCGAGCGCGAATGCAGCCACGCTCGATGACGTAGGCGCGGTGCGCAATGGCCAGCGCCGAATATGCGTTTTGCTCGGCCAGCAGCACGGTGGTGCCCGCGCGGTTGATGCGCTGGATCACCTCGAACACTTGTTTGACGACCAGCGGTGCCAGGCCAAGCGAGGGTTCATCGAGCAGGAGCACCTTGGGCCGCCCCAGCAGCGCGCGCCCGATCGCCACCATCTGCTGCTGCCCGCCCGACAGCGATCCGGCGGGGTCGTCCTGTTTCTTTTCAAGGATCGGGAACAGGCCGAATACTTCGTCGAGCGAACGCTGGATACCTGCCGTGTCGCGCCGATGCACGTAGGCGCCCAGGGTAAGATTCTTGCGGACCGTCATCATTGGAAACAGCTTGCGGCCCTCGGGACAGTGAACCAACCCGGACGCGACGATCTGTGCTGGCCGCATGCCCACCAGTTCGCGCCCATCGAAGCGGATGCTGCCGGCGCTCGGCCGCTGAATACCGCTGGCCGCCATGAAGATCGAGGTCTTGCCAGCGCCATTGGCGCCGAGCAGTACCACCAGTTCGCCGGGCGCGGCATGTAACGTGATCCCGTTCAGGGCGCGGAAGCTCCCGTAATGAAGGTTGACGCCCTCAAACCGCAGCATGATCGACTCCGAGATACGCGTCAATGACCTGCGGATCACGCCGGATTTCCGCTGGCGTGCCCTCGGCGATTTTGGTGCCGTTGTTGAGTACCACGATCTTGTCTGCCAGACGCATGATCATGTCCATCTTGTGCTCGATCAGGCACACGGTCTTGCCGTGGTCCACCAGTTTGCGAATGAGTGCGGCGAGGCCGACGGTCTCTTCCGGATTGATACCGCCGGCCGGCTCGTCGAGCAGCAGCAGTTCCGGGTCAGTCGCCAGCGCCAGCGCGAAGGCCACGCGCTTGCGTTCCTCCTGCGTGATGTCGGCCGCGATGCGGTTGGCGACGTGCGAGAGACCGACGAAGTCGAGGGCCTCCTGCGCCTTGTCGCGGCACAGCCTTTCTTCCTGCCGCAGCCGCTGTGTGTTGGCAAGCACATCCCAAAGACCAGAGCGAGTACGCAGCCGGTGGCCGACGATCAGGTTGTCCAGCACCGTCGCGTTGTCGAACAGGTGCGTGGTCTGGAAGGTCCGTGCGATGCCCAGCCGCGCCACGTGGTCCGGTCGCAGCCCGGTCACGTCGCAGCCCTTGAACACGATACGGCCAGAGCTCGGCTTGTGGGTACCGGCCACCAGGTTGAAGAAGGTCGTCTTGCCAGCGCCGTTGGGGCCGATGATGGCGCTGACCTGGCCGCGCTCGAAGCGCGTGGTCACCTGGTCAACCGCTGTCAGGCCGAAGAACTGTTTGGTCAGTGAGACAACTTCAAGCATGGCGCTGTGCTTCCGTCGGGTCTTGGGCGGGTCGGGTGGTGGCGGACAGGGCCGCTGTCCTGGCCTGATCGGCTCTGGTTGCATCGGCACGGCGAGCACGGCGCTTGAGCCAGGTGCCAACGATGCCGTCCGGCAGGAAGATGATCAGTGCGATCAGCACGGGCCCGAACACCACCATGCGGTAGTCCTGCAAAAACTGAAGGCCCTGGGTGAGCCAGGTCACCAGGAAGGTACCCACCAGCGGCCCCAGCAGCGTGCCGATGCCGCCAACCAGGATGAACATCACCAGGTCAAAGGTCACCTCCACGCCTGCGAGGTCCGGTCCGAGAAAGCGAACCTGCCCCGCATACAGCGCCCCGGCAAAGCCGGCGTAAACCACCGAGAGGACGAAAGACAGCGTCTTCGTGCGCATCAGATCGACACCGAGCGCTTCGGCCAGTTCGTCGCTGTTGCGCACCGCCATGAAGCTGCGGCCGAGCAGCGAGCGCACGATGCGCGCCATGATCCAGATGCCGAGTGCCAGGAAAGCCAGCACCAGGTAGTACTGCGACAGCGGCGTGCCAAACTGCAACGGCCCGATGCCGGTGGGCGCCGGTACGCCCATGATCCCTACCGTGCCGTGCGTGAGGCTCTCCCACTTCTCGATCAACAAGTACATGATGTAGCTCACGCACAGCGTAAAGATGGAAAAGTAGTGCCCCTTCAGCCGCAGCGACAGAATGCCGACGAAGAATCCAACCAGCGCCGTCACGACGCCGGCCAGAAGGAACGCGATCCAGAACGGCACTTGGTAGTCAACCGTCAAGATGCCAACCGTGTAAGCGCCGACTGCCATGAAAGCGCCGTGCGCGAGATTGAACTGGCCGGTGTAGCCGGTGATCAAGTTCAAACCGAGCGCGGCGATCGCCATGATAAAAGCCTGAGTCGCCACCGAGATCAGGTAGTTGTTCTGCGCGAACAGCGGAAACGCCAGCGCCGCCAGTGCCAGCAGCATCCAGCCGATCTTGTCTTGCAGCAGTTTCATCCGCGCGCTCCCTTCGGGGTGAACAGACCCTGCGGGCGAAATGACAGGATGACCACCAGCAGCACGAAGGCGATGATGTCCTTGTAATCGGTGGAAAAGTAGAAGCCGCCGAAGCTCTCAGCCATGCCGATGATCAGGCCGCCTACGATGGCTCCGGGGAAGCTGCCCATGCCGCCGAGGATGATGATGACAAAGGCCTTGGTGATCACCAGGTTGCCCATGCTCGGGTAGACGAGATTAATGGGTGCATAGAGTACGGCAGCAATCGCGGCCAGCGCTCCCGAGATGGCAAACACCAGCAGCGTCACGCGCGTTGCGTCGATGCCGACCAGTGCTGCGCCCTCGCGGTTCTGCGCCATCGCGACGATGGTCGAGCCCAGCACCGTGTGATTCAGGAACAGGTGCAACAGCACCATGAGCCCGAACGCGCCCGCGATGATCAGCAGCCGCTGCAGTGGCGCGGTGAGCCCAAACACTTCCACGATCTGACCGTAGGGCGTGGGCATGCGATGGAAGTCGGCGCCGAAGACGGCCTGGGCTCCGGCCTCGAGGAATAGCATGATGCCGATGGCCGCGATCATGTCGTGCAGCTCGGGCGCATTGCGCAAGGGATGAAACACCAGCCGCTCGGCCAACATCGCAATGACCGCCACCACCACAGCCGCGCCGGCCATCGCGATCCAGTAGTTGAGGCCAAGCGCGGTCATAAGGTAGTAGCCCGCGAACGCGCCTGTCATATAGAACGCGCCGTGCGCGAAATTTGGCACGTGCAGGATGCCGTACACCAGCGTCAGGCCGAGCGCCACCAGGCTGTAGACGCCCCCAACCGTCAGGCCATTGAGCAATTGCTGGAAAAACAGTTCCACATCGATCCTTGAAATACCCACCACGCTGCCAACAATTCGGCACCAGAGAGCTAGCGACCAATTCTCGAGGCGGGTGCAGGTGCGTCGACCGAGGGTTTTCCCTGATCGACGTCGCATCGGAGACTGGGCGGCAAGATGGGCATTGACGCCACCAACAAATGGCCTAGTCAAGGCCCGGTGAAACCAGCCGCGAGTGGGGGCGCCCCATGCAGATGAGCGCCGAGGTGACAGCAAAAGTGGACAAGGTCTGGCAGACTCTGGGCTTGTGACAGTTATTGTCACGTTCTGATTGAAGATTGGTATTAGTGTTACGCGATAAAGGGAGAAACTCGGTGAAAAATTCGCTTCCGCCCAGGGTTGTAGTAGATGGTCTGGCCTTCGCGGAGGCACCGCGGTGGCACGATGACAGGCTTTGGTTCTCCGATTTTTACACCCATAAAGTGAGTTATGTCGGCGCAGATGGCCAGGTAGTCGCGGTACTCGATGTGCCGGGACAACCATCCGGACTCGGCTGGCTGCCGGATGGCCGACTGCTGGTGGTGTCGATGACTGATCGGCGCTTGCTGCGCCAGGATCCTGGTGGCCTGGTAACGGTGGCGGATCTGAGCAAGCATGCGCCGTTTCATTGCAACGACATGGTTGTTGATCGGCATGGCCGGGCATATATCGGCAACTTCGGCTTCGATCTGATCGGCAAGGCGCCGGTGCAGCCGACGGTAATTCTGCTGGTGACGCAAGACGGTCAGGCCCGCGTGGTGGCCGACGATCTGCTGTTTCCGAATGGCTGTGTGATCACGCCGGATGGATCGACACTGATCGTCGCCGAAACATTCGCCAAGCGGCTGACCGCGTTCAGCATCGCCGAGGATGGATCACTCTTTGATCGGCGCGTGTGGGCCGATCTGGGCGATGCCTCGCCGGATGGCATCTGTCTGGACGCCGAAGGTGCAATCTGGGTCGCCTCGCCACCAACGTCCGCATTCTTGCGGGTACGCGAAGGTGGCAACATTACCGATCTGATTTCCGTCAACAACCAGGCGATCGCCTGTGCCCTCGGTGGACCGAACCGCCGTACGCTCTACATGGTGACAGGCCGCGTGAGCGATGAAGAAAAGTCGCTGGAGCGACGGCTCGGGCGTATCGAAGCAATCCAGGTCGAGGTACCGGGAGCGGGGCTTCCTTAAAAAACACTCTTATTGCATTTGGTGGTGCTGGTACGCAGTGCCCAGGCTGGCGCCACCACCGGCCAACCGCGCACCCCGCCCTCCCTTCCAATTTGGCAAGCCGCTTACGGCAGTGCCGCGCTTGACTGAAAGCCGTCATGAAGCTCCCGCTTGAGCACCTTGCCGATCGCGCTCCGCGGCAATTCATCCAGAAATTGCAAGCGACCAAGACGCTGGGTCTTGCCTATCTGGCCATTGGTCCAATCCAGCAGTTCGTCAGCCGACACCGGCTGCCCCGGTTGGAGCACCACAAACGCTGCCGGGATCTCACCCCATCTCTCCGAGGGCACCCCCACTACCGCAGCTTCAAACACGGACGGGTGCCGCCGCAAGACGGCCTCCAGATCACTGGGGTAAACGTTGAAGTCGCCCGAGATCAGCATGTCTTTCTTGCGATCAAAAAGCGTCAGGAAACCATCGACGTCGAAACGGCCAATGTCGCCAGTTCGGATGAATCTTTTGCCCTGTGGGTCGAACCATTCGGCTTCGCGGGTTTTGTCCGGTTGGCCGTGGTAACCGGCCATCATGCCACCCGAGTGACCGACCACTTCACCCGCCTCGCCGAGGCCCACCTCCACATCGTTGTCGTCAATCAAGCGGATATCGCGGCCCTCGGCCGGTCGCCCCACTGTGTGCAATTTGTCGGGGTGGGCATGGGCCTCCAGGATGCAGGTGCCGCCGCCTTCTGTCATGCCGTAAAACTCCACCAGGGCGCCCGGCCAACGCTTGAGTACATCGGCTTTGATCTCCCCGGAAAGAAAGGCCCGTTCAACAACGTAAGCAATCGAATTCATTCCCCGCTACCACCGGCCAGGATAGTTGTCGCCGAGCGGTCAAGATAGTTGATATCGACCAGGTGACCCTACTTTGCTTGACCAACGCTGACCTGTTCCTGTCAAATTTTGCCCTGTTACCAAAAACGATTCCCTGATACGTCAAGAAATTTTCCCTGCTAATTTTCAGGCTCAATATTGGCCGGCCCGGCT
>DHWX01000025.1 GCA_002413395.1 Polaromonas sp. UBA5171 | reverse complement strand
TAATAACTGAAGGAGACTGCAATGAAAATATTTAAAAATGTTGGTTTTATTGTAATATTTTTTTCTTGCCTTGTTCAATATGTCAATGTATCTGCAGAGCAGTCGATAAAACTTAAAATGGCGCATCAGTGGCCGGATGACAAAGCGGATTACGTGGTTGGAGCCGGGAAAAAATTTGCCGAAGAGGTTGCAAAGGCATCAAATAATCAAATACTGATTGATATCTTTCCCGCCGAATCGTTAGTCAAAGCACTTAATACGCATACTGCTCTTAAGAATGGTGCAGTCGATCTCGCGATTTATCCCTATATTTACGCTGCTGGCGCCATTCCTGAACTGAATTTAGTGTTACTTCCCGGCCTATGGAAAACCCATGAAGATGTTTTCCGTTTCCGTAACAGCGAAGCATGGAAAGAACTGGAGAAAAAAGCTGAGGCTTATGGATTCAAAACATTAAGCTGGATCCAGATTTCCGGAGGAGTTGCATCGACTACAAAGCCGGTAAAGCTTCCCTCCGATATCGCAGGGCTAAAAGCTCGGGGTGCCGGGAAAATGATGGAGTTTGCATTGCAAAAAGCGGGCGCGAGCACTGTGTCTATGGCATCGTCCGAAACTTACAATGATATGCAGCTTGGGCTGGTAAATGCGGTATGGACGTCGTCCGGCACTTTCGGTGCTTTTAGATTGTACGAAGTAGCCAAATACTATGTTTCCCCGGAAGAATACAGTATTTTCTACACGATTGAGCCGATTGCTATCAGCATGAAAACCTGGAACAAACTCTCACCTGCACAGCAGAAAATCATGCTCGACGTTGGGAAAAGTCTTGAACAGGCTTCGTTTGAAGCTGCGAAAAAAGACGATCAGAGAGTTGCGAAACTATTTTCGGATAACGGCGCCCAAGTAACCAAGATGACCCTTGCCGAGTGGGGCCAATGGCAGAAGCTTTTCCGCGAATACAGCTTTGAGAAGTTCCGCAAGGAGATTCCCAATGGCTCCGAATTGCTTACCCAGAGCATCATTTTTCATAAATAGGTCTGAACAACGTTATGGCGAATAATCCTTTTCCTTTTGAACGCTTGATCGACAAGTTTTGTAGTGGCCTCGGCATGTCCGTCGGCCTCGTTGTGCTCCTCGCCATGAGTCTGATCGCGTATGGTGTCATAGCACGTGAACTCTTCGGTTTTTCCGATACATGGATTACTGAAGTAACCACTTATTTGATGGGTTACATCACCTTCATCGGAGCCGGATATGTGCTCTGGACCGGACGCCATGTACGAGTGGAGGTGCTGGTGTCTCGCGTGGGGAGGCGTGGTCAGACTGCACTGTTTGTAATAACGAATGGGATTGTCGCCGTCGTAGGCGTTTTATTGATCTACCTCAGTTTTAATTTTTGGCTGGAAGCGTGGCAAAGCAGTGAAAAATCTTGGGGTTCGTTTTCCATTCCGTTGTGGATACCGTATTTAATATTGCTCGCTGGGACAGCTAACTTCTCATTTTTGCATATTGTGAGAACCGTTATAGATTGGCAAAAGATGCGGCTCACTGACGGCGCAAAGGCAAGTATCTACATGCAAGCAAAACCAAAAAGTTAGCTTTAAAGGAATAAGAAAATGGAAATGTTTATTGGCCTTGGACTGTTTACTAGTCTCTTGGTGGTCTTGATTTTAGGTGTTCCGATCGCATATTCGCTACTGTTTGTCGGTATTGGTGCATTGCTGGTGTTGAGTGGCGACTTCAGCTCTCTTAATATAGTAGCCAATACATATTGGAGCTCCGTTACCAATGTTACCTTGACGTCCTTGCCGATATTCATGTTAATGGGCGCGATCATCTCAGCCTCGGGAATGGGTGCACGCCTATACAACTCGCTTGCCACCATTCTTCATGGGATCCCGGGCGGCCTCGGTGTGGCAACCACTCTCGCGTGCACCGTCATGGCGGCAGTCTCAGGATCGAGCGTTGCGACAGCGGCGGCATTGGGCGGTTTTGCCATTTCGGAAATGCGGCGCCATGGCTATCCAGATGGAGAAGCATGCGGTGCTGTAGCGGCAGGAGGAACACTTGGCATCTTGATTCCACCAAGCATTCCATTGATCGTCTATAGCGTTATCGCCGAACAATCCGTTGGCAAGCTGTTTATGGCAGCAATTATTCCTGGCCTGATCATGGCACTTTCTTTTGCGATTTTTCAAGTGATCATGTCGATCAGAAGAGGCGATGCAGTCTTTGCACGCAAAGACCAGAAAAAAACTGTGACAGTTTTGGACCGCTTGGTTGCTGTAAAAACCATCGGTCCTTTCGCAGTTTTGATTTTAATAATTCTTGGATCGCTCTATTTAGGATTTGCAACCCCGCCGGAAGCTGCCGCTCTTGGGTCAGTTGCCAGCCTGGTGCTTTCAGGGGTTATCTATCGAGATCTTACATGGGATAAATTTCGCATCATCCTTGTTGAAACTGCACAAGGTAGTGCGATGATTCTCGTTGTAATCGCGGGTGCTATTGTGTTTGGTTATGTCATGACAACGACACAGGTGGCAACGGCTTTTTCCACCGCAGTCGCCAGTGCAAGTGTCTCGCCATGGGTCGTATTTATTTGCATTAATTTTCTGCTGCTCTTTCTTGGCTGCTTCATGGAGACTATCGCCATTATTGTCGTCACGATGCCGATACTTATTCCAATTGTCACAAGCTTTCATTGGAATCTGATCTGGTTCGGCGTCATCGTCGTGATCAATATGGAAATGGCGTTGATTCATCCACCGGTCGGTCTTAATTTGTTCGTAGTACAGAACGTGGCGCGCGATGTCGCATTTCGTCGCATTGTGTTCGGGACGTTGCCATATGTTTTCATTATGGCCGCCGTGCTTGCCTTGATTGCAATCTTTCCATCATTGACTTCCGCACTGCTTTAGGGACATTCTGCAAAACTGCCTCATCTGTGTGCTTGGCGTAAGCCCCGCCTGAGAAGACAGTCTATGAAACTGAAGTTGTTAAGAGCGCTGCAAAGGGCAAAGAAAAGCCCAGGAGGGCATTAAAAACGATCGGTTTTCTCGATCGTATCCTTGAAGCTTCATCGTTTGAAAACTAATAACCTGCGACTTCATCTCGCGCAGCGAGTTATTCAGAGTGTACTTAACGCGACAGAATCCTCTCACATCAATTGTGAGCCTGCATGATATGGCTGGCAACGAAGTTGTTGGCCCACGATATTGTCTGCGGCAGGATAGTTGCCCCTTTTTTGAAAGACTGATCTTGAAGAATAACTGGTTGATGCTGGCCGTTACGCTGGCCATCCAGGCCATGGTATCGATGGCTTTGCTGACTTTGCCTGTGATGGCGCCGGTGGTAGCCGGTGCGCTGGGGGTTTCTTCGGTGTACGTGGGTGTGTATGTTGCCATTGTTTATGTGGGTGCCATTCTGGCCAGCCTGGCCGCCGGCACGGCGGTGGCACGCTATGGCGCGATTCGCGTCAGCCAGGCCGGCTTGCTGATCTGTGCACTTGGTCTGGCGCTGTGCGCGGTTAACTCGGTGCCGGTGATTGCGCTGGGCGCGTTGTTGATCGGGATCGGCTACGGTCCAGTGACACCGGCAAGTTCCCATTTGCTGGCACGCACCACACCGGCGAGCAGCCTATCGCTAATGTTTTCCCTCAAGCAAACAGGTGTGCCTTTAGGTGGTGTCTTGGCAGGGCTCATCGTGCCGAGTCTACTGCTGGTGACGGGCTGGCAGGGCGCTTTACTGCTGGTTTCTCTGCTGTGCCTGGTCTGCGCTGTCATCGCACAGCCGATGCGTCAGGATATGGATTCAGATCGCAATCCGAAGTGCCCCTTGTCGCTGGGCAATCTGGCGCAGCCACTGCGGCTGGTGCTGTCGCATCGGGCGCTCGCGATGCTCGCGGCATGTTCCTTTGTCTTTTCAGCCACACAACTGTCACTAGTGACTTATCTGGTGACCTTTCTACACGACTCGTTGGGCCAGGGGCTGGTGGCCGCCGGGATGGCGCTGTCAGTTTCGCAGCTCGCAGGTGTCGGGGGACGGGTGTTCTGGGGTTATGTGTCTGACCGTTGCCTGGGCGCGCGCCGCATGCTGGCGGTGCTGGCGGCTCTGATGACGTTGAGCAGCGTGGTCACTGCGTTGTTGGGCACCGGCACGCCAACCGTTCTGCTACTGGGCATCCTGGCGGTGTTTGGTGCCTCCGCGATTGGGTGGAATGGAGTGTACCTGGCCGAGGTGGCCCGTCAGGCACCCAAAGGGCAAGCCAGCCTGGCCACCGGCGGCACACTAGCCGTTACTTTTTTGGGCGTGGTGCTCGGACCTCCGCTTTTTGGCGCCTTGTCCGCCCTGTTTGGTAGCTATCGGGCCGGTTATGTCGCGCTGGCCGTGCCCACGCTGATATGCTGTGTGTTGCTGATGCGTCAGAAAAATTCGTTGTCGGTGCCGGGGCGATTCAAATCATAAAACGCATGTTTGAACGTACAAATTGGAAACTTTACATAATCCCCGCTTGTCAATCCGAGCCTGTCAAATCGTAGCGCCCAATGACGGCAATCCGGCAGGCAATTCGGCTAACCCTACTACCGCTAAGTGTCTTCAGCGGGTACTCCGCATCACCCGACTGACCGTTCGGTTTTGATCGGCAGGCGTCCGTGGTGACCGCGTTCTGGATGCTTCAAAACGGGCATCCAACTTGTGGTTGAAGCTGCCTTATGGGAAAGCATTTCTGTCTTCACTTGACGGCATTGAGCCGCTTGACGCCGGCCACAAAGCGCTCCAGCGTGGGCGAGAGCACGCCGCGGGGGATGCAAATTTCGATCAACTGAAAGCTGCCTCGCGTGGCAACAGCCCGCTCCAGCGCCTGCTGCAATTCGCCGCGCGTGGACACCCGAACGCCGTGTCCGCCCATGCCTGCGGCCATTTCGGCGTAGCCCCAGTGGCCCAAATCATTGAAGGCTGACTCGGGCTGGAAGGTGCGCAGCATCTCCCAGCTGGAATTGTTGAACAGCAGGACGATCGGGTCCCAGCCATAGCGCTTGCAGTTGCCCAGTTCCATGCCGGTCATCTGGAAGGCGCCATCGCCCACCAGAATCAGCGGGCGCTGACCGGTGGCGGCCTGCAGCCCCAAGCCCGCCGGCACGCCAAAACCCATGGTGGCGTAATAGCCCGGTGCCACCAGCGCTGTGTTTTCGATGTCCATGGCGGTGAAGAAGCAGTCGCCCATGTCGCTGGCGATTGGCATTTTGCCGTGCGTGGCCATCAGGTCGTTGACGGCAGTGGCAATGTCCAGCGGCGCAATCGGTGCGGCGTCGGCCAGCAGGTGGCGCGGAAAGTTGCGCCGTTCAAACGTTGGCGTGGGTCGGGCCGGGCCAACGCGCTCCAGCAGCCGGGCCACCAGTGCCGCCAGTGGGATCTGCGGATAGGTGTGATAGCCCATGGTCACTTGTTCGTTGAGCGCCTGGATGGTCTTGCGCATGTCGATCTTGGTCGATGACACGCCGAAGTTGGTGTCACACAAAATCACGCCCAGCAGAAACAGGCCATCCGATTGTTCGACCCGTTGCGTCACATCGGGCAGGCCGGCCACGCCCATGTAGGTGCCCAACAGCGGCGCATCGGCATCAGCCAGCAGCCCGCGCCCCATCAGGCTGGTGACCACCGGCAACCCCAGGCGGCGCGCCAGTTCAGCCGCCTGCTGCTCCAGGCCAAAGCGGCGCACTTCCACTCCGACCATCAGCACCGGGTTACTGGCCTGTGCCAGGCGTTGCAGGATTTCATCGACGCAGGCTTCCAGTGCCTGCGGGTCAATCGGCGTTTCGGGCAGTGCAGGCACCGCATCACAGGGCTCGGCCACCATGTCGCGCGGAATTTCGATATACACCGGCTGCGACTGGCGCAGGCAACTCGCCAGCACGCGGGCGATGTCGGCCGGCGCACGCGCGGCGTCATCCAGGCGCACCTGGTCGCAGGTGATTTCGCGGTAAATCTGGAACTGCGAGTCCAGCGTTTTAGCCTGGTGGTGCAGCAGCAGGCCCGACGCCGACTCGCCGCGACCCGGTCCGCCCGAGAGCACCACCACAGCCGACTTTTCAGCAAAGGCCGCCGCCACGGCGTTGACCATGTTGAGCGCGCCGGCCCCGTAGGTGACCGCCGCCACGCCCAGGCCGCCGTTGATGCGCACCGCCGCGTCGGCCGCGAAGCCCACTGCAGGCTCGTGTGACAGCGTGATCAGCGGCAGAATCTTTGACTCTTCAATGATGCGAAAGTAGGGCAGGGCGAAATCACCCGGAATGCCAAAAATATGGCTTGCGCCATGGCGTTTGAGTGCGTGCAGCAGCGCTTCGGTGAGATTCATCAGGGCTCCAGACGACAGGAAAACGCCTATTGTCACGCGAATGCAGTGCAGTTTGCGCTCAAAAAAATACCAAAAATTGCTTTTGTACACATGTTTTCAGCGCCAACCGGATCGGTTTTTAGCCGAACAGTGCAACTGCCCAGTGGTTAATGAATGCACCTCCGACAACCAGCCATCCGAACAGAATCAGCGCCAGCAGCAGCGGCTTGATGCCAGCCTTGCGAAGCGACGAAACATGGGTGGCAAGGCCCAGCGCGGCCATCGCCATGGCAAGCAGCGCGGTGTCAAGGCCGGCGGCAACAGCGATGAAAACGGGTGGCAGAAGATGCAGCGAGTTGAAAAGAACGACGCCGACAAAGGCAAAAGCAAACCACGGAATGGCCAGCCTGGATTTTTGGGGTTTCATGGCCGGATCAGTGCCAGCCACGCGAGTTGCCCGCTTTGCCTGGTCTCGTGTCAGCCAGGCCGATAGCATGATGAGGAATGGAGCCAACATCATCACGCGAACCATTTTGGTGATGACCGCGGTGTCCGCCGCATGAGGGCCCACCGAACGTGCGGCGGCCACGACCTGTGCGACTTCGTGAACGGTTGAGCCGACGTAAATGCCGAAACCGTTGGCGCCGCCCGGAATCACTTGCCAGTGCTGGTTCAGATCAAACATCACCGGATACAAAAAGATCGCCAGCGTCCCGAACACCACCACGGTGGCCACGGCAACCGTGACCTGCTCGGCGCGGGCACCCAGCACCGGCTCGGTCGCCATGACGGCGGCAGCGCCGCAAATGGAACTTCCGGCACCGATCAGCATGGCCGTGTTGCGATCCAGCCCAAGCCAGCGTGTACCGACGAGGCACGCCAGTGTGAACGTTGAGCCCAGTACCAGCGCATCAATCGCCACACCAGCAAGGCCTACGTGTCCGATGTCCTGCAGCGTCAGGCGCAGGCCATAGAGCACCACGCCGAGGCGCAGCAGGTTCTGCTTGGAAAAATTCACGCCGGCACCACTGGTGGCAGCAAGGCGCGGGTAGGCTGTATTGCCGAGCAGCATGCCGAGTGCGATGGCCAGGGTCAGCGCGCTGAAACCATGGTTTTGTAGCCAGGCGATGCGGCCCAGCGCCATGCCAGCCGCCGCCAGTGCGCCGCTGAGCGCAAGGCCTGGCAACAGGCGCAGCATTCGAGGGGGTGCTGTCGCGGTTAACAAAATGGCGCTTGGCGTGGTGGTTGAAGATGCATTGGTCATGGTGTTTCATGCTGGTGGATGCGGAAAAAGTCAACTGTAGAGATTTTTTAATGATCTATAAAATGGATTGTTTATGTAATATCTACCTATAAAATAGGTAAATTGGAGAAACTGAACCATGGATGTACTGCGCCTGACGCTGCGCCAGTTGCAGATATTTGTGGCGGTGGCGCGCCGCGGCAGCACCACGGCCGCGAGTACCGAGGTGGCGTTGTCACAATCGGCCACCAGCTCGGCGGTTAATGAGCTGGAGCGCCTGCTGTCGCTGCGTCTGTTTGACCGGGTCGGCAAGCGCCTGCTGCTCAATGACAACGGCCGCGCGCTGCTGCCGCGCGCGCTGGCATTGCTGGATGGCGCCTCCGCCATCGAGCAAATGGCGCGGGACGGGATGGCGCAGACCCAGTCGCTGCGGATCGGTGCCAGTACCACCATCGGCAACTACGTGCTGCCGAAATTGCTGGGTCAGTTTTTTGGGGAACGCCACCACGACGGAGACGCCCCATGGCGCTCAAAAGTCACGATAGGCAACACCGAGACCATCTGCGCCGCGGTTGCCGCGTTTGAGCTTGATGTGGGGCTGATTGAAGGGCCCAGCCACGAGGCGTCCTTGACTGTGACGCCTTGGCTACAGGACGAGTTGGTGGTTGTCTGTTCTCCGGAAAGCGCGCCAGTCCAGTCCACCAGAGCGTCTGGTGCGGCGCAACGGGGATCTGAACGACTGTCTGTCAAGGCGTTGCGCGATGCGGTGTGGCTGTTGCGGGAGCCTGGATCGGGAACCCGGGAAACGACTGATCATCTGTTGTTGCCGCACCTGCGGTCTTATCGGCGCAGCATTGAACTGGGAAGCTCGGAAGCGCTAAAGCACGCTGCGGCGGAAGGACTCGGCATGACCTGTCTGTCTCAGTGGGTGGTGAAAGACTTCATTGACTCCGGGCGTCTGCGCCGCGTCGCCACGACACTCCCAAAATTGACCCGTCAGTGCTATCTGGTGGTGCATCAGGACAAACAATCGACGCCTGCGCTGCTCCGCTTCATGGCGCAGGCCTCTTTGCTCGGCAAAGCGCTGCTGCAAAACGTTCAGGCATAGACAAGATTTTCAAGCGCCGCCGACTCCGAAGTTTTCTGGCATTTGCAGCGCCACAACCTCGCCGCGCGCGGTCGCCACGCCAGCGGCCAGCACCGTGGTCTCCACGACCACCTTGCGGCCTTTGATTTCCTTGACGCGGCCACGAATTTCGATGGAACCGGTGAGCGGGGTTGGCTTGAGGAAGTCCACATGGAGTGAGCCGGTGACAAAGCGGAATGCGGGCAGCGTGTCCATCTCTCGCCCTTCGGCGCGGTACATGGCGGCTGCCGCCGTGCCAGTACTGTGGCAATCAATCAGCGAGGCGATCAACCCGCCATAGGCAAAGCCGGGAACTGACGTGTGGTACGGCTCAGGCGTGAAATGGGTCACCGTTTCATCGCCTTCCCAAAAAGTTTTGATCTGATGGCCATGCGAATTCAGCTTGCCACAACCATAGCGGTGGGCGACGTTTTCGGGGTAGTAATCCTGGAAGGGTTTCATGGGTTCTCCGTGAGTTGATTGCAGGAACATGGATGCTGCTGCCCCATGTTGGTCCGAGATGGCCGGAAGTGGGGCCACTGACTTGTGTCGTCACCATGTGGTCCGCCATCTGGGCAAAGATGACGATCAACCGAGCATGGATGGCGACGTCGGTGACCTGTTCGGTCAGCGCCCTCACACCGGTTGCGCTGTCCAGTGATTCGTAGGGCGTCAGGATGGTTGGGGGGTGGTTTGAGTCGGATGGGACATCTCAATCGTTTTGGCCGTCATCGGTATTTTTTCAGGTAAGCACCTTCAAACCCGCGCTTGGCCCAGTGGAGCAGGCGCGTGGATGGCAGAATAATTTGTCGCTTTGGACTGCGAAACACCAGCGTGCCGTGGTCAATCGCATCAATGATACAGATCAGTTCCACCTTGAAAGTGGCGCCCGGTGTCTGTCCACTCAGGCCGGCGAGCAGATTTTTTGCCGCGGCGACGGCTTGCAGGTCGGCCATGTGGGCCTGCTTGGGCATCCAGTCGGGGCCAGGAAAGCTGCCCGAATCGCCCACCACATAGACGTGCTGCGTACCCTCGACCCGGCACTGCGCATCGGCCTTGAGCAGGCCGCCGGGCGAGCGCGCCAGGTCGGTCTGGTCAAACCACAGGTTGCCGGTCATGCCGGGCATGAAGAGAATCAGGTCGGCTTTGAACTCGCCGCCTTCTGTGACTACCTTGTCCGCCTCGAAACGCTGAAGTTTGTAGCCCAAGTGGGTCTGGATGTTGCGGCGGGCCATTTCACCCAGCAGGTGCTTCACGGCCTTGGGCCCGAGCCGGTTGCCGGGTTCCCTGGACGGATTGAAGAACACCAGCTCGAATGAGTCACGGCGACCTTCACGTCTGAGCTGCTCGTCAATGCCAAACAAAAACTCGAACATCGGCCCGCCGCGCACAGCGGCAGGCTCGTTGGGGTTGCCGGCAAAGCCGACGGCGATGGTTCCGCCTTTCAGGGTGCGCAGGCGGTCACGAATTTCTTCAGCTGCAGTGATGCCTTCGCATGGTGTGATGGCATGCTCGATTCCTGGCAGCTTCTTGATGAAGCGCCCGCCGCTGGCAATCACCAGCGCATCGTTACGCACCTCGCCCGCCGTGGTGTCCACCACGCGGCCGCTCTCGCGCAAGCCCGTCACCTCGGCCGTGACATGTCGCACTTTCATGCGGGCAAAAAAGTTTGCCAGCGGTACCACCAACTGCTCGCGTGTGCGCAAGCCGCTGGGAATCCAGATGATGCCGGGCAGGTAATGCAACTCGGCACGTGGAGCGATGAGTGTGATCTCGGCTTGCGGGTCGCGTTTGCGAAGTTCGCGCACGCTGGAGAGGGCGCCGAACCCCGCACCAATAATGCTGATCTGCAACGGTGTATGCATGTGTGTCCTCAAAAATCAGGTGTCAGCGCGGGCTTGGCGGAAAGTTGGCCGACTCGGACCAGAAATTTGTCGCGCAAGATGCGGAAATACACTTTACGTTCCCCAGCGCAACCCAGCGGCCAGCAGCAACCCGGCCAAACACGACCAGCCCGAAAAAAGCAGACGCCAGATCAGAGCCCTGGGCAAGAAACCCACGCCGCGTATAAACCCCGCACTCATGGCCCAGAACAGCGCCATGGCCAAGCTGTAATCTGCCTTGCCGTCCGCTCCCGCGAACAGCATCGGGTAAACGCTGCCGCCGAACATGATGGCAACCGCCACGAGCAGGCTCGGCAGGTGAACGGCTACGCCGCCCGGCACGGCGGCCACGTCAACGCTATCTTCGTCACGGTCGCCTTCCGCAGAGGAAGTCGTTTGCTTCATCCGGCGTTAGTCTTGCGCGCCTGTGCGCGGGCTTCCTCGTTCTCGCCCCACATGGCATTGAGAATGGCCAGCAACACCGCAAAACCGACACCGAGTATCCAGGCGAAGTACCACATTTTGTTTCCCTATTGGCAAGGCGTTTAATAAGCGACGTGCTCGTTTTCCTGAATCTGGGCGGCAGTCACCTTGCCGCGCATCACGCGGTAGGCCCAGCTGGTGTAGACAACAATCAGCGGCATGAAGATGATGGTGGCCCAGAACATGATGCCCAGCGTGAGATGGCTTGACACACTGTCCCACACCGTCAGGCTGGCAGCCGGCAGACTGGACGACGGCATGATGAAGGGGAACATCGAGGCGCCTGCCGTGCCGATCACGCCGACCAGCGCCAGCGCCGACGCCACAAACGCCGTCAGCGTGCGGCGTGCCAGCAGCAGGCCCGCAGCCAGCAGGCCGCAGCCCACGCCCAGCGCTGGCAGCAGCCACAGCAGCGGCTGGCGGCCGTAGTTGGCCATCCAGGCGCCGGCTTCGCGCACCACGGTTTTGTTCATCGGGTCCGACAGGGTGGCCGGGTCAATGACCGAGGTGATGCGGTAACCCTCAATGACTTGCAACCACACACCGGCAGCCACAAAAGCCACGACCATGACGATCGCCGCCCCCACGGCGCCTTTGACAGCGCGCGCCTGAATCACGCCTTCAGTGCGGTGCGCCAGATAGGTGCCGCCATGCATCGTGATCATGGCGCTGCTCACCACGCCCGCCAGCAGGGCGAACGGGTTCAGCAACTGCCAGAAAGTACCGCTGTAGGTGGAGACCATATACCCGTCAAACTGGAACGGCACACCCTGCAGCAGGTTGCCAAACGCCACGCCGAAAATCAGCGGCGGCACGGCACTCCCGACAAACAGGCACCAGTCCCAGGTGCTGCGCCAGGTTGCATTGTGGATTTTGCTGCGGTAGTCAAAGCCCACCGGTCGGAAGAACAGCGCCCACAGCACCGCCATCATGGCCCAGTAAAAACCGCTGAAGGCCGTGGCATAAACCAGCGGCCACGCCGCAAAGATGGCACCCCCGCCGGTGATGAACCAGACCTGGTTGCCCTCCCAGTGCGGGCCGACGGTGTTGATGACGACGCGGCGTTCCACGTCGTTTTGGCCAACGAAAGGCAGCAGCGTGCCCACGCCCATGTCATGGCCGTCCATGATGGCAAAGCCCACCAGCAGCACGCCCACGAGCAGCCACCAGATGATCTTGAGAGTTGGATAGTCCAGCATTCCGTGTTCTCCTTCAGGCTTTGGCCGGGATGGTGTTGTGCTGCTCAGGTTCGCGTTCATAGCGGCCGGTGCCCAAGCTGCCCGGGCCCATGCGGACAAACTTGAACATCAAATACATTTCCGCCACCAGCAGTACGGTGTAGAAGCCGACAAAGCCCGCCAGCGATCCATAGACGCTGTTGACGCTGAGGGTGGACACGCTCAGGTGCGTGGGCAGCACGCCATAGATGGTCCAGGGCTGGCGGCCATATTCGGCGACGATCCAGCCAAGTTCTATAGCGATCCAGGGTGCGGGCAGCATCCAGAGTGCCCACTTGAGCAGCCAGGGCTTTTGCATGGTGGCGGTTTTGATCGTGCTCCAGAACGCCAGGGCGAAGAGCGCCAGCATGGCGAAGCCGAGGCCGACCATGATCCGGAACGACCAGAACATCGGCGTTACGCGCGGCACCGTGTCGTTCACAGCCTTGTCGATGATCTCGGGCGTGGCCTGGTTCACGTCAGTGACATATTTTTTGAGCAACAGGCCGAAGCCGAGATCGGCCTTGTTCAGTTCGAACACCTGCCTGGCCACCGTGTCATCGCGGTTGGCACGCAGCGCTTCGAGCGCCGTCACGGCGACAACACCACGCACAATGCGCTCGCGGTTTTTGGCCTTGATCTCATGGATACCGGGAATTTCCTTGCTGATCGAGCGCGTGCCGATCAGGCCCATGAGCCAGGGAATCTCGATTTCCCAGTCGTTCTTTTGTCCGGCTTCGTTGATGCCTGCCACCAGCGTGAGACCGGCTGGTGCAGGCTTGGTCTCCCACATGGCTTCCATGGCGGCCAGCTTGGTTTGTTGGGCTTCTCCCACGGTGTAGCCCGACTCGTCACCCAGCACGATCACGCTGAGCGCAGACGCCAGGCCAAAGGCCGCCGCCACGCGAAAGCTGCGCTTGGCAAACTCCACGTCGCGTTTCTTGAGCAGGTACCAGCTTGAAATCGACAGCACGAACATGGCACCCGTGACGTAACCGGCCGACACGGTATGCACGAACTTGGCCTGTGCGTCCGGGTTGAATACGATGGCCCAGAAATTGACCATCTCCATGCGCATGGTCTGGTAGTTGAACTCGGCACCGACCGGATTTTGCATCCAGCCATTGGCAATCAGGATCCATAGTGCCGACAGACTGGTGCTGATGGCCGTCAGCGTGGTGACCATCAAATGCTGGGTTTTTGAAAGACGATCCCAACCAAAGAAAAACAGGCCAATCATGGTGGATTCAAGAAAGAAGGCCATCAACCCTTCGATGGCCAGAGGCGCGCCGAAGATGTCGCCCACGTAGTGCGAGTAGTAGGCCCAGTTGGTGCCGAACTGGAATTCGAGCGTGATGCCGGTTGTCACGCCCAGCGCAAAGTTGATGCCGAACAACTTGCCCCAGAAGCGCGTCATATCTTTCCAGACGACGTTGCCGGTCATCACATAGACGCTCTCCATGATGACCAGTATCCACACCAGGCCCAATGTCAGCGGCACAAAAAGAAAGTGGTACAGGGCCGTGGCGGCAAACTGCAGCCGCGACAAATTAACGAGTTGTTCTGAAATCACCAGTTACTCCTTCTTTTTAGTGTGATCTGGACCCAGCAGTTGCGCCGCGGCGGCGTCACCGTCCACCGCCATGCCTTGCTCGCGCACAAAACCCCACCAAAGGGCCGTCAGAACGAGCAACTTGATCACCAGCACAATGGCCAGCTTTCGCACAAGAATTTTGTCTTGTTGTTTCATAGGTACAAGGTCTTGGCATATTTTGCTATCAAGAAGCATGTCATGCCATGTATGGCTAAACTTTTTTTAATCCACCCATTTAATCAGCGCAGGGATCGGCCAGCCACTCAGACACCCGCGCCGAACTGGCAGTCAGGCCGGGCATCAGTGAGCGCTCGCTGTACCGCAAGCTCAAGGCGTTGTGATTGATTCAGTTTTTCCGCAGGGTATGCTGCGAATGACGCGCACCCTCCTCTGTAACAGGATACGACGAAAGCCCTGCCCTGCCCCAGCGACTAGCCATAGAACATTTCTTTGA
>DHWX01000002.1 GCA_002413395.1 Polaromonas sp. UBA5171 | reverse complement strand
TGCTTACTGCGACAGAACCTCCAATGTCCCATTTTTGAAACAACACGGAATTGATGTGAAAACACACTTTCAAACCGTGGCGGTGGTTGGCGCAGGTGCCGTGGGCAGCTATTTCGGTGCCATGCTGGCGCGCGCGGGCCATGCGGTCACGCTGATCGGTAGGCCAGCCCATGTCCAGGCCATTCAACGCGATGGCCTGCAGCTCGAGATGGCCGGTCGCGTCGAACAAATTCACGTGGCAGCCAGCAGCGAACTGGCCGCGGTGCGCGGCGCCGACCTGGTTTTGTTCTGCGTCAAATCGACCGACACTGAGACGGTGGCGCAGCAAATAGCCCCCCACTTGGCCCAGGATGCGCTACTGCTCAGTCTGCAAAACGGCGTGGACAACAATATGGTCATCTCGCGTCAACTGCGTCAAACAGTGATTCCTGCCGTGGTCTACGTGGCCACCGCCATGCCGGCGCCGGGTTGCGTGACGCACAATGGCCGAGGCGATTTGGTGATAGGAGCCGCGACTGCGGAACCCGACACCGAAAAAACGCTACAGGCGCTGGTGGACTTCTTCGCCACGGCCCAGGTGCCGGCGCGCATCTCGCCCGATGTGATGGCCGAGCTGTGGTCAAAGCTGCTGGTGAACTGCGCTTACAACGCCATCTCCGGGCTCTCGCAGATGCACTACGCCAAGCTCGCCGAGCTATCCTCGATTCGTGACACCCAGCGTGCCGCCGTGCGCGAGGTGATTGCGGTCGCTGCCGCTGCCGGCGTGCAACTGTCAGAGCAGCAGTCAATGGAGGCGGTGGATCACATTGCCGTGGCGATGGCGGGCCAAAAGTCCTCTACCGCGCAGGACATGGCACGCCACAAACCGACCGAGATCGATCACCTGAACGGCTTCATCGCCCGGCGTGGCCTGGAACTGGGGGTCCCCACGCCGGTCAACCAGACCCTCCACGCACTGGTCAAACTGGTGGAGTCCGGCTACGCGGCGGGCCCGGGGCCATGCTGAACCCGACCGCCGAGACCAGCAACACCGTTCCTGCCGAGTTCGTGCAGGCACTGCAGGAGCTGGGGCTGGCGGGATCGCAGCCCTTGACTGGCGAACCACTGACGGGCGGTGTGTCCTCAGACATCTGGCGCATTGATACCGAACAGGGACCGGTCTGCGCCAAGCGGGCCTTGCCCCGCTTGCGCGTGGCAGCTCCCTGGTTCGCCCCGATAGAGCGCAACGACTTCGAAGCGCGCTGGCTGCAACTGGCCAACCAAGCGCTGCCAGCTTGCGCGCCTGAGGTGCTGGGCCAGCATCCGGCGCTGGGAGTGCTGGTGATGCGCTATTTACCGCCCTCAGACTACCGCTTGTGGAAGCAGGTCCTGCGTGACGGTCAGGCCGATCTGGCCACGGCCCAGGGCGTGGCGCATTTGCTCTCGCGGGTTCACAGCCATACCGCGGCCCGGCCCGAACTCGCAGCACAGTTCGCGACCGATGCGATTTTTTTTGATATCCGGCTCGAGCCCTACCTGCTGGCCACCGCGCTGCGACACCCCGACCTGGCGCCGGCACTGCAAGCGCTGGTGGCACAAACCCAGCGCCATGCCAAGGCCCTGGTGCACGGCGACGTCAGCCCCAAGAACATTCTGCTCGGCCCCCAAGGACCGGTGCTGCTGGACGCTGAATGTGCTTGGTGGGGCGACCCGGCCTTTGACCTCGCGTTTTGCCTGAATCACTTGCTGCTGAAGTGTTTGTGGAACCCGCCCACGACCAAGGAATTTCTGGCCTGTTTCGAACGCTTGGCGTCGAGCTATTTGCAGGCCGTCGACTGGGAACCCCGGGGCGACCTGGAGCGCCGTGCGGCGCAACTGCTGCCGGGCTTGTTGCTGGCCCGCGTCGATGGAAAATCGCCGGTTGAGTACATCCAAAGCGACGAACAGCGCAAGCTGGTCCGGCGGGTGGCGCGCTCATTGTTGACCCAACCCGTTGCACGTTTAAACCAGGTTGCCCAGGCGTGGCGACTAGAGTTAAGGAGTTGAGATCTTGAAGTCTTTCGATATCCGTTCCATCCATGGCCGTCGGGTCTGGGACAGCCGAGGTCGCCCGACCGTCGAGGCCGAAGTTACATTGCACGACGGCTCGGTCGGTCGCGCCATCGCCCCGGCTGGCGCGTCCAAAGGTCAGCGCGAGGCGCTGGAACTGCGTGATGGTGGTGAGCGCTTCGGTGGGCTCGACGTGCAGCGTGCAGTCGGCCACGTCAACGGTGAGATCGCGCAGGCGCTGCTGGGAACACCGGCCGACAAGCAAGCTGAGCTCGACCAAAGATTGATTGAACTCGACGCCACCGCTGACAAGACCCGGCTCGGCGCCAACGCCACCTTGGCTGTCTCGATGGCCGCTGCCCATGCCATGGCTACGGCCTCCGGTATGCCCCTGTACCGCTACTTGGGCGGACCGGATGCGACGCTGCTGCCGATGCCACAGATCCAGATTTTCGGCGGCGGTGCGCACGCCGGTCGACGGGTGGACATCCAGGACTTCATGGTTGTTTGCCCAGGAGCCTGTAGCTTCGCTCAGGCCCTGGAGTGGACAGCCGAGGTCTATCGCAGCGCCGGTTTGATCATGGCGCAACGCGGTGCTTTGTCCGGCGTGGCTGACGAAGGCGGCTGGTGGCCCGATTTCGCGACCAATGAGCAGGCGCTGGAGACGCTGGTATCAGCGATTGAGCGCGCCGGCTTCATCCCTGGCGAACAGGTGGCGATCGCCCTGGATGTGGCCGCTTCCGAATTTGGCCGCAACGGCCGCTACCGGCTGGGACTGGAATCGCGCGAACTCGACTCCGACGGCTTGATCGAGCTGTTGTTAGGCTGGATCCAAAAATACCCCATCGTGTCGATCGAGGACCCACTGGCCGAGGACGACCCGGCTGGTTTCAGCCGCTTCACCCAAGCTATCGGTCACCAGTTGCAAATTGTGGGCGATGACTTTTTGGTGTCGCATGCGAAGCTGGTGCGCGAAGCCGCCGCACTCGGCGCCGCCAACACGGTGCTGCTCAAGCCCAACCAGCGCGGCACGTTGACTGAAACGCTGCAAGCATGGCAAACAGCTCGCACGCTAGGCTACGCCGGCATCGTGTCAGCCCGCTCGGGTGAAACCGAAGACACCACCATCGTCGATCTGGCCATCGGCTGGAACGTGGGGCAGTTGAAGGTGGGATCGTTTGCGCGCAGTGAGCGCATGGCCAAGTGGAACGAAGCCCTGCGCATCGAAGAGCGGCTGGACGCAAGCGCCCATTTTGCCGGCGCCGCTGTCTTTGGGCGCAATCCGCAATTTTGATTGGCCTTGGCGCTGCTTAGGGCTTGCACAGTTGACAGGATCAGTCGTAATGGGAATTCGGGTCTCTCGATCACCCCCAGGCGGCGGTGCAGCGCCTTGAGTTCGATCTGCATGTGCTCGCGCAACTGCTTGTCCAGGGCCCCCAGGGGTTCGTCCATCGGCACCAGTTGCGGGTCAAACACCAGCGCGCGGGCCAATGCCACACGCTGCTGCTGGCCGCCCGAGAGCTGGGTTGGGTAGCGCATGCCCATTTGATGGAGCTGCACCATGTCAAGCGCGCGCGCCACTTTGGCCTCGCGCTCGGCCGCAGGCACCTTGCGCACTTTCAGCGGGTAGGCGATGTTGCCAGCCACGGTCATGTGGGGGAACAGGGCGTAGTTNNGTTCTGGAACACCATGCCGAAGTTGCGCTTGTGCGGCGGGGTGCGGGTGATGGGTACGCCGCCCAGGCTGATCTCACCGGCGGTCGGGGACTCAAACCCCGCCAGCATCATCAGCGTGGTGGTCTTGTCCGAGCCGGAAGGGTCGAGCAGGGATAAAAATTCACCCTGCCGGATATCCAGGTTCAGGTCGCGCACCACCAGGTTGATGCCATCGTAGGTTTTTTGCACGCCGGTAAAGCTCACCAGGGCAGGGGGTTGGGTCATCGTGTCTCGGCCTGTTTTTTTGCAAGTTGAAGGGCGTAGCGTGCGCTATTCTCGAACGATCAGGCCACGGCGTCAAAACTGGCGGCCAGGATGGCCAGACCTTCATCGAGCAGGGCGTCGCTGGCAGTCAGCGGCACCAGGATGCGGATCACGTTGCCATGAGTACCGCAGGTCAGCAATATCAGGCCGCGCGACGCTGCTTCCGCCGCAATGCGCTTGGCCAGATCGGCATCGGACTGCTTGATGTCGCCGTTTTTGAACAGTTCAATCGCCACTATGGCGCCCAGGCCGCGTACGTCGCCGATGCAGGCGTGGCGCGTGGCAATGGCGCGCAGGCCGGCCGTCAGGCGCGCGCCAACGTCA
>DHWX01000015.1 GCA_002413395.1 Polaromonas sp. UBA5171 | reverse complement strand
CATCCTCACCCGAAAGCTCCAAGCACTCGACCACCGTTTCGAGCGGTATAACGTACGTCGACTGGCCCACGCCGACCAGGAAGCCGTCAATGATGGCCAGTGTCAGCGGCACCCGAAGCGCCATGATTGTGCCCTGCTGTGCGACGCTGTCGATGGCGACCGAGCCGCGCAGCGCCTCGACGTTGCGCCGGACTACGTCCATGCCGATGCCGCGGCCCGACACGCTGGTCAGCGCGGCGGCGGTGGAGAAGCCAGGCTCCATGACGAGCCGGGAAATCTCATGCTCGGACAAGGCCTGGTCCTGTTGCACCAAGCCCATTTCCAGCGCGCGCGCAAGAATCTTGTCCCGATCCAGACCGGCGCCGTCATCCGCGACCTCGATGACGATGTTCCCGGTTTCATGGTAGGCATTAAGCGTGATTTTGCCCCGTGAAGGCTTGCCACTCATCAGCCGACGTTCAGCGGGCTCGATACCGTGGTCCAGTGCATTGCGCACCAGGTGCACGAGCGGATCGTTGAGCTTTTCCACCATCGACTTGTCGAGCTCGGTGTCAGCGCCGTTGATCACCAACTCCACTTCTTTACCAAGCTCACGCCCGAGGTCGTGGACCACGCGGTTGAAGCGATTGAAAGTCTCGCCGATGGGCACCATGCGCAGTGTCAAGGCGCCATCGCGTACTTCCTCGACCAGCCGGCTCATGTTGGCAGCGGCTTCCAGCAGTTCGCTGCTGCCCGCGCGTTGCGCGCCCAGGCTGACCCCGGCGTTGGCAATGACCAACTCACCCAACAGGTTGATCAGCTCATCGAGCTTGGCGGCGCGCACGCGGATGGACCGGGTATCAAACGCCGGGCTCTGATTGTCCGGCACATGCGCCGTGACCAGGGCGCTGTCAGTGAGGACCTTGTCGGTGGGTGCATCGTGATCGGACCGGTCTGGGCTACTCTTGCTCTTGCCTTGCTCCAGTTCGTCGCGTGTCAGCGCACCGCTGTTCACGAACAGTTCCCCCAGTCGTGCCGTGTCTTCGGGCAACTCTTCGATCAGGCGCATGTAATCCGAAATCGGCGCATGCGGTGGCAGGATCCGGATCGCACTGTCGTCGCGTACGTATTCGAACGCTCCCTCGATCGCCTGCCGGTCGGCCGCTCCGCTGAACTGGATTTCGACGCCCATGTAACACGACTGTGGATCCATCGCCTCGGCCTCGGGCATGGTGTCGAAGAGCGCGGTCACGGACACGACCTCGCCCAGGGTCGATAGATAGCGGATGAACGAGAGCGGGTCCATGCCGTGGTGCAGCACCTCGTGCCCGAAGCGCACCGAGACATGCCATGCAAGACTGGCCACCCTGCCGGACATGGCGCCGCCGCTGCCCGGATCGAAGCAGCTCAGCTGCGCGAGCAACTGCGCGCCGGCTGGCCGTGTGGCTTCGAGCCGTGCGATGCGGTCTTCCCCCTCCAGGCAATCGATCAGGGACGATACGTGGTCGCCGCAGTCAAGCAGCAGGGCGATCAGGTCCTCGTTCACGCTGGTCCGACCTGACCGTATCTCCTCGATCAGGTCTTCCAGTGCGTGGGTAAACTCGACGATCACGTCGAACCCGAATGTTCCCGAAGAGCCCTTGATGGTGTGCATGGCGCGAAACACCGCGTTGATCGCCTCGGCGTCACGCGGTGACTGCTCCAGCGTTAGCAAAGCACTCTCCATATCGCGCAAGAGCTCCCGACTTTCCGCCATGAAGAGGGGTGATGCTGTTTCCTGGCTCATGTCCGTCTACCGGCCCCTTTGGATGTGTCGGAGGCTCTGCGCTGGCGTTTCACATTCAGCTCAGTGATGTCGTGGAGTCGTCGAAATACGAGGCGAGCTGGTATCGGTCCAGCACTTCCTGCGATGCCGCGCTGCGCGCCACCAGCCTCGCAGGCTTACCCGCCTTTAGCGCCTCGCGCCTGGCCAGCAAGAGCAGCTGCAGGCCGGCGGTATCCATCTCGTCGACATTGGACAGGTCGATTTCCAGTCCGTCTGCGTCAGCCAGTGCCGCGAGCAGCTCGCGCTTGTGTTCGACCGCCTCGTAGATGGTCATCGGCCCATCGATGGCGATCCTGCGAAGCTCTCTCGTTGTTCTCTGTGGGCTGATGGCCATGTTTTGTTCTTGGTCCGTAGAGGTGGTCATGGCAGGATCAGCTTGGCTACGGCTTGCAGCATTTGCTCGGGCCGAAATGGCTTGACCACCCATGCCTTGGCGCCGGCAATCTGTCCTTTGATCTTCCGGCTTTCGCGCGATTCGGTGGTTAGCATGATGATTGGTACGAAGCGGTACTCGGGGAGTTGTTTGACTTGGTTGACGAAGGTAATGCCGTCCATCACCGGCATATGGACGTCGCAGACCATCAGATGGACCCGGCGGCCATCCAGTTTGGACAACGCCTCCTGTCCATCAGCCGCTTCGATGACTTCATAGCCGGCCGTTTTCAAGGCAACGCTCACCACTTCCCGCAACGAGGCAGAATCGTCGATGACCATGATGAGTTTTTGTGTCATTTTTCTGCCCTCCTTGCCTGGTGCCTGAAACCCGGAAAATGCGTGGCCATGAACTCCGCCGGACGGTGCGTTGCTGCGCACGCGCTGAATTTATTACGATACGATACATAAAGTTACTGTAAGTAAATGTTGTTCGTTGCGTTCCGCATTAAGTATTATACTATTGATCTGATCGATTGGCCTTTGTCAAGGACTTTATCAAGGAATATGCTAAATCATTGTCAGTTTCTGTAGTTATTGGGTTATTTTTCTCATTAAAGATAATTGCCAAAGTATGTCTAAGCGTTTTAATGGAAACAAATAGTTTCGTGTGTGGAACCTAGAACCGCGATGCTAGACAGCACAATTGAGCGCATGTCGCAAGGGTCGGTGTTAGCTTCGCAAAGTCCACCGTGTGAGGTCCGCAGGCAACGCACTGCGGTGGCAGTCGCCACCTTTTTCTATGCGCGCCTGCACAATTTCGCTGCCGTCTGCCAATCCCTGTCAGGTGAAGAGCTGACTACGTTCATCAACGAGGCGCGGAGCATTCTCTCCAACTCAGTCCTCAAGCTCGGAGGTGAGATCGCGCAGCGCCGCCCGGACTCGATCCTGGCCATTTTTTCTAATGATGCCACCCGAAAAATGCCCGATCACGCACAGCGTGGACTGCACGCAGCCATACTTTCCGTTTTCGAAGCGGTACAACTGGCCAAACGAATCGCGGCGCGCGCCCACATGCAGGAAGTGCCGACGTTGACGCTGGCGGTGGGCGTCCACTTGGGCGAGGGCGAGGTCAGCCCGCAGGGCAGCCGCAGCAATGGGATGGTGCATGCTGTCGGTGAGGCAGTCGAAGTCGCGCGCATGCTCGAAGTGGCCGCGACCGATCTGCGTTGGAGCGTGGTGGCTTCGCGACGCACGCTGCTCGCCGCGGCGGGCCGTGCCGAGTCTGGCCGCATCGGGTCAGTGGGGCCGCCCGACAATTCGTTTATTGATATCGTCGAGATCACTGGCCTAGTACCGCGCCGGGGTTCCCATACATCGCCCGCGATGTATGGGGTGCTGCGCGAAGCTATCGCGTTGAATCAGCAGTCCTACAGCGCGCCCCAGGATATGGCGCTTTGGGCCAACCAGACGGGGAGCCAATCACTCTCGTATTTTCTGATCGAAGGCTATCGCATACTGCGCAAGATAGGCGAGGGGGGGATGGCCTCAATCTTTCTCGCGCAGACGCGTGCTGACGGCGAGCCGCAGGTATTGAAGGTCATGCGCCTGGACGGCATGATCGATGCGGACGGCCTGCAGCGGTTCATTCAGGAGTTTGCCCTGCTGGCGCAGGTGAACCACCCTAATGTCGCGCGCATCTTCCGACAGGACTTTTCTGCTAGTCATGCCTACATTGCCATGGAATACTTTCCGCGCGGCGACTTGCGCGCTCGCATTGCGGCAGGCATCGATGTGCTCACCGTGATCGCTTACCTCAAGCAAATCGCTGCCGGCCTGGGTGCGATTCACGCGGTTGGCATCGTTCATCGCGATCTCAAGCCCGACAACATCATGCTGCGACAAGACGGCACGCTCGCCCTGGTCGACTTCGGTGTGGCCAAGCAGGTGTTCATGCATATCATGGACACCGGGCACGGCGACATCATCGGTACCCCCTCCTACCTTAGCCCCGAGCAGTCGTGTGGCCAAGCGGTGGACGCACGCTGCGACCTGTACAGCCTGGGGGTGCTCACCTATGAAATGCTCACAGGCAACAAGCCGTACAGCGCAGCATCGACGCGGGCGCTGCTCGAATTGCATCTCAACGCACCGGTTCCGCGGCTGACTCGTTCGCACATCGTGTTGCAGCCGGTGCTTGAGCGCCTGATGGCCAAAGATCGCGAGCAGCGCTATCGCTCCGCCCAGATGCTGCTCGATGACCTGGCACAGCGCGGGCTTTGAATTGTGGTATTCGCACCGACACCTGTCCGGCCGCTAGGGCGACGTCTGGCGTCATGGCGCCTACCGGCCATTGATGGATACCGGATCAGCCACAAGATCGGTGAAGGTCGCATGGCCGATGTCTATCTTGCGCATGGCACGGACGGCAGGCGCGTCGCTCTCAAGGTACTCAAGGCCCCGCGTGAAGACAACGAAGTTGTCTGGCGGTTGTTTTCCAGCGAATGCGCGGTACTGTCCGCGATCGAGCACCACCATGTGGTCCGTATTTTCGACCATGAGGTCGGCGGTGCCGTCGCCTATCTGGCCATGGAATACATCGAGGGGGGGACATTGCGGCGTGCGATTCGCACCGGCCTCCATCCCGACCAGGCTATGTCGGCGCTGCGCCAAGCCGCCAGCGCATTGGCCGTGCTTCATCGGCGCGGCATCGTGCATCGGGATGTCAAGCCCGAGAACTTTCTGTTCCGCGCCGATGGCACACTGGTACTGGCCGATTTTGGCCTCGCCGCCGGGTTGGCCGGCACAGTGTGGCCCATGTATCATGGGCCGGTGGTGGGCACGCCCTGCTATGCGTCTCCGGAACAGGCGCAAGGCGGCGCAGTGAACGCGGCTGCGGATATATACGGTCTTGGCATCATCTTCTTCGAGATGCTGTGCGATCATCGTCCTTTCGAGGGGGAAACCTTGCTGGAGGTCCAATCGCAACACTTGATGGCGCCGATTCCGCGTCTGCCGGCCAAGCTCGCGCATTACCAGCCGCTCATCGATGGCATGCTGGAAAAGCAGGCGCAGTGTCGACTCGCCGACGGCAGTGCGCTGCTCGATGAAATCCGGCGCGTGGAGTGCGCCACCCTCTAAAGAAAGAAAGAAGCTTTCACCGTGCCACAAAACAACCATTACCTCGTTGATGTGATTGGGTTCAACGCGACAGAGCGTTCCATGCTTTCGAGTATTTTTGCGCTGGCTGCCAGGCGCGATCCCGGCTTCGTGCAATATGACCCTGTCTCGCCGAGTCCTCCGCACCTGTATCTGGTCGACGTGGATGATCCGGCCGCCTTCGGGGAGTTCCGGGCCCTCAACAGATACGCGTCATTGCCCGCCGTGCTGGTGGGTTCGTGCGAACAGGCCGACGGTCTTGTGGTCATGCCGCGTCCGATGCAGTGGGCCCGGCTGATCCAGGCGATGGAAGAGGCCCTCGATGCAGGCGAGGAGACCTTGCCCGCGCCGCTCGAAAGCCGTGCCGCAGACGACGAGCCCGAGCACGCACCGTCGCGGCATGCCATGTCAAGCAGCAGGGCGGTGAGGACACCTCCGCCGGGTGCGGTGCCCGATCCCCAGGCCATGAAGAGCGCTCTCGGCGATACCGTGCTGGTGGTCGATGACAACGCTACGGTGCGCATGTTCATGCAGGCCAAGCTGGCACCGTTCAAATTCGAGGTCGACTTTGCCGAGAGTGGCGAGCAGGCGATCGGGCTGACCGGAGCCCGCGAATACGCCTGTATATTCCTGGACGTAGTGCTGCCGGGCATCGACGGTTACCAGGTGTGCAAGCTGATCAAGTCCAACAAGCAAGCAATCAAGAAGACTGCTGTGGTCATGCTCACAAGCCGCAGCTCACCGTTCGACAAGCTACGGGGTTCCCTCGCTGGCTGCGATGAATACCTGACCAAGCCGCTCGACGAAGACCGACTGCTCGAGGTTATCGCCAAGTTCCTTCCGAGCGCCCGCAAGCGCGCGAACCGTGCCAAGCACAGGTAACACATGACAAAATCAATTCTGGTGGTGGACGACACGCGATCCATGCGAAAGATGGTCGCCGCCGTGCTACGACCGGCTGGCTACGAGGTCGAGGAAGCCGGCGATGGTGTAGAGGCGCTGGAGCTGGCCAGGGCGCGTGTGTTCGACCTGGTCGTCACCGACCAGAACATGCCTGGGATGGATGGTGTCAGTCTGATCCGCGAACTGCGCTGTCTGCCGGATTACGATCCGGTGGCGCTGCTCGTGCTCTCGACCGAGGCGAGTCCGGAGTTGAAGCAGAAAGCGCGGAACGCCGGTGCCACCGGGTGGATGGTGAAGCCGTTCGACCCGCAGCGCATGATCGAGATCGTGCGGACCTTCATCTAGACAAATCAGGCGCGACCATGATCCAAGACTCGACGGAATTCGGCAACAGCGACTCGTTCCGCGTGATTTTTTTCGAAGAAGTGCAGGAGCATCTCTTGGGTACAGAGGCCCTGTTGTTGCGCCTGGACACGGACGCGCCGTCCCCCGCGGATATGAACGCGATCTTCCGGGCAGTGCACTCAATCAAGGGCAGTGCCGCCATGCTTGGGTTCGACGAAATCGCCGCGCTGACACATGTCATGGAGAACCTGCTCGACCTGCTGCGCAGGGATGAGCGGGCGCTCGCCAAGGAGGACGTCGATGCAATGCTCGAGGCGGGAGATACGATCCAGGCGCAGGTGGCCCACCATCGCGGCCTGCTGAGCGTGCGGCCGGACAGCTCACAAGCCGAAGCCATGCTGCGCGCGCGCGTGGGGCTAGAGGGAGCTGGTGACGGGCGGGCCACGTCGGCGACTCGGGGCTTCAGCGTGCGCCTCGGGCCGCTCGCGGCGCCGGTTGAGGCGCAGGAGCTCGATATGATGCTGGTCGGCCTCGCGGAGATGGGAGCGGTCGAGAATCAGTCGCTCGACAATGTGTGCGGCGGCTTCGTGTGTTTCGACGTGGCGCTGCAGGGAACCGAGTTCGATTTGCGCAGTGTTCTGTCTCTGGTCGTGGCGCCCGAGCTAATCGCAATCAACGCACGTGAGGCGGGCACGAAGACTGGTGCGGCGTCCAGACCTGCGGAGGTGGATGAATTTTTCGTCGATCCGGCCGAATTCAGGCGTCGAAGGGAATTGGTTCAGGCCGCCGCTTCGCAACGCCCTCCGGGCGGCGCACCGGAGGCCAGGGCCGACCCGGTCGAGTTGTTTGTCACGCCGGCGAGTCTCAAAAAAACCAGCATCATTCATGCCAAGGCCTCGGCCGCAGGGGGCGCGCGCGGCTGGCGTGCAACGGAGGCGATGGCAAACGGGCTCCACAGCGACGCCACGTCGATCCGCGTGGCGACGGACAAGATCGATCTGCTGGTGAATCTGGTGGGCGAGCTGATCATTACCGAATCGATGCTGTCCAGGCAGGGCGCGCTGGGCGAGTTGAATGCCCGGCACAGCGGTCAAACGGGTCTGCTCGATCTGGCACGCCATACCCGCAATCTGCAGGAGGCGGTACTCGCTATCCGCATGGTGCCGATCTCGAATGCGTTCGCCCGATTTCCGCGCTTTTCGCGTGAACTGTCCGAACGCTTGGGCAAACGCGTTGAGTTGCTGACTTCGGGCGAGAGCACGGAACTTGACCGGGGACTGATCGAACAAATATCGGATCCGCTGATGCACCTGGTGCGCAACGCGATCGATCACGGGCTGGAGACACCCGAAGGGCGGATCGCGGCCAGCAAACAGCCCATCGGCCACGTCAGCCTGACGGCATCGCAGCGCGGCGGCAAGGTCGTGATCGAAGTGAGCGACGACGGGCGCGGCCTTGATCGCGCCCGCATCCTCACAAGAGCCGCCGCGCGCGGTATTTCCATTGCTGAGGACGCGCCTGATGCTGAAGTCTGGCAACTGGTTTTCGAGGCTGGTTTCACGACCGCCGAGGCTGTGACGCACGTGTCTGGACGGGGCGTGGGCATGGATGTAGTCAGGCGCAATATCCTGTCGCTAGGTGGCACCGTGGATATTTTCTCCTGGCCAGGCCGCGGCACCAAGGTGACGGTCAGTGTTCCCCTCACTCTGGCGATCATCAACGGCTTCCTGGTCGGCGTGGGCCAGTCGACGTACGTTATACCGCTCGAAACGGTGGTCGAGTGCCTGGAGCTTTCGGGTGAGGATG
>DHWX01000030.1 GCA_002413395.1 Polaromonas sp. UBA5171 | reverse complement strand
AGAGTCCGACAGGCTGCTAGAGCGTCCAGATGTGGCAAGCGCCGTCGCGGGTGATTTTGTAGACGGGTGGTACTAGTAGACAGTCAATCTAATTCGTTTAGCGCCATTAAAATATTCAGCAGAGTTACTTTTGTCATTTTTTTGCGCGATAGTCTCCAAAACCATTTGGAAACTGCTTTGCCTCAAATCACATCACCCAACAGAGTTGAGCTCAGCGATGACGAGCAAGAGCACCTCTTTGCCCTCATCCATAAAGGCGCCAACAGCGCTCGCGTGATCACCCGCGCCCGGATTTTGACCAAGCTCGTCAAGGGTCACTCCAATCAACACATCTGCCTGGCCTTGGATGTCACACTGCCCACCGTGTTGAAAACCCGAAGGCGTTTTGCCGAGGGAGGCGTGGAGGCCGCATTAGGCGAACTGCCCCGCCCGGGCTCCAAACCCAAGCTTGACGCCAAGCAAGCAGCGATGATCACGGCGATCGCCTGCTCCACAGCCCCAGACGGACACGATCACTGGACCTTGCGGTTGCTGGGCTCGAAAATCGTGGAACTCGGCTTTGCCCAGTCATACAGCCATGAAGGCGTGCGCCAGCTTTTAAAAAAGCGAACTCAAGCCGTGGCAAAAGCAGGAATGGTGCATCGCAAAAGTCGATGAAGAGTTCGTCGCCTGCATGGAGGATGTCATAGAGATTTATGGACGTCCGCTCAACGAGAGCAATCCGGTGGTGTGTTTCGATGAAAGCCCATTTCAGCTACTGCGGGAAGTGCGCGAACCGATGCCAGGGGCACCAGGGCGCCCCCGACGTGAGGATTGTGAATACGAGCGCTGTGGCGTGGCAGAGGTGATGATGATCTGCCAGCCAGCGGCTGGCCTGCGCAAATGCCTCGTGATGGCGCATCGCAAAAAAGCAGATTTTGCAGCCGTGTGTAAGGAGCTTGACAGAATGTTCCCCAAAGCCAAGAAGATCACGGTAAGCGGGTGGGCAACACACATTGATGGGGCTGGAGCCTTGATGGCACGAAGTCGCCGTTAAGGTTTTGTCGGCTGCCAGCGATGCGGCAACAATTCTTCGATCTGGCTGTTCTTTTGCGTAGGCAGGCGAGCCAGCACATCCTTCAGATAGGCATACGGATCATGCCCGTTGAGCTTGGCACTCTGAATCAAGCTCATCACCGCAGCCGCACGCTGCCCCGCCCGCAGGGAGCCGGCGAACAACCAGTTGTTGCGACCGATTGCAATCGGTCGAATCTGGTTCTCGATCCAGTTGTTATCGATTGGTAATTGCCCGTCATCCAGAAACTGCGTGAGCGCACCCCAGCGCTTGAGACTGTAATCAAGTGCCTTCGCAGTGGCTGATCCGTCTGTAATTTTTTGGCGCTGCAGCAGCATCCACTCTTTGAATGCATCAGCCAGCGGTTTTGATCTGGCTTGACGGATTTGCAGGCGCTCATCAGCGCTGAGATGCTTGACCTCGCGCTCCACGTCATAGAGTTGACTGATGTACGCACACGCCTGCCCTGCAATCTGGCTCTTGCTGCTGACATGCAGATCAAAGAACTTGCGACGCGAATGGGCCATGCATCCCGCCTCAGTGATGCCAGTGACAAATCCCGCTTTGTAACCAGCGTAGTCGTCACAAACCAGACTACCTTTCCATGTACCCAGGAAGGTTCTGGCGTGTTGTCCCGCTCGGGACTCGCAGAAATCGTAGACCACAGCTTTCAAATCCTCAAACGCTCCTGGCGCATACGCCCAAAGGTACGCCCGGTGTGTTTTTTTGTTGCCGGGTTTGAGCATCTCCACCGGCGTCTCATCGGCATGCAAGACCACGTGGCTGAGAACTTCGCCCTTGAGGGCATCGACCAGCGGATGCAATTGCACGCCACAAATGGCCCACCCATTGGGCCAGGGTGGAGCGCGGCAGCGCCACGCCGGCACGCCAGCACGTCCAAAAATGCGTTCCTGACGGTACAGCGGCAAATGATCGCTGTATTTGGCCACCAGCACCTGGGCCAGCAACCCCGAAGTGGGGATGCCTTTGTCAATGATTTGAGCCGGCACCGGTGCCTGGATAAGGGTTTCGCACTGGGCACATGTCCACTTGCCACGAATGTGCTGCTCTACCGTGAACACGCCCGGTGTGTAGTCCAGTTTCTCTGAAACGTCTTCGCCAATGCGTTTTAACTGGCAGCCACAACCGCAAGTGGTGGAGTCGGGTTCATGATGAATGTCGACACGGGGCAGTCCTGCAGGCAGGGCGGCACGTTTGGGTTGCTGGCGGGGTTGGGTTTCGGTCTTCGTAGCCGGTGCCAGATTCTGCAGTTCTTGTTCGATGGCAGCAATGTCGGCGTCAATCGTTTCGTCGAGCAGACTGACCTGGCCAGCATTGAGTAGCTCGCTGCTGCGCCCGAACTTCCAGCGTTTGAGCGTAGCCAGCTCGTGTGTGAGTTTGTCGATCTTGGCTTGGCGGTACAGGATGTCGCTGTCTTTGGCGGCAATCATCTGGCTTTGCTGGGCGATCTTTGCAATCAACTCTGGGATGAGTTCGCGCAGTTGTTCTGCATTCAAACTGGGGAGGGATTCAAGCGCTACGACCATGCATAGTAGTGTGCCCGCGAGAGGTATTTTTTGCTATTGGCGCTTGCCCCAATTGACTCAAAAAAGATAGCGCCTCAACATTTCGCAGTGGTCTTTTGCGACTGATTTATATTCGATTACACCTGAATCAAACCGTCACACGACAGTGATAATTCCGCCCTCGCCAATGCGGCTCCAGGGTAGGCCAAGAACCAGCGCGTCAAGTTGTGGACGACTCAAATTGACCTGTGTTTTGGCATCTGGAGCTGGCCAGACGAAGTGGCCAAGATGCAGCCGTCTGGCAGCCAACCAGAAACCGATGCCATCATGCACCAGCACTTTCATGCGGTTGGCACGACGATTGGCAAAGAGGTAAGCGGTGTGAGGATGGGCTGCGCCAAAGACTTTGACCACGCGTGCCAGGGCAGAGTCAATGCCAGCGCGCATGTCCAAGGGTTCTGTGGCGAGCCACACGGCATCAACCCGAATCATTGCAACCACTCACGCAACCACTGTGCGCATGAGGCGCCACCCTGCAAGGGCCAGTTGACGACGATGGTGGTGTTTGCCCGGTGGACTTCGATGCGGATGTCAGGCGGCGCCGCCGATGGAGATGATGGATCTGGATCCGCGCTCAAGGTGACGGGCACGAATGCATGTGCCTGAATGACGAGTGCGCCTTGGC
The DNA here is from genome assembly GCA_002413395.1 of Polaromonas sp. UBA5171. GTDB lineage: Bacteria > Pseudomonadota > Gammaproteobacteria > Burkholderiales > Burkholderiaceae_C > Polaromonas. Next base: position 3,066 of record DHWX01000030.1, on the reverse strand, counting down.
TGTGTTCGCGCAACCACCGGTGAACGATGTTGGCGTTGATGGCATGTTTGAGTGCGACGGCGGCAATGGATGCGCCAGGTTCAGCGCATTGCCCAACAACTTGGAGTTTGAACTCGGGACTGTAAAACCGCCGCTTGGGGACTTTGGTGCGAGCTTCGCTCGCCATGGTGTGCATGATCTTCATCGTGCACACTGTCTCCGGAAATCAGCCTCTACTCAAGATGACTTGGCCGGACGCTTACAGATCACGCTGGTCTGCGATAACTTGAACACCCACACAAAGGGTGCGCTCTACACCGCATTTCCACCGGAAGAGGCACGCCGACTGGCCAAGAAAATCGAGATCAGGCACACACCCAAGCATGGATCATGGCTCAACATTGCTGAACTGGAGTTCGCCGTCTTGGGTCGTACGGTCTTTAAAAAGAGGATCGCCGATAAAGAGCAACTGCAACGCGAACTTGATGCGATCTGTGCGCACAGGAATGCCCAGGCTAAACCAGTGCGGTGGCAATTCAACTTGAATAAGGCCCGCTCAAAAATGGCTTGGGTCTATCCCGATGTAGTCAATAAATCAAGTTGACTGTCTACTAGTGTCGCCGCCGGCGGCCGCTGGACGTGTGCCTGTGGCCGCATAGATCTCAGCGTAAGGGGCCTGACCCTTTTGGCTTATTCGACAACGCCGAGTCGGTGTGTACCCGCCCATTCAATCCAATTGACGTTTTCGCTGGTCACAACTTCGAGTTTTGCGTCAACGCCCAACCTGTCCCGAAACAGGATAAGGTTGTCACAAGCCCATCGGGCACATGGTGCAATTAAACCATCACAACCGAGGAATTCCACGGCAGCGCCGATTTCTTGTGTTCGAGGAATGTTGATACCGCTATAGCTGCTTTCTGGCACTCCGAGCGCAATAAGATCAACCCGAACAAGCTTGAGTGTGCGATGGGCGATCACGCGTAATGTATGCAGGACTATCGGCTTTGTCGGTCGAGGGGTGAGTTGTCCCCAGTGAAAGGAAATTTCTGCCAGTGAACCTTCTCGCGCAAGGCTAGTGTAGAGCACAGCCGAGCCGTCTCGTTGCATCCATCGCCCATCACTGTATGAACTTGCCAATGGGTCGAGATTCTGTCTTGTTGCCCTGAAAACCTCCCCATCGAAAGCGGCTTTTTCAAGGGCGTCAAGCCGGTCTAGAAGGTCAGGATCGTGAATCATTCTCCGAAATCAATCCTCACAAATGAACACCATCCAGCAGTTGATTGACAGTGCTCAGTACTTCATCAACGCGACCCTGTTGAATAAGCTCGGCTGGCACTTGATCTGCTAGCAGACGTTGCCGAGAAAACAGCCACAAACGAGCATCGTGCGGTTCATAAATATCTGCCAACTTATCGATAACGAATTCCAGTTCGAGAAGTTGCTTTTCGGTGCTGGCGTGGGGGAGCGCCTTCCCCTTGTTCCATCTAGAAACAGTTTCCGGGCGAACACTCAGGACGTTGGCCACGTCGGCAGAGCGCATCGCGCCTTTGGTTTGGATAGCGTCTAGGCGGCGCGCAATCGCATTGATGCTCATGACAGGCCTTCGTGGGTAAGTGTTGAAAACATTTTGAAACTCGTCACCGGCTTCCTGCTCTCGAAACGCGCGTCATGGGATGACGGGCAAACGAGACGTCACGCCGTTTCTTGGCATACGGCCCAAGTGTGGTGCGCATGTCGTTTAGACGTTTGGCCTGGTTTGTTGCTTTTTGTTGGAGTTCCTCCGGTAAAGCGAGTTTTGTGGCCACCAGTGCAGCATCACTGGCCGGTCGCAGGTGTTCCTCCAAAAATTGCGATGGACGCAAGGATTCCGGAATTTGACCGAGTCCAGCCACCTGCTGTGTGCGTTGATACAGGAAATGGCGTGCCGGTGCCTGTAGCATGTCCTCAATTCCACGATGGCAACAGTTTGTATCGCGACAACCAAATGCCGAACGCGCTCTTCCCCCACCGACTTCAAAGAATTTCTCAGCATCATCGCGGGCAAGCATCAGGTCAATTTGAGGGATGTAGACGCGTGTTTTTGCACTGAACGCCCTGCCCTCTGGTTTTTTGCGCCATCCACTGGTATTAAATCGCTCGCCCAGCGTCACTCCATGGCAAAGGCCACCCACGGCACCAAAAGCTAGTAAGGACAAGCCCATGAGTCCGCCAGCATGATCCGCAATAATTGGCACGCCAAGGTCATGAAAATCGACAGCAGCATCACCGTAGCGGGTAATGGCAGTTGGAGAGCTATCTGAGCCACACCCAGCGATATTGAGCCAAATAGCGTCTACGTTTGCATGGCGAATCTTGTCCAAAACTGCTTCCCTTTTGGGACCTGTCCGGAACGACTCATACGCGAGTGCAAGGGAATAGTTCACCTGAATATGAGCACCACCATTTCTTTCAAGAGCGGTGCGCAAGGCGTTGGTCAGCTCAATGTCGATAGCCAACCACGGATCATTGGGGTCTGCGATCAAATGGGTTGGCGCAAGGACCTGTGTGAACCCATGCTTGATTGCGAACTGGGAGATTTTGTCGACAATCTGTCGCTGTTTAAATGCGGTTGCGAAGTCCACGCAAGTGTGAGGACGCTTTTCTGACCATGGCAGGTCGTCCATCGTCTTTGCATAGCCGCCAATGGTTGCCATGGCTTGGGTTTGCGGGTCAAGAATCGCGTCTAGTCCGCGCTCAAGTACGAGCGATAAAAGCTCCTTTTGGTGTGCAACCCGTTTAGCCTCGAAGACCACTCCGGTAAACGAAGCCGCTCCTGAACTGATAAAGGTCTGGATATCTTTTTGATCGATTCGGCCAGCGCGAATGTAAAGGCCGAGTGGGTCTGGAGCCAATCGAACTAATCTGAGGCGAGGTGAGGACATGAAAAACCTCTCTTTTTTGAGTTGTTACTAATGTAGCGCTTTATGATGACGTTTGCAACGCTTTTTGTATTGACATTTTAATGCGGTTTTGTTCACATCTACATCCGACGGTTCTTATGCAAAGTGCCGCAGAAATGTGGAATAGGCGCTTCTCGGACGACGGCTA
>DHWX01000011.1 GCA_002413395.1 Polaromonas sp. UBA5171 | reverse complement strand
CAACTGCCGGAAATAGGATGACTCGGAAGGTGGCGGCTTCCTGATCACGCCCACTGATGCCTGCCTGGGATACCTCGAGCCAGTCCGGCTTGCCCGGCTGGACGCCAAAATTCAGCAACGCAGCGGTGACAGGGCCGGCAAGACGATAGCGCTGCACACCGCCATCTACGCGACGACAAGCCCGTTCGATCCGCAAACCCGATGTGTCATCCACACCCACAGCACGCACTGTGTAGCGCTGACATTACAGGCGCCACTTCAGGGTCAGTCCGAACTGTTGCCCGCTTTGACACCTTACTTCGTAATGAAGGTCGGTCATGTGCCTGTGATCGCCTACCACCGCCCCGGCGACCCCGCGGCAGCTCAAAGTGTGGCGCAAACCATTGCGCGCTATGGCCAGGCTGGCACTCCGATCCGTGCCGTGATGCTGGAGCGACTGGGCCCCAATGTCTGGCACGACTCGCTCGCCGCTGCCATGGCGACGCTGGAAGAACTGAAAGAAACCGCCCGACTTCTGAGCCTGAGCGCCCACGCGCCCGAGCCGCTAACCGATCCCCAAATCGAACAACTGCGCCAAACCTTCGGCGCCCGCTGGTAAACCTTATGCCTAAATTTGCTGCCAACCTGTCCATGCTCTACTCCGAGCTTGATTTTTTGGACCGTTTTGAAGCCGCCGCCAAAGACGGCTTCAAGGCGGTCGAGTATCTGTTTCCCTATGCTTTCGCGAGTCGCGACATCGCCGCGCGCCTGAAGGCCAATGGATTGCAGCAGGTACTGTTCAATGCGCCGCCGGGTGACTGGGATGCTGGCGAGCGCGGTCTCGCCTGCCTGCCCGGACGCGAAGCGGAATTCTACGCCGGCATTGCCATAGCACTTGATTACGCGGCAGCCCTGGAATGCCCGCGCATCCACGTGATGGCTGGTTTGCTGCCCGCTGGCTCGGCGCACGAGGCGCTTTACCCGACCTATGTCGATCAGCTGCGTTGGGCTGCTGCACAGGCTGCCAGGCAGGGCATCGATGTCCTGGTCGAACCAATCAACACGCGTGATATTCCGCGCTTCTACCTGAACCGCCAGGGCCAAGCCCACAAAGTGCTTGCCGATGTGGGCGCAGCCAACCTCAAGGTGCAGATGGACCTGTACCATTGCCAGGTGATGGAGGGGGACGTCGCGATGAAGATCCGTCAGTACCTGCCGACCGGCCGTGTCGGTCATATCCAGATTGCGGGCGTGCCGCAGCGCCATGAGCCCGATATGGGTGAGCTGAACTACCACTACCTGTTTTCGGTACTGGACGAACTCGACTACACAGGCTGGGTGGGTTGCGAGTACCGGCCCCAGGCGGCTCTGCAGGCGGGTGGAACGTCCGCCGGATTAGGTTGGCTCAAACCGTACTTAGAGGGGAACGACAACTTCATGCAATCGTGACTGTCGGGGTCCCCTCGTTTTCAGTGCAATAACTGGTTCGCCCCGAGACTCGGCGCTGTTGCATAAATCGAATTTTTAGCTTCATCCTGGCGAACTCGCATGATATGGGTCGATTCCACTTTCAAAAGCAGCCCGTGCCCTACAAACATAGCGAGAGCCGTCGTCACAAGTTCACAAAGGCCAATTATGAAGTCACCAAGTGGCCCGAATATACCGAGGCATTGCGTCGGCTCTATGCGGATTCGTTGTTCATCGCCAGGCGCTTTGGCGGATGATGCCTCTGATCGATCGGCCCATGTGGACTGCATAGCTTCCACAAAAATCGCAAGGAAATTCCCATGGAATATGTGAACCTGGGCCGCTCTGGCCTCAAAGTCTCGCGGCTCTGCTTGGGCTGCATGACCTATGGCCAAGCCGATCCCACCCGTTACCGCCATGCCGACTGGACACTTAACGAGGAGCAAAGTCGCCCCTTTATTCAAAAGGCCTTGAACCTTGGCATCAATTTCTTTGATACGGCCGATGGCTATGCCTATGGTGCCAGTGAGGAAATCCTGGGTCGGGCCGTGCGCGACTTCACGCGCCGTGAAGAAGTGGTACTCGCCACCAAGGTCTTCTCGCCCATGGGCGACGGCCCCAACAGCCGCGGCCTTTCGCGCAAACACATCATGGCGTCGATTGATGCCAGCCTCAAGCGACTGGGTACGGACTATGTGGACCTTTATCAGCTCCACCGCTGGGACTACGAAACCCCGATAGAAGAGACCATGGAAGCACTCAATGACGTGGTGCGCGCGGGCAAGGCGCTCCACATCGGCGCATCGTCCATGTTTGCATGGCAGTTTTCCAAGGCGCAACATCTGGCGCAACGCAAGGGCTGGGCGGAGTTTGTGTCCATGCAACCCCAGTACAACTTGGTTAACCGCGAGGAAGAGCGCGAAATGCTGCCCATGTGCCGCGATATGGGCGTCGGCGTGATTCCCTGGTCACCGCTGGCACGCGGCTTTCTGGCGGGCAACCGCAACAAGGACGGTGGCGAAACCGAACGCGCCAAGGGCGACCAGTTTGCCAAGGGCATGTATTACCAGCCCGAGGATTTCGTCATCGCCGAACGACTGGCAGAAGTAGCGGCAGCCCGCGGCAAGCCGGTGATGCAAGTGGCACTGGCGTGGGTGCTCTCCAAGTCGGGCGTGACCGCCCCCATCATCGGTGCATCGAAGTTGCAGCATCTGGATGATGCCATTGCGGGCCTGACGCTCCAATTGAGCACGGAGGAGGTCGAGCGGCTTGAAGAGCTTTACAAGCCGCACCCAGTGTTAGGCTTTCAGTGAATAGTGTCTCTCACCGGCATAATTTTTCAAAAAATTGACTACAAAAGGCAAGATGAAACTTCTTCTCCTCAGCAATTCCGGGTCACCCGACGGAAGTTTTCTGATCCACGCGCTCGACCTCATTCGAACACTTGCTGGGGGGTGTACCCGGGCACTGTTCGTGCCATTCGCCGGTGTCACCTTCAGCTGGGACGAGTACACAGCGAAAGTGCAGGCGGCATTGGACCCAACTGGTCTGAAATTGTTTGGCGCCCATACCGCTGACAGCGATGCAATCGGGCGGGCTGAACTAATCGTGGTGGGCGGCGGCAATACTTTCCAGCTGCTCAAAGAATGCCGCCGGCGTGGCATCCTGGAGGTTATCCGCGCAAGCGTGAGGACCGGGACACCTTACGTTGGCTGGAGCGCAGGCGCTAATTTGGCGTCTCCCTCGATTTGCACCACCAACGACATGCCGATCGTTGATCCGAACGGGTTTGAGGCACTTGGACTTGTAGGTTTTCAGATCAATCCGCACTACACCAATGCGTTACCCGCAGGACATGAGGGGGAAACGCGTAACCAAAGAATTGACGAGTATCTTGTGGCCAACCCGCAAGCGACGGTTGTCGGCTTGCCAGAAGGCGATTGGTTGGAAGTCAACGGTGACACCACCACGTTCGGCGGCCTTCAAACCGGGTATATGTTCTGCCACGGAGAAGCTCCACAGGAGCTGCACCAGGGGCAGATCGTTCACATCCCTTGATGTCTGAAAATCTTCCCCGTGCGAAGAAATCTGGCGCCCTTCAAGGCACGACGCTTGACAGAGGTGGTGACTTGAAGGATCACAGTTGTTGAGATAATTGATCGACTCTTTGGAGTGACAGGATGATCAAATTTGTCAACATGCCTTCTTCCTCTGATTACTGGACCTGCAAAGGAATAGTTTTCGGCGCAATGGCATGAACGGGTGTCTCATGTACAAACGAATATTGCTGGCTTATGACGGCTCTGTATCCGGACAATGCGCGTTACTGGACTGCCATGAAATTGCGCAATGGAGCCAAGCGGAGCTGACTCTCATCGCCGTGATGCCGCGGCCCCCAATGTTAGTCGGACCTCATGGCGGCATGTATACGGCGTTGTTGCATAAATCGGGATGTGGTCGAGGCGACCCCGAATTCCCACTTCATTTCAGATTTTCACCGACACCGGCATGCCAAGATTGGTCATGGTATTGAGTGCAGACGCACTGATCCATGCTTCCGTTTTTTGTTGCGGCAGTCTACGCGCTTTCATCGCTGAGGCGATGATGCGCTTGTAGCGCTGTATTGCCAACTCGGCGTGTGCGCGCAATCCATAACCGTTCTTCCTCTGCCAGGCTATTTTGCCGTGTGCTTTGATCTCTCGGATATGCCTATCACGCATGGTGTCACCGTCACTGGACCACACTGCTGTCTTGTGCGGTGGCACCACAATTTTGGCGTCACATTGCTTGGTCACTACCGCTTTGGAAACTGCCTCTGAATCGTAAGCGCCATCACCTATGAAGGTCTCAAACGGGCTGTCAATCTGATCGAGCAAGTCAGCAACGGCAGTGGAGTCGCCGACTTCCGGCGTGGTGAGTTCACAGGCCAGAAGTTGGTGGTTTTCGTCGACCATCAGATGCAGCTTGCGCCATGTTCTGCGAGCGGGGACGGCATGCTTTTCTTGGTGCCATTCGTCTTTCCCGTAGACCTTCAGACCAGTCGAATCCACGATGACCAGCGCGCCGGGTTGCATCGCTTTGCTCAGCACGTGGCGAGGCAGCTCGATGCTACGTCTGGAGATGCGGCTGAAGTCGGGGATGCAAATGTCTGAGCCCATCGCGCGTGCAACTGAGTTCATAAAACCCTCGGTCTGCCGAAGCGCAAGATGAAACACTTGACGTATCAATATGGCTGTCTCGATAGAATGGTCCGAGTATTCCTGTGGTCGCCCACGTGCTCCCGTTTTGGCGGGGTGCCAGTCAGCGATCGCACCCTCAGTAAACCAGACTGTAAAGTCGCCGCGCCGACGCAGTGCGTCGTTGTACTCAGGCCAGTTGGTCACCTTGTACTTTGGCTTGGTGAACTTGTGGCTGCCGCTCTGGCTGTGTTTGTAGGGCACTTGCTGCTTTTGAAGGTGGACTCGACCCGAATCATGCCAGTTGGCAGGAGTGGCGGCCAATTTCCGATTTATTCAACAACGCCTCTTCAAGGCCGGGTCGCCGATAAAGTATTCAGCAGCGAGATTGCGGCCACCCGACCACAGCCGTTCGCCATCCGCAATCACCATCTTCCGGTGATTGGCCTGTCGGCAAGATTCGTGTAAAAACCTGCCACATCGACCGAATGCTATTGCGGCAAGTTCGTACAAGTCGGCATCGCCTCGGGTTTCAGGTCGGTTGGGTAGTCACCGAATCGCTTGAGTTTGCTGGTGGCATACGGGCTCAAAAAGGCCAAATCGGCGGGACGGATGCTGACGCCCTTGGACTTCAGGGTGTGAAGGGCCTGCGTCTGATCCACCACGTTTTGCAGCGCCACTGCATTGGCTACAAGTTCGTTGTAAACGATGGCTTTTTCTTGATCAGCAGGGTTATTTGACCGGAGATGACCACCAGCGCCGAAGGCGAGGTGCTTGGCGAATTTGTGATGCCGCTCGATCTTGGTCGTCCCCTTATGGACCGTGCGACGCAGTGATTCGTCCATGATCCATTCCAGCAAGTACGTTGTGCGCACCGCGTTACCAAGTTCTTTCAAAGCCAGAGCGAATCGATTTTTGGTGCTGTAGCTATTGACCTTCGCCAAAACCGCAGAGGGCGCGATCGTGCCGCTCTGGATTGCCAGCGCAAGCTGCATGAATAGGGGATAGTGCTCATGGATCAGCATCCAGTTGACCGTACCGGAGAAAAGCGAGTTGATTCTTGAGTACCTGTTGGCGTTATCAGACCGATACAGATTCAACGTATGCCAACGTCGAATGCGCGGCATCAGCTCAATTCCCAACAAGTACGCCAGTCCGAAAACGGCGGCTGACTGACCATGGGTGTCCGCATGTACTCGATTGGGCTGTACATCGGAAAGATTTTGAAGCAACGCATCCAGAATATAGGTCGCCTCGTAGGTTCCGCAGGCGATGAAGCGGCTGAACAACGCGATATAGTTATCCGCAACGTGGCGGTAAGCGATACCACCGGTCTTGCCGTAACGAATGTGATGCTCGGCAAGCAGGTTGTCTTCATACGTTTCGAAATGCGTGCCGTCGGCGGCTGCGGATTGTCCCGTCCCCCATTGTTGTGGCAACTCAAATCTGGCATACAGGTTGATCAAGTCAGCAGAGGCGGCCCGTAAGTCTGCAATGTCGACATGGCGACGATCGGCAAAGGCCAGTTGATCAGCCGAGACAGTTCCGCCGAGATGGCGCGCAGCTTCCGTTGGGCCGAGTCCGCAGCCGTAGGCAAAGGTGGTCAGCACGTAGCGATGGTTGGCGTCTTTAATCTGGGGACCAAGCCGGGACGGGGGCCCAAAATGCCGGCCCCACTGAGCCCAGTTTTCTGTGTTGGAAATCGCCTCCAACACAGCACGCTCGGGCATGTGCGCCATCATCTGATTCTCAAGATCGATCGCAGATTCGGGCGTGACCACTGCGCGTAGCCGCGTTACGACTGGCCGCCCGTGCCTTCCCCGTTGCAGGTACGCCTGTTGGCCACTGCCCACTGCGTTATCAAGAAAACCGGCTTTCTGTTCAAGGGCGGTTTTCACTGCACGCACCAAACCGTCGGCGCCATGGGCCCATCCGCGCGCAGTGGCATATGCGTCGATCGCAGTCGGGGAAGCCGCTTCGGACGGCAAACGATCCCAGAACCGATCAAAGCTCAAGGAGCCGCTCACGAAAACTTCACCTGCCTTGATTGCCGCCGCCAGCTCAAGAATGGCAACGACCTCCAATTGGCGTCGGTTGAACAACTGTTTGTCATTGGCATGGTCATGCACGAGGGCATACCACTCGCGCGGCAACGTATTGGGAGCCACATCGTCGACAGCTACAAAGTCAGACTGTGACGATAATTGACTTGAAAGTGACCGACAAGTCGCAGTAGTCCCTCGGTTGTCGGTGCACCCTGCAGAGGCAACATCTCAACCAAACGCAGTAGTACGCTGCGCAACGGAACAAACACGGCCCGCGCAAAGGGGCGCCAGTTCTGCCGGTCATGGCGTAGGTGTTCCTCACAGCCCTGCGCAAGGGCCTCGCGACCCGTGACTCGAAAATAGCGTCTCCACCTCTGACACTTTTTGCACTGGGTCAGCTTCCATTCCAAGCACTTTGAGCGAATCACGAAGGGCACGGATGAGTGCGTCCGTTTTGTGGTGCCGTTTTTGATACCACTCCGTTAAACGCTGTTCACTTTTCCACTCGATTTTCCGGGAGAACTTCAGCAACATTTGCGTCAAGTCATCAAGCACCTGGCCGCGCGCGTCGTAAATCACAGCCATCAACAAGGTGTGCCGCCGTGGGGCGACATACTCCCGCAGTTCAATCGCACTGAGGCGCTTGGCCTCATTGGCCCATTGCGATATTTTTGAATCCGCGATCGCCTGCAATGCTGTTGTTGGGTTGGGCAACGTTTCAAGCCAGTGGTAGCGATCAATCAGAGCAGTGAGATTTTTCCGGGTAGGCCTGCCTGGATTCGCGCATAGTCTGGCGAATGGTGACTTCTGCGTCTTCGGATTGACGATCAACAGTGCTTGCAGCACTGCCCGTTGCGCAGCGTCAAGATGGCCACAAACATCACTCCATTGGGTCGCATTGACGTTTCTGTGGGCAGTGCCGGCGAGTCGACGTAAAGCAACAAGAGCAGGCAATTCGTAGCCATGCCGAATGAGCGCATCAATGGCCGCGTTGATGATGTCGACCGGGTCTGTGCGAGCTTGGGCAGCCCTACGCATGGTTGTTTGTGCAAGGGCACGGGCCTCGGGACCCCACGAAACCACTTTAAGGCGTTTGAGAATCGCAGGGCGATGTCGATACAGTGTTCGGTCAGGGAAAGTCAGCTCCGATCCTGATTCCATCCCCATGCGACGGGCCACGTGTTCAATGATGGACGGGGGGATATCGGTGCCATGTCGAAATCGCCCAATAGTCTGAAAAATCTTCAGCTGCACTAACAATGCCACCTGTGACTCGACTGTTCGCGCAACGGTTGGCGCCCACTTTCTCTCATCAAAGTTCGGGCTGAAGAGTTGCTGCAAGTCGCCCGGAGTCATCGGATCAGGTAGCTCTGGATAAATTACGCGCGCGGGGGGTGGATGTCATACGGTGCCCAAAGTGACAGGACCGTGAACCATACCAACTGCAAAGCACCTACGCTGCCAAGCCAAAAATCATGAGAAATGGCGATGTGGCAGGTTTTTACACGAATCTTGCCGACAGGCCTCGTAGGACTCTCCTTCGAGAATCATATTTCCGGATGTGTCGGCCCATTGAGCGTGAACGATAGCAACATCGGGCCGGAGGGCTGGAACTGCGAACAGCTTCTCGCCGAAGAAATCGACCACTTTGCCTGGATGATGCGCCGTCATATCCGAGCCGATCCAGGCTCGGATCGGAACATGGCTTACCTTTCGTTGGGCAGCCTCCAGCGACCTGATCAAAGCTAAGTCGCCATAGTCGGATTGCTCGACTTCGCCGGACTCGATTTTTCTTCGGAACGATGGCGCCATGCCAAGAATATCCAGGCTAACGAAGCCGAATATGACCTTCTTAACGCAGCCCATGCCGATCAGAATATCGGCGCCGATTCCAGACAAACCGACGATAAGCGTAAGGTTCTTTTTTCGCTGTCGAATCAGCTCTCTCACCGCCATCATGGGATGACGGTAATGAAAATAGCCGCCCAAAAACACGGTATCGCCGTCTTCAACAGTGGCAACAGCATCTTTGATGGATGTCAGTGCGCTGCCTATTCTTCCAACTATCATTTTTCATTGTCTCCTTATAGATTATCAGGACAGGAACCAGATCCGGCCGCTGCTTTGATACGACTTCAGACGCGTGTCGATCAATGTGCGTGGATGATATGAACGCCATGTCATGCCGGTCAAGGTGAAAACTGGCACACCATCTATGCACTTTCAGCAATAATAGGCAGCATGGCACAAACAGACAGCAACACTCCTTCGATCACACTGGACGAGATTCCGCAACCTGTCGTCCTCACCCAGGGCAAACAATGTCACGGCCAGCGCCCCAAGAGACACGCTACTACATTTGCACATAAGTAACGAAACATTGTTACACTCCGTATATCGCCAACCGGCATACACAGGAGTTGTCATGCGACAGACGCCACTGAACTTGAGCGAGGAGGATCGCTCGGTTATCGAGGAGATTCGCAGCAAGGGGTTGCATCAGGCGAGAGAGGTCAATCGTGCACATATGCTGTCATGCCTGGATCGTGGCATCCCCGAAGCCCAGATCATCGCGGTGTTGGGCATGGGTCGCACGGCAGTGTGGCGCGCCCGTGCCGCGTATTTGCAAGGGGGCGTGGAGGTGGCGGTGTTCGATGTGCAGCGCTCAGGACGCCCCCGCCAGTACGACACCAACGCCGAAGCGCGCGTGACGGCTTTGGCGTGTTCGACTCCACCGAAGGGGCGCCAACGCTGGACGATGGTCGAGCTCGAATGCGCCGCTCGCCAAGAGCCAGGCATGGGCACTGTGAGCCGGGAAACCGTGCGGCGCATACTCAAAAAAATGATCTCAAGCCCTGGCGCCGGGTGATGTGGTGCATCGGGGCGTTGACTGAGGAGTACCGTTGCCGCATGTACGCCCTGCTCGAACTGTACGCCCGACCTGTGTGTCGGACTGAGCCGGTGATCTGCATTGACCCTATTTCCGGCAGTTGACAGAGCGTAAACCGGC
>DHWX01000008.1 GCA_002413395.1 Polaromonas sp. UBA5171 | reverse complement strand
TTGTAGTTGACCAAAATTCATTCGCACCACGAGTTTTCAATCTAAAAGGATTCCTAATGAACTCGCGCACTTAATCATTGCGGCAAGCACCTGTTTGCCACTGCCCATGCCCAAGTCACGTCCCAAACAGCCAATCCTCAACTTCGCGAGCAGCGGCTACGTCCGCGTGCGCGGCGCGCGCGAACACAATCTCAAGAATGTCGATGTCGATATCCCACGCGATGCGCTGGTGGTGTTCACCGGCGTGTCCGGCTCCGGCAAATCGTCGTTGGCGTTCGGCACGCTATACGCGGAAGCGCAGCGGCGCTATCTGGAATCGGTGTCGCCGTATGCGCGGCGTCTGTTTCACCAGATGGCAGTCCCGGAAGTCGATCGAATCGACGGCTTGCCGCCAGCGGTGGCGTTGCAGCAGCAGCGTGGCTCGCCGACCACCCGCTCGTCGGTGGGCAGCGTCACGACCCTTGTCGAATCTGCTGCGCATGCTGTACTCGCGCGCTGGCGACTATCCGGCACGCCAGCCGCTGTTATACGCGGAGTCGTTTTCACCCAATACGCCGGAAGGCGCCTGCCCCGGATGCCATGGCCTGGGCCGGGTGTATGACGTGACCGAACGCTCATTGGTCCCGGACGACAGGCTGACGGTCCGCGAACGTGCCGTCGCCGCCTGGCCTACCGCATGGCACGGCCAGAACTTGCGCGAAATTCTGATGACACTCGGGCACGACGTCGATACGCCATGGCGCGATCTGCCGAAGAAGGACCGCGACTGGATCCTGTTCACCGACGAACAGCCGACGGTCCCTGTGTATTCCGGCTTCGATGCCGCGGAAGTGCGCGCAGCGCTCAAGCGCAAGATGATGCCAAGTTATCAGGGCACCTTCACCGGCGCGAAAAAATATGTGCTGCAGACTTTCGCCACGACGCAAAGCCCGCTGATGAAAAAACGTGTGGCGCAGTACATGGTCAGCTCCGACTGCCCCCTGTGCAAAGGCAAACGGCTGCGGCGCGAAGCGCTGTCGGTTAAATTTGCGGGTTGCGATATCGCCGACATATCGCGCCTGCCGCTCAATCGCCTAAGCGCTATCCTCGCGCCCTTCGCTGACGGCACGGCCAAGGTGGACGCCAAACAAAGCCGCGAACATCCCGAGAAAGCCATCGTCAAGCAGCGCATCGCCGTCGATCTGATCGAGCGGCTCGACGTTCTGCTGGATCTGGGGCTGGGCTATCTGGCACTCGAACGCAGCACACCTATGCTGTCACCCGGCGAATTACAGCGTCTGCGCCTAGCGACCCAGGTACGCTCAAACCTGTTCGGCGTAGTGTATGTTCTCGACGAGCCGTCCGCCGGTTTGCATCCGGCCGACACCGAGGCGCTACTGACGACGCTGGCCCGGCTTAAGGCATCGGGCAACTCGCTGTTCGTGGTCGAACACGACCTGGACGTCATCCGCCACGCGGACTGGATTGTCGATGTCGGTCCCGCCGCGGGCGACCAAGGTGGACTCGTGTTATACAGTGGTCCGCCGGCGGGGCTGGCAGACGTTGAGCGGTCGCAAACCCGGCGTTATCTGTTTTCCGGGCCAGCCCCGGCACGCCGCACGCCGCGCGTACCTAGCGGCTGGCTGCGCCTGGCGGGCGTGACCCGCAATAATCTCCACAAGCTTGACACCGCATTTCCACTCGGCGTGCTGACCAGCGTTACCGGTGTATCCGGATCAGGAAAATCGAGCTTGGTGAGCCAAGCTTTAGTGGACCTGACCGCGGCGCATCTGGGACACGAGATACCGCCTGAAGAAGAGGAAGTCGACGCGCTGGGACAGCGCGCCGTCATCGCGACCCGCGGTCATATCGTGGGCGGCGTGGAAGGTATCAAGCGGCTGGTGCGGGTCGACCAGAAGCCGATCGGGCGCACGCCGCGCTCGAATCTGGCCACCTACACCGGCTTGTTCGATTACGTGCGCAAACTCTTTGCCGCGACCAAGGGCGCGCGCAGCCATCGTTACGACGCCGGGCGGTTTTCGTTCAACGTTGCCAAAGGACGCTGCGCCACTTGCGCAGGCGAGGGTCAGGTGATGGTCGAATTGTTGTTTTTGCCGAGCGTGTATGCGCCTTGCCCCGCTTGCCACGGCGCGCGCTATAACGAGGGCACGCTCGCCATCCAGTACCGTGACAGGAATATCGCAGATGTGCTGATGATGACGGTCGACGCAGCATGGGAATTTTTTGCCGACGAAGCGCCGCTGTTGCGCCCTTTGTCCGTCTTGCGCGAGGTGGGCCTGGGTTATTTGCGTCTCGGCCAGGCCGCAACCGAATTGTCCGGCGGCGAAGCGCAGCGCGTCAAGCTGGCCACTGAATTACAGCGGCCGCAGCGCGGCGACACGCTCTACATTCTCGATGAACCGACCACGGGCCTGCATCCGTCGGACATCGACAAACTGATCGCGCAATTGGATGCATTGGTCGAGTCGGGAAATACCGTGATTGTGGTCGAACACGACATGCGCGTGGTCGCCGCGAGCGACTGGGTGATCGACATTGGCCCCGGCGCCGGCGACGAAGGGGGCCGTGTTGTGGTCAGCGCTCCGCCCGATCAGGTCGCGCGCGCTGCGGACAGCCGCACCGCACTGTATTTGGCGCGGGCGCTGGCCTGATCGAATCTTCGCGCGCGGCGACCGCCGCAAAGTGGGAATTAACGCGCTCACCAAAAAGACGAGACGCATTGAGCGATGGCGCAATAACGTTGCTACTGAAGCGGTTCGTGGCCCTCAGGCCGCCTTCGCTACTGCTTATTTTTTTACCTGATCACGCCAGCGGTATCGCTGTTGCCAGCCAAGCAGGCGCTTGAGCTTTTCATTGCTCAACAGCGTCTCGAACTCGCCCAACTGTTTCTTGAGCGGCACGTTCGGGTAGAAACGCTGCAGCAGTTCGGCGGTGGGCAGGTCGGATGACACGTCGTCGGCGGCCACATTCATCACTTCCCAGCCCAGTCCGTCCTTTTCGATGCCGAGCCGGCATGCGGCCGCCAGGTCGCGCCCATCAATATAGCTCCACGCAATGCGCTTGCGCAGCCCCGGATCCTTGAAGTACGCCGGAAATTTCTCGTAGTCGACAGGATCGATGACGTTGCCGATACGGAAGCAATAAATATCAGCCCCGGTGCGCGCATGGAACGCTTTCGCAGTCACCTCATTGATGACCTTTGACATCGCGTAGCTGTCCATCGGGTCGACGGGGTATTGCTCGTCGAGCGGAAAGTATTCCGGATCGCGGTGCCGATGTGCGAAGACCACGCCGTAGGTGGTTTCGCTAGACGCGATGATCACCTTCTTGATGCCGAGCTTCGATGCTGCATCCAGCACGTTGTAAGTCGCCATCACGTTGATGCGGAAAACCTCGTTGTCAGTTGTGAGGAGAATGCGCGGAATGGCGGCGAAATGGACGATGGCGTCGATCGGCTTGGCTTCGAGGTCGTCATCGAACGCATTTGCCGTGGTGCTCGACGCCAGCGCGTTGAACACTTGCCCCGCGTCCGTCAAATCCGTAATCAGCGTGCGTGCAGTGGCCTTGGCCATCGGTACACGGTCGAGGTTGAGCACCTCGTAGCCATGCCGAACCAGATCTTCGACAACCCATTTGCCGGCCAGCCCGCTTCCGCCCGTGACAATCACTCGCTTGGTCATGCGTCGCACTCCTTAGTTGGTGAATCGAGGTTCATATATTCGGTTCTGTTGCATCAACATAAGCTATGCCGGATTTTGGGTGGATTTATCAAGCGTGCAATGGTTCTGGGTGTTACTGCCGACGCGGATTTTACCAGGATGCCGACAAATCATTGACCACCCTTTTAGTCAAGAAAATTAAGGCAAATTGTGGACTGCAGGCCGATGGTGCCTGGTCAATCAATCATTTGCACCTTAGTCAAATCCGCGTTGGCACCAACAGTCGTCAGCGTCTTAAAACTCGATAACGACCAACTGAATTACATGGCCGCGCCCCCAGCGCAAGGCGGCGACCAGGCAGTCCTCTGCGCCAGGGTAACCACCCCGCGCCAAACAGGCCATTGCCGCGCCACAACGCAAGCAATTGGTGGCGTCGGGCGTCCTGGCCGCCGACGGGGGGAAACGTTTTAGGGACCACTAACGGCTGGGTCGGGTTTTACTTGGATTTTCTCCTGAGGTTTTTCGTATCTTGCCGATAAACCAATGTAGGCACCTTTTGAACCATGCCCGGTTTACTTACCTGCACGGCACAAACCGCACCGTGCTGTGGGTCTCGCTCAGCACCTTTGCGAATGCCTCGATCACATATTTGATCTCTTCCTCCGTGTTCCACGCCCCCAGCGAGAATCGCACTGAGCAATGGGCCTCGGCTGGGGTTAGTCCCATTGCAAGCAATGCGTGCGAAGGCTCCGGATTCCCCGATTTTCACGCTGAGCCGGAAGAGAAAGCAATTCCTTTGCGGTCAAGGAAAAGGACAAGCGACTCCCCGCGTATCTCCGGGATGGTCGTATTGAGCGTGTTCGGGAGGCGCTCGCGCTCGGGGCCGTTTCTGCGTGCGCCGGAGATGAGTTCACAGATACTAGACTCAAGCCGGTCGCGCAGCAGGGCTACCGCAGAGGCCATGCCGGGTCTCCATCATCACTTCCTCCATTCGGGCGATTCGGAGAGGAAATCTGTCCGTCTCAGGAGGATAGCGGTTGTTCCCGTTGCCAGCGTGTCGCGAAGGCGCGTACTCGCATTGCTTCCGTCCATAATGACTGTATCAGGGGAATTCTGATTGGCCTGCTTGAGCACCTCCTTCTCCTTTCCGAGTCAAAATAAACAATAAGAAATTCAACGACACCTCAGAGAGTATCTCTAGCAGCCTGTCGGGCTTAA
>DHWX01000113.1 GCA_002413395.1 Polaromonas sp. UBA5171 | reverse complement strand
TCGACAACAACGCCGATAACCACCCAAATCGCGGTCAAATTGAATGGGCACATGCAGCTGGTCGCGCAACTTGGCGATGTCGCGCTTCAGGGTGGCGCGCGAGACTTCCAGCGCAGCCATGAGGTCTTCAGCTGAGACGGCTCTGCGGCTGCTCAGCAAGCTTTTGTACCGATACAGCCTGACAACTTCACTCATGCCTCACATCTCCATTCTTTTCTGCATCTTATGCGATGGTCCCGGGTCCATTCAGCTCAACCTCACCACATTCAGCTTCTCGCCAAAGACAGACTGAGCCACAGGCACCAAATGCTCATGGTGGCTCAAAAAAATGACCTGCGTTGATTCAGACAACTTGGCCAGCGCCTGCAGGCCAGCCCTGGCACGGCCATCGTCGTAGTTGATGAACAAATCATCTGCAATGAACGGCAGGGGCATCGTCTGCTCAAGATGGAGCTCCAGTGCAGCCAGGCGCAGTGCTAGGTAGAGCTGGTCGCGGGTGCCCTCGCTCATGCCTTCAATTTCCACCACTTCGCCGGTAGCGCGTTGCCCGGAGAGCTTCAGGGGTTCGCTCTCGTAATCGACCACCAGCTTGCTGAATCCGCCTTGCGTCAACCCCATAAAAACCTCACTGGCGCGGGCCAGCATGGGACCCTGCTTGGTTTCGCGAAACTTCTCAATGGACCAGCGCAATAGTTTGGCGGCCGTAAAGACCTTGATATAGCGCTCCAGGGCGTTTGCCATTTTGGCCAAAGCCTCTTGACGCTGTGACTCCGCACGGGCCGCCTCGCTGTGCCCGGCAATCTTCTGCAGCACCGCCTCGGCCGAAGTCAACTCACCAGACAGCTTGTTTTGCTGGCCGACCACTTCGTCGGTCTGGCGTTTGATGTCGTCCAGGCTGCTTGAAATTGCATTGACATCGGTGGCGGCGAATTCGGTTGCCAGTGCGTCGCGGTCCAGTCCATCGCCCGCGCTCAGCAAGAGCTTGACGGACTGATCCATCTCGCTCGTCAAGCTGCGCAGATGGTCGGAATTGGTGGCTGCCACGCGCAATTCATCGTTATTGGTCGTCCCAGACAAACGCAGCAATGGTTCCAGGCTGGCTTTGGCCTCGGCGATTTTGGCGCTGGCGGTGTTGGCCTGTGCGGTGGCTTTGTCCAACTCTGTCTTCAGGCGGCCAAGTTCCTGCGCGGCAGCTGCATGCTGCTTGAGTTGCTCGTCAAGGCCCAAGGAAATGTGGGTCGCAGGCTCAGCCGCAAGGTCCGGAGCAATGCTTGCTGCCAACGCCTGGGCGACGGTGGCAAAGCTGTCCAGGTCGCGGCGCATCATGTCGATGCGGGTGCCGCGGGTTTCCCTGATCTTTTGGAGTTGCTGGTGCATGTGCTCGAATTGCGCCAAAGCGGCCGCAACCGTGCCGATATGGGTATCGGGCGGCAAGTGGGCCAGCGCCAGGTTCTTTTCCAAATCGGCCTGCCAAGCCGTCAAGGCAGTCTGCGCTTGCGCCACACGGTTGGTCAAATCGGGCATGGCCACTGCTGCACGGCTCTTCTGGGTGGCAAGGGTGCTGCGCCGTTCTTGTGCGCGAGTGGCGGCAGTCACCAACTCATCGGCCAACAGGATGAGGGCTGAAAGCTTCAGGTTTTGTGCGTCAGGCTTGATGGCTTGTATGGCCAGCAACAGATCGGCTTTGGTGTCCGCAACGGTCAACGCGGCGTCCTTTTGCGCTGACTGTGCTTCCGCCAGGGTCCCTGCGGCTGACAGAACTCGCTCGCGGGCAGTGCGCCATTCATTCATCCTTAGCAAGGGCATACCAGGCAGGCCCACTGAGGTGACGCGTTCATCCCAGGTCTGGTCAAACTGGGCCAGTTGCAGTGCATTGGCCTGCTCGCGGGTGGACAGGTCAGCCCTTTGCTGTTGCAAGCGCTGCAGGCGGTCAAGCCGGCCTTGCAGCTCGGTTTCTTCTTGTGCCTTGTCATGGCGTTTGTCGGACAGGCCATCCACCTCGGCCACGGCCTGTTCATAGCCGGGGGCGGCATCCATGAGCGTGACCGTGCCAACCTTGATCGCCTGCCAGGTGGCGTCCCGCTGGCTGCGTCCCTGGGTTACGTCGTCCAGCGTGACCGGTTGGTGGGCGGCTTTGTATTGCGAAATCTCCAGCTGCAGGACTTCAATTTCGGCCAGAGTCTCGGCGCTGCGCTCGCGGGTCGTCGCGGCTGTCAACGCCAGGTCGGCGTTAAGTTTGATCAGGGTATTGGTTTCATCCTGTGTCGGCGGCAGCAACTTGCGCAAGCTGTCCAAACCCGAGTTCCAGCTACCCAATTCAAGCTCTGCCGCTTCCAGGTCGCGCTGCAGTCGCCCAATTTGGATCTCCAGCCGCTTCTCTTGCGCAGCGACATCACCGAGCGACCGGGCACAGGCCAGGGCGTCGATCAGCGCGACGGGGATGTCGGTATCAGGCAGCAACGTAATTTCGGCGTCGATGGTTTTGATTTCTTCTTCTCGTTTGCGCAATGCGTCTTGCGCCGCTGACAGCGCTTGGGCAAGCGCTTCATGCCGGCGAACCAGGCTGTCCATATTGGAGCGCACCAGGCTGCCGGGCAGGCGTTTGCATACCGCCTCTTCCGTCTCAACGGGCCAGCCCAACTGAAGAGCAGCTTCCTGCACGTCTTGCCACAGCACCCGGATTTCACCTTCGCGCTTGGCAATATCGGTCTCGAAATTGCGCAATTGCTGGCGGGTGGCAGACAGGGCCTCAATATCTGCACTGCGGGCCAAGATGGTTGCATCGGGCTGGAGCGCTGCAATTTTCTCGGTCAGCTCGGTGGTTTGAGCCAGAAACAAGATGAACGACGTGTTGGCGATGGCACCTTCATGCTCGGCATGAGCCAGCTGCTCTGCGGCGTTGACTGGCAGGACGATGACCGAGCCCAGCTCAGCCAATTGGCGCTCGATCATGCCCAGTGTGGTCAGCATGGGCGCGATGCGGCGCACCCGTTCCAATTGAACGCGCTCCTGGTCCAGCTTGCCATAGCTCTTCTGCGCTGCCTTCAATTTTTCAGTAATGCTTTCAACGGCGCTGTTGGCGTCTTGCCAGTCTTTGGTGCGCACGGTGGTTTGCTTGAGTGCCGCCTCGGCTTGCTCCAGCTCACTGGCGGCAATGTAATACGCACGTTTGTCCGACTTGCGCGGTGCCCACAGCCCATCGGCCTCTTGCTCCAACTGGTCGCGAATAGTGCCCAGACTGCCAATGCCGGAAGCCGCCTGAAACAGGATTTGGCCGACGTCGTTGGAGGCGCTCAATATCTCCTGCCCACCTTTGACCAGCCGCTCGTGGTTCAAGCCGAACATTTGGTCAAAGAAGGTACGCTCGATCTGACCCAGGTAGGGGGTCAACGCGTTGTCTGGCCAGCGCTGTGCCGCCGACCGTTTGCAACGTTTTGGTTCTGGCTTTGGTACGGATGAAATCGAGACTGCTGTCGCCATGCTCAATCAGGGCGCCCAGACGCATCTCGTTGTACACATGGAGAAAGTTGTAGCGGGAGCGGGTCTCAATGCCGAACAAAAGGTCTTGTATCGCGCTGCGCAACGTGGATTTACCGGCCTCGTTGGGTCCCACAATCAGGTGAAAGTCCTGAGCTGCACCGGGAAGAGCAACGCTGGTATCGGTGAATTTACCGTAACGCAGGAGGTCAAGTCGTGTAATGCGCATGAGGGCCTTAGTTCGAGGTTGACAGGTAAGCCAACAGGCCGGGCGTCACGGATTTGACGATGTCCACCACGTTGCCGCTGCGTATGGCGTCGAGTTCCGGCACCGACTTGATCAACTCCATGGGTGCCTTGTCGACCATGGGGCGCAAGTCATCCATCAGAGATTTCAGAAAATCCACATCAGCAGGCGCCTCCGCCAGGAGGCGTTGCAGATCGGCAATGGCGTCCGAGCGCTGTGCCAGTTGGCTCATGTCGGTCAAGGGCTCGGTTTCAAGTCGAACCTTTTCCACCCATAGCCGGTCAATGCCCTGCCCGGCCGCCTGGCCCAATATCTCTTCGCGCAGTTGAGACTCCGAGCCAAATAGCTCGCCATGCGCGGAGGTTTTGCCCTTGATGCAGACGCGCACCGACAAATAGATTTTGTCAGGCGTTTCAGCCACCAGTCGCTCGAATGCCTGGCCTACCAGACTGACGACCTCAGACATCGTGCTGGCACCACTGGCGTCGACAGCAACAACGTGCCAGCGCAGCAAATCGACCAACAGGCGCTCCACCGACTGGATGCCGGACTCATCCGCCGTGACCAGCACCGCGCCGCGTGCGCCGGTTTCGCGAATGTGGCGGCCCTGCAGATTGCCAGGAAACACCACCCAAGGGGACTTCTGGATGATGGCGTGCTCGTGAACATGGCCCAGCGCCCAGTAGTCGTAACCCTTGGCCGTGAGTTCAGCTACGGAACAGGGCGCATAGTTGGCGTGGGCGGCATAGCCTTCCAATGCCGTGTGCAGTACACCGATATTGAGCCAACCAGCGACTGCAGCCGGGTAACTGCTGGCCAGGTTCTCCACGGTAGCCGCCTCTTTGTAGCTGCGCCCATGCAGGGCAACTCTCAAAGCTTCAATGTGGAAGGTTCTGGCCTTGCGCGAGTCAAACTGATGAACGTTGGCGGGCAGCATGAGCTTCTTGGTCATCTCGCTATCGGCATCGTGGTTGCCAAACAGCAGATAGACCGGAATACCGACCTTGTTGAGGCGGCCCATTTCGCGGCAGAAAAAATGCCCGGTGTTGTAGTCCTTCCAGGTGCCGTCGTACAAATCACCCGAGATGACCATGAAGTCCACGGCCTCCTCAATGGCTGCATCGACCAACTTTGTGAAGGCATCGCGTGTGACCGTGCGCAGCAGATCGGCCGGGGCGTCCTTGTAGGCAGCGAGGCCCGATAAGGGGCTGTCGAGGTGGATGTCGGCGGTGTGGATGAATTTCAAAATGTCTCCTCTTATTGGATGCGCACATTGGAAATGCACGGCTACTGCCAGGCTTTGTCTGACTCTTATGAGTGGGGATCATGCGGCATGATTGTGGGAATGAAAGCCAGACTGGCACCGTCAGTCGAAATAAATGCCGTTTCGCTGGCTGAGCCGCCACTTTCGATATTAGCGATGGCTGCCGGATGGCGTCAGCAGATTTCAATGGGCTGGTCAGGTGCCCGCACCCCACGCAGCATGACTTCCAGGGCGCCACCTTGGGCGGAGATGGTTGACTTGTGCGGGGGCAGCAGAATTGTGGGCTGGGTCATGGCTTTCCCTTTTTTGGTAATGGCATGGCAGGGATGATGGAGAACCGGCGGTGAGCGATCCATCGCGAGATAAGAAGTTTGAGCTCAGCGAGGCTCGTGACGTGCTACTTCGGGCCTGTTCAGAAACTCAGCAAATTGGATGGGTTTTCTGTTTCGCCAGGCTCACCTGGCGAGCTTGTGAGTCGCCTCCCTACGATATTGGCCCCGTCCCCTGGGGCCGCAGGAACGCCGGGACTTGGCTCTCACGGTTGGCGCCTTTGGTAGAGCAGCCAGGCAATACAACCTGCTGTCGCGATGTGAGATTTTCGGACTCTCCTTGGACGCCGCCAAACATGAGCTTGCCACCGTGTTGCAAGCCGTGAAAGGCTGGAGAGAATTTTTTGGCGAGAAGGGCGTGGAGCACGGGAGCGTGGAAATACTGGAGCAAGCGATCCTGCCCCCTTCGTTCTACCAGGAAGAACCGCCTCAAGCCCTCTGAGGTCATTCAGCCTTCGAGTTGCAGGCGCAAACCACTGGCGCGCTGGGATTGCCGCTCGATCGCTCGGGTCAACAAGCCGTCTTGTCCCTCGATCAAGGTAAAACTTTCCCGGGCGCGGGTGATGCCGGTGTAAACCAGCTCCCGGGTTAATACTTTGGCGCCACCCTGAGGCAAGACCAAAGCGGTATGCAAGAACTCAGAGCCCTGGCTCTTATGCACGGTCATGGCAAATGCAGTCTCCACATGGGCCAAGCGGCTCACGCCGACCGAGCGCAATCTGTCGCCATCCAGCAAGTAGACGCGCAGTGCAGTGAAGCCTCCGGTGCCCGGCAGCGCGACGCCCACATCCCCATTAAAGACCCCCAGTTCCGGGTCGTTACGTGTGACCATAACGGGTCGACCGGCAAACCACTCGCCTCTGGGTTTCAAAAGACCCGCATCTGCCAAAGCTTTCTGGACAGACTGGTTCAAACTTCGGGTACCCCAATCCCCATCGTGGACGGCACACAGGATGCGAAACCGATCAAAGGCCACCAGGACGCTTTTGACCCAGGTTTCATGACTGCTTACGTTGATCAAGGCGTGCGCAGGCCGCGTACTGATCAGACGCAGGTAATCGGCGTAACAGGCGGCGGCGCCAGGCCGGCCATGGACTGCCAGATCCAACACCGTAGCCACTGTCGGGTGGTAGCTTGCCTGCAAGACGGCCGTTGTGTCGCGGGTGATCAGCGTCTGTGCCAGTTCGCAGTTCCCGCCATTGACGGCCAAAGCCAGTTGACCGATGAGCCCACCGAAGCGGCGACTCTGACGCAGCATCACGGTCTGTTGAGCCAAGGGGGTGGTTTTAGAATCGGTTGCCAGAAACTCTTTCGGCAGGATTTGCCCCGCAACGGTTTGGGCATAGCGTGCAGTTTCCAAGTCGTAATGACCACTCAATGCATCGCGACAAAGGTCTCCCAACACGGCACCGGCTTCCACCGAGGCCAATTGGTCTTTATCGCCCAACAAAATCAGCTTGGCACCGCGCGGCATGGCTTGCAGCAAGGCCGACATCATTTCAAGATGAATCATGGAGGCCTCGTCCACGATCAGGATGTCCACATCCAGCAGGTGGCTGGCATTGAAGCGAAATTGACGGGTGTCAGGCCGTGCGCCCAACAAGGCGTGCAGGGTTCTGGCCGCACCAATACGCTTGGTGAACGTTTCCAGATCGAGTTCATCGCCCAGACGCTTGCTCAATTCCTGCAAGGAAGCATCAATTGATTGACGCAGCCGCGCCGCCGCCTTGCCGGTTGGTGCCGCCAGCGCCACGCGAAGGCGCTGTGGTTCGCCATGCATGGCAAACAGCAAAGCCAGCAGACGCGCTGCAGTGTAGGTCTTGCCAGTGCCCGGGCCACCGGTGATCACGGTGAGGCTGGCGCGCAAGGCCACCGCACAAGCCAGCTTTTGCCAGTCCACCTCGGCGGCGTTTACCAAAGTGCTGTCAGCAGGATCGAACAGGTGATCGAGCCATTGGCGTGCCCGCATTTCATCCAAAGGTTGGCACGCGGCAGTGCGTTGCAAGACCTCGCAGGCAACCTGGCGCTCATGCAACCAGTAGCGACGCAGATACAGCAAGGGCTCAGTGGGTGTGCCACTGAGCACCAGCGGCTGGCCACGATCAGACTCGTCCTTGAAGTTCTCTCCAGTCTGCTGCAGGGTGACCGAGCGAACCAGAGGACTGGCCCGCAAGGCCTCCAGCCAGTCTGCCAAACCGGCTGGCAACGTTTTCCACACGGCGTTCAAGTCTTCCTGAGCGGTCTGTGGCCAGGCCAGCACCTCATCGGGTTGCGTGACCAACAGCCGCAGGGGCAGGCAGGTGTGCCCTCGCCCCTCCATCTGGGCCAATACTGCCGTGCTCACCAACAAAACGGGCGTTGCAGAGGGATCAAGTTCACGCATAAATGCCGCCAAAGCGCTGTCCAGGCGACGCAGCCAGCCCTTGTCGGCCCAACCGTGCAGGACGGTCAGCGGGTCGTTGACGGTCGCAAGGGTAGGTTCGCAGGCGACTTGCAGGGCTGATTCAGTCATGGCTGCATCACTCGGGTCTTGGGAAGAAGTCAACGTGTTCATGCTAAAAATGCCTCCTCAACCAGCATGGCGTCGAGCGCCTCCAGCAAGGGGGCACAGAAAGGAATGAGGCAGACCCCGCTTTGCGGGCCCTTCACACCACGCAGGAACAGGTACACCGCGCCACCCAGATGTTGCGCTGGCTTGTAGCTACTGCCAAGGCGCAGTTTGAGTAGTCGGTGCAAGGCCAGCATGTAAATGGCAGCCTGTACGTCGTAGCGGTGCTCGGCCATGGAGCGGGCCAGCGCGGCGCTGTCATAAGCCGCATCATCATCCCCGAGATGATTGGACTTGTAGTCCAGCACCCAGAATTTTCCCTGGTGCTCGAACACCAAATCGGCAAAACCCATCAGCATGCCGTGTAACTGCCGCTCGGCCAGCCCTGGACGCTCAATCCCCGGCAACAGGTGTTGGCGACACTGGGCGTCGATCTCTTTTGCTTCCATTCGGTGCGCCGGCAACCAGAACTCCATTTCAGGCAGAACATTAACCAGATCAGCGAGTGCGGCCTCAGGCCCCGGCAGAATGGTTTGCACCACCTCTGTCAGCCAGGACACGACCGCGTCGGCATGTGCGCCACGCCCGGCGCGCTCACAGCGACGTCGCAGCCGCGCGGCCAGCAGCTCGTTCCCATCCAACGCAAACTCCTCGGTCGCCAGCCATTCCAGTTGATCGTGCAGGAAGTTGCCGGCTTCGGTGCCACGGGCAAACTTGTGCCATGTCACTGGGCTGCCTTGGATCGGCGCCAGCGGCAGTGCTGACACCGCATCTGCACTGTCGGCCTGGCTGGGTTCGTCATCGGCCGGTCTGGGCGACTGCAGTGGTGACAGCTCAGAGGTCGCCAGTAGTGGCGTCAGATCTCTGGCCAGTCGAGAAAAGCTCCCAATCGTCCAGTTGCGCTCGAAGTCGGCCTGGTAATTGGGCCGGTCCTGCAAAGCGACGTCAGCCAGGGAACGTGTCAGTGTGGTGCAGGGCGTGTTGAGCTCTGCCGCCTGCAAAACAATATCAGGACACTCAGACGCGAACTGCTGCAGTGGTGCCAACCAGCCGGCGGCGTCAATGGGGTCTTTGCCGCCGAGCACATAGCCGGCGGCGCTTTTGTGGGAAATGCAGACCGAACTGTTGCCCGTTTTAACGGCAGCAAAGCCTACCCACAAGGCATGCCGGGCCCGTGTCAGCGCCACATACAGCAGCCGCAGGTCTTCCCGGAGCCGGTCCTGATCGGCCAAGGCCAACTCATCCTTGCTGAACTGCAAGCGCAGGTCACGGTGGCCCTCTTCATCAGCCAGGTTGACGAAAGAGGTGAACTTACGATCTTTCTCCCTGAAACTGGCTGCGTAAGGCAGGCACACCAGCGGGTATTCAAGCCCCTTGCTCTTGTGAATCGTGATAACTTTGACCAGATCGGCATCGCTTTCGAGTCGAACCACCTGCTCATCACCCTGGGCACCGCCCTCGTTCATCTCGGTGAGCAGCCACCGAATCAGTGCCTGCTCACCGTCGAGGGTGCTGCTTGCTGTTTGCAGCAACTCCGCCAGATGCAGAAAATTGGTCAGTTTGCGCTCCCCATCGGAAGCGATGAGCCAGCGCGACGCAAGTCCAAGTTGATGCAGGGTCTGACGCAGCATCGCCAATACCCCTTGCATCTGCCACACCGTGCGCAATTGGCGCAATTGTTCAGCTCGCGCATCAAAGGCTTCGTCGTTGCTGGCCAGCCAACCCAACTCATCCAGGGTCAAACCGACAGTCCGGGTGGCGAGGCCGGCCCGCACCAGCCGAACGTCTTGCGGCGTCGCCACGGCCCGCAACCAATGCACCAGGTCCTGGGCTTCCTCACTTTCGAACACCGAGTCTTTATCGGACAGATAGACCGAGGCCACCGACCGGCGTGCAAGTTCGCGCCGTACGGCCGCAGCTTCCTTGCCGGTTCGCACCAGGACCGCGATATCGGCAGGTCGCAGCGGCTTGAATGCTTTGCCTGGCTCACCTGCTGCACTTGGTTCGGCAAAGCCGGCGTGTGGGTCGTTGAGCCAGGAGACGATTTGCTCGGCGCAACGCGCGGCAAAGAGTTTGCGCATGCCTTCTGAATTGTGGATCTCAAGATCGTGTACCAGGGTCATGGCAGGCACCGGACCCTGTGAACTGACCAGGTGCTCCTTGCGACCGTTGGCATTAACGGTGACAAAGGGCAGCGGGTTGTCCTCGCCCTTGCGGTACATGAAGGCGCCTTCGCTGCGCGCACCATCGGCATGGGCAAAGCAGTGATTAACCACTCCGACCAGGGACTCTGTGGAACGGAAATTGGTCTCCAGCACGTAGTGCCGCCCCGTCGTGGCCCGGCGTGCCTGCATGTAGCTGTAGATGTCAGCACCGCGAAACCCATAAATGGACTGCTTGGGGTCGCCGATCAGCAGCAGCGCACTTTGTTTGTCGTTGCTCTGGGTTTGATAGATCTGATCAAAGATTTGGTACTGTAGCGGTGAGGTATCCTGAAACTCGTCAATCAGAATGACCGGGTACTGCGCCAGAATGCGCTCACGCAAGCGCGCGCCGTTCTCGCCGCGCAACGCAGTGTTGAGCCGGTTCAGCATGTCCGAGAAACCGAAGCTGCTGGTTTGGCGTTTCAGCTGGAGCAGTCGCTGCGCCACCTTGGCCGCAGCGTGCAGTCGCACTGCCACGCTGATCTCGGGCAGTTTTTCGATTTCTTCCTTAAAAACGGCGAATTGGGCAAATTCAGGGGGCAGTGCAATCGCAGGGGCATCCGCTTTGCGGGCCTCCATCAATCCCTCCGGTGTGAAACGGTCCCAACCGGTTTTCAGGTCTGGTTTTTCGTCCTCAAGCTGCCCATTGGCCCAGTCTTTGAGCATGCCCAGCCAGTTGCTGTAATTCTTGGAGCTGAGTTTGCGACCGTCCCAGCCACTGTTCTTGGTGGCGGTTTGACCGTCCAGCCAATTCTGCATGGTTTGGGCGCGCACCGCCCAGCCTTCTTTGAGTTGGCCAAGCGCGGCTGCACGCTGCGCAGTGGCCTGGGTCAAAACATCTGCCAGAGTCCCCTGCCCCGCCTGAGCCGGTATATCCTGACTCATCAGGTCACGCATATCAGCGATCAGCGCGTCCACGCCCCCCCAAATGTCCAGTATTTGCGACAGCGGCTCAGGCGCCAGGGGATAGCACGCTTGCCGCCAATAGTCCTGGGCGGCTTCGAGGCGCATGGCCTCTTCATCAGCCACCAGTTCTTCGTCAAAGAGACTGCCACTGTCAAAAGCATGCTCTTTGAGCATGCGCTGGCACCAGGCATCGATCGTATGCACCGCGGCGTCGTCCATGCTTTCCGCGGCCATGGCCAAGGCCCAGGCGGCGCGGTTGCGCTCCGGCCCCGGTGCATACCCCAGCATCAGGGTAGTCAGGAATTCATCACCGGGCTCGACCAGTTGTTCACCCCGGAAACATTGCGCGGCGTTCAGTAGTCGCTCCCGAATACGGTCCGACAACTCACGCGTGGCAGCCCGGGTGAAGGTCATCACCAGGATTTCCGAGGGGCGCAGGGGCCGCTCAAAACCATGTTCTCCACCATGGCCGAGCACCAGACGCAAGTACAAGGCCGCGATGGTCCAGGTTTTACCGGTGCCCGCGCTGGCCTCAATGAGCCGACTGCCCCAAAGATCAAAGGACGCGGCCTGCAGGACTTGGCTGGCAGTTGTGGAGGAACTATTGGGCTTCATGCGGCACTCTCGGTTTCAGTCTGCTCGGTGCTGTGAAAGCTGGCTGTGACATGCTGAGTTGCCCACTCCAACAGGGGCTTATAAACTTGCTGCGCCAGAACCTCGAAGCTGCCGTCAGCTGTAAGCGCCTCATAGTCCGGGAACATCCGGGCCATGCAGGACTCCTCCACATCGCCTCGTTGCATGTAGCCGCCTTCATATTGAGAGGTGGGATTTTTATCTGCCAGCCAGGCCAGCGCCGTTTTGGGGGGCAACGGCAGCGGCGAATTCATGCCGTCAAGCCACAGGGTGAGCAGCAGGCTCAGTATGTTCTTGGCCTCGTCCTGAGGCATGGGCGAGATTTCAATAACACCATCGCGCCCGACCAGCACGCCCTGAGCGGCCACCCCGCTGGCCGCGATCGCCAGGCTGCGAACCCAGGGGCCCAACAGCTTGTCCGCTCGGGCCACCGGTTTTTTCGATTTCTCAAGAAGCTTGCCGGGATCGAGTTCCAGCCAGGCCGTAGACATTTCAATCGGAGCCCCTGGTGCCGGGTCAGACAAGGCCTCCCCCCGGCGCAGGTGGTCGATCCAGTCTTCCAGGACCACCTCCCCCTCTTGCAATCGAACCGACTGCCGTTCTGCGGCTTCAGGAAACCGGGCCTCCTGGGCACGCCAGGCCCCCAGCATGGTGGTCAGGACTTCTTCCAGCGCTTGCTGTTTGAGGTCCCCCAAACCTTGGAGCGGCAACTCACCTGCTTTGCGTAGCCGCGTCAAGGAATGCGCCACACAGGCTGGGCTCTGTGCATTGTCGGTTTCAGCGGTTGCGCTGGCGAGTAAATCCCGAATCAGTCCGTATTCCTCCAGGGCATCGACCGTAAAACACTCATCGTCGGCATTTTCTTCCTGGTCTTCGTCGAACGCCACCAGCATACGTTGCCGGAAAAACGCCTTCACCGGCTTGCGCAGGAAGTTGGTCAGTTGAGTCAAGGTCACCGGTAAGTTGGGATCCGGGATGAAGTTCGCCAACGGCTTGATCGCAGTCGGTTCCCCATGAGGCTGCGCGTCATCCGCTGTACCGCTGGCCTCAGCCGCGGTCGCCAACTCCTGCGCCTCATGCGCTGCGCGCCACTCGCGGGCATAGGTAAACAAGGGGCTGCCTGTTTCAAAATAGCGGCGACTAAAAGGTTGCAAGGGATGTTGTGTGGTCCGGGATGAAACAACTTCCTCGCCCCAGCCAGCGCCCAGGTAATCCCGCAATTGCGACACCAGCACCGAGGGTGGTTGTTCGCTGTTGTCGCGCACGCTGTGACCACACCAACTCACATAAAACACCCGCCTGGCAGACAGCAGAGCTTCGAGCATCAGTTGGCGGTCATCGTCGCGGCGCGAGCGGTCACCGGGTCGACTTGTGCCCGGCAAACCCATCAGATCAAAGTCGCTGCGCATGCTGCGCCGGGGATAGTCACCGTCGTTCATACCCAGCAGACAAACCACCTCAAACGGAATGGCACGCATCGGCATCAGCGTGCAAAACGTAACGCCACCGGCCTGGAAGCGTTGGTTCAGCTTGGGCGTCTCCATCGCCTCCAACCAGGCCGAGCGGGCCACGATCAACGGTACTTCTTCGCCAAAACCGGCCTCTTCGCAAGCCAGTTGCCAGGCGCAAAGGCCATCTTCGAGTGCGCTCAGGGCCTGCTTATCCGTCTCCGATTCGCACTTGACCATGTCGGCCAGCAAGGTCCGACCCCGCTCAACCCAGGTTTCAGGGGTGGCAGGCGTGCTCGCCACCATCCACCAATTCAGCAACGCCTGCAACAGGTGCGCCAGAGACCCGGCCAGTTCCGCCTCCAGTCCTCCAACCTCGGCGTATGGTTCGATGTCGTCAACGTCGGTCAGGGGATCGGCAACCCCCACTGCGCCGCTGGCATAGCCCAGCAGCATTCTTCGCAAACCAAACCAGGCGCTGTTTTGATCGCCGCAGGCCAGCAGACCGAGGTCAGAACGGTGCTCCTCGTTGAGGCCCCAGCGAATCCCGGCGCCCACCATCCAACGGGTGAGCTTAGGCAGGGACTCCTGATCAATGCCGAATCGATCGGCCACCGCGCTCACTTCCAGTAAGTCCACCAGTTCGCTCATGCGACAGCGTTGCTGCGGCAAACGCAGCAACCAGTCGATGGCGCCGATCAGCGGACTGCTCGTTTTGGCGCTCATGTCGGCAATATCAAATGGGATGAAACGGGCGTCCTGGCGTTTGTATTGACCAAATACCGCCCGAATCGCCGGGGCCATCTGTTCGATGTCAGGCACCATCACAATCACGTCGCGGGGGTTCAATGCCTCGTTTTTGGGTGGGTTGGCCAGCAAATGCAGCAACTGGTCGTGCAGGATTTCAAGTTCGCGCACCTTGCTGTGCGCGCTGTGAAAGACGATGGAATGGTCACTCGCGGCAAGCGGGACCTTGCTGTGTTCCTGCAAGGGTGTCAGGTCGCGGATCCGGTTTTGCACCTGATTGAGCAAAGGGGTCTGTGCATTTTCTTCGGTCTCATCGAACAGATCAACACGGGCCAGGTCGAACTGCCGCATGCAAGCTTGTGCATCGTCAAAGACGTCAAGTTGGCGGATGAAATCGCGGCCTTGGCGCCCCCAGGCTGCCAGCAGCGGATGGGCATGGGCATGCATGTCTTCCAGAGGCAAGACCGCGAGGTCCATGCCTTTGCGAAAAGGCTGACGGCGGCGCTGTGAGCTCAGCAACTCACGGCCATCCATGATGTCACCCCAATAGAAGCGACATGGGTTGGGAATCGCCAGCATGACCTGGCTGTGGGTCGCCAGCGCTGCCAGCGCCTGTAACGTGGTCCAGGGTATTTGACTCATGCCAAACACAATCACCCGTTGCGCGACCTGATGAGCCAGGGGCTCGCCCGAGGCCAGTCGTGCCAAAACACGCTGATGCAATTTTGGCCGAATGCTCTGCTGCTGTTGCTCGTCCAGCGTTTGGAGAACTGCCCGCCACAACTGGGGCTGCCAGCGCTGCTCCGGTGGCAACTCAGACTGTGAGCCATTGGCCAGTAGCAGATGGTCTTGGCCCTGGGCCCAGGCGTCGAGCCAGTCGGCGCGGTAGTTTTGGTACTGGTCAAACAGGTCAGCCAATTTGGAAGCCAGTTGCAGCATTCGGTCCGGCTCATCAGTTTTAAGAAAACCTGCCACTGGCGCAAAGTCGGGCTCAGAAATCAAGGTTGGCAGCAACTGCATCAGACGCCAGATCATTGGCACCTTGTCTAAAGGGGAATCTGATGGGACTGCATCACGGCCCAGCACCTGGCGGTAGGTGCGCCACAGAAAACGAGAGGGCAACTCAACGCGGGTGGCCGCACAGACCCCGCCCATGCGGGCCAGCTCCATCTTGACCCACTCCGCCATGCCGTTGCTTTGCACCAGAATGACTTCTTCTTCCAGTGGGTTCAAGGGGTGACGACGAATCCAGCTGATCACCACTTCGGCCAGATTCTCTGAGCGATTGCTGTGAAAAGCAATGAAGCCAGGCTGTAAAACGATTGGGGGTGTAGTGTTCATATAAATTGACGGCCTAACTCTTTAACGTGCGCTACAAAATTCGATTCGCATTCTTGCAGCGGGTTATTTTTATCTCACAACCATGACGGGAACGAACACTTTCCCGTCAATTGAGTTCTGTCATCAGGAATGTTGGAGGCTCAGGACTGGAGTATGGAACAGGACAAGCTCACCAAGTGAGATTGCGACCTTACCGACCGCCGATTTTTGTAATTGAACCCGGAATTCGGTGTATTGGTTGCAGCAGCATCCAGTCCAGCCTCGCCCGCCAACTGGTTAAGTTCGTGTGATTCAGGACTACGCCAGTTATGCCGTTTGACCGACAATTAATCCATGAACCATGCTTCAAGATCCCAGCACCCGCCATCCCTTGCCCAGCACAGCCCGGCTGCTGAACGCAATGGCCCTGCGATTTTGCAAGCCTTGCAGGAAGTTCTCCCACCAAAAGGCCTTGCGCTGGAAATTGCCAGCGGAACCGGGCAGCACGTGGCACTTTTTGCGGCAGGCCTTCCTGAGTGGAACTGGCAACCCAGCGACGCGCAGCCTGATGCGTTCGAATCGATTGCGCAGTGGTGCAGGAGTTCTGGCGTTACCAATGTTCAAGCGCCGCTTGTGCTTGATGTGCTGTCACCTCGTTGGCCCCCTGGTGCGGATGAATTCACCGGCAAGTTTGATTTCATCTATTGCGCCAATATGTTTCACATCGCGCCATGGTCGGCGTGTGCCGGCCTGATGCAGGGCGCATCACGATACCTGGCTCCAATGGGCTCACTCATTACTTATGGACCTTATCTGGAGCTCGATGTCCCCACTTCCACGGGGAATCTGGATTTCAATGAGAGCCTTCGTAAGCGCAATGCTGACTGGGGAATCCGTTTGCTGGATGATGTACTACACCAAGCAGAACTTGCGGGTCTGCAACTCAGGGAGCGGCGTCAGATGCCGACCAACAACTTATTGCTCGTCTTCGGGCGCGCGGCACCCAGCGCGCTCCTTTGCCCCAAACTATCGCCATGAGCAGAATTTCTCGCATGGCTCTGGGTCAAGCCGTCGCTCGGGTATCGGTACGCAAAAGCAGGGGTCATGCTCGTGGATTTGCAGTCGCAAGACGTGCGCCAGACGGAGTTTGACTGGGGCGCTGATGGTGATGCATTGGGTATTGCCGGGGATGGTGCCGGGCAACAGTGCGTGAATGCGACGGGGGTGGCCCGGGACAGGACGCTGTTGATGACTGCGATAGACGATGTCAATCAGCGCTTTGGGCGAGCTGCATTGCATTTGGCAAGTACAGGCCTTGATGGGGAGCTGAGGGCGTGGTCGATGAAGCAGGAACGGCGCACGCCGAGGTACACCACGCATTGGGATGAGATGCCGGTGGCTAGGGCTTGAGGGGATCGAGCTCATACGGAGATCAAGCATGGGCGGGATGGTCGCTGACGCTTATTGCAACAGAACCTCAAGAAAAAAATGCGCGTCACAGTTGTGACCACAATGGGTGTCAAGCCTGGCGGGAAATCAGATCACGACAGCGATATGTGGCGGTATAGTGGTAGCGATCAAATCGAGCAGCCATCATGAATTTTTCTGAAGTTATCAATTGCCTGAATCAGGCGTCAGCATTTGAGCTTTACCGGATGCGAGCCGCCATTGACAGGGTGCTTGATGAGCCCAAGTGGCTGCAGGCGGTTCAGGCCAGGTTACACGTCGGCCAAGACGTCGCGTATTTTGACCCGCAGGCCAATGCATTAAAGCGAGGCAAGGTCCTTGAAATGCGCCGCAAGCACGCGGTCGTTCTAGATTTGGAAGATGCAAGGCGTTGGATCATTTCTTACGCGGCAATCAACCTCGATGGTTCGGATGCGAGGATTCGGGAACACAAGCAGCAAGGCTTAGGCCGCAATGAAATCGCCATCGGAGAGGTGGTGGGTTTTGTTGACCGTGATCAGCAGCAACGAACCGGACGGGTCATTCGGCTGAACGACAAGACCGTTTCATTGCAATGCGGCAGCGGTCAGTGGCGTGTGGCTTACGGATTTTTGCATCGGGTGGTTGATGCCGACGCCCGCAGGCACGATGTGATTGAAATTGATGCAGTGGTCTTGCCGAAGGTGGAATGAATGGCAGGTCAAGGGCACTCAGCGGTCGATGCAGGCTGACACATTTGGTTGTCGGGTCTGCAGCGGTAGCCGACCATCACGAATGCCCGGTATCTGGCAGTTCAATTAGCCAACTTACCAACCCAAGCGTTTGCTGAACTTTGATTTGTGAATCAGTTGATTGACATGAAAAAACCAAAAAAGGCAGCGTTGTGTGCCTGATTTTTGGGTGTCAACAATACGACCGATTGTTTTACATCCCGTCGGATGCGCTCATTGGCATAATGCTCTGTTTGATCTGCTACGTGTGTCCCCAAAATGGGGGCGTGGAGTCACTGCACGCGCCACTGAAATCATTAAAGCATCGCCGTGCCCAGCGTGAAGTAAAACGTGGCGCCGCTCCCGGGCTCGGACTCGCCCCAGATCCTGCCGCCATGGCGCTCAATAATGCGCCGAACCGTGGCCAGGCCGATGCCGGTTCCGGCAAATTCACCTTGTGTATGCAGACGCTGGAAAGTGCCGAACAGCTTGTCGGCATAGGCCATGTCAAAGCCGGCACCATTGTCGCGCACAAAATAGATCGTTTCACCAGTACTGCCGGTTTCATGGCCCACGGCAATCTCGGTGCGGACCTGACCAGCGCTGAATTTCCAGGCGTTGCCCAGCAAGTTGTCGAGCACCTGCTTGAGCAGCCGCGGGTCTCCCTGCGCGAGCAAACCGGCCTCAACCTGTAGCTGCGTTGCGCGGCCAGGTTCGCGCTCCTGGTAGCGGCTCAGCAAGGCCTCGGCGATGGCGCCGATAGCCACCGTCTCCCAGAGCAGGCTGGCGCGCGAGACCTGCGCCAGCGAGAGCATGCCCTCGATCAGCTCACCCATCTGCGAGACCCCGGCGCGGATGCGGGCCAGGTAGTGCGCGCTGCGCTCGGTCAGCGGCCCGCTCTCCATCTTGACCACTGTGCGCTCAAGCAGACTGCTGAATCCGTCAATGGCGTTCAGCGGGCTGCGCAAGTCGTGTGAGACTGAATAGGCAAAAGACTCCATCTGCTTGTTGGCAAACTCCAGTTGCTCGGTGCGCTGCTGCACGCGCTCTTCGAGGCTGGCGTTGAGCCTCAAAATTTCTTCCTGGGCCTGCTTGCGTTCCCGGATGTCGATATTGATCGCCAGAACATGGATAGGCGCACCCTGATCGTCATGCACCAGCGTCCAGTGGCCTTCGGCGACGAGCGGCGAACCGTCCTTGTCCACCTGCAGCAGTTCGCCCACCCATTCGCCGGCTGCCAGCAACTGGTCCATGGCCCGGGCAAAGTCAGCCGGGTCGCGCATCAGGCCGAGGACGGACCGGCCCACTGCCTCGGCGGCAGTCCAACCGTACAGCCGTTCAGCACCCTGGTTCCAGTAGAGAACCTTGTGCTGCAAATCCCGAATCTCGATGGCATTCTGGGCCTTGTCCAGAATCGATGACTGCTCCCTGACCTTGGCGTCGGCTTGCAGGCGCTTCCGGCGCGAGCGGATGTTGCCGATACCAAAGGCCACGTTGTCGGCCAGTTCCGTCAACAGCTTCATCTCTTCTTCATGGAAGAATTCAATCTCGCTGGCGTACAGCGCAAGCACGCCTACCGCTTCATCCGAGACAATCAGCGGGAAAACTGCCATCGAGCGGACTCCGGATTCGGTGTATTTATTGCCGATCAAACCCCTGGGGTCGCTTTGCGTATCGTTGGACACGACGGTTTTTTTCTCCCTGATCGCCTGCGCGAGCATGGTGTTTGGCGCATCCTCATTCGATGACAAGAGGCGTTTGACGTCGGTCAGGAGCGCTTCATCCTTGTCCGCCGAGGCGACCGGGACAATCTTCATCGTGCTGCGATCCACCGTGGCTATCATGGCCATGCGGAACCCGCCTGCCTCGACGGCGATCCGGCACGCCTCCCTGAACAGTTCGTCGCGGTCACGCACGCGCACGATCAGCGAATTGATGCCGCTCAGCATGGCGTATACGCGGTTGAGGCGCGTGATCATGCGTTGCGCAGCCTTGCTCTCGGTGATGTCGCGGACGGTGGCTTGGAGCATCACCTTTCCCCCCTGCTCCATCCGGGTCAGGAGCACGTTGGCGGGGAAATCCTCGCCGCCGATCCGCTGGTGCGTCCACTCGAAGAAGTGGGAGCCTTCACGTAGGGCCGTCTCAATCATCTCCCTGGCTTGCTCGGCAGACGCCCGCCCGTCCGGCTGCCGTTCGGGAGACCGTGCCCACGCTCCCAGAGAAATAAACTCCTCCTCGTTCTTCGCCCTGAACATCTTCACGGTGGCCGGGTTTCCGGAGGTGGACCTCCAGGAAGGAGCCTCCAGGGTCATGATGGCGTCACGGGAACTCTCGAACAGACCCCGGAATTTCTCCTCGCTCGCTCGCAAGGCATTCTCCGTCTGTTTGCGCTCGGTGATGACGTTCGCGGATGGGACGAGGAATACGACTTCACCGGTCTCGTCGCGCAACGGTTCCAGGGAGAAATCGACGTCGATGAGATGGTTTTCTGCCGCGCGCAGCTGCACGTCGTAGCGGGAGGACTCCCCGCGCACGGCCCGCGCGATGGCCTGACGCAACTGCTGTTGGACTTCTTGGGAATAGGCCCACCAGTAGGTTTCTTCGAAGGGCTTGCCCAGGACGTCTTCCGGTTTCAAACCAGCCGCCGCCAGCGCGGGCCGGTTGCACTCGATCACGATTCCCTGGAGCGTCATCAATCCCACGAACATCGAAGGACCAAGCCCATCGATGAGATCGCGCAGGCGCTTTTGACTCCGCTGCGCCTCCTCCTCTGCTCTCTTGCGCTCGGTGATGTCGCGGAGGAAGCAGAAATTGAATTCCTGGTCGCCGATATGGACGTAATTGGCACTGACTTCGATGGGATACAAGTGACCATCCTTCGTGCGGTGCCGTGTCTCAAGGATGATGTTGCCGCGCCGCTTGAGGTCTTCGAAGTGTGGCCCCCATACGCCTGGCTGGTAATCGGGATCCAAGTCGTAAATCTTTATTCCAAGCATTTCCTCGCGGGAATAACCGCGTTCCGCGCAGGCCGCATCGTTGACATAGAGGATGAGCCCCTCTCGGCTGAGCCAGAAAATACTGTCACGCGCACGATCCACGCTGAGCCGCATCATCTTTAACTCATCATCGACCTGCTTAAGCTCGGCTTTGAAATTCATAAGACTCCTAGCGGCATTGTAGAAAAAATATCATCGGCGCGCCCTGCCGTGAATCAAATGGAATATCAAGCAGAATCCCGTCTTGAGCGGGTTTCAAATAAACGACGATAACGGCTTTCGGATACCCATAACGCAAAGCCAAGAT
>DHWX01000012.1 GCA_002413395.1 Polaromonas sp. UBA5171 | reverse complement strand
GCCACCATGTGTGCCGACATTGCAAGGCGCTGATCCAGGGTACGGTGCATTTCCCTGTCCACATCGTGCTGCATCCAGACCGCTACCCCTCCCCACAGCAGAATCATCGATATGCCGATCATCAGCAGCAATCGCAGGCGAAGTGTCATGCACTCACCATGTTGCATCGGTAGCCCACGCCACGTACCGTTTCGATGATATCGGCACCCAGTTTGCGCCGCAAATGATGGATATGCACATTGAGCGCATTGCTTTCAATCTCCTCACTGAAATCGTAAAGACTGTCTTTTAACTGGTCGGGGCTCAGAATGCGTCCGCGAGCCTGCAGCAGGGCAACCAGCAGCGCCAATTCGCGTCGTGATAAATCGATGGCCCGTCCGTGCAGTAAGACTTCACCCCTTGCCGGATCAAGGCGCAATGGGCCGTGCTCAATGAGATCCACGCTGCGTCCAGCGGCGCGGCGCAGCAAGGCCTGTAAACGGGCAACGAGTTCACTGAGATCGAAAGGCTTGAGAAGATAGTCGTCAGCACCGGCACGCAGCCCGGCAACGCGATCTTGCACGGCGTCGCGCGCGGTCAACACCAGCACGGGTAGAGCCATGCCGCCAGCCCGCAAACGCCGCAGCAGGCTCATGCCATCCTCGTCGGGCAGCCCCAGATCGAGTATCACCACATCACAATGCACGGCTGACAACGTGGCCTCGGCCTGCGCAGCGGTGCGCACGCCATCTACCGTTAAACCGTGCGCACGCAAACCGGCCAGGATGCCGTGGGCAATCAGTTCATCGTCTTCAATCAGCAACACGCGCATAGCCTGTCCTCCATGCCGGATAGTATGCAGGCCTTAAATTATCCCAGCGTTAACGCTGCCTTAATCTGACCACGCAAAGATGTGCGCTTCATTCAATTTTGAGGCGCTTATGCTGCGTGTGGTCTGGTCGATCGTGATGTTGACACTGTGGTGGGCTCTGCCGGCGCATGCCCAGCAGGATTTTCTGCAGCCGGAACAGGCTTTTCGCCTGAACGTCAGCAAGCAGGCCGATGGTCAGGTGCGCCTGAACTGGGACATCAGCAAGGGCTACTACCTCTATCGCCAGCAGATGAAGGTCGAAGCGGACCCCGTCGGAAGTGCGCCACAAGTGGAGTGGCCTGCCGGCACGCGCAAGACCGACGCGACTTTCGGCGAAAGCGAGGTCTATCACGACAATGTGGACGTGCGGGTCCGCGTTGCTGGCGCCCAGGCGTTGACGGTCGTTTGGCAAGGTTGCGCCGAGGCGGGCCTGTGTTACCCCCCGCAAACACAGCACGTGAATTTGGCCGATGTCGCCGCAACACCCAGCTCCAGCGCCGACCAGGGCGCGCCCGCAGCCAACGCGGGGCGCGCCGCGCCGGCAACGCTCGGTGAAGATCAAGACCTGGCTGATCGCCTCTCGCGCATCAATCTGGGCTGGATGCTGGTGGTGTTCTTTGGCTTGGGGCTGTTGATGACGTTCACACCTTGCGTACTGCCGATGGTGCCGATACTTTCCAGCCTGATCGCCGGCAGTGGGGCCAGTCCCAAGCGCGGCTTCGTTCTATCGCTAGCCTTCGTGCTGCCGATGGCGCTGACCTACGCCGGTGTCGGCGCCGCTGCGGCGCTGGCTGGGGCCAACCTGCAGGCGACGCTACAGAACTCTTGGGTGCTGGGCAGCTTCGGCCTGATGTTTTTCGTGCTGGCGCTGGCCATGTTCGGGTTTTACGAGTTACAACTCCCCGCCGTGCTGCGCCACCGCCTGAACAACGCCAGCCAGGGCCAGCGCGGCGGCACGGTGGCAGGAGCCGCCACGATGGGCGTGTTCTCGGCACTGCTGGTAGGGCCCTGCATGACCGCGCCCCTGGCCGGTGCGCTGCTTTACATTGGCAATACCGGCAACGTGTTGACCGGCACTCTGGTGCTTTTTTTCATGGGGCTTGGCATGGGGGTTCCGCTGCTGCTGGTCGGAACGCTCGGTGCCCAACTGCTGCCGCGGCCCGGCGACTGGATGAACCGGGTCAAGGCCCTGTTCGGTTTCATCCTGCTGGGTACCGCCATTTTTTTCGCGGCACGCGTATTGCCTGCGGCCCTGACGCTGGGGCTATGGGGTGCCTGGTTGTTAGCCATTGCACTCAGTTTACTGGCTCTGGTTCACAAGCTGGATACCGATAGGGCGCGCTTATCTTCACGCTATCTGGCACTGCTTTTGGGGCTGTGGGGCGGATCGATGGTGATCGGTGCGGCCG
Source organism: Polaromonas sp. UBA5171 (assembly GCA_002413395.1). Taxonomy (GTDB): domain Bacteria; phylum Pseudomonadota; class Gammaproteobacteria; order Burkholderiales; family Burkholderiaceae_C; genus Polaromonas. The sequence continues at coordinate 2,145 of DHWX01000012.1, read as the reverse complement.
GGGGTGCCCATGACCCGCTGCAGCCGCTGAACATCGGAGCTAGGGCCAGCCCGCTCGTGCAGGCGCCCGCGGAAAATAGTTTCATGAACCGCTTCGGACCGGTCGAGACACAGCAAGCGCTCGAAGCGCATGTCGCCGTGGCTGGACAAAGCGGCCAATGGACGCTGGTGGATTTCTACGCCGACTGGTGCGTCTCGTGCAAGGTGATCGAGCGCGAGGTGTTTGCCGACCGGCGGGTGCAGCAAGCGCTGGGCGACATGCAATTGCTGCGCCCTGACGTCAGCGCAAACAATGCCGATGACCAGGCGCTGATGCGCACCCACCAGATTCTCGGACCACCCACCATGCTGCTGATCGGACCGGATGGCAAAGAGCGCCGTGCTGAGCGCATCGTGGGTGAGCTCAGTGCAGACGAATTTCTTGCCCGCCTGGCGCGTGCAAGGCAGAGGGGTTAAGCATGCTGACATTGAATCTGGGTCCCATCCCCTTGTCGATCACCGTGTTCCTGGTGCTGGTGGCGCTGCTTGTTGCGGCGGGGGTAGGCCGCCTGGTCGGGCGTGGTCAGCCCACCGGCGTGGGTAATATCTTGATCGACATGTTGATCGCCGCAGTGCTGGTGGCGCGCATCGCCTTCGTGGCTCTCTGGTTTGACACCTACCGCAGCACGCCCTGGTCCATGTTCGATATTCGCGACGGCGGGTTCACCCCCTGGGCCGGGATAGGGGCGGCCTTGCTGGTCGCATTCTGGCGGGCTTGGCGCCGTCCGGCATTGCGCAAACCGCTGGGCTTTGGGCTGGCAGCCGGGGCGCTCGCCTGGGGAGGGATATTTGGTGCGATACGCATGATGGACGCTACGGGGGTGCCCACGGTGTCTTTGACGACGCTTGCGGGCGAGCCGACAAACCTCGCTGCCCTGGCTCAGGGCAAGCCCATGGTGGTCAATCTGTGGGCCACCTGGTGCCCCCCATGCCGGCGCGAGATGCCGGTGCTCGCCGCCGCGCAGAAACAGGAAACAGCGGTTAGCTTTGTTTTTGTCAACCAGGGGGAGGATGGGGAGACGGCCCAGCACTATCTCACCGCCGCCGGACTCGATCTCGCCAACGTGGTGATCGACCCCGGCATTGCCATTGGCCGCGAAGTCGGCTCCGGGGCGTTGCCAACCACGCTTTTCTACGACGCAACCGGACGGCTGGTCGATACCCATCTGGGCGCGCTATCGGCCGCCTCACTGACGAGCAAATTAAGCCAGTTTCGTTCGCTCACAAACCTCTCAAATAAGGAGTAAATCCCCGATGCTTAAAAAACCACTTGTTGTGTTTTCAGTTTTGTTTGCATTGTTCGGCATCGTCCAGGGTGCCCAGGCCAAAGACTGGCCTGCACCGATCAAGGCGCTTGAAGCCCAGGGCGTTGAGGTGATCGGGACTTTTGCCGCCCCAGGCGGACTCACCGGCTATGCCGGCTTGCTTGACCAACAGCCGCTGGCCATCTACCTGAGCGCTGACGGAAAACAGGCGATTGTCGGATCCATGGTCGACGCCAAAGGGAACAACCTGAGCCAGGAGCCGCTGGGCAGGCTGGTCAGCAAACCCCTGACCGTGAAAGTCTGGAGGCAGCTTGAAAGCAGCACCTGGATTGCCGATGGCAGTAAAACTGCGTCGCGCGTCATCTACACTTTTACCGACCCGAACTGCCCCTACTGCAACAAGTTCTGGAATGATGCCCGTCCCTGGGTCAGTGCCGGCAAAGTGCAGTTACGCCACGTCATAGTGGCCATTCTCACGGACACCAGCGCGGGCAAGGCGGCGGCCCTGCTCTCTGCCAAGGATCCGCAAGCCGCCCTGACCCAGCACGAACAACAGCATGCGAGTGGTGGCGTCAAGCCCTTGGGCCAGATATCGGCAACAGTTCGCGCGCAGCTCGACGCCAACCAGAAATTGATGCAGCAACTCGGCTCCTCGGGCCACACCCACCATCTTCTACAAAGACGCCAGCGGCAATCTGCAAAAGCTGCAAGGTGCGCCGTCGGCAGAGATGCTGGCCAAAATTATGGGTCCGCGCTGAGGCTGCTTGCGGGTTCGCGACTTGCTGGGCCACCAACCGTCAGCCCTTCACCAAGGTGCCCTACATTGGCGAATCCCGGGTTTG
>DHWX01000126.1 GCA_002413395.1 Polaromonas sp. UBA5171 | reverse complement strand
CCCGACAGGCTGCTAGGCATCGCCATCATTACCGAAGTCATCGCCACCACAGCATTGAAGTCCAGTGACAGCTTCACCCGCCTGGCGCCTTCACTCATTGCCGCCGCGGGTTATGGAATCGCCCTGTTCTTGCTGACCGTCGCCATGAAAACCATTCCCACGGGCGTAGCCTACGCGATCTGGTCGGGCCTGGGCATTGTGCTAATCAGCATTGCCGCTTTCATCTTTCACCAACAAAAGATTGATCTGACCGGCATGCTGGGCATGGCGCTCATTATTGTCGGCGTCGTGGTGTTTAATCTCTTTTCAAAGTCGGCCGGAAACTGACGCGACGGAGTTCGTCGCTTTGGTTTGCGACTTCAATCCGTCTTGGCCCCGTCCAGAAACCACTGCCCGATCAAAGCCCGCTCAAAAAAAATCGGTCAAACAACCATCCAGGTGCCCGCATCGCGCGGCACGGAGCCCTGCGTTGACGCCACCTCCACCAGCACTACCGGCTCCAGGGTGAGCCGGGTGAGAAATATTTCAGTGTCGCGGTGGGCATTGATGGAAACCATTGGTCACGTATTCTCCGGATATCTATATGAAAAAATCGGCAAAATAGCCCAGTTGGCAACAACGGCTTAACCAACGGATGGTTTCGTGACGAAACGACACCTTAGCATCAGGGGCCTGCAATGCGAGGATCAGAATTAACTGGCTACAAAAAGAGAAGCACACCATGACTGACACCCAGCCCCGCCGCTTCTGGCTACTGGCACCGCTTTCTGCGGGCTTTGCCGCGATTGTGAGCGCCTGTAAAACCGCACCCGTGCCAGGGCCTGGCCAACCGCAGGCTCCTCAAGCATCCGCTGTCAAAGGGCCGATCGTCGGCTCGAAGGGATCGGTCCAAAGTTCATCGGCCACCTCGGCCCGCGCCTACCGCCAGGACGGTGCCACCCACCTTTACGACCTCAATGCCAAGCGCATTTACAAAGGCAAGATGCCGCCCCTGCTATACGCCATTGGCGTGCTGAATGTGGAAATCGACAAGGCAGGCCGCGTGATCCGTCTGGACTGGATGCGGGCACCACGCCATGCACCTGAAGTAGTGGCGGAAATCGAGCGGACTGTTAAACAGGCTTCCCCCTTTCCGGCTCCCACACGAATGGGTAAGGTGGTCTATACCGACACCTGGCTATGGCACAAAAGCGGGCAGTTTCAGCTTGATACGCTGACTGAAGGTCAGCTCTGAACCAATAGAACCCCCATGACGGGCCACCAAGGTGATTGCCCGCTCGCTACAGAACCTGCTGGCCCTGACCAACCCCCTAAAGAAAACGTTCCAGCAGGCGGCGCGAATCTCGATCCAGTGACGCCATGTCATGCACGCTGTACTGCACGCCCTGGCTGCCCGCGATCAGCAACGCGTTGCGTCCGAGGCGGCGTATGTCTTCTTCGCCCTTCAGTACAAAAGACGTATCGCCCCGGTCGGTTTTTACCGTCCAGATGCTGGGCGTTGCAAACGTCGAAACACTTTTGATCTGCTGGATCTCGGGCACAAAGTCGCGCAGAGCCAACTCTTCCTGCAGCAACGTGCGCAACGCCGGCGGCAAAGCCTGCAGTTGCTCGATCCAGGCCACCTCGTGGCCTTCGGTGCTGACCAGCGAGATGCCTTCATCAGGCGCTGCAACAGGAAAAGCCCGCACCGGGACCACGCCAACATGCTGGTCACCATTCACGTCTGTGAACAGCAGGCGGCCGGAGGCTTGGCGCTCCAGTTGAAAAGTCGGTAAAAAAGGGCGATCGGGGTTCGCCATGCGCTTGTCTTCGTTCATGAATTCTCGGCCTGTTGCCCGACATGTTGGGCGGTATGCGCCATTTTCGAGGTAGCCAGAGCAATATGGCTTTGCTCGATGGCGCTATCAATGCCTTCCTTGTCAACCTGCCGGGCCTGAGCCTGGTACAAGCGCCAGTAAGCACCCTGTTGGGCCATCAGATCATCATGCGACCCAACCTCCACCACTCGCCCGCGGTCCATCACCACCAGCCGGTCAGCCTTGCGCAGCGTCGACAAGCGGTGGGCAATGGCAATCGTGGTGCGGCCCTGCACCAGGTTGTCGAGTGCGCGCTGGATTTCTTTTTCAGTTTCGGCGTCCACCGATGAGGTGGCCTCGTCCAGAATCAGGATGCGCGGATTGATCAGCAAGGCGCGCGCGATGGAAATGCGCTGGCGCTCGCCGCCCGACAGGCCCTGGCCGCGCTCGCCAACCAGCGAGTCATAACCGTGAGCCAGGCGCAAGATGAATTCATGCGAATGGGCGGCGCGCGCGGCGGCCACAATTTCGGCGCGCGTGGCACCAGGCTTGCCGTAAGCGATGTTTTCCGCGATGGTGCCAAAAAACAGAAAAGGCTCCTGCAGCACCAAACCAATATTGCGCCGGTAGTCGGCCACCGCAAAACGCCGGATATCGGTGCCGTCCACGCTGATGACGCCGTCGGCAACATCGTAAAAACGGCACAGCAGATTGACCAGCGTGCTTTTCCCCGAGCCGCTGTGACCTACCAGGCCAATCATTTCACCAGGCTCAACCGTCAAGCTCAGTCCGCGAATGACGGAACGGTTGCCATAGCGGAAACCCAGTTCTTTCATCTCAATGCGTCCTTGCAACTCGCCTATTTTCACGGGTTGGGCCGGTTCGGGAACGTCGGATATATGGTCAAGGATATCAAAAATCCGCTTGGCGCCAGCCGCTGCCTTTTGTGTTACCGAAACAATGCGGCTCATCGAATCGAGCCGGCCATAAAAACGACCAATGTAGGCAATAAAGGCCGTCAGAACACCGACGGTAATTTCGTGCCGGGACACCAGCCAGATGCCAAACGCCCAGACCACCAGCAGGCCAACCTCAGTGAGCAAGGAAACGGTGGGCGCGAACAGTGACCAGGTTTTGTTCAGCCTGTCATTGGCCACCAGATTGAAGTGGTTGACTTCGCGAAAGCGCTGGGCTTCGCGCTTTTCCTGGGCAAACGCCTTGACCACACGGATGCCGGGAATGGTGTCGGCCAGAACATTGGTCACGTCGGACCAGACGCGATCGATTTTTTCAAAGCCGGTACGCAGCTTGTCGCGCACCACATGAATCATCCATGCAATAAACGGCAAGGGCAAAAAAGTCACCAGCGCCAGCCACGGATTGACTGAAAACAGGATGACTGCGGTCATCGCAATCATCAGTACATCAGTGGCAAAGTCCAGCGCATGCAACGACAAAAAAACGCAAATGCGGTCCGTCTCGGAACCGATCCGTGACATCAGGTCACCGGTGCGCTTGCCGCCAAAATAGTCCAGCGACAAATCCAGCAGATGATCAAAGGTGGCCGTCCGCAAGTCGGCGCCTATGCGCTCGGATACCAGGGCCAGTATATAAGTGCGGGCCCAGTTCAACGCCCAGCCCAGAACCGCCGCACCAAGCAGCGCGCCCAGAATGGCTCCGACTTTCCACGGTTCGATCTGCTGACCATTCTGGAACGGAATCAAAATGTCGTCCATCAGCGGAATGGACAGATAGGGCGGTACCAACGTGGCCGCCGTGGAAGCCAGTGTCAGCAAAAAACCACCCAGCAACTGATGACGGTACGGACGGGCAAAGCGCCACAGCCGCAGCAGCACCCAGGTTGAGGGCGGCGCGTGCAATTCACGGGCGCACGCCGGGCACTCCTCGCTGTCTGGCGGCAGCGGCAAATCGCATTCCGGGCACAACGCGACTTCATCGGTCGGCATGAACTCAGAACCGGATGCGCCAGTCCGCGCCAGGGCATGCTGCTGCGCAAACAACCGCACCAGGCGCAACGCCTGCACATTGCCACCCAGGGTAAAACGCCAACCGGCCAGCCGTCGGTCTGCACCGCCAGGTTTGTCACCATGTACGTCGTGCAGTTCAATGGTCCCCACGCCCGCATGGTCAAAATGCCGCAGCTCCAATCCCTGCGCCCGGGCTCCGGCCGCGTCCACAGTGGGCCAGCTGCTCCAGTTGCCTTCAGGTCCACAAGCCAGCAGTCGACGGTCCGTCAGTACCAGCAGGCCCCGGGAAAAACGGAGTTGCGAGTCCAGGTCAACCACCAGCGAACACAAAACGCTCTCTTCGCTGAGAAGTTGTGAATGAAGCCCTGCCAGCACAGGGTCGGCAGTACTGGGGTCATCCACGGGGTGGTTATATTTCATGGTGGCTATGAATTCTTCGAGTCGGGTACTTGGTACGGCCTTTTGCAGACAACAGATTCAGTTTCTGGATAGACTTTGGTGGGACGAGCCAAGGAGACTGGAACAGGGATTTTCGCCGAAACTGTTTCCTGACGACTTTTTTTCAAGCCTGCCTGAAAACTCCACATAATCCCTAACCAGCCATCGGCCCGAAATAAAAACGTAACACCGGCCAAGCCGGTTGGCCCAAAAATTGTTGAAACGAATGAGTAAACAGGACGATATCAAACTGCTGCGCATCAATTACCTGCGCGGCCCCAACATCTGGACCTACCGACCTGCACTGGAGGTATGGCTTGACTTGGGAACCCTGGAAGACTTTCCCTCCAACCTGCTGCCCGGCTTCAATGACCGTCTGATCGCCCTGCTTCCCGCCGTGTCTGAACACCACTGCGGCATCGGTGAACGCGGCGGCTTTCTGCAACGCCTGCAGGAAGGCACCTGGGCCGGCCACGTATTGGAACATGTGGTGATCGAACTGCTGAATCTCGCTGGCATGCCCACCGGTTTTGGCCAGACGCGCAGCACCTCGAAGCGTGGCATTTACCGCATGGTGTTCCGGGCCAGGGACGAACAGGTAGCCCGTACCGCGCTGGCCGAGGGGCACCAATTGCTGATGGCCGCCATCAATGCCGACTCCTATGGCTCGGCAGATTTGCAGGCTGCCGTCGAAAGGATACGCGCCAAGGTGGATGACTGCTACCTCGGACCCAGCACAGCCTGCATCGTGGCGGCCGCCACCGCCCGGCGCATCCCGCACATTCGCCTGAATGATGGCAACCTGGTGCAACTGGGTTATGGCGCCAGCCAGCGACGCATCTGGACCGCGGAAACCGAGCTCACCGGAGCGATTGCAGAAGGCATTGCCCATGACAAGGACCTGACCAAGAGCCTGCTGGCCACCTGCGGCGTGCCAGTGCCCGAAGGTGAAATTGTCGACAGCGCAGAGGAGGCTTGGGTCGCCGCCCAAAACATCGGCTTGCCAGTGGTCGTCAAGCCATCGGACGGCAACCACGGGCGCGGCGTATCGCTGGACCTGAGAACACAGCAGGAAGTGCAAGCCGCTTTTGACGTGGCCCAGCGCCATGGCAGCGAGGTGATGGTCGAGCGCTTTGTGCGTGGCAACGAGCACCGCCTGCTGGTGGTGGGCGGCCGCGTGGTCGCGGCCGCACGCGGAGAGGCTGCCTGGATCACTGGCGACGGCCATTCGACGGTAACGCAACTGGTGGACGCGCAGCTCAACATTGATCCACGGCGCGGCTTGGGCGAGGATTTTCCCCTGGGCCAGATCAGAACCACCACTGACGGCGCCATTTTGCTGGATCTGGAACGCCAGGGTCTGAGCCCCGAGGCCATACCGGAGGCGGGTCGCGAGGTGCTGATTCAGCGCAACGGTAACGTCTCCATTGACTGCACCGATGATGTCCATCCTGAAGTTGCCCACAGTGTTTCGCTCGCCGCCCGTGTGGTTGGTCTGGACGTGGCCGGCATTGATGTGGTAGCGCAAGATATCTCGCGTCCGCTGGAGCCTCAAGGCGGCGCGATTGTGGAAGTCAATGCCGGCCCGGGGCTGCTGATGCACCTCAAGCCAGCCGAAGGCACACCGCGTCCGGTAGGGCGCGACATCTGCGAACACCTTTTTCCCCATGGCACTACCGACGTCAGTGAGGCTGGCCAGCACAGCCAATACGGCCGCATACCGGTTATTGGCATCGCCGGATCCAGAGGCACCCAGGACATCGCGCGACTGCTCGCCTGGCTGCTGCACTTGTCTGGCCGCTACACCGGTCTGGCTTGCCGCAATGGTCTTTTTCTGGATCAGCGCTGCATTGATACAAGCGACTGCGCAAACTGGGAAGCTGGCCAGCTTCTGCTGATCAACCGGGCCGTGCAGGCCGCCGTGCTTGAAAATGGGGCTGATGTCATTTTGCGCACTGGCCTGTGCTATGACCACTGCCAGATCGGCGTGGTCGCCGACCTCGGCAGTGCCTCCGATCTGGGTGACTTCGATATCACTGAAGACGATCAAATGTTCAAAGTTCTGCGCACCCAAGTAGACGCGGTACTGCCCGGAGGCGCGGCAGTCCTGAATGCCGACCCGGCGCGCATGCTGGAGATGAAAAATCTGTGTGATGGAGAAGTCATCTTTTACAGCACCAACCCCGATGCGGCGATTATCGTCGCTCACCGCGGCGAACAAGGCCGCGCGATCTTCATACGGGACGATCAGGTGGTACTGGCCACCGGTGCCACGGAAGTCTTTTTACCCGGTCTGGGCAAACTGGCAGACTGGGCGGAGCGGCACGAGCGGCAATTGCTTTCGGCAGAAACGCTGCTGGCTGCCGTCGGTGCCGCGTGGGCGCTCGCGATCCCGCTCGACCTGATTGGTGCGGGTATTGAGGCCTTTGAAGTCTCTGAAATTCCTGAAAAAAATGTCGGGAGGGCAGACTGATGGAAGTGTCCCGTATCCGGGCCCTGCGCGGCCCCAACCTCTGGAGCCGTCACACAGCGCTGGAAATCATCGCGGCCTGCACGGCAGCCGAGTCTTGCATCGACGGCCTCCCCGGTTTCGAGTCACGCCTGCGCGCACTGTTTCCAGATATGGGGGCATTGCGTCAAGCCACTCTTGCCAATCGGATTTCGCTGGCTCATGTGCTCGAAACGGCAACACTCCAATTGCAGGCTGCAGCGGGCTGCCCGGTGACCTTCAGCCACACAGCGATCTCGGTCAACCAGGGAGTTTACCAAGTCGTGGTGGAATACAGCGAGGAAGCGGTGGGTCGGCTGGCGCTCAAATTGGCGCAAGCACTGATTCAAGCCGCCCTGCACGACACGACTTTCGACCTGAAAGGGGCTCTCGCAAATCTGCGCAGCCTTGACGAGGACGAACGGTTGGGCCCCAGCACCGGGGCGATTGTCGATGCGGCGATGGCGCGCGGCATCCCGTATCGACGTCTTACCAAGGGTAGCATGGTGCAGTTCGGCTGGGGTTCCCGCCAGCGGCGCATACAGGCCGCTGAACTGGATACCACCAGCGCCGTGGCCGAGTCCATTGCGCAAGACAAGGACCTCACCAAAAAACTGCTGCGCGCAGCCGGTGTACCGGTTCCCCTAGGTCGGCCGGTCGTCGATATCGCCGATGCCTGGACTGCGGCCCTGCACATCGGCCTGCCGGTCGTTGTCAAACCACGAGGTGGCAACCAGGGCAAGGGCGTCACCGTCAACGTTGCCAGCCGCGAGCACCTTGAAATTGCCTACCGGGCAGCGACCGAGCACGGCGAAGTCATGGTCGAAACGTTTTTTTCCGGCAGCGACTTCCGCCTGCTGGTGGTAGGCGGCCAGATGGTTGCGGCGGCGCGGCGTGAGCCGCCGCTGGTGGTGGGGGACAACCTGCACACCGTGCGCGAACTGGTGGAAATTGTCAACCAGGACCCGCGGCGCGGCGAAGGCCATGCCACGGCCCTGACAAAAATCCGGTTTGACGATATCGCCGTGGCCCGGCTTGACGTGCAAGGCCTCACGCCGGAATCGATTCCAGCCAAAGGGCGACGCGTTATCCTGCGCAATAACGCCAACTTGAGCACAGGCGGCACCGCCACCGATGTCACTGACAACGTGCATCCTGCCGTGGCTGCCCGCGCCGTGGCTGCGGCACAAATGGTGGGCCTGCACATTGCTGGTGTTGACGTGGTTTGCGAAAGCATACTGAGGCCGCTCGAATCACAAAACGGCGGTGTCATTGAAATCAATGCCGCGCCTGGTTTGCGCATGCATCTTTCGCCTTCTTACGGCAAGGGGCGCGCGGTGGGTGTGGCCATGATCAATGAGCTGTTCCCGGCAGGTCACAACGGCCGCGTGCCGGTGATTGCCGTCACCGGCACCAACGGCAAGACGACAACCACGCGTCTGATTGCGCATCTGGTGGCAGCGCACGGCCTGCGCACCGGCATGACCAATACCGACGGCGTCTATATCAATGGCCGCCAAACTGACCATGGCGACTGTAGCGGACCCAAAAGCGCCCGCAACGTGTTGATGCATCCCGACGTGGATGCGGCCGTGTTTGAAATTGCGCGCGGAGGCGTGCTGCGTGAAGGCCTGGGTTTTGACCGCTGCGAAATCGCGGTGGTCACCAACATCGGGCAAGGTGACCATCTAGGGTTGAACTACATCACCACTGTGGAAGATCTGGCCGTGCTCAAGCGTGTGGTGGTGCAAAACGTCTTGCCAACCGGTTATGCGGTGCTCAACGCCGCCGACTCCCTTGCAGCCAGCATGGCTGAGGCATGTCCGGGAAAAGTGATCTTTTTTGCAGCCGACCGCCACCACCCGCTCATGGCCACACACCGTGCCCAGGGCAAGCGAGTCGTGTATGTGGATGGGTCCATGCTGGTTGCCGCGGAAGGCGCCTGGATGGAGCGCATTGCCCTGCAGAGTATCCCGCTCACCCGAGGGGGCAGCATCAGTTTTCAGGTTGAAAATGCCATGGCTGCCGTAGCGGCGGCTTGGGCCATGGGAGCCAACTGGGACGCCCTTAAAAGCGGACTGGCCAGCTTTACCAACGATACAGACAGCGCACCAGGCCGATTCAATGTGATGGACTACCGGGGCGCCACCGTGATTGCCGACTACGGCCACAACCCCGACGCCATGCGCGCCCTGGTGGCTGCGGTAAACGCCATGCCCGCCACGCCCACACAGCGCCGCAGCGTGGTGATCAGCGGTGCCGGCGACCGACGCGACAGCGACATCCGCGAGCAAACCATCATTCTCGGTGCTGCGTTTGACGACGTCATTCTTTACCAGGATGCCGCCCAGCGCGGCCGTGCTGACGGTGAAGTGATGGCACTGCTGCGCGAAGGACTGGAAGGGCCACCCAAGGCCAGCCGGACCCGCCAAATTGATGAAATACGCGGCGAGTTCCTGGCAATTGACATGGCACTGGCACGCCTGCAGCCCGGCGACCTGTGCCTGATCCTGGTCGATCAGGTACAAGAGGCGCTGGACCACCTCGCGGCGCGCATAAAAGAAACCAAGGAAACGATTCCCGCCCACTGAAAATCCCGGTCCCGGCAGCCGTCTAAGGGAACCCGGCTGGCGCACTGCCGGACCAGAAGGCGCAGGGGCGTCTCCACTCCATCCTTCAGCCCCGACGGGCTGGTGTCCTACAGCCGAATCGGTGGAGGCCACGGCATGGCTGCAACGTTGTCTTTCAGGAACTGCCAGGCCGCTGCGCCAGACTCAAGTCATCGAAATTCAAACAAGGAGTTTGACCATGACATCATCAGTGCATTTTCCCTCTGCCCGCGTCGGTCGCCAAGGCCGAGGTTCTGGCTATTTCAAAATTGCGGCATTACTGGTCATGACGGTGGCAAGCGTTCAAATCGCGTCAGCGCAGATTGCATCAGGCACCACCGGCATTGATGCCACAGGCAATGCCGAAAGCGAACGTGCGGCCTGCAACAGTGGCAATACCCCACAAAGCAAAACCACTTGCCTGACCGAGGTAAGAAATGCCAACGCGGCCAAGCGCGCCGGCAAGGTGGACAACTACGGTGGGCAATATGAAGTCAACGCATTGAAGCGATGCGATGTGTTCAAGGGTGAAGACCTGATCGCTTGCAAGGCGCGCATTACGGGTCTTGGGAAGACCGAAGGCAGTGTTGCCAGTGGTGGCGTGATTCGTGAAGTTGAAACTGTCGTGGCACCTGGCGGCACAGGCACGGTCGTCGTTCAGCCAAAAACATCTGGCGATCTTGTGGTGATTCCAGCGCGCAAGTAGCAGTGTTGCTGGGGCGTGTCGGCACCTCATCGCCATATTGTCCCGGTATCTGTTTACGCACAGGCAAACGCGCAACCAGCAGCCCTTTCAAAGAGCGTTCCTTGACAGGAAACGAGGCTGTTTAATGCGTCTGCCGCTGTGCCGGCCCCGGGCCGCGGCCGGCAATGTGGCGGAAGGTGATGCGTCCCTTACTGAGATCGTAAGGCGACAGCTCAAGCGACACCTGATCACCGGCCAAAATGCGAATATGGTTTTTGCGCATCTTGCCGGAGGTGTAAGCCACCAGTTTGTGGCCGTTGTCAAGCGTAACGCGAAAGCGCGAATCGGGCAGCACTTCGTCCACCAGCCCATGCATTTCAATCAGTTCTTCCTTGGCCATGATCTAACTCCTTAAAAATTAAAAACTTTATTGGTGCAGGCTGGCCCTGGCCAGCGGCCCGTCAGGCGCAAGCGGGCAATGAGCGTTCGTCAATCCAGCACCGTGCGTGTTCGGTGGCGTAGTGCACGGCGGCTGCCGCGCTGTCAAAAATGCAGCTAAACCGCATGATGCGGTCATGCGTGGCTCTACCGTGGCCGGACCGGATGGAAACCGACGCGGCGTAGCGGCCTTCGCCTTGCTGTTTGGTCAGCGGAGAGACAAGGTATTTGCCTACCGCTATGGGGGTGTGATCAATGTTCATAAAATTCTGCGCCAGGTATTTGTCCCGGCTTGATAAATAAAAAGTTAAATACGGAATTCAATGGCTTGCGAGCAAGCCTACGCATATTCGGTTTCTACCTGCCCGACCCTTGAGGGAGCCTGACAGATTGAGCCATGAGTGGGCACTGTTGGGAGAAGTGCTCGCCAGGGAATAGGAACAGTGCTGAGGGGGGTTCAGGGCAGTATGGGCACTGAAAGCACTGTCAAAGCGCTGTAAATCCGGGCTCTGAGAAGCGCCGCATTTGATAAGGAAGCCCTGGGTAACGGGGCGTCATTGTAAAAAGCCTATGCGTTTTACCGAATGGGGTATTGTAACCGAGTCACGAATACTTCGTCTTTGATTTTTTGGGACTGGCTCCTGGGGTCCGCCGACCAGCGGTTAAACTAGCCAACTCGGAAGCGTGGCAGAGTGGTCGATTGCACCGGTCTTGAAAACCGGCAAAGGGAAACCTTTCGTGAGTTCGAATCTCACCGCTTCCGCCATCGGCTGGTTTTCGCCTTTAGCTCGTCCAGCAACGGGCTGTCCGGTTCGGCCTCAAGGGCCGCAATGGCAATCCATTGCTCCGGACTCTCTCCTAATTTGATAGCAAAGTTTCCAGCAAGCGTTGGGCTTAGGCGTCCTCGTTTGCGTGCGAGTGATAACGCTGCTTCCGTTAAATTGAATTCACGGCACCAGCTTGCTGCGCGTTTTATTTCTAGTGCCTTGTCCAGCAATTCCATTGTTTTGGGCATTTTCATGGGCTCCTTGTTGTTGAGTTTATTACAAGGTGTTAAGAAAATGCTTTACAGGCTGCTAAGCCTAGGTTAGTGTTACGGAACTTTGCAGCCTGCAAAGTTTTAGAACATTTCTCTTAGGAAGCACCCTATGACCCCTGACGAATTCAGCACCGGCCAGCATCGCTCGGTCCGGCATCCCGCTTGCACTCCCTCAGACATATCCGACGATCAGCAGCGGGTGCTTCCGTCTGCACGTCGGCTGGGGGAGTGCATTCAGTCTGCTTTCATTTCCGGCATGGTGGTGCCGGGTGCCGATTGTTTTGCCGGTGGTCGATACCTCAGTGCTTCGACCAAGCCGGATTCGCTGATGCCATCTCTGACGGCGTTCTTGATGACGAGATACGTTATCCAGATCGCCAGTACTGTGAGTGCGATTGATATTGCCAACATGAATATGCTGGCTCGGGCCATTTCCGCTTCCATGAGTTGCAGGTTCATTCGTTCCTCTTCGGTGGTGTTGTCATGAGCGCTCTTTATAACCGCCATCGCGAGCTTGAGTCCTTGTACACGCACGCGGCACACTTTGCGGCCTGCCTGGCTGCTGCTGAACGTGGTGAGGTATTGGCCCCGCCGTATGTCCTGGCCAAGCGTGGGCCGATTGTCTATTGCGGTGTCATCAAAAATTTGTGGACTTCGCGCAAGGGGGTCGATTGCTGGAACATCGACACCCTTTGGCCCGAGGTCGCACAGATCTGTGTATCTGCGGCCAACGTCATTTTGTGCCCGGTTGAAGGCTGCTCCTGTGCCGATTTTGGTGGCGGAAATGCTCTTCTCCCCGACCCCGCTTTTTGTCAGGCGGGCGTGGTAGCACCGCCTGACAGTCCCAATATTGGGAATTTGGCTCTTTTGAGTGGACCGTCGTTCTGATGGCTTACGACACCATCAAAATCAGATCGCCGGGCATGGATCGGGACTTCATCCGGGCGGTCGAGCAAAAGTGCATCTTGCGGTCTGGTGTTGATCTGTCGTCGGGTGAACTGCTCTACGAACTGCACACCGGCCAGCTTCTCGGTTCGTGGGATTCCCGCATTTCTGTCATTCCGAAATACGATGAATTCGTCGTCGATAAGAACGGTATCCCCCGCCAGCATGCTTGTGAACCCTATTTACTCGTCGAGGCCAGCGTTCATAAGGTGATGCTCGGTCATAACGTGTACGGCGGGCCGACCGTGTTTCTGGATGCTGCTCGGTACCTGGTGCGCTTGCTCGGCATGCTGCTTGAGGTTGATTTACCAATTGCTGATTGCTGGTCGGTCATGCGCGTTGACGTGGCGCATGTGTATCACCTCTCCAAGCCTGCATGTAAACAGTTCTTTGACACCATGCAGCTTGTCAACTTCCCACGCCGCAAGCGCAATGCGAGTAAGTACGACATGGCGGTTCACTTTCCGGGCAAGACCACGACCGTGAAGTTCTATCACAAAGGTAGCGAGTTTCGGGCGCATGAACCGGCTCGGCTGCGTGGGTTCTTCAAAGTGTTGTTTCGCAATATTTACGGTGAAGACGATCCAACGATACCCAAGCGGGTGGAGCGCAAATTGCAAGCCTTGCAGCGTCTGGCCGATAGCCGCCTGCGTGTCGAGGTCGGTATCAATAGTGACAAATTTCTTTATGACTTCGGGCGTCATCCTCGCGTTGAGGAAGTGAGTGACGCATATCTCGAAGCATTACATGACAAGGAAATAGAGCGCATTTTGCGCGAAGGAAGGCAAGGCATGGACACGGTACGAACGACTGACGCGGTCTGCAATCGGCTGCATTTTCACTACGGGCGCAATTCGGGTAATCGCCTCTTTGGTTTCTGGCAGTCCATGTGCACATCTGGCGACGACCGGACGCGTGATCGCTATTCCAAAAGTGCGTTTTATCGCAATCGTAAGTTGCTTGAAGACGTTGGTTGCAGCTGGATCGGCTCCGACATTGTCATTGTGGCGAATGACTCTCTGATTCACGATTTCACGCCTCAACGCGTGGACCGGAGGTTCTGTTTTTCACCGGCTCGGAACCGCCCTGAATACCATGTCAGCCGGGATTTGATGCGGCTTGCCGCTTGAAGGAATTACATGTCAGCTATCCCTGCAAATATCAAATCGCTTTCGAGCGTTGCACGTTTTATGGAAGTGATTATCAAGGGCAAGATTGATGCGTCTCGCCGGTTTGAGTCCAAGTTCTACACCCGGATCATTACTCCGGCTGAGGACTCCTACAGCCGCCCTCAGGTCGTTGAGGTTCGCAGTACTCCCAAGCTCGGCCAGCTCGGTGATGAAGTCACGGTTACGTGCAGGCTCGGTGGGTTCACTCGCAAGCCTTACCGGGTGACCGACAAGGAAACCGGTGAAACCTTGATGATCACGCCTGTTGATCTCACCTTGGATGCGATCGATTGACTTTTTCTTTTGTGTGCCTGGGGCAATGAACTGAGCGCAGCGAAGGTCATTTGTCACAGGCTCCCTACTTTAAATTTTTAAAAATTATGAGCTCCTCCGATGTGATCGCTCTTTCTCGGTCCTTGCTTCTGCTCAGTTTCCTTAGCGGGATTTTGGGCGCTGTGGTCTGGCAGATGTTCGATTTGTTTTTGCATTGGTTTTTAGATTTCTTGGTGAAGAAATCCGGGCCGCCTGTCGAGTTGAGTTTGCTGGCGCAGCGTCTGCGTGAGCGTGCTGCTTATCTCGAACATCTATCCAAGGGCAAGTCTTCCGGGTAGCTTCCATCATGAGTGAATTTTGTTGTCCTGAATGTCGCGCTCCCGAAGAGTCTATTACGGGGCATTCTGACTTGCGTCTTGATGCGGCCGGGTTTCTCGAATGCTCAGAGTGTGGATCGGGTTTTTTGATCGAAGAGCTTGCACCCGTTTCTGATTTCGCCGACACGGTTATCACGGGTGAGGATTTACCTCATTTTGATGAAGATGGTTTTGAGACTGATGTAAGGTTTTGATCTTGTTTTGCGCGACCTTTGCTGACCCTAGTTATACGGTGGTGTCATGTGACACCGTGGGGTCGATGATTGTTTTAAGTTCGGATGAACTGATTCAAATGAGTCCGTTTTATCTGGACATCGGATCAGCGGTGGAAATAGCAGGCGCCATCCTGATGCTTATGGCTGTAGCTTGGTTGCTGCGCCAGGGCATTAAAAGCCTCGAAGAAAGTTGAAAAATGGAACTCTTTAACGTTGTGAAACGCTGTGCCTCTGCTATCGTGCGCGGAGTAAAAAACGTGGCTCAAAAAGCTGCCGATTTTGTCTCTGCTCCCTTGGTTGTGGTTGCGTCTGGTTTGACTCTGGCTGGTGGTGCGCAAGCGACTACTTTTACCCTTGACCCTACGGACATCATTACTACCATTACTGGTGGTGTGACGGCTATTTCGGCCATCGGTGTCGCTGTGATTTCACTGGTCGTTGTGATCAAGCTGTTCAAGTGGGTTCAGCGCGTCCTGTAATTTTTTAGGATGCCTTTGAAGGGGGCGCTTCCAGTGGTTGCGCTCCCTTTTTTTTAACGTGTGGCAGGGGGATTTATGGGGTTCTGGGTCTTGATCGCTTTCACACTTGCTGGGCTAATACTTTTTTTCCCATGAACATTTTTTACCGCCTGATTTGCGTGCTGCTCCTGACGTTGTGCTCGCTGTCTGCGCATGCATCATTCCCCGCTAGTGGTGGGGCTGGTTACACCGTTAGTCTCGAGCCGCTGAAATGGTCGTCGAGCATCATTGGGGCTTGCAACAATTGGGGCGGCACCATGTATTCTGACGGCCTCCAGTGCAAGCCTGCCGGATACACGTATTACTTCCAAGTGATCGCGTATACAAGTTCTTACTCTTGCCCGGCTAACGCCACGCTCGGCGGCTCAGCGTGTACTTGCAATACCGGCTATACACAGGATGCAACAAACACTTCATGCATCAATCCTCTGGTGACTTGTCAAAATCTACCCGGGGGGAGTCAGACTTTTAGCTTGGGTTGGAGCCCAGTTGGTCAGACGCCGATGGCTCGTATTCCGTCGAGTTTCTGCTTTGATTATTCCGTGCCATATTTAGGGTTCCCTCCTGCTCCAAAATGCCAGGTCAGTTTTGGCGGTTCGGTGAGTTTGATAACTGCATCTGGCCCCACAGTGAACGGTCAGCGGGAGTGGTTTGAAAGCGGCACTATGGCTCAGACGTCAACTGCTTGCAGTGGGTCCGTTGCCCCAGCTTTATCAACGCCACAGCCAGCTTGTTCTGGGCAATCTGGCACGGTCAACGGTGTCACAGTTTGCTTGGCTGCTGAGTCAGACGCATCAAAAAATCAACGTGCAAAAGACGCTGCCGCTCTCGCGTCCGCGCAGGCTGCCGCCGATGCTGCCGCCGCTGGGATGACGGCTGCTCAGCAAGCTACTGCTGCGGCCATCGCTGCCAAAACTGCATTTGATTCAATCCTCGCGGGTGCTACGGCCGCCACAGCTGCCCTTGCTGCTAAAAACGCGGCTGTGGTCGCCTATAACGGGCAATCATCAGATTCAGGTGGTGTGGGGGCCGGGACCACCGCCATGCAAGCGGGTATTGCGGCGGCGGCTGCCGCTGGCATGAGTACAGCGCAACAGGCGGCGGCGGGTAACGCTGCGCAAGCTGCTGCTTCAGCTGCAATTCTCCTGGGGTGGAGTAACCAAGCTGCCGCTGCTGCTGGTGCTGCCGCTGCTGCTGCCGCTGCCAATGGTGCCTCTGCCGCTGCTGCGGCCACTGCGGGCGCTGGTGCGGGTGCTGGCATTGGGGCCACGTCTGGCGGCATCATGACCCCTTTCCCAGGCTCGTCTGCCGCTACTGGTGGCATTGGTACAGGCCCAGGTGGTGGTGCTGGCAGTGACCTGTCAAATTTCTGCGCTCAGAATCCCGCTGCCGCTGTTTGCAAACAGTCGCTTGATTCGACATTTGCCGGTACATGCTCATCCGGCTTCACGTGTTCAGGTGACGCAATCCAGTGCGCGATTGCCCAGGAGCAACATCAGCGAGATTGCACTTTTTACGGGCCGGATTCAGACCCTAATAGCGTTTTTTCTCAGGCTCTTTCCGGTGCTGACAATAAAAACATGGATGCGATCAAAGCGGCGTCAACGTCTGTCTCAATTTCAAATCTGGATACGTCCGGCTCAGGCTGGTCGCGTGCCTGTCCTAGTGATCCTGTCATCCCGCTTGGCTTTGGTCATGCCGGGTCATCTCTGACCATTCCTTTTTCACGGATCTGTGATCCTCTTGGCATCCTCTCGAATGCCGGGGTCGGCCTTACCATGCTTGGCGCTCTTCTTTGGGTGTTGGGCACCAAAAAATCTTAGGAGTTTTTATGCCTTGGTTTGTCTCAATTCTTATCGGTGGCTTGCTCGAGCTTGTTGGCAGTTTTGTGGGCCGCGTCGTTTTGGCGCTGGGCTTCGGCTTCGTCGAATTTGTTGGTATCTCTACCTTGATCGACGCTGCCAAATCTCAGGCCAGTTCAATGATTGGCGCGGTCGGATCGTCGAGCGTTGCGGCCTGGGCTGGCTTCTTTCGGATTGATGTGCATCTGTCGATTATTTTGAGCGCCATCGGTGTGAAGGTGCTGCTCAATTCTTTGGGTGGTGCATCTGTCAAAGCGATGATCCAAAAATAAAGACTTCAAGCCATGCCAATCAATTTCGTGACCGGCCTGCCTCGTACTGGCAAGACTCTTTGGACACTGTGCCAGGTGCGGCCACGTGCTGAGAAGGAAAAGCGCCAGGTCTACACCTGCAATATTCCCGGCATCTCGATTCCTGGCTGGCTTGAAATTGAGCATCCTGACCAGTGGATGACTGTTCCTGACGGGTCGATCATTATTGTCGATGAGCTTCAAGATTTTTGGGGTAAGCAAGCACCTGGGTCAAAGGTGCCATTGCCTATTCTGGAGCTAAGCAAACACGGCAAGCGCGGCATTGATTTTTACTTCATCACGCAAGAGCCTGACCTCGTTCATTCCACGCCTCGGAGCCTCTGCCAGCATCACTATTTTGTTGTTCGCGCCTTTGGCTCACACAATGCCGTCATCTATAAATTTGAACGGATGCAGCTTCATCCCGACAAGGTCAAGAGTAAGGGCGAAAAATTCCCCTGGCGGTATAACAAAGAGGCGTTCACCTGGTACAAAAGCGCCGACACCCACAATGTCAAGCGGATGATCCCGACGAAGGTGTACATGATTCCGGTCGTGGCTGCGCTGGCCATCTTTGCGATTTGGGGTGCCTTCAAGCTTTTTGGCGGTGTGCTCGATCGTGCTAAATCTGGTGGCAAGGCTGCGCAGTCTTTGCCTGGTGTGCCTGGATTACGTGCTGCCCATGGTTTTGCTGGCCAGGATCAGGTCCCGGCCGACAAGGTGTTAACCGCGGCTGAATATGCGGCATCCTTTACGCCTCGTGTTGAGGGCTTCCCCCAGTCTGCGCCGCGCTATGACAAGGTTCAGACGGTCACTCAAGCGCCGAAACCTGCCGGGTGCATGCAAGGTATCAAACCAGGTACTAAAGTCCATTTCTGCGGCTGCTGGACCCAACAGGCTACCCCTTTGCAAGTCCCTGATGCTCTTTGCCAGCGTATCGTGGCCGGGGGCTTTTTTGACGACACCTTGCCCATTCGCGATGTGGCTGGTCCCTCTGCGCAGCCGCCTGCTGCTGTTTCTGTGGCTCCGGTGACTGTGGCACAGGCTGAGCCTTTTGCGCTGCCTGTGGCCTCGCCTGATGCCGGCGTTGGTCGTGGCCTGCGCAATTCGGCCTATCTTGCCCAGCGTAACGCTGCGGTGTCGTCAGCCCTTACAGCCGCATCTGGCGCTGCTCGGTGATTTTGGCTGTTATGAACGAAGTTCATGTAAGCGAAGCGATGCTGCCCCCGAGTAGAGATCATTGAAAACCTCGGCCATCTCGTAGAGTGGCCCAATGACGGCGGGCAAGCCTCATGCAAATCACACCCTCAGACATCGCGCCTTAAAAGCTGCATTTTTTGGCCTTTAAAATTGTAACTTTTGCCTTTTCCTCATGGGCATCGAAACAGGGTTTTTTGTGCTTATTGGCTATGCGCGAGTGTCTACGCTCGATCAAGATACAGATCTGCAGCTCGACGCGTTGCACCGTGCTGGTGTACAAAAAATCTATTCTGAAAAGACGAGCGGCGTATCAACGCGGCCCCAGCTCCAGCGTTGCCTGGCTGAACTGAAGTTCGGTGATCAGCTGGTGGTTTACAAGCTCGACCGGCTTGCACGTAGCCTGCGGGATTTGCTCAATATCATTGAGCGCATTGACAGCTTATCGTGTGATTTTCGAAGTCTGACTGAGCCTAATTGATACTTCGACACCTGCCGGGCGTCTCATGTTGCAAATATTGGGTGCGGTTGCCGAGTTCGAGCGTTCGTTGATCCGTGAGCGTTCAATGGCCGGCCAAGCTTCTGCGATTGCTCGTGGTGTGAGGGTTGGTCGACCTCGCACTATCTCTGACGTTGATGTTCCTTCCGTCGTCAAGTTGTGGCAAACCGGACATTACACCTTGGATGGCGTTGCCCATGTTTTCGACGTCCATCCTTCGAGTGTTAAGCGGATCATTTATGCAAATTCCAGGCATGGCCTGCGCCGGGGCGAAAAAAAACCGCTGTTGCGGCCTCTATGAGTGTTGTTTGTAAACCACCGCTTCCGCCATCGGCCCTTATCCCTCAAGGGCTCGCGGGCAGTCAGGGCCTTCTACCCACCACTCTACCCATCGTTTGGTGTGGTACGTTATGACACGGTGTGACGCAACCTGCTGGACACCTGAGTTGCCTCACAGTGGCAACACTCACCAGATTGATATTAGACAGACAACCCCGGCAAGTGGGCATCAAATAACCCAACGTCGGCTGCTGCACAGATACCTGCCCTTCGTCGATGAGGCTTGATCGGCAAGTACCGACCAAGTCCGGGCACAGAACTACGTTCCAGACAGCGGTCATAGACTTGGCGAAAAAATCAGAAGCAGTCATTCAACGAATGAAAGACAATTTTTCGGTTGGTGGTCTGCAATGCAGCGGGAGCCGACATGGGGTTGCCCGAAATGCTCGCTCGATACCCGACATTCACCTCAGTCAGTGGCCGCTAGCAATGTGACGTCGAATTCGATAATCACTGCACCCGTTTTCGACCAACAGCGGGTATTCGGGGTTGCTGCTCCATAACGGCCATTCGCCGAACCGAAGTTTCCATTGCGGTCGTTTAGCCCGAGAAAGCTGAACCTCATGAAGCGTGTAAAGACTTGACCGGACGGTTGGCGTAGCTGCAAGCATTCTTGCGCCCGCCGCCGGGGTCGAAGTTGAGGATGCCGGGAGCACTGAGGGTGCTTGTCCAAGAGTGGCCATTGCCTCACCCTCGCTGACCGCCCTGGCGATGCAGGAATACCGTGACGGCGACGATGGTGATTACGCGTCAACATCAGCGCCGCCACGGCGTAAGCCCTTCATCGTAGATCGAAGATGCCGAAAACAAGAAGACATCGATTGCCGTCTCCTTGGTCCTGGCCACGTGCGCCACCCGGAACGCCAATCCCATCTTCATGCTCGGTCCATGTCAAGCTAGATGTTGCAAAGATGAGAAAATCAGGATCAATCGGCAAGTCTGGGGTTTATGGAGCACTTACCCTTTTCATTTGTGGGCTTTTCCACCTTGCCCCCCTCCGTTGGCGGGCTGTGTCACCGTAGTCTGATCGAGAGTGACCGCAGTCTGTGCCAACAGTCTGCCGTTCGCCGATGCGCCAGTCTTCATGGCGATCATTGTCTTGGACAGTACGATTCCTTCAAACTGGGCGGTCGTTCCAATGGCCACTGCACCGGCGGACTGCCAGAAGACATTCTGGGGCAGTGCACCACCGATCAAGGTCACTTTCTTACCGGCAGCCTCGTTAAGAGTTCCTGCTATCTGGAAGATCCAGACATCGTTTGGACCACCCGAGAGCGTGACATCCGTTGATATTGAAACATCGGTACCCCATTTGTAAAGGCCAGGAACAAGGGTTAGCCCGCCAATCTCTCCGGCGCCCAATTCAGTGAAATCGGGTAATGTTCGCCCGGCGGCGTCGGTGTATGCGATTTCCATGTCGCTTACAGCCGTGGTCATGTTAGTTGGAGTGGGAGCCGTATAGTCGGCTGCGTATATCTTTCCGACCACTTGAGCGGATGTCGAAAATTTATTCGAGAGATCCATTGTTTCTGAAAATCCCGTGATAGCGGTGTGTGCGATGGGACTGACGCCGATATCTCCGGTCACCACCGAGCTTGGAACGGTTGAGATTCCTGATTTTGACAGTATCACAAAATTGCCGGCTGTTCCAAGGTTTACCGGCGCTAGACCGGTAGCGACAACGGGTTTACGCGCCAATTGGCTCGCGCTTGGATCTATAGTCCCAGCATCTCCGCCGCCGCCGCATCCGGCCAGTAAAGCGGCCAGCAGCGAGGCCATAAACAAGGGCCGGACGCTGGCATTTCTCTGCAATTGGTTCATGTTAGTTCTCCTATTAAGTTGATCAAAAGAAAGATATTCAACGTGATCGACCGGCCTACTGTCGGCTCGAAGACAAAGGTTCTGCGCAATCGCTTTCACGTCGTGCATCACGTTTTTGAGTCTCGTCTCGTGCCGCAAGACGGACTGTGTGTTGGGATACATTGAGCGGAACAGTTACCGCGCTTACATAGACATACACATAGCGAACCACGTCGAACGCCGCCGGACCGCACCGCACCGCACAAGGGGTTTCTGTCGTACTCAGTTGCGAAACTGTCGGTCAGCCGAAAAAATTGATCGCTATTTTGAGAGACCGCTTTCAGTCGCCGGGTGACCACGGCGAATGTCAGCTTCTGGTCTTCATTACCGTCGGCTATAGGCACATTACCGAATGCCGCAAACGGCTTCTGACTGGAGCTGAACTGGACAACCGGATAGCGGACTGTCGTGCACGACTCCTATGTGTCTTAAAGAGCCAGCCAACTTTCTCCGAAGCTGACCTTCAAAATTGAATGTCGGCAATGGAGAAAAACGTAGACCCGGATCGCAGCGGAAGCGGGTCTTGGTGAACGCCTGCTTCCTGGAAGGCCAGCCACAAAATTGGTATTGACCTGTACTGACCGCTGGACTTCAAAAACATATCCGTCCAGCACAACTATTGCGCCGTCCAGCAAAGGTTTGTCGAGCCAACACGTCCATAATGGTCGGTGTAAGCCGCGCAATCCAGCGCGTGTTCATGCCCTCGGTCAAAACACGAGCAGCCTGTCTGTTCCATTAGGGAGTACAAGCATGAAAGAATTTGTCACAACCACGATCCACCCCAGACGCCTGATGCTGGCGCTGCTTCTCAGCCTGTTGGCTGGCTGTGGCGGTGGTTCCGATCCGGTCATCCCCAAGGCCCTTACCGAGCATGACTTCGCGGCAGACCCATCCCTGCGTCTGGTGGCCGGTGAGGTGGGGGTCACCTTTCTGGAACCCAAAGATGCAGTGCCCGAGACCTCGGGCGACACCGGACTACCCGGCACGGACGAGTTCCCGCTTCGCATCGCCGAGCAGACTACATCCACCTATGCCATTGACCCTGCTGACGACACCATCGCGATGGTCAAACTGATCAGATTGACTGGGAATGAGGAACTGTTTGTGATCAACGCCTCGCAGCCAAGCGCCACGGTGACGCTGGAGCCGGGTGACTACAAGTTGGTCGTGTATTCAGGCTACACGATGGCGCAGGCAGGCGGCGAGACGCATCGGGCAGTCTTCCTGGAAAACAACACGCCAACTCCTACACAGGTAGCGATGAATGCCAGCGTACCGCGCAAGAGTGTTTTGGCGACTGCCACACCGAATCAGATACTGATTTCAAGCAAGCAATGCATAGAATGCGATCTGAGTTACGCGGACCTGCGCGGCGCGGACCTGCGCGGCGCGAACCTGACCGACGCGATCCTGTATGGCGCGAACCTGACCGGCGCGNNCTGACCGGCGCGAACCTGACCCGCGCGGACCTGAACGGCGCGTACATGACCAGCGCGGACTTGACCTACGCGAACCTGACCGGCGCGAACCTGACCTACGCGGACCTGACCGGCGCGAACCTGAGCGGCGCGACTTGGACCGATGGAAGAATAAAATGCGCTGCCAACTCCATCGGCATCTGCAAGTGAGGCCCACCGTGTAACGATTCGTCATCGTTCTTTATGCTGGCAATGCCTTGGGTGGACAGGCGGCGGCTAACATTGCTGTGCAGACTCCCTCTGTTCCATGATCTCAAGCTGTCGTGGTTGAACCCGGCCAGCATGCCGGGTTTTTTCACCACGCAATTTCGTCTCTTATTTGGGGGTGGTCAATCCACACCCAGTAAAGGCTTCAACCGCTGCGTCGAAGTCTGTGACCGCTCTGGAGCGAGCAATTCAGAGTGTCGGATGTCAGCAACGTGTCTATTCTTGACGGTGACCTTACAGTCTGGGTTCGGCATTTGTTCAGTCGGTGTCTGGGGAAACACGGATAATTCTTCCCATGAGAATCGATTTGAAAGTACCGTTCGCTCAGAAGGACGCCGTTAAGGTGCTTGGGGCCCGCTGGGACGCTGCGAAGAAGGTTTGGTACATCAAGGATGTGGCAGACCTCAGTCCATTCTTGCATTGGATTCCAAACTTGGACGCTGCACCCAACGGCTCGACTGGCGGCACTACACGGCAATCGACTGACCGAAGACATGATTCCATAAAGCAATCCGACGGGGTCACCACAGGGCCAGTCGTTGTAGTGCCGCACTGCGGATGCAATGTGCTGCCTTGGGAAGATTGCGAGCACACAGCTAATCGATGAGCGACGAAATCATCGGGGTTATTCGTAGTCGCCAAGACTCAAACTCTGAGTTTTTGCTTTAGGCATCCTCCTGGAAACCGCGCCAGGCTTGGCTCTCTGGACCGCATGCCGCGCAAACCCAATGACGACGGGAGCTTTGAGCGACCCCTAGTATCCATGCGGGTTTCCAGAGGGTCAGCTGAAAGTTGACATCTTGCATGAAATTGTGTGCATCATTTACTGATGAGATCAATTTCGCAACCCCCACCAACGGCTACCGACAGAGCTCCGTCCGCCAACACTGAACCCGGAAAGTCACGTGCACTGCTCCCGGTCCGACCCGGTTCCCTTAGGGTGTCGGGCAGAACGGGAGGAAAGTCGCTTGCGACCGGCCCTGAGCGGATCGACGTGCCAAAACCCTAAGGCGTCACGTGAAAAT
>DHWX01000067.1 GCA_002413395.1 Polaromonas sp. UBA5171 | reverse complement strand
GGGCTGGGCAAGCCGCAGGTGGATATCAGCTTTCCGGAAATTGAAAAATTCGACCACTTGCCGCCAGCCCGCGTCGAGGGTGCCAGCGCCTTTGTCAGCATCATGGAAGGCTGCTCCAAATACTGCAGCTACTGTGTGGTGCCCTACACGCGCGGCGAGGAAGTCTCGCGGCCGTTTGAAGACGTACTGGTGGAAGTTGCCGACCTGGCCGACCAAGGCGTCAGGGAAGTCACGCTGCTGGGGCAAAACGTCAATGCCTACCGCGGCCCCCTGGGCGGAACCGCGGAGATTGCCGACTTTGCCACGCTGCTGGAGTATGTGTCCGACATCCCGGGCATTGAACGCATTCGCTATGTGACCAGCCATCCGAACGAGTTCACGCAAAGCCTGATCGACGCCTACACCAAGCTGCCCAAACTGGTCAACCACCTGCATCTGCCGGTGCAGCATGGCTCCGACCGAATCCTCACGGCCATGAAGCGCGGGTACACTGCCATGGAATACAAGAGCACCATCCGCAAGTTGCGCGCGATCCGCCCCGACTTGGCCATGAGCAGCGATTTCATCGTCGGCTTTCCCGGGGAAACTGAAGACGATTTCAACAAGATGATGAAGCTGGTTGACGAGATCGGCTACGACACGTCTTTCAGCTTTATCTTCAGCCCGCGGCCCGGCACACCCGCCGCCAATCTGGCGGACGGCACGCCGCATGCGATCAAGCTCAAGCGTCTGCAACGCCTGCAAGCCGCGCTGGACGACAGCGTGCGCGCCATCAGTGCCAGTCGGCTGGGCACGGTTCAGCGCATTCTGGTTGAAGGCGCGTCGCGCAAAGACCCGAGCGAGCTGATGGGCCGCACTGAATGCAACCGCGTGGTCCACTTCAAGGGCCAGCCGCGACTGATCGGCCAGATGATTGACGTGACCATCACCGAGGCCGCGCAGCGCTCGCTGCGTGGGCAGGTGCTGCTCGATGAAGAAGCAGCCCAGCCGACCCGAGCCTCCGTGCGGCGCGATACAGCATCCTGAACGCTATAAACAAGGCAGCTGCTTGCGCCTGTTCAACAGGGGGGCTGGCGCCTTGTTTCTCTGTGAAATGAAGGCGCCTTTCAAAACTTCGGCATGCCTTTCATGCCGCCCATGCGCTTCATCATTTTCATCATGCCGCTGCCCCTCATCTTTTTCATCATGCCCTGCATTTGCTCAAACTCCTTGAGCAGGCGGTTGACTTCCTGAACCTGCACGCCAGAGCCAGCTGCAATGCGCCGCTTACGGGTGGCCTTGATCAGCTCGGGCTTGCGGCGCTCCAGCGGCGTCATGCTCTGGATGATGCCTTCCTTGCGCTTGATGTCTTTTTCGGCTCTGTCCATATCAACCTGACCGGCCTTGGCCGCCATTTGTGCCGGCAGCTTGTCGAGCAGGCTGGACAGGCCGCCCATGCTCTTCATCTGCTGCAACTGGCTTAAAAAATCACTCAAGTCAAAGCCGTCGCCGGACTTGATTTTGGCGGCGAGCTTTTGCGCCGCCGCCACATCGACCCCGGCGGTCACCTGCTCGACCAGCGCCACGATGTCGCCCATGCCCAGAATACGTCCAGCGTGACGCTCAGCGTCAAATACTTCCAGACCATCGAGTTTTTCGCTGGTGCCGGAAAACTTGATCGGCGCGCCGGTGATCTGCCGCACGCTAAGGGCGGCACCACCGCGCGAGTCGCCATCGGTCTTGGTCAAAATGATGCCGGTCAGCGGCAACGCGTCCTTGAAAGCCTTGGCCGTGTTGACGGCGTCCTGGCCTTGCATGGCATCGACCACGAACAGCGTTTCAACCGGATTGAGCGCAGCATGCAGTTCCTTGATCTCTTTCATCAAGGCTTCGTCAATTGCCAGGCGGCCAGCCGTGTCCACCAGCAAAACGTCAAAAAAATGCTTGCGGGCGTAGTCAAGGGCAGCGCGGGCAATATCGACAGGTTTTTGATCCGCTGCGCTGGGAAACCACTCGGCACCGGCCTGCTGCGTGACCACCTTGAGCTGCTCGATCGCGGCCGGCCGATAAACGTCGCCCGAGACCGTCAGCACCTTTTTCTTGCGTTTCTCAATCAGGTGCTTGGCCAGCTTGGCGGTGGTGGTGGTTTTGCCTGCACCCTGCAGACCCGCCATCAGGATCACCGCAGGCGGCTGCGCCGCCAGGTTGATGTCGCTGACGCCTTGGCCCATGGTGGCCGCCAGTTCGCGGCTGACGATGCCCACCAGCGCTTGGCCGGGTGAGAGTGAGCCCATCACCTCTTGGCCGAGTGCCTTGTCTTTGACACGGGCAATGAAATCGCGCACCACCGGCAGCGCCACGTCGGCCTCCAGCAGCGCCATGCGCACCTCGCGCAGCATGGCCTGAACGTTCGATTCGGTAATGCGGGCCTGGCCACGCATTTCCTTGACGAGGTGGGATAACTTGTCGGTAAGGGCTGAAGCCATCAATGGAATCCGGTAAGGAAGCAAGGTAAAAAGACAACGCAAAGGCATTGCCAGAGGAGCAAAAAGATCATCAAAGACCCGGGCAGGCGCTAAACTCTGAGCATGATTTTAGCTTTGACTGCCTGGTGGGGCCTTGCCACGGCCGCAGGTGCCGCCACCGCCTATGCCGTGCTTGCGCTGGCCTCCCGACGCCTGCCCCCAGCTAGCCTGCGCATTTTCATGCTGGCGGCCTGGCTGCTGCACGCGCTGGCCCTGGCCGAGGGTCTGCTGGGTCAACCACCCCGATTTGGCTTTGCCCCCGCGCTGTCAATGATCGTCTGGCTAGTGCTGACGGTTTATGCCATTGAAAGCCGCCTGTTTCCGCAGCTGCAGGCGCATTGGGCGCTGGCCGGACTGGGCAGCCTCGCAGTGCTCCTGTCGATTGTTTTTCCCGGCACCAGTTATCCTGTGATTGCTTCCCCCTGGCTGCCGCTGCACTGGGCTTTGGGCATTGCCTCTTACGGGTTGTTTGCAGCGGCCGTGGTGCATGGCTGGCTGATGGAGCGCTCCGAACGCGCCATCCGGCTGGCGGCACAAACCGATCCCGGCGTACCCCTTCTCACCTTGGAACGCCTCACCTTTCGCTTTGTGGAAGCGGGTTTTGTGCTGCTGTCGGCGACTTTGCTGGTCGGCTGGCTGTTTGCCGAAACACTTTATGGGCCGGGGCTGGCCTGGAAGTGGACCCACAAAACCGTGTTTTCAGTGCTGGCATGGTTTACCTTCGCCGGCTTGCTGGCCGGTCGCGCCCGTCTTGGCTGGCGTGGCCGCAAGGCCATTCGGGTGCTGTACCTGGGCTCGGGTCTTTTGCTGCTGGGTTATGTCGGCTCAAGTTTTGTGCTTGAAGTCATCCTGAGGCGGCCATGAAATACCTTCTGGTCTCGGCCATTGTCCTGTTTGTTTTCTGGCTATGGCGCCACAACCGAGAGGCCGAACACCACGCCGCGGCAAGCTCCCGAACTGCCCGCTCGCGTCCTGCCGCCAAGGTTACCGAAATGGTGGCCTGCGATGTCTGCGAGGTGCATCTGCCCCGGTCTGAAGCCCTGATCGGCTCCCGGGGCATCTACTGCAGTGATGCGCACCGCCGTCAAGCCGGGGGTTAGTGCCCAATGAGTCCGCCAGAGCTTGCCGGAATCGACTCCGCGGAAGAAGCCATCGGCCCTTGGGAAACCACGTCTACACTAAGCTCCTTTGGTCGACTCTGGCGTGTTTTCATGACCGCCCGCGTCGCGATTGCCGTCGTGCTGGTGCTTCTGCAGGCGTTCATGCATGCCATGGGCAACCTGACCAACGGCGGATCCATCGCCGTGTGCATGGCCTACCTGGGTGCAACGCTGACCGTGCGGCTTTGGGGTCGACCGCGGCCACCCGGACGAATGTTTGATGCGCAATGGGTCTCGACCATTGGCGCGGATGTCGTCACATTTTCACTGCTCGACTTCATGCAATCGGGCGGAATCAACTACACCCCCCTGTTCGCCCTGCCCGTGCTGTTGTCCTCGGTTCTCGGACCGATCTTGCTGGCTTTCGGCACCGCCGCCAGCGTGACACTGCTGCTGCTCGCCGATGCTTGGTGGTATTCGCTGCAGGCAGTGAGCGATTCCAGCGCGCGCTTCCTCCAGGCGGGTCTGAGCGGCTCGGGATTTTTTCTGGTGGCGCTGCTGGCCAACCAGTTGACCCTGCGGCTGGCACGCGAGGAGCAACTGGCCAGGCGAAGTCGATCGGCCGCGCGCATGCAGACGCTGGTGAATGAACTGGTGATTGAATCACTGGCTGACGGCATTCTGGTGATTGATGTTCACGGTATGGTGCGCTCGGCCAATCCGGCCTCCAGGCGCTTGCTGGCCATGCAGGATGAAATCCGTGGCACCCCATTCCTGCTCGCCATGGAAACCGCCTGGCAGCCATTGGCCGACTTGATGCGTCAAACCTTCACCACGCAGTCTGCGCAGGAAGTGGAAATCAGCCTCGCATATCCGGCCCCCTACGCCAGACGGCTACATGTGCGCACGCGCCTGGCCGCCTCGCAAAATGGCACGCTGGAAAGTCTGTGCGTGATGTTTCTCGAGGACCTGCGTGAAATGGAAGCACGTGTTCGGACCGAAAAGATGGCAGCCATGGGGCGCATGTCGGCCGCGGTAGCCCACGAAATCAGGAACCCGCTGGCTGCCATTTCGCAGGCCAATGCCCTGCTTGAAGAAGACCTGCACGATGCCAGCCAGCGCCAACTCACCACCATGGTCAGGCAAAACGCGCAACGCCTGGCCAAAATTGTGGACGAAGTGCTGAATATTTCGCGGGTCCAGGAGCAGGTGCCCGCGCCTCAGGCGAGCGTATTGCTGCTTGACGACACGGTGCTTCGCATCACGACGGACTGGGCCCGTCAAACCGCGGCAACGCAGCGAATGCGTGTCGCAACCGACTCGGCCAATGCCACGGTACGCTTTGATCCCGAGCATTTGCGGCGCTTGATGATCAACCTGCTGGACAATGCCTTGCGCTACGCCAGCACATCGGCCGACGCGATTGAGGTGGCCACCCAGGTGGTGGAGCCTGGGCAGGCCCGGCTGACGGTGTGGAGCAACGGGCAAGCGCTGGAGCAAACGGTCCTGACACATCTGTTCGAACCCTTTTTCTCCTCCGAGAGCCGCTCCAGCGGACTGGGCCTCTACATCTGCCGGGAACTGTGTGAACGTCATGGTGCGCTCATGGGCTACCAGCGCGTGCTGCGCGCCGCTACCGAAGGCAATGAGTTTTTTGTGATGTTCAGTTCAGCATCGCAGCCCGTGGGCACCCCTCCAGCCTCCATTGACACCCTCCTCGTCTGAACTCATGAGCCTGCAAGTACCCAATCCTCAACCAGCCCATATTCTTGTCATCGATGATGAGCCGGATTTACGAACCCTGTACGAGCTGACGCTCCTCAGGGAGGGCTATCGGGTGGAAGCGGTCGGCGATCTGCTGCAGGCGCGCGAGCAACTCAGGGAACACCGATTCGATGCGGTCATTACCGACATGCGCCTGCCCGACGGATTGGGGCTTGAGCTGCTGCGAGACATGGTCGACCAGCAGCGGGCTGAGCGCTGCGTGGTCATCACGGCGCATGGATCCGCAGAAAATGCGGTAGAAGCGCTCAAGGCGGGAGCGTTTGACTATCTCACCAAACCCGTCGATCTGAAACAGTTCCGCGGCGTGGTGGCGTCAGCGGTACATGGCACCAAAAATGGCTGGGCATCACGCCGGACGGAGCCAGCCGCGTCGCTGTCGGGCGCCGGGCCCGCCACGCCGACAGGCCCCCACCCAGGCGATGCTGCAGCGCTGCTGCAAAAGCTGGTCGGCGAATCGCCCATGATGCGCGCCGTCAAATCCCGCATTGTCAAGGTAGCCGGCAGCATGGCTCCCGTTTTAATACAGGGCGAATCCGGCACCGGAAAGGAACTGGTGGCACGCGCGGTGCACGGTTGCAGCCACCGCGCGGCCGAGCCCTTCATCGCGGTCAACTGCAGCGCGATTCCTGAAAACCTGATGGAAGCGGAATTTTTTGGAGCGCGCAAGGGCGCCTATACCGGTTCAGCGCAGGACCGGCAAGGATACTTTCAGGCCGCCAGTGGTGGCACCCTGTTTCTCGACGAAATAGGCGATTTGCCGCTGTCCATGCAATCAAAACTGCTGCGAGCGATTCAGGAACGCACGGTGCGGCCACTGGGCTCACCCCAGGAGGACACGGTCGATGTGCGCATTGTCAGCGCAACGCACAAGGAACTCGCCGCTGAAGTTCAGGCGGGGGCCTTTCGCCAGGATTTGTATTACCGGCTCAATGTGATCGAAATTGTGGTGCCGCCCCTGCGCGAAAGGCGCGAAGACTTGCCGGCACTTTGCCAGGCCCTGCTTGCAAGAGTCTGCCAGGAGTCGGGTTTGCGCATGCCGGAGCTGACCAACGCGGCTCTGGAGGATATGCGTTCGCGTCCACTCAACGGCAATGTCAGAGAGTTGGAAAATATCCTGCATCGCGCCGTAGCCCTGAGCGAAGGCGGCGAATTGCACTTTGATGCGGCGCCAGAAAAGCCGGTAGTGATTCCGGAAAATCTGCAGGATTACCTGGACCAGCAGGAACGAATCATTCTGACCAAGGTACTGCAGGAGACCGGCTTCAACCGGACTGCCGCTGCGGCCAAACTGGGTTTGAGCCTGCGCCAGATCCGCTACCGCATTGCCCGCCTGAACATCTCGACACCGGGCAACGATGAAGCCGGTGATGCAGCCGATGCCGATGCCTGAACACAACGGCATCGCGCGCGCTCCAACATTGTGGCAAGGCGGCTGGTACCGCTATGCGCGCGCACTGACTTCGCCCAATTTCGGCGCACGCCCGACCGGAGCGCAGATTGACCTGATCGTGATTCACTCCATCAGCCTGCCGCCAGGTGAATTTGGCAATGGCAGCGTCCAGCGCCTCTTCACCAATCAGCTCGACTGGGAAGCGCACCCTTACTTTCAAGGCATTCGGGGACAGCAGGTGTCATCGCACTTTTTCATCACCCGCCTGGGCGCGCTGTGGCAATTTGTGGCTTGTAGCGACCGCGCCTGGCATGCCGGCCAATCCTGCTACCGGGGGCGCAGCAACTGCAATGACGATTCCATCGGCATTGAGCTGGAAGGGATCGAAGGCGGCCCCTTTGAGGCGTGTCAGTACGAAACCCTGAGCGGACTGTGCGCCGCGCTGCTTCAAGTCTACCCCATTGCCCACATTGCCGGACATGAGCACATTGCCCCAGGGCGGAAACAGGATCCGGGACCCGGTTTTGACTGGTCCTTGCTGCAGCGTTCACTGGCTTTGCCGCCTCAGTGTTTTCCCGTAAGCAACTGATCCGATTCGCCGCCGCATTCACACCATTCACGGCGCGACCTCCCGCAGTCAGGAAATCGCCGACGTTTTTTCCTGTCAGCGCTGACAAGCCCTGCGAGAAAAAGCCGACGCAAGCGCGCGCCTGTGCTTCGCCTGCCTTGGCGCGGACCTGATTGGCTCAGGCTTTGCCGCTGATTGAAACAACTGGCGACGCGACCGCTTGAGTCGATTTCAACAGGGTCAGCAGAATAGCCTGGAGTAGCAGCAGCTTTTTCTGAAGACACACTACCAGTAGTGTTTTGTATTAGCATCGCACTCTAGGTATAGTGTCTAAGCCCTTATTTTAGTTTGATGCCATCAGGATCAATTCTGGCGAGGAAATGACGACATCAGTGCATCACAGCCAGAGCAACTTTCAGAAAATCCGGGATTGCCCTGAGACACACATCGGCCCCATCACAAAATAAAACAAAGAGGAAAGCATGCAATCAACACCACACTTGGTGCCCATTTCGCCCAGTGCGCAAGCCGCTGGCGCGTCCTCCGGTGACGTCAATGCGCATACCAATCCACTCGCTCACTACCAGATCATTCGTCGCAATGGCAGCGTCGTCCCGTTCGAACCCAACAAGATCGCCGTGGCCATGATGAAGGCTTTCCTGGCCGTGCATGGCACTCAGGGTGCAGCGTCGGCAAGCGTTCGCGAAACCGTCGATGACCTGACCCAGGCCGTCATTCGTGCCCTGGTCCGCTCACGTCCAAGCGGCGGAACCTTTCATATTGAAGACGTGCAGGACCAGGTGGAACTGGGCCTGATGCGCGGCGGCCACCACGAAATTGCCCGAGCCTATGTGCTGTACCGCGAAAAACGCACTCAGGAACGCTCCCGCGAGCCTCAGTCGCGGACCGCGCAAGCGCCCTTGCTGCATGTCATGAA
Organism: Polaromonas sp. UBA5171; assembly: GCA_002413395.1. GTDB lineage: Bacteria > Pseudomonadota > Gammaproteobacteria > Burkholderiales > Burkholderiaceae_C > Polaromonas. The sequence continues at coordinate 52,524 of DHWX01000067.1, read as the reverse complement.
CGGCGACAAAAGAGTCGCGCTCGATGTGCAAAACCTTCAGGCGCTGATTGAAGCGGTCTGCGCCAACCTGGGCGCAGAGATAAAACCCGGTCCGATCGTGCTTGAGACCATGCGCAACCTGTATGACGGCGTGCCCATCGACGAGGTCTATAAAGCCTCTATCCTGGCGGCCCGCACCCTGATTGAAAAAGACCCTGATTACACCTACGTCACCGCGCGCCTGCTGCTGCATACCATCCGCAGGGAAGTACTGGGTGAAGAAGTCAGTCAGGAAGAAATGGCGACCCGCTATGCCGGGTATTTTCCGCAGTTCATTGCCAAAGGGGTGAAGAACGAACTGCTCGACGAAAAACTGCAGCAGTTTGACCTGGTCCAACTGGGTGCGGCGCTCAAGCCGGAACGTGATCTGATGTTTGACTACCTCGGACTGCAAACCCTGTATGACCGCTACTTCCTGCATGTGCGCAAGCAGCGCATTGAGCTGCCCCAGGCTTTTTTCATGCGCGTGGCCATGGGTCTGGCACTCAATGAAATCAACCGCGAAGAGCGGGCCATCGAGTTCTACGAAGTGCTCTCGTCGTTTGACTTCATGTCGAGCACACCGACGCTGTTCAACGCGGGCACCTTGCGCTCCCAGCTGTCCTCGTGCTACCTCACCACGGTCGCTGATGACCTGGGCGGCATTTACGATGCCATCAAGGAAAATGCCCTGCTGTCCAAATTTGCGGGCGGTCTGGGCAACGACTGGACACCGGTGCGCGCGCTGGGTGCCCACATCAAGGGCACCAATGGCGAATCCCAGGGGGTGGTGCCCTTCCTGAAGGTGGTCAACGACACCGCCGTGGCGGTCAACCAGGGCGGCAAACGCAAGGGCGCGGTTTGCGCCTATCTGGAAACCTGGCACCTTGATATCGAGGAATTCCTGGAACTGCGCAAAAACACCGGCGATGACCGCCGCCGCACCCACGACATGAATACCGCCAACTGGGTACCTGACCTGTTCATGCGCCGCGTCATGGAAAAGGGCAAATGGACCCTGTTCTCACCGTCTGACACGCCCGACCTGCACGACAAATACGGCAAGGATTTCGAAAAGGCCTATACCGCTTATGAAGCCCAGGCGGAGCGCGGCGAGATCAAGCCCGCACGTACGCTGCAAGCCACCGATTTGTGGCGCAAGATGCTGTCAATGCTGTTTGAAACTGGCCATCCCTGGATCACTTTCAAGGATGCCTGCAATATCCGCTCGCCCCAGCAGCACGTCGGCGTGGTGCACTCGTCCAATCTGTGCACCGAGATCACGCTCAACACCAGCGACACCGAGACGGCCGTGTGCAACCTGGGCTCGGTCAACCTGGTCCAGCATTTGAAGGACGGCGCGGTCAATCACGAAAAACTCAAAAAAACCATTACCACGGCCATGCGCATGCTGGACAACGTGATCGACATCAACTACTACGCCGTCAAAAAGGCCCGCGACGCCAACATGCGGCATCGACCAGTCGGTCTGGGCATCATGGGCTTTCAGGATTGTCTGTATCAGTTGCGTCTGCCTTACGCATCACAAGTCGCCGTCGACTTCGCGGACCAGTCCATGGAAGCGGTGTGTTACCACGCCTACTGGGCCTCCACCGAGTTGGCTAGGGAGCGCGGCAAATACGCCAGCTACAAAGACTCTCTCTGGGATCAGGGTATCCTGCCGCTCGATACCCTGAACCTCCTGCTTGAGGCGCGCGGCGGCTATGTGGAAGTGGATCGCTCCGCCACCCTGGACTGGGAGGCCCTGCGCCAGAAAATTGCGCGCGACGGCATGCGCAACTCGAACTGCGTGGCCATTGCCCCAACCGCCACGATCTCCAACATCATCGGGGTTGACGCCTGCATCGAGCCCTGCTTTGGCAACCTCTCGGTTAAATCCAACCTGTCGGGCGAATTCACGGTGGTTAACGGCTACCTGGTCCGTGACCTCAAGCGTCTCGGCCTGTGGGACGATGTGATGGTGGTAGACCTCAAGCACTTTGATGGCTCACTGCGCCTGATTGACCGCGTACCGCAGGAAATCAAGGCGCTGTATGCAACTGCATTCGAAGTGGAACCCTCATGGATTGTGGAAGCCGCCGCACGCCGACAGAAATGGATTGACCAGGCGCAGTCACTAAATATTTACATGGCCGGCGCCTCTGGCAAAAAGATCGACGAAACCTACAAGCTGGCTTGGGTGCGCGGACTGAAAACCACGTACTACCTGCGCACCATGAGCGCCACGCACGCCGAGAAATCCACCGTGAAAGCCGGCAAGATGAACGCGGTTTCATCCGGCACTGAAGCAGCCATTGGCGACATCAGTGTGCTGTCGACCGCCACAGAACAAACGCAGATGAGCGCATCACCAGCCACCGACATCAAGTTCTGCGCCATTGACGACCCGGGTTGCGAAGCCTGCCAATAAGCACGCCAGCGAAACGCGCGCCGAAATGCTTCAACCGATTCGATGCCAACTCGATGTAATTGAGCAACACTAATTTGCCGCGATGTGAATGAACACTTTTCATTTTGTATCACTGCTTTCATAATCACGAAATATTGGAAACCTCTATGTTGACCTGGGACGAAGAAGTCAAACCATCATTGCAAAAATCTTTTACCAGCGGCCTTCCCGACAGCCGCTCGATGGATCTCTCACCTCTTTCCCCGGCTTCATTCGAGCAACCCCAGGCGCGCAGACTGCGCGACAGCGCACTTGCATCCGTAACGGCCACTGTTGCACCCGCTGCGGCACAGCGCATCAAGGTTTCCAGCAAGCGCATCATCAACGGCCAGACTGACGTCAACCAGCTCGTTCCATTCAAATACAAATGGGCCTGGGAAAAGTATCTTGCCACCTGCGCCAACCACTGGATGCCGCAGGAGATCAACATGACGCGCGACATCGCGCTATGGAAAGATCCAAATGGCTTGAGCGAAGACGAGCGGCGTCTGGTCAAGCGCAACCTGGGTTTCTTTGTGACCGCCGATTCGCTCGCGGCCAACAACATCGTACTCGGAACATACCGCCACATCACGGCCCCCGAATGCCGCCAGTTCCTGCTGCGCCAGGCCTTCGAAGAGGCCATCCACACACACGCCTACCAGTACATCACCGAATCGCTCGGCCTGGACGAAAGCGAAATTTTCAACGCCTATAACGAAGTGCCGTCCATCAGGGATAAAGACCAGTTCCTGATCCCTTTCATTGAAGTCATCTCGAACCCTTACTTCAAAACCGGCACCACCGAAGCCGACCAAACCCTGCTCAAGTCACTGATTGTTTTTGCCTGCCTGATGGAAGGACTGTTCTTCTACGTGGGCTTTACGCAGATTCTTGCTTTGGGGCGGCAAAACAAGATGACGGGTGCGGCCGAGCAATATCAGTACATCCTGCGCGACGAGTCCATGCACTGCAACTTTGGCATCGATTTGATCAACCAGATCAAGCTCGAGAACCCACAGCTCTGGACCACGGAATTCAAGGACGAAATCAAGGCCCTGTTCATGAAAGCCGTCGAACTGGAATACCGTTACGCCGAAGACACCATGCCGCGTGGCGTACTCGGCCTCAATGCTTCCATGTTCAAGGGCTACCTGCGCTACATTGCCAATCGCCGCGCCACGCAAATTGGGCTTGAAACACTCTTCCCTAACGAGGACAATCCGTTCCCGTGGATGAGCGAAATGATTGACCTTAAAAAAGAACGTAACTTCTTTGAAACCCGTGTGATTGAGTACCAGTCGGGTGGTGCTCTATCGTGGGATTGATTGAAACCGGACAAACATAACCATGATTTCAAGAATTGCAAAGCCCAGCGACGCGACCGAAGAGCGCGCGCCGGGCTTTGTTCCTGTGTTCGCGGCGCTGGGCCCGGTCAACCGACAGCCCAACGCCCTGAATCGCTTTGCGTACTCCAGACGTGAAGTGCTCTTTGCAATGTGATCAAGGAGAAAACTATGGCAACTGCGAAAAAACCTGCGGCTAAAAAAGCTGCTCCCAAGAAAGCGCCCGCTAAAAAAGTAGCGGCTAAAAAAGCGCCTGCAAAGAAAGTAGTCGCGAAAAAGGCCCCGGCTAAAAAAGCGCCTGCAAAGAAAGTAGTCGCGAAAAAGGCTCCAGCCAAAAAGGTAGCGGCTAAAAAACCGGCAGCGAAAAAAGTCGCCGCAAAAAAACCCGCTGCGAAGAAAGTAGCAAAAAAAGTCGCCGCAAAAAAACCCGCTGCGAAGAAAGCCGCTGCGAAGAAAGCCGCGAAAAAACCCGCTGCGAAGAAAGCCGCGAAAAAACCCGCTGCAGCAGCTCCCGCTGTAGCTGCTGCCCCTGCGGCTCAGACAACCCTGAACCCGCAAGCGGCGTGGCCGTTTCCCACAGCCAGCAAGCCGTAAGCAGTCAGGTCTTTCTGATTGAAGCCCGATGTCGCAAGATGTCGGGCTTTTTCAATGCGAAATCTGCGTCCGTTGCGGTGACCAGTTACCCGCAACCTGGTCTATCGTTCTAATTGATCTGCACTTAGCGTGTAATTTTGACCGCCACGGCTGGCAATCTTGCGGGCACCCACCCGGTTCCCCAAGTCGGCGCAGCGCGCCAGCGACCAGCCCTGCTCCAGCCCGTAAAGCAGCGCCCCGCGGAACGCATCACCACAGCCCGTCGGATCGATCACCGCCTCGGCCTTTACCGGTGGCACCGCTGTTTTCTCACCGTCGATCCAGATCTCGCAACCCTCGGCCCCCAGCGTCACCACCAGGCCCTGCACCCGCCTGGACATCTCGGCGCACGACAGGCCCGTGCGGTCACTGAGCATTTTGGCTTCGTAATCATTGACAGTCACCCAGCTTGCCAGCTCGACGAAATGAGCAAGCTCCTGGCCGTCAAACATGGGCAGGCCCTGACCCGGGTCAAATACAAACGGGATGCCGGCCGCCTTGAATTGTTCGGCATGCTGCAGCATGGCATCGCGCCCGTCCGGCGAAATAATGCCCAGCTTGATGTCACTGCGCGCCTCGATCCGGGTAATGTGGGCCTGCATCATCGCGCCCGGGTGAAAAGCCGTGATCTGGTTGTTGTCACGGTCGGTCATGATCATGGCCTGCGCGGTATAGGTATCACCGACTTGGCGGACAAATTCGGTGCTGATGCCGAGTGTTTTCATGCGCCCCACATAGTCAGCGCCGTCGCTACCGACTGTGGCCATCGGCAAAGGTGTGCCGCCGAGCTGTTGCAGGCCGTAGGCTACGTTGCCGGCACAGCCCCCGAATTCGCGGCGCAGGGATGGCACCAGAAAGGACACGTTGAGAATGTGCAACTGGTCGGGCAGTATCTGCTCGGAAAAGCGGCCCTCAAAACTCATGATGGTGTCAAACGCCAGGGAGCCACAAATTACAGCAGACATTCAGTTCTCGATTCAACTAGCTATGGATAAAAGGCGAGGATACGGTAGCCAGCCACCCGAAAAGGGGCCGGTGGTTGCGGCGGGGCAGTACCACCGTCGCCGTTAACAGAGACTTTCATGGTCACAACGCCGACCAGTTCCGAATGGTTGGCCAGCGTGTTGATGATTGCCCCGAACTGCGCTGGCGTCAGCACGCGGCGCACCAGCGCCTGATCCTGGGAATCGGTCAGGGTCACTTCCATGGCGGGTATTTCAAGCGCCATGGCACCGGTATTTTTGAGTGTGAAACTGAGTCTGTAGACATCAGGGCCGATCTTGTTGAAGGTGGAGTTGTCAATCACCAGCGACTCGATATGGCGTGGCGGCCGGATTTCACAGTGCAAGTGGCTGCAAAGCCTTTGAAGCAGTGGGACAAGCCTTGGCTCAAACACGGCCAGACTGTCTTTTTGCTGTATCACTCCCTGCAAAACAAGCGTGACAAACAACAAAAATGACAACCCGCCCAACGACCAGCGTATCAGTGGTTTTCTCCAGAAAACCTTACGCCGCGCATTGCGCACAAATGAAACCTCAGGCGCAGCTTCAGAATCAACCCTGCCAGAAGACTCAAAGCCAGATTCATCCGCTTTCGCCGTCTGCGTTAACGCCGACCATTCCAGAGGCGCGTCCGTGGAAGACACGGTATCAGGTACCGGCACGGGCTCGACTTCATGCTGCTGACGTTCCTGCTGAACCTGCTTCCAGCTTGCTGGATCAAAATCGGCAACGCTGTCCTGTGCGTCATTGTGTCTGAGCGGCATCGAGGGCGCCCGATCTGCGGCCGCCTCCAGTACTTCCGCGCTCCGCATGGTGGGCGTCTGCCCAACCGCAGGCACGTCATCTGGGGTCAAGGCCGATGGCGGCAGCATAACCGCTTCTTCGGGCAGAAGGTGAGCGGATCCATCAAACACATCGGCGCAATGCCCGCAGCGCACCCAGCCCCGGGAGACTTTGAGTTGATCGGCCACGACTTTGAACATCGTGCCGCAAGCGGGACAGCGCGTAATCAGGCTCATCTAGCGCAGTATTGTAGGGGGGCACGACTGAAAAGAACGACGAAAAAATGCCGTCGAGCAAGCGTTTGCCACTGTGCTCAAAACTCCCCGATCATCAATATCCAGCCGTCTTTCCGGGCGTGCACATGAAGCTGGCAATAGGGTGCGTAGACAGCCTTGAGCTCATCGGCTTGGCGCGCCAGAATGCCTGCCAGCACCAGATGGCCGCCTTTTTCAACATACGAGCACAGCAGCGGCGCCAGCACTTTCAAAGGCGTGGCCAGAATGTTGGCGAGCACGGTCTGATAAGTGTCATGCGCCTGATCAGGTAAACCGACGTGAAGACGCACATGATTGGCTTGGGCATTGGCGCGGGTGGACTCGACCGCCGCCGCATCAATATCCACGGCATCAATATCCACAGCCCCAAACTTCGCCGCGCCGATGGCCAGAATGCCGGACCCACAGCCGTAGTCAAGCACCCGCCCCAGCGATTTTCCTGCAGCTCCCTGCCCGGCAATCCATTGCAGGCACATGCTGGTGGTCGGATGGGTTCCGGTGCCAAAAGCCAAGCCCGGGTCCAGCCGTATGACCTGCCGGGCTTGCGCGGGGGGCTCATGCCAGGTCGGCACAATCCAGAATTCTGGCGTAATTTCCACCGGCGTGAACTGCGATTGCGTCAGTCGCACCCAATCCTGCTCGGGCACGGCTTGTACCGCCACCAACTGGCAGCCTGCAAAAAAATCCTGTGCTTCCAACACGCCGGCGGCGTCCCGTGCCAGAACCTCGGTGGCGAACAGCGACACCATGCGCGAACGCTCCCAGCCCGGTTTGGGCGGTGGCATGTCGGGCTCACCAAACAGGGCTTGCTCGTGCGGTGTCTGCGCGTCGGCATCTTCCACCGAAACACTGAGCGCATCAAGTGCTTCCAGCGCCTCGCTGAGCGCCTCAACCTGGTAGACCGGCGCCAGCAGAATCAGCTCAAACATGCGCATCGCAATGGCTTAGCGCTCACGCTTTGACAGCCACTCTTCAAGGTAGTGAATGTTGGTGCCGCCGTCCACGAACTTGGCGTCCACCATCAACTCGCGGTGCAGCGCAATATTGGTGTTGATGCCTTCGACCACGGTTTCAGCCAGCGCGGTATTCATGCGCGCCAGCGCCTGCTCGCGCGTATCGCCGTGCACGATGATCTTGCCAATCATTGAGTCATAGTTGGGCGGCACGAAGTAGTTGGTGTAAATGTGCGAATCGACTCGCACCCCCGGGCCACCCGGGGTATGCCAGGTCGTGATGCGTCCGGGCGAGGGAACGAACTTGTAGGGGTCTTCCGCATTGATGCGACATTCAATCGCATGGCCCTTGAGCTGGATATTGCGTTGGGTGAAAGGCAACTTCTCACCGGCAGCCACCATGATCTGGGTGCGCACGATGTCAACGCCGGTAATCCATTCAGTGACCGGGTGCTCTACCTGCACGCGAGTGTTCATTTCGATGAAATAGAATTCGCCGCCTTCGTAGAGAAACTCAAAGGTGCCTGCTCCAAGGTAGCCAATTTTCTTGACGGCTGCCACGCAGCGGTCCCCGATTCTTTCAATTAACTTGCGCGGAATGCCCGGCGCTGGCGCTTCTTCAATGATTTTTTGATGCCGGCGCTGCATGGAGCAGTCACGCTCGCCCAGCCAGACTGCATTTTTATACTGGTCAGCCAGGATCTGAATTTCAATGTGCCGCGGGTTCTGCAGGAATTTCTCCATGTAAACTTCGGGATTGCCGAATGCCGCGCCTGCCTCCGCCTTGGTGGTCTGCACCGCGTGGAGCAAGGCCGCTTCGGTGTGCACCACGCGCATGCCGCGCCCACCTCCGCCGCCCGCAGCCTTGATGATGATGGGGTAGCCAATCTGCTTGGCAGTGCGCTTGATAAAGGCGGCATCATCGGGCAACGCGCCCTCGGAGCCAGGTACGCACGGCACACCCGCCTTGATCATGGACTGCTTGGCCGACACCTTGTCGCCCATCAGTCGGATTGACTCAGGCGAAGGGCCAATGAACTTGAAACCGCTCTTTTCAACACGCTCGGCAAAGTCGGCGTTTTCGCTCAGAAAACCATAGCCGGGGTGAATGGCTTCGGCATCGGTCACCTCGGCCGCTGAAATAATGGCGGGCATATTGAGGTAGCTCAGGGCCGAAGGTGCCGGCCCGATACACACCGATTCATCGGCCAGCTTGATGTATTTGGCCTCGCGATCCGCTTCGGAATAAACCATCACGGCCTTGACGCCGAGCTCACGGCAGGCACGCTGGATCCGCAAAGCGATCTCTCCACGGTTGGCAATCAGTATTTTTTTGAACATGCGGCTAAGGCCTGGTCTGGCGGGTTTGACGGATCTGCGTTCGAAAAGTGGATCACGGGAAGGGTTGAGGCTCGCTTACTCAATGATAAAAAGAGGCTGCCCGTATTCCACGGCCTGGCCATTTTCCGAAAGAATCCTGGTGATGGTTCCGGATTGATCAGCTTCAATTTCGTTGAGGATTTTCATGGCCTCAATGATGCAGATGGTTTCGCCCTTCTTGACCACGCTGCCAAGTTCCACGTAAGGTTTGGCCCCGGGACTGGAGGATCGATAAAACGTGCCAACCATGGGCGACTTGACTGTATGACCAGGGGCCGCTGCCGGAACCTCCGCGACGGCGGCCACAGCGGCGGCTGGGGCCATGGTCACGGCAGGCTGCTGCATGACAGGAGCACCGCTGGATTTAACAATACGTACCTTGCCTTCGGCTTCGGTAATTTCAAGTTCAGACACATTAGACTCGGAAACCAGGTCAATCAGTGTCTTGAGTTTTCTTAAATCCATAGAGTCTCTCCAACGATGGGTAGATGCGGGCGCAAGGATTTCAGCGCGCGGATTTGAATTGATCTGATAATCGGCGTCTACGCCAATCTTCCATCTTTTTTCATTTACTTTCAGCTTTTGCGCTTTAAAGTTCCTATCAACCTTTTGAAATGCAGTGTAACTGAAAGATTCAGCCTCAAAAACGCAGAGTGTACCCCATGCCAAAACCGGACCCAACCAAGCGTAGGTAGCATGCTCACGACTGCTTGAGCTGTGTCCAGAGGTCAAGGTCTTCGGTCAATACCTTGCCTGTCTTGCGGTGCAGCGGCTCGCCTGAACTGCCAAACACCACGGTAAAAGGCAGGCCACCGACAGCGTTGCCCAGCGATTTGCTTAGTTCGGCACCGGCCAAGCCGGCCATGCCCACCGGGAAGCTCAGCGGTTTGGTCTTCAGCCAGGTCTGCACCGAGCCGAGTTGATCAACTGCCAGGCCAACAACTTGCCAGTTTTTGTCCCTGTTTTCCCGAAAAAAGCCATCCAATAAGGGGAGTTCCGCCACACAAGGGGGGCACCAGGTCGCCCAAAAATTCACCAGGAGTATCTTGCCGCGAAAGCTGCTCATTAGCAGCTTGTTGCCGTCCGGCGTGTCAAAACTTGAGCGCCAGAATGCATCGGCCGCACCCACTACCGGCATCACGCCATCCACCTCGCGCGGCTGGAATTTCCACCACGCTGCCCCGGCACCGGCCAGACCAGCTGCAGCGGCAACACCGCCATAAAGTATCTTTCTGCGATTCACTTGTCAGACTCCAACGAGCCAGGTGCCATGCTGCACTCCAGGCAGCAATCTTCGCACAGCAGCCAAATCGCCACGCGGGACACGACCGCTGGCATCTGCCCGCAAGGCACCGCGCAGGTCATCATGGTCATAAACCATCAGGTGCACGCCTACCGTTTCATTCAGCGGTTGGCAGACACTGCGTAAACTGAGCGCCTCCACGCTGGCGCCGGTAAAACCTGTGACGGTGTGCGGCTCGTAGGCGACATTGTGCTCAATCAAGGTAATTTCAGCCGACTTCGGGTCGTCACAAAACAGTTGAATGTGAATATCAGACAGCCGCGTTGCCGTGCCATGCCAGATCGCACCGCTCAGATAAGGCCGGAATTGCGCCAGCCGCTCCATCCAGACCAGCGCCAGCGCGCGCAAGGCGGTCAGCTCGACTGGCTGGGTCTCGGCGCAAAACAGCGCAATGTACTCGCGCACCGCGCTCTCCACTTCGTCATTGCCGGGGAGTTCGGTGCGCCCGGGCAGCGCCAGCTGCTTGACCGCACGGCGTTTGGCCGGGCCATATCCCAGTCCTTCTTCCACAATCATGGCAGCGGCGCTGGCGGCAATTTCAGATTTAAGAGTGTGCAGGTTCACGGATTGGCGGAGTCGAAGGCAGATGGAGTGTCCTTGGTGATTGTGCCCAATTTGGGGCGGCCCTAGTGACTGAAATCCATCGCAGATCAAATTGCTATTAAATAGCTAGCAAACTATTCTGATTTTTTCAGGCTAGCTATTTTTTTCTTGCAAAGTTGATAAGACAGCAGCATAACCTGCTGAATGTCCGCCTGCCATCCTCCCTAGAATACGCGCCATGCACATACATATTCTGGGAATTTGCGGCACCTTCATGGGTGGTTTGGCTGCCTTGGCGCGCGAGGCGGGACACAAGGTGACGGGATGCGACAGCGGGGTTTATCCGCCCATGAGTGATCAGTTGCGGGCTTTGGGGATTGATCTGATTGAAGGCTACAGCGCCGACCAGATGGCCTTTGCACCCGATGTGTTTGTGATTGGCAACGTGGTCTCGCGGGTACGCCTCGCCGATGGCAGCGCCAAATACCCGTTGATGGAAGCCATCCTGAACAGCGGCCGGCCTTACACCAGCGGCCCGCAATGGCTTTCGGGCCATGTGCTGCACCACCCGACCCACCATGCGACTGGTCCGCGTCACGTGTTGGCCGTGGCAGGCACGCACGGCAAAACCACCACCACCGCCATGCTGGCCTGGATTTTGGAGCACGCGGGGCTCATGCCCGGCTTTCTGGTCGGCGGCGTGCCGCTGAACTTTGGCATGTCGGCCCGTTTGGGCGTGGGAAATACCTTCGTGATTGAAGCTGATGAATATGACACCGCATTTTTTGACAAACGCAGCAAATTCGTGCACTACCGCCCGCGCACGGTCATTTTGAACAATCTGGAGTTTGACCACGCCGATATTTTTGACAACCTGGCCGCCATTGAACAACAGTTTCACCACCTGCTGCGCACGGTCCCCTCGCAAGGCCGCGTGGTTGTGAATGCTGCCGAGGCCAGCCTGCAGCGCGTGCTGGCCCAAGGCTGCTGGAGTGAGCAAGTACTCTTTGGCAACGGCCCGCACAATCAAGGCGGTTTCACAGCCCAGGGTGAGCCGAACGATTTCAAGGTGCTCAAGGCAAGCCAAACCGTGGCCTATGTGCAGTGGGAAATCAACGGCGTCCACAACCAGCTCAATGCCCTGGCCGCCATCGCCGCGGCCGAGCATGTGGGCGTGACGCCCGAGGTGGCAGCCCGGGCGCTGACCGGTTTCCATAACGTTAAACGCCGCATGGAGGTGCGCGGCGTGCTCCACCGCAGCGGCGGCGACATCACGGTGTACGACGATTTTGCCCACCACCCGACCGCCATCCACACCACCGTGGACGGCCTGCGCCGCCAACTCAACAGCGCCGGGAAAAACAGCGAGCGCATCCTGGCCATCTTCGAGCCACGCAGCAACACCATGAAGCTGGGCACCATGACGGCGCAATTGCCTTGGAGCCTGGAGCAGGCCGATCTGGCCTTTTGCCACGCAAGCGGGCTGGATTGGGACGCCAGAGCCGCGTTGGCCCCAATGGGCGCGCGCGCTCAAGTGGCCGACACCTTCGATCAATTGCTGGCCCAAGTCAAAGCCGCAGCCCGGCCCGGCGACCATTTGCTGTGCATGAGCAATGGCGGGTTTGGCAACATCCACGCCAAACTGCTGGAAGCGCTAAAAGCCTGAAAAGTTTTCCTGAAGGGTTCAGCCGTGTGAAATTGCCAGACTAATAACTGATACTCAGTGAAGCCACATCAATATTGACCAGCGGCCGGCCCAGCGCCGCGCTGGCTGCGCGGGCAAACTCCTGCGCCCATGCGGCGTCGGCAAACTTTGCCGGGCCGGCATCCTGGGCCACCACCATCACCTTGTCAGCCATCAGCAGCTTACCGGTGGGCCGCAAGGGCTCGCAACCCATTTGGATAAACTGGTCATCCAGCCACTTGCGCGCCACGTCGTTCGGCATGGGCGGCACATCGTGGAGGTCAATCCGCAAGGGCGGGCTGTCATGAAATGTCACGGTGACTTCGCTGCGCATGGCTGGCTCCTGATAAACAAATAATGTACGGATGATAAAGCGCTGGCGCAATACCTGGCCACCTGTGGATACCGCCAGCAAGCCCCCTAATTTGCGCGACGGACCAGAACCGCAGCAGACAGACACTCCAGCAGCGTCAATGAATCGTCCCAGCCCAGGCAGGCGTCGGTGATGCTTTTGCCGTATTCAAGCGCCATAGGATCGTCCTTGCCGGGAGTGAACTTTTGCGCGCCTGGGTTCAGGTAGCTTTCCACCATCAGGCCAAACACATTGCGCGCGCCGCCTGCGATCTGGACCGCAATGTCACGCGCCACATCAAGTTGCCTTGAGTACTGCCTAGCGCTGTTGGCATGGCTGCAATCGATCATCAGGGTTGCGGGCAGTTTGGCAGCTTCAAGGTCTTTGCAGGCCGCAGCCACGCTGACGGCGTCGTAATTGGGCGCTTTGCCGCCGCGCAGAATCACGTGGCAGTCCTTGTTGCCCGTGGTTTGCACCACAGCAACCTGGCCACTTTTGTGAACCGACAGGAAGTGATGGCCGCGTGCCGCTGCCTGAATCGCGTCGGTGGCAATGCGAATGTTGCCGTCGGTGCCGTTTTTGAAGCCAATCGGTGCCGACAGCCCAGAGGCGAGTTCACGATGTACCTGGCTTTCGGTGGTACGCGCGCCAATCGCGCCCCAGGAGATCAGGTCACCAATGTACTGTGGCGAGATCACGTCCAGGAACTCGCTGCCTGCGGGCAGGCCGAGCCGATTGATTTCGATCAGCAACTGGCGCGCAATGCGCAGGCCTTCGTCAATGCGGTAGCTTTCATCGAGGTAAGGGTCGTTGATCAAGCCCTTCCAGCCCACGGTGGTGCGCGGCTTTTCAAAATAGACCCGCATCACAATTTCCAGCGTATTGGCGTACTTCCTGCGCTGCTCGGCCAGACGGTGCGCATACGCCAGGGCCGACGCCGGGTCATGAATGGAGCACGGACCGATCACCACCAGCAGTCGGTCATCCTTGCCCGCGATGATGTTGTGAATGCTGCCGCGAGTCTGCGTGATCAGCGATTCGACGGCAGTGCCATGAATCGGGAAAAAGCGGATTAAATGCTCGGGAGGGGGTAGCACGGTGATGTCCTTGATGCGTTCGTCGTCGGTCTGGCTGGTTTTCTCGACGTGCGCATGCCAGTTGTCGCTGGCTGGGGTGGCTCGGGCATTCATTTCAGGTTTCCTTTCAAAATTTCAGGGAATCAGTCATGGCTGGGGTGGCTCGGGCATTCATTTCAGGTTTCCTTTCAAAATTTCAGGGAATCAGTCAAAACAGTTGAAGGGCAAAAAAAAACCGCCGGGGTCCGGCGGTTTTTTGGAGATTGTGTGCGTTTTTTTAGGTTACACGCAGATCTCTCTACCGCCGGAGGCGCTTGAGAACCAAAAGTAACCGAAATAGAATTTCGCGAAGGTCATGGACTTGAATGTAACACAGGACAAAACGCCCGAATCACAACGGTTCAGGCAGTCCCACCCACCGTCAGCCCATCAATCCGCAAAGTCGGCTGGCCCACCCCCACGGGCACACTCTGACCTTCCTTGCCGCAGGTGCCCACACCGCTGTCGAGCTGCATGTCGTTGCCAATCATGGTGACACGGGTCAGTGCGTCGGGGCCGTTGCCCACAATGGTGGCCCCTTTGACGGGATAGAGGATCTTGCCGTTTTCAACCCAGAAGGCTTCGCTGGCGGAAAACACGAACTTGCCCGAGGTAATATCAACCTGACCTCCGGCAAAGTTGGTGGCATACAGGCCTTTTTTCATGCTCGCCACAATTTCCTCTGGTGCCTTGTCGCCGCCCAGCATGTAGGTATTGGTCATGCGCGGTAGCGGCACATGGGCATAGCTTTCACGGCGGCCGTTGCCCGTGGATTTGACCTTCATCAGCCGCGCATTGAGCGAATCGTGGATATAGCCCTTCAATACGCCGTCTTCAATCAACACGTTGCGCTGGCTGGCGTTGCCCTCGTCATCGACATTGAGCGAGCCGCGCCGATCGGCGATCGTGCCGTCATCGAGCACGGTGACACCCCTGGCCGCCACACGTTGACCGATACGGCCCGAAAACGCGCTCGATCCTTTGCGGTTGAAGTCACCCTCCAGTCCGTGGCCAATCGCTTCATGCAGCAAAATGCCCGGCCAGCCGGGGCCAAGCACCACAGTCATCTCACCGGCAGGAGCGGCGCGCGCGTCCAGATTGGTCAGCGCCGCCTTGACCGCGGCATCCACATACTGCGCAATTTGCGCCTCGTCAAAATAGGCTAGGCCAAAGCGGCCACCGCCGCCGCCCGAGCCGACCTCGCGCCGGCCTTTTTGCTCGGCAATCACCGTCACACTCAAACGCACCAGCGGGCGCACGTCAGCAGCCAGCGTGCCATCGGCGCGCGCCACCATCACGACGTCGTACTCGCTGGCCAGCCCGGCCATCACCTGCACGATGCGCGGGTCTGTGGCCTTGGCGAGCTTTTCCACTTTTTCAAGCAACCTGACCTTGGCACTGCTACCCAGCGTGGCAATCGGGTCCAGACCGTGGTAAAGCGATCGGCTGCTGGCAATTTTCCGGATCGGCGTTTTGACGCGGGCCATTTTGCCGGCAGCCGAGATGCTGCGCACGGTGCGCGCCGCATCGAGCAGTGACGCTTCGGAAATGTCATCGGAATAGGCAAACGCGGTTTTTTCCCCACTGACGGCACGCACACCCACGCCCTGGTCAATGCTGAACGAGCCGGACTTGACAATGCCCTCTTCCAGGCTCCAGCCTTCGCTGCGGGTGTACTGAAAATACAGGTCAGCATCATCCACTCCGTGCGAGGTGATTTCAGCCAGCGCCCGACTCAAATGCCCTTCGGTCAGACCGAAAGGCGCCAGCAATAGCCGGTGCGCAACGGCCAGCCGTTGCGAAGTTGATTCGGCGTTCGGGCGGACTGCAGGTGCGCGAGCGGAGACTGCCTTGGGGGCGCTGGCAGATGTCGATTTGAGGGAGATCATGCGGTCATTGTAGGCAGTCTGACCAGGATGCACACTGACGTATTCGCGGCTTTGGCCCACCCCCATCACGAGCGGACAGCCTCAACCTGTACGACTCGATAAACTACAGGCTGCGCCAAACACAGCCGCGCCACCAGAAAATGACTGCACCATGACACTATTAGACACAGCCTTGAACGCCACTGACAACGCCTTGCGTACCCTGTTTGCCAAAACCCACGCGTCCAGAGCCTGCCCCACTGTGGCAGCCCAAACGACCGACTTGAACGCCGCGGACAAGGCCTTTTCCGGCGCGCTGATGCGGGTCAACCATGTGGGTGAGGTTTGCGCGCAGGCACTGTATGCCGCACAGGCACTGGGAACGCGTGACCCAGATTTGCGCGAAAAATTTCTCAACGCCAGCAAGGAGGAAACTGATCATCTGGCCTGGACCCATGGCCGCTTGGACGAGCTGGGCGCGCGGCCTTCCCTGCTCAACCCACTGTGGTACGCAGGCGCATTCGGGCTTGGCCTGGTGGCCAGCCGACTGGGCGACCGCGTGAGCCTGGGTTTTGTGGTGGAAACCGAACGCCAGGTGGAAACGCACCTGGAGAGTCACCTGGAACGCCTGCCGAAAGGTGACCACGAGTCACGCGCCATCGTGGCGCAAATGAAAGATGACGAATCGCGGCATGCGCGGGCGGCGGAGGATGCGGGCGCGCTGCAACTGCCAGCACCCGTGAAAGCGCTGATGCGCTCAGTGGCCAAGGTCATGACGATGACAGCGCATTACCTTTGAAGTTTCGAGCACCAACTCACGTTTTTTGCCACGGCGGTTTCAATAGCCAACAGCGCCCATGAATCGGGTGCTAGAGCCAAAGATATAACTTCATCCTTCGATCAACTCAAAGCTGGTGGTTATTTTTGCCGTTTTTCCGAGCATGATGGTGGCCGAGCAGTATTTGTCGTGGCTCAAGGCAATGGCGCGTTCAACCGCGCTGGCTGTCAGGCCGCGCCCCGTCACCACAAAATGCATATGGATGCTGGTAAACACCTTCGGATCTGCGGGGGCCCTTTCCGAGCTGAGCTTGACCGAGCAGCCACGCACGTCATGGCGGCCACGCTTGAGAATCAGTACCACGTCGTAAGCGGTGCATCCACCGGTGCCTGCCAGCACGGTTTCCATGGGACGCGGTGCCAGGTTGGCGCCGCCATTTTCCGGCTTGTCTGCATCGACTGCACCGTCCATCACCAGGGTGTGACCACTGCCGGTTTCGGCGATGAATTTCATCCTTGAACGCGACCCGCTGTTTACGCTATTGCCCGTCCAACTGACTGTGCATTCCATAAACGTCATTCCTTATGCCAAACATTTATAACCCAAGCGACGAAATGTGAGTTTTCTCTCACAAGTTATTGTGCGACGCAACAATAACTCGTATACTGGAATCATCGCATCAATACGGATTTCCCGGTCATCTCAACGTATTTTTGCACCGCTTGTCTCCTCCATCTCCCAAAGGGTGGATTTACAGGCCCAGACCGTAAGGTCTGGGCCTTTTTTCTTGGGCCTGTCTGGCCCACTATGATGTCAAGTTGCGAAAAACCATGCCCTCCAACACCAAACCTGCCGCCCGTCCTGCATCGCGAAACACCCGCGCTTCCGGAAAGCCATCCAAAAAGGGGCTCCAGCCCGCTGACTACCTGAAAAAGATCCTGACTGCCCGTGTTTATGATGTTGCGGTGGAGTCCAGCCTGGAGCCGGCCAAGATCCTGAGCCAGCGCCTGAACAACGCGGTGCTGCTCAAGCGCGAAGACCAGCAGCCGGTGTTCAGCTTCAAGCTGCGCGGCGCCTACAACAAGATGGCGCACCTGAGCCCGGCCCAGCTCAAAAAGGGCGTGATTTGCGCCTCGGCCGGCAACCATGCGCAAGGCGTGGCGTTGAGCGCGCAAAAGCTTGGCACCCGGGCCGTGGTGGTCATGCCGACGACCACGCCGCAACTCAAAATTGATGCGGTAAAAGCCTGGGGCGCCGAGGTCGTGCTGCACGGCGACAGTTATTCGGACGCCTACGTCCACTCGGTGATGCTGGAAAAAAAACAGGGCCTGACTTTTGTGCATCCGTTTGACGACCCGGACGTGATTGCCGGCCAGGGCACGATTGCCATGGAAATCCTGCGGCAGTTGCAAACCCTGGGCTCGCGCCGCCTGGACGCGGTGTTTGTCGCCATTGGCGGCGGTGGGCTGATTGCAGGCGTGGCCAACTACATCAAGGCAGTGCGGCCCGAGATCAAGGTCATTGGCGTGCAGATGAACGACTCCGACGCCATGATCCAGTCCGTCAAGGCGAAAAAGCGCGTCGCACTCCCCGACGTGGGCCTGTTTTCCGACGGCACGGCAGTCAAGCTGGTAGGCGAGGAAACCTTTCGCATCAGCCACAAACTGGTGGACGAGTACATCACCGTCGATACCGACGCGGTCTGTGCCGCCATCAAGGATGTGTTTGTCGATACCCGCAGCATTGTCGAGCCCGCCGGTGCACTGGCCGTGGCCGCCATCAAACAGTACGTCGCCACGCACAAAACCAAAGGCGAAACCTATGTCGCGATTTTGTGCGGCGCCAACATGAACTTCGACCGCCTGCGCTTTGTCGCCGAACGCGCCGAAGTCGGCGAGGAACGCGAAGCGTTGTTTGCCGTAACGATCCCAGAAGAGCGCGGCAGCTTCCGGCATTTGTGCGAACTGATTGGCAAACTGCCGGGCGGGCCGCGCAACGTGACCGAGTTCAACTACCGTATTAACGACCAGGCGATGGCCCATGTCTTTGTCGGCCTGACTACCTCAACCAAGGGCGAGAGCAGCAAGATTGCCGCCTACTTCAGTCGCCACGGCTTCAGGGCGCTTGACCTGACCCATGACGAACTGGCCAAGGAACACATCCGCCACATGGTGGGCGGGCACAGCATGCTGTCAAAAGATGAGCGCCTGTTGCGCTTTGTCTTTCCCGAGCGGCCGGGCGCGCTGTTGAAGTTTTTGTCCAGCATGCGCCCGGGCTGGAACATCTCCCTGTTCCACTACCGCAACCAGGGCGCCGACTACGGCCGCATTCTGGTCGGCCTGCAGGTACCCAAGGCCGACAACAAGGCCTTCAAGGAATTTCTGGACACGCTCGGCTACCCTCATGTGGAAGAGACCGACAACCCGGTGTACCGGCTGTTTTTGCAAACCTGAGCCGACGTCACCATGAATTTGCCTGCGGCAAAATTGCCCAACTCATCGGTGTGTCCGCGCTGTGGCGTTGGCTTTCGTTGCGGCAATGTGGCGGGAGATGTTGAATGCTGGTGTACGCAGCTGCCTCATATCATGCCGGTTCCTTCCGCGACGCACCAGCCCTTATCGCTGTTCTTGCCCGCCATGACGGGCAAGGGAATCGACCCTAAACTGGCTTCGTGTTTTTGCCCTGCATGCCTCCAACTGATTACCGATGACCGAAAATCCCTAGGCTCCTCTCTGCCTCCGGGAGAAGACGGCGCTAAGGCCCACAGCGATTGACAGCAGGCCAGGCCCTCTCTCCTGGAGGGAGAGGGACGCAGACAGAGGATCAGTCAGCCTGCTTGCGCAGGAAGGCCGGGATCTCAAAGTCATCCATGCCACCTGACGCCAACGCATCCACTTTGGCAGCGGCCTGGGTACGGTTGGTGCGCCACACACTGGGCACGGCCATGTTGCCATAGTCGGGTTGTGCAGACCCCATCATGGAGCCCGTGGTGCCTTGCGGCGCACCTGAAGTGCCCGCCACCGCGTTGAGCGTGGGCACATTGAACGGCACGTTGTCGGTGCCGGTCCGCAAGACCTGCAACGGTGGTGCGTTGCGACGAACGCCTTGGCGGCTCAGGCCCGTGGCCACCACGGTCACACGCATTTCATCGCCCAGCTTGTCGTCATACGCGGCACCGTAGATCACATGCGCATCGGGCGAGGCATAAGCGCGGATGGTGTTCATCGCCAGCTTGGATTCGCTCAGTTTGAGCGAACCCTTGGCGGCAGTCACCAGCACCAGCACGCCTTTGGCACCCGACAGGTCAATGCCTTCGAGCAGCGGACAGGCGACCGCCTGTTCGGCCGCGATGCGGGCGCGGTCGGGGCCACTGGCCACTGCCGTGCCCATCATGGCTTTGCCTGGCTCCCCCATCACGGTACGCACGTCTTCGAAGTCTACGTTGACGTTGCCGTACTCATTGATGATCTCGGCAATCCCGCCGACTGCGTTCTTCAGCACGTCGTTGGCGTGCGCAAAGGCGTCGTCCTGGGTCACGTCATCGCCAAGCACCTCCAGCAACTTTTCATTGAGCACGACGATCAGCGAGTCCACGTTGGCCTCAAGCTCGGCCAGTCCCTGGTCGGCATTGGCCATGCGACGCCCGCCTTCAAACTCGAAGGGCTTGGTCACCACACCGACGGTCAAAATACCCATCTCCTTGGCCACGCGGGCAATCACCGGCGCAGCGCCGGTACCGGTGCCGCCACCCATGCCTGCGGTGATGAATAGCATATGCGCCCCCGCAATCGCGCTGCGAATGTCGTCCACCGCCAGTTCAGCCGCATCCCGGCCCTTGTCGGGCTTGCTGCCAGCGCCCAGACCGCTGCTGCCCAACTGAATGGTCTTGTGCGCGCTGCCGCGACTGAGCGCCTGCGCGTCGGTGTTGGCGCAGATAAATTCCACGCCCTGCACGCCGCAGTCAATCATGTGCCCGACAGCGTTGCCACCACCGCCGCCGACACCAATCACCTTGATCTGCGTGCCTTGGTTGAATTCCTCGATTTCAATCATTTCGATGCTCATGGGGAGCCTCCAGTCTGTAAATTGCAGTTGCCAAAAAAGTTTGAAAGAGTTTTTATGCTTGACATGACCCGTCACGCAGGCGGATCGGCTCCTCCAGAATGCCTATAACGCGAGGGGCGGCCGATTGGGCCGGGACTCAAAATATTGGAAAAATTTTTCATCAGAAATTCCCCACAAACCAGTCTTTGACCCGGCCGAAGGCGGTGTGCATGCTGCCCGCCTTTTGCGCCACCTTGTAGCCGCGGATACGTGCGAGACGGGCTTCTTCAAGCAGCCCCATCACAGTGGCGGCCCGAGCCTGAGCCACCATGTCAGACAGTGCGCTGGAGTAGCGCGGGATGCCGCGCCGCACGGGTTTGAGGAAAATATCCTCGCCGAGCTCAACCATGCCGGGCATCACCGCACTGCCGCCGGTGATCACGATGCCCGAAGACAGCACCTCTTCGTAACCCGACTCGCGGATCACCTGCTGGACCAGTGAAAATATTTCTTCAATGCGTGGCTCAATCACGCCTGCCAGAGCCTGCTTGCTGAGCATGCGGGGACCTCGGTCACCCAGCCCGGGCACTTCCACCTGCGTATCGGGGTCGGCCAGCAACTGCTTGGCATAGCCGCTTTCCACCTTGATGTCTTCGGCGTCCTTGGTGGGCGTGCGCAGCGCCATCGCGATGTCGCTGGTGATAAGGTCACCGGCGATCGGAATCACCGCGGTGTGCCGAATCGCACCGCCCGTGAAGATGGCGACATCGGTGGTGCCGGCGCCAATGTCCAACAGTGCCACGCCGAGCTCCTGCTCGTCCTGCGTCAGCACCGACAGGCTGGAAGCCAGCGGATTGAGCATCAGCTGATCCACTTCAAGGCCACAGCGCCGCACGCATTTGATGATGTTTTCGGCGGCACTTTGTGCGCCGGTGACGATATGCACCTTGGCTTCCAGCCGAATGCCGCTCATGCCGATGGGCTCGCGAACATCCTGGCCGTCAATCACAAACTCCTGCGGTTCGACCAGCAGCAGGCGCTGGTCGGTCGAGATGTTGATGGCCTTGGCGGTTTCGATGACGCGGGCGACGTCAGTCTGGGTGACTTCCCGGTCTTTCACCGCCACCATGCCGCTGGAGTTGATGCCGCGAATGTGGCTTCCCGTAATGCCGGTATAGACACGGGCGATCTTGCAGTCCGCCATCAGCTCGGCTTCCTTGAGGGCTTGCTGGATGCTTTGCACGGTCGCCTCAATATTGACCACAACGCCGCGCTTGAGGCCATTGCTGGCCGCAATGCCGAGACCCGCGAGCTTGAGCTCGCCCCCCGGCATGACCTCGGCAACCACAGCCATGACTTTGCTGGTGCCTATGTCCAGTCCGACCACCAGGTCCTTGTATTCTTTGGCCATCTGATTACCTTTTCATTTTCCCGTCGTTCTGATCACCAGCGTTTCCCGTGGTGACGCCTCTGAGCTTGATCGCATAACCATTGCCGTAGCGCAGATCGGCGGACTCGATGTCTTTCCCGTACCTTGAGGCAACCTGTGTCAGCGTGGCAATGAAACGGCGCACGCGCGCCTGAATCTCGTCCTGCGAGCCGTGTCCCAGTTCAATCGCGGCGCCGCTGTCGAGCCGGGCTCGCCAACTGCCCTGGCCGGTCAACTTCAGTTGTTCCAGGCCGGCGCCAGTCTCTTCAAACATCGGTGAGAGCATCTGGTAAAGCTGCAGCACTCGCGCAGCCTGTCCCGGTGGCCCATTCAGCAGCGGCAGGTCTTCCGCATCCACATCGCCCTGGTTGGCCTCAAATACTTCCCCATCGGTGTTGACCAGCCTGGAATCACCCTCCGCCCCCCAATAGGCGACAGCTTGGTGTTCCTGCAGCACCACCTTCAGCCGGCCGGGAAAGTCGCGCTGCACCACTGCCCTGCGAACCCACGGTACCGCTTCGAATGCTGCGCGCGCGCGCGCCATATCCAGCGTGAAGAAATTGCCCGCCAGCCGGGGAGCCACATTGGCGCGCAGGGTGACGGCATTGTTATGCGTCAGATCACCCTGCACCTCAATGGCACTCAAGTTGAACAGTGGCTGCCGCATCAGCCAGGCGAAGGCCAGCGCCACCAGCATCGCCGCAAACACCCCACCCAAAACCATCGACAGGGTGTTCATGAGCGCCACGTCCAGCGGCAAGGGCTGGGGCGGGCGCTTTGGCAGTGGCTTGGCGCGGATCAAGGGGCGGCTCCCTTTGGCGTTTGATAGTCGAGCGCGGCGGTCTTGAGCACCTCAAGGCAAAGGTCTTCATACGAAATGCCAGCCGCCCGCGCGGACATCGGAACCAGGGAATGCCCCGTCATGCCAGGCGAGGTGTTGATTTCAAGCAGATAGGGCTTGCGCGTGCGCTGGTCAATCATCACGTCGGCGCGTGCCCAGCCACGGCAGTTGAGGGTGCGGTAAGCCTGCAGCACCAATTGCTGGATAACCACCTCTTCCCCATCCGGGAGTCCGCAGGGCACCAGGTACTGCGTGGTATTGGTGAAATACTTGTTCTGGTAGTCGTAATTGCCATCGGGTGCCACGATGCGGATCACTGGCAGGGCCCGCGCTGCGGCGCCGGTTCCAAGCACCGGACAGGTCACTTCGTCCCCAGCGATGAACTGCTCGCACAGAATGTCCGCATCCAGCCTGGCCGCCAGCGCGATGGCCTCGGCCAAGCCGGCCCTGTCGGTCACTTTCGTCAAGCCAAGAGACGAGCCTTCCCGTGACGGCTTGACAATCAGCGGCAAGCCAAGCTGGTCGGGGATGGCGTTGATGTCGGCGCCGCCATAAGCACCCCGCGCATCCCGCTGGAGCAACACATAACCAGGGGTGGGCAAGCCCTCTGCGAACATCACGCGCTTGGTCATGACTTTGTCAATCGCCATGCTCGAAGCCATGACGCCGGAACCCGTGTAGGGAATGCCCAGAAGCTCCAGCGCGCCCTGCACGGTGCCGTCTTCGCCAAAGCGGCCATGCAGCGCAATAAAGCAGCGCGCAAACCCGTTTTTTTTCACCTCACTGATGTCGCGTTCAGCGGGATCAAACGCGTGGGCATCCACGCCGCGCGAGCACAATGCCTGCAGGACGCCTTGGCCTGACATCAGCGAAATCTCACGCTCGGCGGACAGCCCGCCCATAAGAACAGCCACTTTTCCGAATGTGGCCCCCACGCTTTTCATTTCGTGTAATGCGTTGCCAGCTGAACTTGCTTGGGGCAGCCCTGCGCAGCGTTCGATCGAGCCCGCAGTCGATGCGATGAGTGCTTTGCTATTCACTGCGCGCCTTTCATTTCCAGCAGCTTTCCGGGCACCTGCCCGATGGAGCCGGCGCCCATGCACATGACCACATCACCAGCGCGCGCGTTGTCCAGAATCGCTTGCGGCATGGCATCAATGTCGCCCACAAAGACCGGCTCCACCTTTCCCGCCACGCGCAAGGCGCGGGCCAGGGTGCGGCCATCTGCCGCCACAATGGGAATCTCGCCAGCGGCATAGACCTCGGCCAGCAGCACGGCATCAGCCTGGCTCATGACCTTGATGAAATCTTCGAAGCAATCGCGCGTGCGGGTGTAGCGGTGCGGCTGGAACGCCAGCACCAGCCGCCTGCCGGGGAAAGCGCCGCGCGCGGCAGCCAGTGTGGCGGCCATTTCGACGGGGTGGTGGCCGTAGTCTTCGATCACGGTGAAGTGCCCCCCGTCTTTTGCAGGCAGGTCCCCATAACTCTGGAAGCGCCGACCCACGCCCTTGAATTCAGCCAGCGCTTTCTGCACGGCTGCGTCTGGCACATTGAGTTCCACCGCCACCGCAATGGCCGACAAGGCATTGAGCACGTTGTGCTCGCCCGCGAGGTTGAGCACAACGTCCAGGTCCGGCAGCGTGACGCCGTTGCGCCGCTGCGCGGTGAAATGCATTTGGGCACCCACAGCCCGCACATTGACCGCGCGCACCTGTGCCTCTTCGCCAAAACCGTAACTCGTGATGGGGCAGGAGACTTGCGGCACGATGTCCCGCACGGCCGGGTCATCGATGCACAGGATCGCCGTGCCATAGAAAGGCATGCGGTGAAGAAAATCGACAAAGGCCTTTTTCAGATTACCAAAGTCATGCCCATAGGTCTCCATGTGGTCGGCATCGATATTGGTGACCACCGCCATCACGGGCGACAGATTCAGGAACGAAGCGTCCGATTCGTCGGCTTCCACGACGATGTAATCCCCCGAACCGAGCTTGGCGTTGGCACCGGCGCTGTTGAGCCGGCCACCGATCACAAACGTCGGGTCCAGGCCGCCTTCGGCCAGCACACTGGCCACCAGGCTGGTGGTGGTGGTTTTGCCATGGGTACCGGCAATGGCGATACCTTGTTTCAGGCGCATCAACTCGGCCAGCATCAAGGCACGCGGCACCACAGGAATGCGCTTTTCGCGCGCCGCAAGCACTTCAGGGTTGTCCGCCTGCACGGCTGTTGACGTTACCACTGCATCGACCAAAGCCAGGTTGCTGGCTGCATGCCCGACAAAGGTCTTGATGCCGAACCTGGCCAGGCGCTGCAGCGTCGAGCTGTCCGACAGGTCGGACCCCGAAATGACGTAACCGAGGTTGTGCAAGACTTCGGCAATGCCTGACATGCCAGCACCGCCCAGCCCAATGAAGTGAATGTGTTTAATGGCGTGCTTCATGTCGCAAGCTCCTCGCAAGCAGCCACCATACGGGCTGTGGCGTCCGTTTTTTGCATGTTTTTAGCGTGCAGTGCGCATTGGACAAGCGCAGTACGCTCTGTTTTTTGTAGCATCACTGCAAGCTTTTCAGCCGTCAAGTCGCGCTGCTGCACCAGCCAGCCGCCGCCCTGGTCCACCAGGAACTTCGCGTTGCTGGTCTGGTGGTCATCCACTGCAGCGGGAAAGGGCACAAACAGCGCCGCAGCTCCCAGGGCCGCAATCTCGGTCACCGTGCTGGCACCTGCTCGGCAAATGATCAGGTCGGCATCGGCAAAGGCCTGGGCGGTGTCTTCAATGAACGGCGTGAGTTCCGCCTGCACCCCTGCTGCAGCGTAATGGGCGCGCAGTGCCTCGATCTGGCGGGCGCCGCTTTGATGCGTGACCTGCGGGCGCTTGGCCACAGGGATCAGCGCGAGGGCTTCGGGCACCAGTTCGTTCAGGGCCCTGGCCCCCAAGCTGCCGCCCACCACCAGCAGCTTTAGTGGCCCGCTGCGGCCTGCAAAACGTGCAACAGGATCGGGCTGTCGGGTAAAAGCGGGGCGCAAGGGGTTGCCAATCCAATCGGCTTTCTTGAACACGCCAGGGAAGGCCGTAAAGACGCGGTCGGCTACGCCGGCCAGCATTTTGTTGACCAGACCTGCCACGGAGTTTTGCTCATGCAGCACCAGCGGCTTGCCAAGCAGCACACTCATCATGCCGGCCGGAAAACTGATGTAGCCGCCCAGACCGACCACCACGTCAGGCTTGACGCGCCTGATGACCCGATGACTTTGCCAAAAGGCCTTGAGCAGGCGCAGCGGCAGCAAGGCCAGCGTTGCCAGGCCTTTGCCGCGCACACCGGAAAAGTCAATCGACTCGAAAGCAAAGCCGCGCGGTGGCACCAGTTGGCTTTCCATACTGGGATGGCCTGCGCTGCCCCTGCCGCCGAGCCAGTGCACACGCCAGCCGCGTTCGCGCAAGGCTTGCGCCACAGCCAGCCCCGGGAAAATATGTCCGCCGGTGCCGCCAGCCATGATCAACGCGCAGTGAATGGGCCTTACGCTTCTCACTTCATGTAATGCGCTGCCCCCCAGGGGGGCTGATCTTGCTTGGGGCGACCCGGCGCTGCGTTCGTGGGCGCTTGTGGTCATGCCCGGCCTCCGCGCATCAAGGTTCGGTTCTCAAAATCAATTCTCAGAACAACCGCCAGTGAAATCAGGTTCATCAAAATTGCCGAGCCGCCGTAGCTCATCAGGGGCAGGGTCAAACCCTTGGTGGGCAAGGCCCCCAGGTTCACGCCGATATTGATAAAGGTCTGGAAGCCGATCCAGAGACCCACACCTTGCGCCACCAGCCCTGAGAACAGCCGGTCGAGCGCGATGGACTGACGGCCGATGTGCATGATGCGGCGGGTCATCCACAAGAACAAGCCAATCACTACCAGCACGCCCAGCAGACCAAACTCTTCGCCAATCACGGCCATCAAGAAGTCGGTGTGCGCCTCGGGCAGCCAGTTGAGTTTTTCAATGCTGCCGCCCAGACCCACGCCAAATATTTCACCGCGACCAAAGGCAATCAGTGAATGTGTGAGCTGGTAACTCTTGCCCAGTGAGTATCTGTCGCTCCAGGGATCCAGGTAGGCAAAAATCCGCTCACGCCGCCACTCGCTGAACATCACCATCAGCGCAAAGGCAACCACCACGACCATCGCAATCACAAAGAACATGCGAGCATTCACACCGCCCAGGAAAAGAATTCCCATGGCGATAACCGAGATCACCATGAAAGCGCCCATGTCGGGTTCGGCGAGCAACAGCAAGCCCACGATGGCGATCGCAATTGCCATGGGCATCACGGCGCGAAAGAATCGTTCTTTCACTTCCATTTTGCGAACCATGTAATCCGCCGCATACAAAAGCACCGAAAATTTCGCCAGTTCCGAGGGCTGGAAGTTCATGAACCCCAGCGAAATCCAGCGGCGGGCCCCGTTGACGCCCCTGCCGATAAACGGCACTAGCACCAGCATCAGCAACAGCAGCGACATCACAAACAGCCAGGGAGCAAGCTTTTCCCAGGTCGCCATGGGAACCTGAAATACCAGGACTGCCACCACAAACCCTACCCCCAGCGACAGCATGTGACGCAGCAGAAAATGAATGTGCGTATAGCGTGCAAATTTGGGGTTATCGGGCATCGCAATGGACGCCGAATACACCATGACCAGCCCCCACATCAGCAGTGCGACCATGACCCAGAGCAGCGCCTGGTCAAAACCAGCCATGCGACCAGGCGGTGGTGCCAGGGATCGCGAGAGGCTCTGGTTACTCAGACGCACCGGCAAGACTTCAGATGCAGCCTTGCCAAAGCCCGAAAACCAGTTGGAAAGTCTTGCGGGCGCAGTCATAACGCCACCTCCTGATCCTGGGCCAGCGCCTGCACCGCCTCACGAAAAACCCGTGCGCGGTGTTCATAATTATCAAACATGTCAAAGCTGGCGCAGGCTGGCGACATCAGGATCGCGTCGCCGCCCCGGGCCTGCTGCGTGGCAACGGTCACCGCTTCCTGCATGGACGCGGCGTCCAGCAGCAAAACATGACTGGCCTGCAGCGCGGATCTGATCAGGGGAGCATCACGCCCTATCAGCACGACGGCTCTGGCATAGCGCGACGCAGGCTCGGCCAGCGGCGAGAAATCCTGTCCCTTGCCGTCACCGCCCAAAATGAGCACCAGCTTGCGCTCCACGCCCAACCCCGCCAGCGCGGCGACCGTTGCACCCACGTTGGTGCCCTTGCTATCGTCGAAATATTCGACCTCGTTGACAACCGCCACCGATTCCATGCGATGCGGCTCGCCCCGGTAGTCGCGCAGCCCATGCAGTATCGGAGCAAGGGCGCAGCCTGAAGCCACCGCAAGGGCAAGAGCGGCCAGCGCGTTGGTGGCGTTGTGGCGGCCGCGGATACGCAGGGCATCGAGCGGCATCAGGCGCTGGATGTACACCGCTACCGCTTCATCCTTGCGACGCTTGAAGGTCTCATCAGCCTGCGCCGCGCGCACCAGCCACGCCATGCCGTTGACCGTTTCAATGCCATAGTCGCCCGGCCGCTGCGGCACGTCGCTGCCGAACGTCAGACAGCTGCGTGGCGGCTTGCCCTTGACCACTGGCGGCAATACCGCCATGACCAGCGGGTCATCCCGATTGAGCAGCATGACACCACTGCTGCCATACACATGCGCCTTGGCGGCAACATAGGCGGCCAAGCTGCCGTGCCAGTCGAGGTGGTCCTGAGTCACATTGAGAACCGTGGCCACGGTGGGCTCAAAGCTGTCAATGTCATCCAGCTGGAAGCTCGACAGCTCCAGCACCCACACATCTGGCAAGGCCTGACCCTTGAGATTTTCATCAAGCTTTTCCGTCAGGGTGTCGAGCAACGTGGGGCCAATATTGCCCGCCACAGCCACTGATTTACCCGCACGTCGCACAAGCTGACCGGTGAGTGAGGTCACGGTTGTTTTGCCATTGGTACCGGTGATGCCAATCACCTGCGGCACATAGGCCTGATCTTCCTTCAAATCGGCCAGCGCCAGTGCAAACAGGCTGAGTTCGTTGCCGCAAACGATTTCGCGCGCAGCGGCGGCCGTGATCACACCGACCACCGATGCAGGCGACAGGCCGGGGCTTTTCAGCACCAGATCAAATGCAGCCGTCACAAGTAGGGCTTCGGTCATCTCGGCGTTGATAAACGTCGCCGCGGGCACGCTGGCGCGCAACGCCTGAAGCTGCGGTGGTGTGGCCCGTGTATCCACCACCGTGACCTGTGCGCCGCAGCGCGCGCACCAACGCGCCAACGCCAGGCCCGAAGCGCCCAATCCCAGGACAAGAATGTTTTTTTGGGCCAGGTGTTTCATCTCAGTTTGAGCGTTGAAAGGCCCACCAGGCACAGCAGCATGGTGATGATCCAGAAGCGGACCACCACCTGCGTTTCCTTCCAACCACTTTTTTCGAAGTGATGGTGTAGCGGTGCCATCTTGAACAGGCGTCGCCCTTCGCCGTAACGTCTTTTGCTGTACTTGAAGTAAGTCACCTGCAGCATCACCGAAAGCGCTTCAACGACAAAAATGCCACCCATGATGGCCAGCACAATTTCCTGCCGCACGATGACCGCGATAGTGCCCAGCGCAGCACCCAACGCCAGCGCGCCAACATCGCCCATGAACACCTGGGCCGGATAGGTGTTGAACCATAAAAAGGCAAGTCCCGCACCCGCCATGGCAGAGCAGAATATGAGTAACTCACCGGAACCGGGAATGTGCGGGAAGAAAAGGTATTTCGAATAGACGACGCTGCCAGTCACATAAGCAAACACACCCAGCGAAGAACCCACCATGACCACCGGCATGATGGCCAGCCCATCGAGCCCGTCCGTCAGATTGACGGCATTGCTCGAACCCACAATCACCAGATAGGTCAAAATCACGAAACCAAACACGCCCAACGGGTAGCTCACTTCTTTCATAAAGGGAACCAGCAGCCCGGCCTTGGGCGGCAGGGTCACATCAAAACCCGACTGCACCCAACTGAAAAAGAGTTCCAGCACACGCAGATTGGAGCGCTCAGATATGCTGAACACCAGGTACAGCGCCGCCACCAGACCAATCAGGGATTGCCAGAGGTATTTCTCGCGTGATCGCATCCCTTCCGGATCTTTAAGCACCACCTTGCGCCAGTCGTCAGCCCAGCCGATGGCGCCAAAGCCCAAGGTCACGAGCAGCACAATCCAGACAAAGCGGTTGGATAAATCGACCCACAAAAGGGTCGAAATCGCAATGGAAAACAGGATCAGCACGCCCCCCATGGTGGGCGTACCGCTTTTGCTTAAGTGCGTCTGCATCGCGTATTCGCGGATGGGCTGGCCAATCTTGAGCGCGATGAGCCGGCGAATCACGAAGGGCCCGGCGAGCAGGCCTATCATCAGCGCCGTAACTGCCGCCATGACTGCGCGCAATGTCAGATACTGAAATACCCTGAAAAATCCGAGTTCAGGCGATATCGACTGGAGCCACTGGGCCAGGCTAAGCAGCATGAGGCTCTCCCTTGTGTTGTTGGGCATGGTCGGCAATGGCCTGAACCAGCCGTTCCATCTTCATGAAACGGGAGCCCTTCACCAGAACGCTGCCCAACTGAGGCAGTTCAGCCACCACCGCAGCGATCAATTCAACCATGTCATTGAAATGGCGCGCGTTGCCGAAGGCGCTGGCCGCCCTTTGGGACTGGGTGCCCAGCGTGAAAAGCTTTTCGATTCCCAGCGCCTGGGCATGTTGACCGGCTTCGTCGTGGAAGTGAGGTCCCTGGTCACCGACCTCACCCATATCACCCATGACCAGCAAACGCGGCCCGGGCAGCTCAGCCAACACTTCGATGGCAACACGCACTGAGTCGGGATTGGCGTTGTAGCTGTCGTCAATCAACGTCAGCATGCGATCCTGCAGGCCTGGAAGCGCCAGGGATACGGCGCGCGATCGTCCCTTGACCGGCGTAAACGCTGACAAGCCTGCCGAAATGAATGACAAGGGCACACCCGCAGCGAGCGCGCAGGCGGCTGCGGCCAAAGCGTTTTTGACGTTGTGCCGGCCTGCGATATGCAAGGAAAACTCGAGCGGACCTGACGGCGTGCGAGCCGCTACCCGCCAGCGGTCGCCGGTCCAACATGCCTCGGCAGTGACGTCTGCCGGGGTAGACAGTGCAAAGGGTCAACACCCGGCGCGAACCTGCCAGGCGGCGCCAGACCGATGAGTAGTCATCATCCGCAGGAAAAACTGCCACGCCATCTGCATCCAGGGACTGCAGCACGGAGCCGTTTTCCCGGGCCACCGCTTCAACCGTGGTCATGAATTCAAGGTGCTCCCGCTGCGCGTTATTGACCAGCGCAATGGTGGGCTTGACCAACGCGGCCAGGTAGGCTATTTCCCCAGGATGGTTCATGCCCAGCTCGACCACCCCGACCTGATGCGAAGCCCGCAGGCGCAGCAGCGTCAGAGGCACGCCAATGTCGTTGTTGAGATTGCCTTCGGTCGCAAAAGCCTCAGCCGATTTCCAGGCACGAAAAATCTCCGCAATCATCTGCGTGACCGTCGTTTTTCCGTTACTGCCAGTCACCGCAATGAGGGGCAAGCTAAATTGCGAACGCCAGCCGGCAGCCAACTGGCCCAGTGCCAGCCGGGGGTCGCCAACTTCCAGACCGGCCAGGCCAGCGTCTGCCAGACCCTGCTGCGCAATCGCCGCAACAGCGCCCTGCGCCTTGGCTTGCGGCAAAAATTCGTGGGCGTCAAAACGATCCCCCTTGAGCGCCACGAACAGGTCGCCAGGCTGCAGGCTGCGCGTGTCGGTATGCACGCGCAGGAACTTCACACGGCCATCACCCACCAGCCGAGCCGATGGCAACCAGCCAAGGGCTTGTTGCAAGGTCATCATGCGGCGCCTCCCCCTGCCCTGCGCCCAGCCAGCGCTGCGTTCAAGGCGGCTTGCGCATGCGCCCTGTCAGAGAACGGGCGCTTGACGCCACCCACCTCCTGGGTACTTTCATGGCCCTTGCCCGCCAGCAGCACCACGTCCTGAGGCTGCGCCAGGCTCAGCGCATACGCAATCGCTTCAGCTCGGTCGGCCTGCACATGCACGGCGTCCCGGTGACTCAATCCCAGCAATACCTGCCCAATAATGGCTAAGGGCTTTTCACTGCGCGGGTTGTCGCTGGTCACGACAATCTGGTCGGCATTGTTTTCGACCACCGCAGCCATCAGCGGGCGTTTGTTGGCATCGCGGTCGCCGCCACAGCCGAAGACACACCAGAGCTGGCCGCCACGGCTCATCGCAACCGGTTTGAGCGCCGTGAGTGCCTTCTCAAGCGCATCCGGCGTGTGCGCGTAGTCGATCACGACCAGCGGCAGGCCCTCCACCGCAAGGGGCTCCATGCGTCCCGGCACCGGCAGCAGACCGGTACAAGCGCCAACGGCGTCGGCCAGCGTCAGGTTCATCGCGCGCAGGGCAGCCATGACACCCAGCAGGTTGGACACGTTGTACTGCCCGACCAGTTCGGTCGACATTCTGTGGCGCTCAGCGCCTTCAACGACCTCAAAGCTCAAGGTGTGCGCGCCGTGATGAACATCGCGAGCTTCCAGCCGCGCGGACCGGGCACATGAAAATGTCCAGACATCCAGGCTCTTGCCCGCCAGTGAGGCGGCCAGCTCAACGCCCTTGGGATCGTCAACGTTGATGACTGCCGCCTTCAATCCAGGCCAGCCGAACAGCATTTCCTTGGCTTCCCAATAGGCCTGCATTGACGGGTGGTAGTCGAGATGGTCCTGCGTGAAATTGGTGAAGATGGCGACCTGTAGGAAGGTCGCATCCAGCCGCCGCTCCACAAGACCTATCGAGGAAGCTTCCAGCGCACACGCGACAAAGCCCTCATCCACAAAACGCCGTAGCTGCTGCTGCAATAGCACGGGGTCGGGCGTGGTCAGGCCATTGGAGACCATGGCACCGGGCTCGCCAATACCCAAGGTTCCCACGACACCGCATTTGCGCCCCAATCGGCCCAGCGCCTGCGCCAGCCACCAGGCTGTTGACGTCTTCCCGTTGGTGCCAGTAACCGCTACGATCTGCAAATGCCGACTCGGCGCATCAAAATAGGCGGCGGCTATGGGCCCTATGGCCGCCTTGAGTCCCGCGTAAACCGCGACTCTTTCGTCGTGAAAGCCGTAAGCTGCGGCACCGTCCTGCTCAACCAGGCAGGCCCGGGCGCCCAGCCCAAGCGCGTCGCCGACACACCTGCGGCCGTCCGTGGCGGCTCCGGGCCAGGCGATAAACCCATCGCCATCACCGACCTTTCGGCTGTCGGTCCAGAGGCTGCCGGTCACATGCTTGCGCAGCCAGCTGGCCGCTTGTTCAGGGGTATGAAGCAGCGTTGTCAAAACGACTCCTCCACAGCCTGCGTGACAATTTGCGGCTTGACGCTCATGTCGGGCTGCACCCCCATTATGCGCAGTGTCTGCTGCACGATCTGGCTGAACACCGGTGCGGCCACCAGGCCGCCGAAGTACTTACCCGCGCTCGGTTCATCGATCATTACCGCGACAATGATGCGTGGCTTGTCGATCGGCGCCATGCCCGTATACCAGGCACGGTACTTATTGGTTGCATAGCCCTTGCCAACCTGCTTGTGCGCGGTGCCCGTCTTGCCACCCACCGAATAACCCACGGTCTGCGCGAGCGGCGCCGTGCCGCCGGGCCCGGCCGCCATGTGCATCATCTGGCGCACCTCGCTCGCAACCAGGGGTGAAAACACCTGTACGCCGACCACCGGCTCGGTGCTCTTGAACATGGTCACAGGGATGACTTGGCCATCGTGTGCAAACGCGGTGTATGCGTGCGCTATCTGGAACAGGGAAGCTGAGAGGCCGTAGCCATATGACATCGTGGCCTGCTCGATTGGCCGCCAGGTTTTCCACGGCCTAAGCCTGCCGGTGACAGCTCCGGGGAAAACGGTCTGCGGCCTCTGCCCGAAGCCGACCGCGGTGAAAGAATCCCACATCTCGTGCGGCGTCATGCGCTGCGAGATCTTGGTCGCGCCGACGTTGCTCGATTTCTGGATCACGCCTTCCACGGTCAAGACGCCGAAATTGCTGTCGTCGTGAATGGTCGCGCCCGATACGGTAATGCGGCCGGGGTTGGTATCGATTACGGTCTGTGGCGTCACGCGACCTAATTCCAGGGCAGTCGCGATCGTGATCGGCTTCATCGTCGAACCTGGCTCGAACACATCCGTCATGGCGCGGTTGCGTAACTGCTCGCCAGTGAGGTTGCGTCGGTCATTGGGGTCGTAGCTGGGATAGTTCGCCATGGCCAGCAGTTCTCCCGTCGTGGCATCGAGCACCACCACACTGCCTGCATTCGCCTTGTTGAGAATGACCGCATCGCGCAGCTTCTGGTAGGCGACAAACTGCACCTTGCTGTCAATGCTCAACTGCAAATCCTTGCCATCGACGGGAAGCACCTGCTCACCCACGTCCTCCACCACGCGTCCGAGGCGGTCCTTGATGACGCGGCGTGACCCGGAGCGCCCTGCGAGATCCTTGTCGAAGGCCAACTCCATGCCTTCTTGCCCCCGATCCTCCACATTGGTAAAACCAACCACATGAGCGATGGTTTCCCCCTCGGGGTATTTGCGTTTGTACTCCTTGCGCTGATAGATGCCCTTGATGCCAAGCGCATGAATTTTTTGCGCTACCGGTTCGTCCACCTGACGCTTGACCCAGACAAAGGTCTTGTCGTCATTGCTCAATTTTTTGTTCAGTTCGGCCAACGACATTTCCAGCAAGCTGGCCAGTTCTGCAAGCTGGACCTTGGTCGCTTGCACATCTTCAGGAATGGCCCATATGCCCGCAGCAGGCACGCTGGAGGCCAAAATCAGACCATTGCGATCCAGAATGCGGCCCCGGTTTGCCGGCAACTCCAGTGTCCGTGCAAAGCGAACTTCGCCCTGGTGCTGAAAGAATTCATTTCCAATAATCTGGATATAGACCGCCCGGCCAGCCAGTGCCGCGAACACCAGCGCAAACCCGGCCATGATGAATTTACTGCGCCAGATCGGTGTCTTGCTCGCCAGTAATGGGCTGGATGAGTAAAGAACACTTTTACTCATGCGCCCCGCCTCCTGCGACAGCAGCGTTCTTATAGGTCACATACTGCGTGATGGCTGGCGTGGCCGTACGCATTTGCAGGCGGTCCCTGGCGAGCTTTTCAACCCGAAGCGGCGTGGCCTGAGCACGTTTCTCAACCTGCAGGCTTTCGTTATCCGCCTCTATGTTTCGGCTCTGCGCCGCAGCTTTTTCCAGCTCAATGTAGAGACGGCGTGACTCATACTGAATGTGCACCAGATACAGCGCACTGGCCAGTATCGCCAGCAATAATACAAGGTTCAGGCGAAGCATATGGCGGCCCCCACGCTTGTCGCTGCGCGTACTGCACTGTCCCCCGAGGGGGCTGAACTTGCTTGGGACGCGGTGTTCATGCGCTCACCCCGGTGCGTTCGGCCACCCGCATCACGGCGCTGCGCGAACGCGGATTGCCCGCGACTTCCTCTTTGCCAGGCTTGGTGCGGCCCAAGGCCTTGAGTTGCATGGCTTTGGGCGCTGCAAAAGGAGCGCGGCGGTCAAACACCTCGCGTGAATGCGCCGCAATGAATTGCTTGACGATGCGGTCTTCGAGCGAATGGAAACTGATCACCACCAGACGGCCTCCGGGTTGGAGTACTTTCAGTGACGCTTCTAACGCCTGTTGCAGTTCCTCAAGCTCGGCGTTGATGAAAATCCGAAAAGCCTGAAATGTGCGCGTTGCAGGGTCCTTGCCCGGCTCGCGGGTTTTGACCGCGCCAGCCACGACTTCGGCCAGCTCAGCGGTGGTTCGAAGAGGGCCCCGTTCTTGTCGGCGACGATCAATCGCCTTTGCAATCGGCCCAGCAAACCGTTCTTCGCCATATTCACGTATCACCTCTGTCATGGTTTCGATGGATGCCCCGGCCAGCCAGTCGGCTACGCTCTGGCCGCGGGTGGTATCCATGCGCATGTCCAAAGGACCGTCTTGCCGAAAGGAAAAACCGCGCGTTGGGTTGTCGATTTGCGGCGAGCTCACACCCAGGTCCATCAACACACCGGCCGCACTGGCCGCGGGCAACTGGCCCAAGCAGAAAAAACCCTCGTGACGGATTGAAAAGCGCGCATCGGTGATGGTTTTCGCTTCGGCAATGGCCTCTAAATCCTTGTCGAAAGCAGTGACGCGCCCCTTCGCGGAGAGCTGCGACAACAACAGGCGCGAGTGCCCGCCACGCCCGAAAGTCGCATCGATGTAGTGACCATCCGGGTTGATGAGAAGCGCTGCGATGGCTTCGTTCAACAAGACAGTGCGGTGTGACCATGGGCTGTTCACCATCTTCTTTCAGAATGAAAAATCTCTGAAAACATCGGGCATCTCACCCTTCATCTGCTCGGCCTCCTGGGCCGCGTATGTCGCCGCGTCCCAGAGTTCAAAATAGCTGCCCATGCCAAGCAAAATCATGTCTTTGCTGATACCGGCCGCAGTGCGCAATTCAGGCGATACCAATACACGGCCGCTCGCGTCGATATCCACATCCATGGCGTTGCCGAGGAAAATTCGCTTCCACCACTGCGCCTGCATGGGTAGCGAGGCAATGCGCTCACGGAACTTTTCCCACTCGTTGCGAGGGAAAATCATGAGGCAACCGTGCGGGTGTTTGGTGATGGTGAGCTGACTGGACGCAGCCGCACCCAGCGCGTCACGATACCGGGTCGGCACAGAAAGCCGACCCTTCGCATCGAGAGCCAGAGATGACGCACCTTGAAACACCGCTAGCAACCTTTAAAAAACACTTTTCACCACCTAATTGCACTTTCTCCCACTTTATCAGGAAACTTTTTGCAAGCAAGCGATTGGAAACAAATTCTTTCAATGAAATCAAAGGCTTAGCCGTATTCTGTAAAGTAATTTTAAAATAAAAAACGTTCTAAATTAAGTACTTAGAGCGTGCAGTGAAAGCGTTGCATTAAGTCATCGCAGATATAGACATGGCGCACCGATAAACATTGCGGCAATTTCCCGGCCAGGCAGATGATGACAAAGCGCGCAACGCGCCATGATTGACCGACAAAATGCCAGCATCCCCTGAAGATGGCTGCCAGCACCGGAATTTCTGCCTTGGCGCGCAATTGACCGCCGTTGGGCAGGGATCAACAGGCCTGTCAGGCAAGAGAAAAAAGGGGAATGGTAGTGGTGCCTGTAGTCAGCGTGACTTCGGCAGCTCAGACATCATGTCCGGCGGCATGACGGTTCTGTTTGCGCGGCATTGGTGGCACCGGCCTCAGTCAATACGAACCCTCACCTTGGCGTGTTCGGTAATTCCGATCACGTTAAAAAATGCAGCCACCAGGCGATTGACGTCCGAGAACTGCACCAAACGGTTTTCGCTGTGGCGCGCGGATACCCAATTGAGCAATGCCCCGGCAGCGGAAAAATCGACGCGGATCAGCAGGGCGCAGGAAATCAGAATCATGTCCCAATCCATGAACTGGCCCTCCAGATTGTCCAGCACCGCGATTGCATCACCCTGAATATACCCCGACAGCTCTACGGATAACATGTGGTTGACTTGGGAATTCCGCGACTCAAACTGGGTATCGCCACCCATCGCGCTGATCCCCGAATGAATCGAGTCACCGGACAAATCGCCAGTGATGTTCGGGCTGAACACGACTCCACCTTGCGCGTCAATCGATTGGTACGCGCAACGTGCGGGCTCCCAAGCCGGCGGGGAAAGCTCGTAAGTTACACAGAAATCTAGGGCTGCAAGCTCAAAATCGTCGGGCTGATGCATGACACGCAGCGCTTCCAGACGCAACAGCCATCCGTTTTGAGCGCCATCGGGGTTGCCTGATGACGTGGCCTCCCGCAGCACCTGTTGCAATTGGGCTTCACCCATGAAGCGCAATTGGACTGGCTGCGCCGCCCAGTTGCTGAAAACCTTGGTCAACGACTCGACGGCAGCGGTTTCAATCGCTTTTAGGTTGCTCCAGTTCAGACGCCATGGCATCGGTGCCTTGGCGAGAGCTGCCTTGAGGGCAGCGACGGTTTGGACCCCCAGCACTGACGGACAAATCCAGTCGACAGGGGTCCGGTGGCCTGCGGTCTTCTCTGGTTCAGTCAGTATTCCCACGATCTCCGGCATCGAAGACCACTGCGGTGCCGAGCGATCAAAGCGCTCGGCGAACTTGATGGCGGCGGCTTCAAACTTCTCCTGCGCTCCAGAGGCGCGGTACAAGTCAAACAGCGTCAACCAGGTTTCCGCAAACCCTTCCCGTTTGCTGCCAGGCCGCAGAATTTCAAGCAGCCCCGCTTCAGCGCCCGCATCGTCCCCGTTGGCAAACCGGATGGCGGCCTCTTCAAGTTCCGCATCATGCAATAAACCTTCTTCCACATCGACCGCCGTGAGTTTGGACGCCGAAAAAGCAGAAGAGCTGCTTTCGTCCGCCCCCTCCATTGCAGGGGATTTGTCCCTCGACTTGAGCATTCTGAAAGTAGCCAACGCCATGGTCAAGGAATCTGGAATGGTCGGCAGCAGCTCTTGCGCTGCCGTGACTTGCGCCTTTTCCTGGGCTGCGGGCCACCCCATCGGGGCAGTGAGTTTGTAGGCAGCAGGCAGTTCATGATCCAGCAGGGGATTCTGTGTCACACCATCCCTGCCTTGCGGCATCAGCGGCGATTGAATTGAATGATCTGGAGCGTTGACATTCTTGGTTTTCCACCACTGCATGGACATCTGCGCTTCGATCTCATCGATCTTTTTGATCGTTGATGCCCGAACATCAGGCGTGGAGGGCAAGCTGCTTTGGAAAAATGAAGGTCGTTCGCCCGTATCCAGGCCCGCTCCCACCATCGCTTCACGCTTGCGCAGCTTGCGCAACATGTCGAATTCGCGCTTGCGCACAAAGTCATTCTGGCGCTTGCGCTCAATCATCTCCTTGAGCAACTGCTTGCTGACCGAGTCGTCCCGATCCGTTTGCACGGAATCCAGATCAGACCAGCTCGTGGCCGGGTTGCGGACGAACTTGACCATCTTGGACAACAAGCCTGGTGCGGAATCTTCTTTGGCCATGACAGAGTGTTTTAAAAAGGCCTCTGGCTGTAACAAGCCGCGCCGTCAGTCGCCAAACATCTTCTGTTTGAGCTCACGGCGTTGCTGTGCTTCCAGCGACAAATTGGCTGTAGGTCTTGCAATCAGGCGACCCACTCCGATCGGTTCACCGGTTTCGTCACAGTAACCATAGTCGCCCGAATCAATGCGGGCAATCGACTGTTCGATCTTCTTGAGCAGCTTGCGCTCGCGGTCACGGGTTCGCAATTCAAGTGCATGCTCTTCCTCAATGGTAGCGCGATCCGCCGGATCGGGCACCACGACCGTGTCTTCACGCAGGTGCTCGGTGGTTTCACCGGCATTGTCATGAATATCCTGCTTGAGCACCGACAGCTTGTGACGAAAAAATGCGAGCTGCTTTTCGTTCATGTACTCGGAATCCGGCATGGCCTTGACTTCCTCGTCGGTTAACTGCTCGGCCGATTTGGTTTTCCAGTTATTGGCAAGTCTGGGGTCTTTTTTGGTGGCCGCCTGAATGGGCGGCGCGATCACACGTTCGGTCATTGTGGCGTAACTGGCTTTGGCTGCGTCAGGCGCATGGGTAGGCACCATGGGTGCGGGGGGGGGTGATTGAATGGCCGTTCGGGCTGAACTTCTTCGGCCAGGTTTCAAGGGCTTCGGGGCCATCAGCGCCGAACTCGAAGCGGGTGGCGCGGCCAGCACGGGCGTGGCGGCGGGCAACGCGGCTTTGGGGCTGCTGCCGATTTTGGTGGTATGACTGCTTTTTGCAACAGGATGGGTCGGCGCTTTTGCGACTGGTTTCGTCAATATTTTTGTCACGGATTTGGTAGGTTTGGCTGCGGTCCTGGTCGGCGTCGAAACCGGTTTGGTGATTGTTTTTTTGCTGGATGCAGCAGCAGCCTCTTTCGCAGGCACGCTCTTAACAGTCGGCTTGTTCGCTTTGGGGATAACGACCTTGGTCGGCTTGACTGCTTTTTTCACAGCTTTCACCACCGCCTTGGACGCTGTCGGCTTGACTTTCATGGTCGAGTTGATGGCCGCTCGGGTCGATGCCTTGGCGGGTGTTTTGGTTTTCTTGGCTTCGGCTTTCACAATGTGTCTCCTCGGGGAAGCCGCTGCGGGAGAGCCCACTGGCACCTGCTGCGGTTTTTTGGCTAAACTGGTATGAGTCAGTCCAGCTCGGTTTGCTGCCAGATTTCCTGGTTTGTCTGCCGCCTGCCAGTTTTCAGCGGCCACTATATCGCGACTCTTGCTTTGCTTTTTGTCTGGCTGGCCTCCCGATTCGGTTTTTCCGGTATTGGAGTCGGCGCGCGATTGTAGCGGCTCGCCAGAACCCTTGGCAGACAAAAAACCAAACCGTTGGAGAATCGATACAAACATGTTGCCTTCCTGCTTTATACAGCCCAAGGCGCACAGCCTAACTCAAACCAGGCACTGCTCAAGGCCCTGCACAAAAATATCTTTGGGCAGGTCAATGCCGATAAAAACCATTTTGCTGTTTTTTTTCTCGCCCTGACCCCAAGCGGGGCCAAGGTCGCTGCCCATGAGCTGATGCACGCCCTGAAAAATCACCTTGCGCTCGGTGCCCTCCATGTTCAGCACGCCCTTGTAGCGCAGCATGCGCGGGCCGTAAATATTCACAATCGCACCCAGAAAGTCTTCCAGCTTGGCCGGGCTGAAAGGCTTGTCGGAGCGGAATACAAAGCTCTTGACGTCATCATCATGGTGATGGTGGTGCCCGTGATCATGCTCGTGTGAGGGGTGATCGCAATGCTCGCCATGCACATGATGATCATGGCCAGGTGCATCTTCCGTGAGAAAATCAGGGTCAATGTCGAGCTTGGCGTTGAGGTTGAAGCCGCGCAAGTCAAACACGTCGGCAATCGCCACCTCGCCAAAATGCACCGCTTTTTGCGGGGCACGCGGGTTCATTTGCGTCAAGCGGTGCATTAGCGCCTTGACTTCATCGTCCGCCACAAGGTCGGCCTTGCTGATGAATATTTGGTCGGCAAAACCGACTTG
Organism: Polaromonas sp. UBA5171; assembly: GCA_002413395.1. Lineage (GTDB taxonomy): Bacteria > Pseudomonadota > Gammaproteobacteria > Burkholderiales > Burkholderiaceae_C > Polaromonas. Next base: position 11,531 of record DHWX01000067.1, on the reverse strand, counting down.
GCGGCGCGCTTCCTGGCGTTCATCGAGCTGGGTTTGCGCATGCTTGGCATCCACCAGTGTCAAGATCGAGTCCAGCAGATACTGCTCGGCGATTTCTTCGTCCATGAAAAAGGTCTGCGCTACGGGGCCAGGATCGGCCAGGCCGGTGGTTTCAATCACCACGCGCTCAAAATCAAGCATGCCCTTGCGTCTTTTGGCGGCCAGCAATTGCAGCGTTTCGCGCAGATCCTCCCGGATGGTGCAGCAAATACAGCCGTTGTTCATCTGGATGATGTTTTCCTGCGTGTCATTGACGAGGATGTCGGTGTCGATGTTCTCCTCGCCAAACTCGTTCTCGATGACGGCAATTTTCTGGCCATGGGCCTCGGTCAGCACGCGCTTGAGCAGCGTGGTTTTGCCGGAGCCCAAAAAGCCGGTGACGATGGTGACGGGAATCAAGCTCATGGGGTGTTTACCTAAAAACGAGAAGTGCAAAAATGCGCAAAAGTGACCACAACCGAGTTGGGGAGTTTAGCGGCCGGTTCAAGGCCCCTAAATGCCCCGGCTCATTTCACCGGGACTGCGAACCCAAAAATTAACTATTATTTTCATAGCGTACTGTTAAATTCATATAAAGGCTAAAGGACGATTTCAACCATAAAAGTCTACCCAGCCTGCCTTTTAACCAGCACCAGCCCCTTGAGGTATTCGCCCTCGGGGAAGGCCACCGTCATCGGGTGATCGGGCGCGCCGCCCATACGTTCGGAAATGAAGGCGTCCACGCCGGCGTCGATGCCTGCGGACGCCACAATCTTGTGGAACAGATCGGCGCTGACGCCGCCCGAACACGAGTAGGTGAACAGCACGCCATCGGGCGCCAGAATGCTGAGCGCCAGCCGGTTGATGTCCTTGTAGGCGCGTGCGGCACGCTCGGCATGCGCGGCAGTGGGCGCAAACTTGGGCGGATCGAGCACAATAGCGTTAAAGGTCCTGCCTTCTCTCTGGTACTGGCGCAGGGAAGCATTCACGTCGGCGTCCAGCCAGGTGGTGCGGCTGGCGTCAAACCCGTTCAAAGCCACATTGGCCCTGGCAAGTTCAAGCGCCGGACCGGATGAGTCAATCGAGGTGACATGGCCGGCACCGCCCGCCAGCGCAGCCACGGTAAATCCGCCGGTGTAGCAGTAGCAATTGAGCACCCGTTCAAACTTCAGACGGCGGGTGTACGCCGCAAACTTCTGTCGGCTGTCGCGCTGGTCCAGGTAAAAACCGGTTTTGTGACCCTCTGCCACATCCAGACCCAGCTTCCAGTCGTGCTCCGTGATGGTGACACCTGTATCGCCCGAGCCCGCCAGCCAGCCGGTGGCCGGCGGCAAACCTTCGAGTGAGCGCACACTGGCATCCGAGCGTTCATACAGCCGTGTCAGTCCGGTTTGCGCCAGCAGCGCTTGCACGATCACGCTTTTCCAGCGCTCGACACCGCAACTCGAGAACTGCGCCACCAGCGTGTTGGCATAGCGGTCCACGACCAGTCCGGGCAGACCATCGGATTCTCCGTGAATCAGCCGCATACCGTCGCTTTTTATATCAAACAGGCTTCTTGCCCTTATGGATTGGGCAATGCGCGCCGCAAAAAACGAAGCGTCAATGCGTTGCGCTGCGTCAAAACTCCAGACCCGGGCCCGGATTCTGGAGCTGGGACTGAACGCGGCCCAGCCCAGAAACTGACCACCGTGGCTTTCGATGCGAACCGTTTCTCCCGGATCGCCACCGCCACTGATGATCGCCCCATCAAAAACCCAGGGGTGGCGGCGGAGCAAAGAGCGCTCCTTGCCCTCTTTCAATCTGATTATTTTCATGCCGCTATTGTCGCGGCTGGCCTGATCTGTAAGTCGCTATTTATTGGCGTTGCGCTCCTTGAGCAGTACGTTGGTTTCCTTCGTTTGTGCGATCAGTTCGCGCAACAGTGGCTTGATGCCAAACATCGCAAACGGCAAGATGATCCACGCGACGGCGACCACCATGGCAAAAAGCCAGACTACCGTCATCATTCCAGCAAGACCTCCCATGATGTCATCCTTTTATCGTCGCATCAGACCTGTCTTGAGCCTCTAAAAAAGCCTTTCGAAATTCCATCGGCTTTGAGATGCCGGGGATCGGTGCTTGTGGATTGCCCGCGCCTGAGATCACCAATGAGCGACCCTCAGAAGGATGATTTTTTCCCATTGTTACCGACCACGTTGTTTAAACGACAATATCGTAGCGCTATTCTTTGTGGTGGTTTCCGTTGAGGCGGCTTTTGGTTGCGCAAACGCATCAATATAAGAGTATTCAGCGCTTTCCCCTATTCGGCCAGAGGCCATCTTCTCTTAAATTTTCGGGTTGGATGTCTTGACAGGGACTTTGCCGGACAAGCCGCCCGAGAGCGCCCGCGGATGGGCCGCGTCATACACCTTGGCCAGGTGCTGAAAATCAAGCCGCGTATAAACCTGTGTGCTGGTGATGCTGGCGTGGCCGAGCAGTTCCTGTACTGCGCGCAAGTCACCGCTGGACTGCAGCAGGTGGCTGGCATACGAGTGACGCAACATGTGCGGATGCACTGGCGTCGCCAGCCCGGCCCTGAGCGAGCGCAGCTTTAGCCGCACCCGGATGTGCTGCGGCGTCAGCCGGGTGCCGCGCTGGCTGATAAAAAGGGCATCTCCGCCCGGCACGCCTTCGCGGGCCCAGTTGCCGCGCACGGCGAGCCATTGTTGCAGCGCCTGCAGAGCCTTGCTGCCGACCGGAACGCTGCGCCGCTTCGAGCCCTTGCCCAGGACATGCGCCTCGGCAGCGTCCATGTCCACCCAGCCGCGCGCCTGGGCGCTGGCCTGCACATCGAGCCCCAGCAGCTCGCCGATGCGCAGCCCGCAGCCATAGAGCAGTTCGGTGATGCACTGGTCGCGTGCCTCAAGCTGTGGATCGACTTGACCGACCGACTGGTAGCTGGCCAATTGAACCGCCTCGTCCACGCTCAAGGCCTTGGGCAGCGGCTTGGCGGCTTTGGGCGCGCGCACATCCTGCACCGGGTTGCCGCTCACCAGGCCTTCGCGGCCCAGCCAGGTGTAAAACCCGCGCCAGCCCGACAAGATCAGTGCAATGCCGCGCCCGCTGCGCCCGCGACTGTGCATTTGCGCGACCCAGCGCCGCAGGTGAGTGCTGTGCACTTCCGTCAGTGCCACACCGGCCTTGTCGGCGTTGGCCTGCAGCTTTTGCAGGTCCAGCGTGTATAGCTCCAGCGTGCGCTGGGCCAGGCGCTTTTCAACGCGCACATGCGTCAGGTAGCGCACCACCAGCGGATGCGGGGCAGGAACTGATGGCGCAAGCTCAGACGCAGGAGGCAGGGTCTGCGTCATGGCATCGCTTAGTCGGCGAGAATCTGGGCTGCGGTCTGGCCGCGCAGACGCAGCAGCGCCGCGCCAGCCAGCTCACCCAGGCTTTCAAGAAAATCAGTGCCCATGCCCGCGTGAAAGCGCTCGGGGTCGGGCGACGCCAGCACCAGCAGCCCTGACACCTGGGCCTGCGCGTCGGCGCGCAGGGGAATCAGGACGACCGACAGCGCCAGCGCTGGCTCAGGCAACCAGCCAGTGGCTTCAAATCCGGAATTGACGCCGCAATAAGGCGTGGTCAATGACGACGCAAAGGTCTGCACATCGCCGCTGACACCGCTCGCAAAAGGCTCATCCGAAAAAATGCCATTGACGCGCCAGACCTTGATGGCGGCCTGCGGAATCTGGAATTCGCTGGTGATGCCTTCAGCGATCGCACCGGGCAGATCACGCGCCTGCACCGTCTGCAGCAGCCTGCGAGTCCAGCGCCGCATCTTGTCGGTGATCGCCACATTGTCCTGCCCGTGGCGGATCATATCGACCATTCGGGTCTCCAGGCCCTTGATCTTTTCACGCAGCATGCCGGCCTGGCGCTCCTGCAGGCTGACCGCCCGATTGCCATGACCGCTGGAGAGTTGCACCGAGGCCAGCAGGTCGGCGTGACGCTCAAAGAAATCGGGCGTATTGGCCAGAAAATTGGCAATGTCGTCTTCGGTAATGGAGTAATCGGTTGGATTCATGCTGGCATTGTCGCCAGTTTTCCCAGTTGCGCAATGGCCCTGGCTCGGGCCTGGGCTGCGCTTGACCGGTTGACGCGAGCGCGTCGGCTCAAAGCGCGTCAGGCACTTCGATTTCTGATTCAAACACCGTGGTGGCCGGACCCGTCATCATGACCGGGGCATCAAGCTCTCCCGACCATTCAATGGTCAACTGGCCGCCGCGCGTCATCACATCGACCCGCGCATCGAGCAGCCCCCAGCGCCGCCCCGCTACCACCGCAGCACAGGCGCCAGTGCCACAGGCCAGCGTTTCTCCAGCGCCGCGCTCATACACCCGCAGGCGAATCTGGCTGCGCGAAACCACCTGCACGAAACCGGCATTCGCGCGCCGTGGAAAGCGCGCATGATGCTCAATCAGCGGGCCGGTCTGCAGCACCGGTGCGCTGTCCACATCCTCCACCAGCTGCACCGCATGGGGATTCCCCATTGACAGGACGGCTATAAAAACAGGAGCTTCTTGCACCCGCCCGTCAAGGGCAAGAGGCCATTTTTGCCACAAACCTTCCACTTGCGGCGTCAGCCCGTCCGCATCGAACGGGATGCGCGCCAGATCAAACACCGGCGCGCCCATTTTGACCGTCACGCGGCCATCGGCCTGCATGTGCGGCTCGATCACGCCGCCCAGGGTTTTGACTTTCACCGCATCTTTGGTCGTAAGCCCCCGCTCGCGCACAAAACGCACAAAGCAGCGCGCACCATTGCCACACTGCTCGACTTCGCCGCCGTCGGCGTTGTGGATCACGTATTCGAAGTCGATGCCTTCCGCAGGAGAAGGCCGCACCGAAAGGATCTGGTCGGCGCCCACACCAAAGTGCCGGTCGGCCAGAAAGCGGTACTGGGCCGGGCTGAGGTTGAAGCGTTCACGGGTTTCGTCGAGCATGACAAAATCGTTGCCCGCGCCGTGCATTTTGGTAAATCGGATTCGCATGAGGAGATTATCTGCGGTGCGACAAGCAGGTTGGTCGTGAACGCCCTCAACTGCAAATCCATCGCACCCAACCCCCTCCGCAATAAGCCCAAAGCAAAGGTTTGCACCTAAAGCCATAATTCAGCATGCCCAGACTGTCCCAGCTCCTTTACCCGCAACGCGAACCCGCGCCCACCCGTCCCGCCGCCACGGTGCTGCTGCTGCGCGACACGCCGCGAGGCATTGAGGTGCTCATGACACGGCGCTCCATGACGGCCAGTTTTGCCCCCGGGGCCTATGTCTTCCCGGGCGGCGGCGTCGATGCGGCAGACGCGCTGGCTCATGGGCACGCCACACGCCGGACCAGCCAGAGCGACCTGCATCTCACGCAGGCGATCGCCGCCATTCGCGAAAGCTTTGAAGAGCTGGGCGTATTGCTGGCGCGTCATGCCCACGGTGGCTATGCCACCAGCCAGGACATCGCGGCGCTGGACCGCAAGGCCCCGTTTGCGGCGCAGTGCCGGGGGCGCGGCCTCACGCTGGCAGGTGACCAGGTGTTTGTGCTGGCTCACTGGGTCACCGACCGCGATCTGCCGCGCCGCTTTGACGTGCCTTTTCTGGTCGCCCGCATGCCTGAAGGCCAAAGCCCGGTGGCGGATGACGCCGAGCAGTTTGATCCGGTCTGGGTACGCCCGTCCGAGGCGCTGGCACGGTATCAGGCCGGCGGTTTTTTCATGATTTTCCCGACCCTGCGCACGCTCGAGAGGCTACAGCATTTCCCCCAAGTTGATGCGGTGCTGCAGGCCTGCGCGACAGAGGTACCGCTCTGGAGTTCCTGCCCACGCGCCGGCCTGCTGGCCGGCCAGCAGGCGCGCTTCATGGAAACTGATGCGCCCTACGGCGAACTGGCGCTGACCTGCCCCGACGGCCAAATCGTGCATTCGCTCGACTGGCAAACCAGCAAGCCGGTGTCGCTCCTCAAACATGTCAAGCGCCTGACCGCCCCCAACCCGGGCCTGATGACCGGGCCAGGCACCAACAGTTACCTCGTCGGCGATGCGGACAGCGGCTACATCGTGATCGACCCGGGGCCGGACGATGCGGAGCATGTTCAGCGGCTGTACGAGGCCACGGGCGGGCATATTCAAGCCATCGTCTGCACCCATTCCCACCCCGATCATTCGCCCGCCGCCCGACTCCTGCAGGCGCTCTGCGCCAACCGGCCGCCAATTCTGGGCCTGGCTTCAGCCGCCACCGCGCGTCCCGATGCCCAGTTCAAGCCGGATCGTTCGCTATTCAATCAGGAGCTCCTTACGCTTGCCAGCCAAGACCTGCAACACACCTTGAAAGTTATTTTCACGCCCGGCCACGCGGCTAATCACCTGTGTCTGATGTTGCTCGAAGACGGCCTGCTGTTTTCGGGTGACCATATCCTGAACGGCAGCACCACTGTGATCAACCCGCCCGATGGCGAGATGACGGCCTACCTCGCCTCGCTCGACGCCTTGGGCGCGGCCTGCGCCGAGCACCAGATCGACTTCATCCTGCCAGCACATGGCCATGTGCTGGGTGCTGCACGGGAGGCGATTGCACAACTCAAGGCGCACCGCCTGATGCGTGAAGCGAAAGTGATGGCGGCCATGCAAGCCCGGCCCGAGGGCACAATGAACGACTGGCTGGCGCTGGTCTATGACGACACCGACCCGCGGCTGTGGCCGGTGGCGCTGCGTTCGCTGCAAGCTCACGTGGAGCGGATTCAGGCTTTGCGGAACACCGCCTGAAGGGCAGTTTCTCAGCATGCCACGAAAAAAGTGTGAAGTCCGCCGATAAGCCGGATTCTGTGCGCCGGGCTTCCTTGCCCGAAAGCAAGTTGGCCAGACGTGACCGCCATTAATCTGGGCCGGGGGTCACCCACCCGGCTCAATGCTACCTACCCGCACACTCCGGGGGCCCCGTCAACGTGTGCCTACTTGGTATTGCTGCGCGTAGAGATTGCCCGTTTCACCCGAACTGAATCGGCTCGTCTCTGTTGCTCTGATCCTCACCTCACGGTGGAGAGGTGTTACCTCCTACGCTGCCCTGTGCAGTCCGGACGTTCCTCCAGTGCCTGGTTTCCCAGATTGCACCAGCGGCGGTCTGGCAAACTTCACGTTTTTATTATCGCATTGCGCCACAATGCGTTCCTCACACCCTTAAATCACAAGGAGACCCCCATGAAAGCCGACAACATCCTGCAGACCATTGGCAACACCCCCCACGTCCGCATCAAGCGCCTGTTTGGCCCGCAGGCCCAGGTATGGATCAAGTCTGAGCGCTCCAACCCCGGCGGCTCGATCAAGGACCGGATTGCGCTGGCCATGGTCGAAGCGGCCGAAAAGTCCGGCGTCCTCAAACCTGGCGGCACCATCATTGAGCCGACCTCGGGCAACACCGGCATCGGTCTGGCCATGGTGGCGGCCGTCAAGGGCTACAAGCTGGTGCTGGTGATGCCCGACAGCATGTCGGTGGAGCGCCGCCGCCTGATGCTGGCCTATGGCGCCAGCTTCGATCTGACGCCGCGTGAAAAAGGCATGAAAGGCGCCATTGCCCGGGCCCAGGAACTGGTGGCCGCAACGCCCGGCGCGTGGATGCCGCAGCAGTTCGAAAACCCGGCCAACGTCGAAGTACATGCGCGCACCACGGCGCAGGAAATTCTGGCTGACTTCCCCGAAGGCCTCGACGTCTTGATCACCGGCGTGGGCACCGGCGGCCACCTGACGGGTTGTGCCAGGGTGCTCAAGGCCGCCTGGCCGCAACTCAAAGTGTTTGCCGTTGAGCCGGTGGCTTCGCCCGTGATTTCGGGCGGCGCACCTGGCCCGCACCCGATCCAGGGCATAGGCGCAGGCTTCATTCCGAAAAACCTCGATACCGGCCTGCTCGACGGCGTGATCCAGGTCGATGCCGAACCGGCCCGCGAAATGGCACGCCGCAGCGCCCGTGAAGAGGGCATGCTGGTGGGCATCTCGTCAGGCGCCACCCTGGCCGCGATTGCCCAGAAGCTGCCGGAGTTGCCGGCTGGCGCGACCGTTCTCGGCTTCAACTACGACACCGGCGAGCGTTACCTGTCGGTGGAAGGGCTTTTCCCCGCCTGAGTCGCCCATGACTCAACCCGCCGTTGCATCGGGAACGCAGCGGCTGAGCGTCCATCCGCCCTTATCATTGGCAGCTTCTGCTTGATAACCACAAGCCCCTGCCGGGACGACCATGCTGCGACTGACTGAAATCAAACTCCCGCTTGAGCACGCTGAAAACGCGTTGCGAGACACCCTGCTTCACACGCTGCACATCACGCCCGCCGACCTGGTCAGCTTCACGGTTTTCAAACGCAGTTTTGATGCCCGTAAAGTCATGATCATGCAGGTCTACATCATCGATGTGGTGCTGGCCAGCGCCGAACTGGAAGCCGCGCTGCTGCAACGGCATGCCGGGAACTCGCACATCCTGCCCACGCCCGACATGAGCTACCACCCGGTCGCGCAAGCACCGGCCAGCTTGCCGCAGCGCCCGGTGGTGGTCGGCTTTGGCCCTTGCGGCATCTTTGCAGCCTTGCTGCTGGCGCAAATGGGCTTCAAGCCGATCGTGCTGGAGCGCGGCAAAACCGTGCGCCAGCGCACCAGGGACACCTGGGGCCTGTGGCGCAAAGGCGTGCTCAACCCGGAGTCCAACGTGCAGTTTGGCGAAGGCGGCGCGGGCACGTTTTCGGACGGCAAGCTGTACAGCCAGATCAAGGATCCGCGCCATCTGGGCCGCAAGGTCATGCATGAGTTCGTCAAGGCTGGCGCGCCCGCCGATATTCTCTTCGAAGCGCACCCTCACATCGGCACCTTCAAGCTGGTCAAGGTGGTCGAACATATGCGTGAGCAGATCATTGCTCTGGGCGGTGAAATACGGTTTGAGCAGCGCGTGACGGACGTGCTGATTGAAGAAAGCACTGGAGGCAGGCATATCCGGGGCCTCACGGTGCTGGACCAGTCCACCGGCCAGACGCACGAACTGCGCACCGATCAGGTAGTCCTGGCGCTGGGTCACAGCTCGCGCGACACCTTTGCCATGCTGCATGAGCGCGGCGTCTACATCGAGGCCAAGCCTTTTTCCATCGGTTTTCGCGTTGAACATCCGCAAAGCCTCATCGACCGCGCGCGCTGGGGCCGCCACGCCGGGCACCCGTCGCTAGGCGCGGCCGAATACAAGCTGGTGCACCATGCCAGCAATGGCCGCTCGGTTTACAGCTTTTGCATGTGCCCGGGCGGCACGGTGGTGGCCGCCACCTCGGAGGTCGGCCGCGTCGTGACCAATGGCATGAGCCAGTACTCACGCAACGAGCGCAATGCCAATGCAGGCATCGTAGTGGGCATTGATCCGCGCGACTACCCGGGCGATGCGCTGGCCGGCATTGCGCTGCAGCGCCAGCTCGAATCGCACGCCTTTGTACTCGGTGGCGGCAACTATGACGCCCCCGTCCAGCTGGTGGGCGACTTTGTGGCGGGGCGACCTTCCACAGCGCTGGGCAGCATCATGCCGTCGTACCAACCAGGGGTTGCCATCGGTGATTTGTCGTCCGCCCTGCCAGGCTACGCGATTGAAGCCATGCGCGAAGCCTTTCCGGCCTTTGGCCGCAAGATCAAGGGCTTTGACACCCACGACGCGGTGCTGACAGGCGTGGAAACACGCACCTCGTCGCCCATCAAGATGAGCCGCGGCGACGACCTGCAAAGCCTCAATGTGCGCGGCCTGTATCCGGCGGGCGAAGGCGCCAGCTATGCCGGCGGCATTTTGTCGGCGGGGGTGGATGGCATCAAGGTGGCTGAGGCGCTGGCGCGTGACGTGCGGCATGACGCGGAGCGTCTGCGGATGGCCGGCGCCGGATGAGGGATACTTCGCCCTCGCACAAAAAACTGTTTTTCCTCTATTTTTAAACCTGCGCCAACCGGCAAGCCCAAAACACAACCTGACAGAACCGATTGATGACTGACACCGCACTCCAGCTTTCGACCCAGGAATATGCCGCCCAGGCGCCAGCACGCCCCAAAAAACCGGCGCGCGCGCACCAGGTCAACCCCATCCTTGAGCAGCTTTTTGAGCTTTACCCAAAGATGTTCGGCGCGCATTTTTTGCCTCTCAAGCTCGGGGTGTTCCAGGACTTGCTAGCGCTGCATCCCGAGCTGTTCAAGCGTGCGGAGCTAAAAGTCGCACTAGGGCTGCATGCCCGCTCGACGCGCTATCTGGAAAGCGTGGCGGCGGGCCATCCGCGTCACGATCTGCAAGGCGTGCCGGTCGAGCCGGTCGCCGCGGAGCATGTCCACCACGCGATTCTGGAGGTGTTCCGGCGTCGCCAGGCGCGCTCGAAACAGGACTTGCGTCCCTATGTCCGCGCACAGCTGATGCAGGCCATTGAGGCTTCCGGCCTAAGCCGTGAGGACTATGCGCTGCGCGTGCGGCAGCAGGATGAAGCGTCAAATGCCCTGCTCGATGATGCTTTCACCGAACTGGCAGAACAGGCGGCAAAGCGCGAAGCGCTGCTCAGGGCCTTTAAGGCCAGCGGACAAACCGCCGCCGAGTTCGCCGGGATGTATGGAATGGATCCCATCGAGGTAAGCCGAACCCTGGAACAGGCTCGCCAGCGGAGTTAGCATATTCCCCTCGCGAAGGCTCAGCCCTGCGCATTCTGCAGCGCTGCAATGCGCTCTTCAATCGGCGGATGCGTCGCAAACAGGCTGCCAATACCCCCCGTGATACCCATGGCCTGCACGGCTTTGGGCAATCCGCCCGGCTGCATGCCACCCAGTCGGGCCAGCGCGTTCAGCATGGGCTGCTTTCTGCCCATCAGTTGCGCGGCGCCTGCATCGGCACGGAATTCACGATGGCGCGAAAACCAGGCTACCACCATGGCTGCGGCAAAACCCAGCACGATATCGAGCACGATGGTGCTGACGTAATAACCGATGCCAGGGCCGGAGTTGTTGTCGTTGCCACGGCGCAAAAAACTGTCAACCGCGTAGCCAATTACCCGCGACAGGAACACCACAAAGGTGTTCATCACGCCCTGGATCAGCGTCATGGTGACCATGTCGCCATTGGCCACGTGAGAAATTTCGTGGCCAATCACGGCCTCGATTTCCTCCCTGGTCATGCCCTGCAACAGGCCAGTGGACACCGCCACCAGCGCCGAGTTCTTGAAGGCTCCGGTGGCAAAGGCATTGGGCGTGCCTTCAAAAATACCGACTTCGGGCATGCCGATCTGCGCCTTGTCAGCCAGCTTGCGGACAGTCTCGACAATCCAGGCTTCGTCGACGTTCTGGGCGTTGTTGATAACGTGAACACCAGCGCTCCACTTGGCCACGGGCTTGCTGATCAGCAGCGAAATGATCGCGCCGCCAAAACCGATGATCAGCGCAAAACCGAGCAACATCTGAAGATTCAGGCCATTGGGCGTCAGGTAGCGGTTGACGCCCAATGGCCTGAATC
>DHWX01000028.1 GCA_002413395.1 Polaromonas sp. UBA5171 | reverse complement strand
CAAGGCCAACGCCGGCCTTTTTGTAGCTAGGGGGGGGGGGGCGGGGTAGTAATGTGGCGGGGGGGGGGGGGGCTTTGGGGACGGTCGGCCTGGGTTTGTGCGGGGGTGCTGCGCGAGCCCGATAGAATCCAGCTTGAGATTCTAAGGGGTCACTCCGCTGCCGGGCCGTATGCAATTTTCTTCTACCCAAAAACGCACCGCCACCTGGTGTCTGATTGCCGCGCTGGCGTTGCTGGCGCTGTGGCTGCTGGGGCCGGTGCTGACACCTTTTGTGGTGGCAGCCATATTGGCTTATGCACTGACGCCCGTGGTGGACAAACTCGACGACATGCTGGGTGGCAAAATGCCCCGCCTGCTGGCCGTGCTGATTGTTGAGGTCCTGTTTATCTTGATTCTGCTGTCCATCCTGCTGCTGGTGGTGCCGATTTTCGCCAAGGAACTGCCTTTGCTCCGGGCGCAGTTGCCGGTGCTGGCCGACCGGCTCAACAACTCGTTGAGCCCGTGGCTGGCGCAGTTTGGCATCAAGGTGGCACTGGACGTCGCCAGCATCAAGGCTTTTATCCTCAAGTACCTCAACACCAATTGGGAAGAAAGCATGGGCTCGGTCCTGTCATCGCTGAAGCTGGGCGGCAGCGTCGTGCTGACCATTGCCGGCAATCTGGTGCTGATGCCGGTGGCGCTGTTTTTTCTGCTCAAGGACTGGGACCGCTTTGTGACTGTCATCGTTGAACTGGTTCCGCCCAAGCTGCGTGCTTCGTTTGACAGTTTCATGGACGAAGCCGATTCGGTGCTCGGCCAGTACCTGCGTGGCCAACTGCTGGTGATGGGCGTGCTGGCGGTCTATTTCAGTGTGGCGCTCACGCTGTTCGGTTTTGACCTGGCGGTGCCGGTAGGGGTGTTCACCGGGCTGGCATTTTTCATTCCTTATCTGGGCTTTGGCCTGGGCTTGACACTGGCGATTTTGGCCGGCATCTTGCAGTTTGACGGTCTGTACGGCGTGCTGGTGGTGGCGGGTGTGTATGGCGCCGGTCAGCTGGTGGAGAGTTTTTACCTGACCCCGCGCCTGGTCGGCGAGCGTATCGGCATGCATCCACTGGTGGTTATTTTTGTCTTGCTGGCTTTTGCGCAGCTGTTCGGCTTTCTTGGCGTGCTGATTGCCTTGCCTGCCAGTGCCGTGCTGCTGGTTGGCATTCGCCGTGTGCGGGCGGGGTACATGGCCAGCAGACTGTACCAGGGCTAGACCGGCATGAAACAGATGGCACTGGATATTGGGCTGGCTTCTTCTCCTTCGTTCTCCAATTTTTTCGGCGGGCCCAATGAGGCCGTGCTCAAGCACCTCGAACTGTGGGTTGGCAACAGTCTGCGCTCACCGGTTCCTACCTATCTCTGGGGCGAAGCGGCCTGCGGCAAGACCCATTTGCTCAGGGCGGTTCGTGAGGCGTTGCGCGAACAGGGCGCGGCAAGCGGCTGGATCGATGCTTCGGTGCTGGAGCCGCCTGTATTCAACGAATCCTGGGCCGCCGTGATTCTGGACGACTGCCACTTGTACACGGCGGTGCAGCAGCAGGCTGCTTTCAACTGGTTTGTCAATGCGCTCAATGCCGCCGACGGACATCCGCGCTGGGTGCTGGCTGCCGGCAATGTGCCGCCCGCGGATCTGGCGCTGCGGGAGGATTTGCGCACGCGCCTGGGCTGGGGCCATGTGTTCGCCTTGCACGCGCTGACCGAGACCGAGCGGCGCGCGGTGCTCAGGCGCGAAGCAGACGCACGCGGTGTGTTTTTAAGTGACGAGGTCATGGATTTCATGCTGACGCGCTTTTCACGGGACTTGGGAAACCTCATGCAGTTGCTCGATCAACTGGACGGTTACGCCCTGCGAACCCAGCGGACCATCACGATTCCATTGATCAAATCCATGCTGGAGAGCGAATGACAGTGAAAAAGAAGATTGCGTTGTTCGATCTGGACCACACGCTGATCCCGATCGATTCCGACTATGAGTGGGGCGAATTCACGATTGCACTGGGCTGGTGCGACAGCACCGAATTCAAGCGCCGCAACGCCGAATTTTTTGCGCAATACCGGGCCGGAACACTTGATGTGCATGATTATGTGTGCTTTGCCACCCAGGCCATGCGGGAGCAGGGCGCTATAAAATCAAAAGCTGCACATGCCCGTTTTATGGCGGAAGTGGTGCAAAAAGCCATTACAAGGCCGGCCAGGGAACTGGTTGAGGAGCATCGCGCGGCTGGTGATGAACTGGTGATTGTGACCGCCACCAATGAATTCGTGACGCGCCCGATTGCCGAGATTTTTGGCGTGAAGGAGCTGATCGCGGTGGAGCTGGAGCGCGATGCGCAGGGCTGGCTCATGGGGAAAATCAAGGGCACTCCCTCATTCCGGGAGGGCAAGGTCACCCGGGTGGAACAATGGCTGAGTGTCCGCAACCTGAGCTGGGATGATGTGGAAACCACGTTCTATACCGACTCCATGAACGATCTGGCGCTGCTGGAAAAAGCCACCCACCCGGTTGCCACCAATGCCGATGAGCGCCTGCGTGCCCTCGCTACGGAGCGGGGATGGCGCATACTTGACCTGTTTTAGCGGAGATGGAGCCGGTTGTTGCTGCGCGGCTGCAGTTTGTCGCGCCTTAATTAGTTGGGGACAGAGCTTGCTGCTGCGCAGCCATGGTTTGTCCCGCAAAGTTTCAGAAGATCATGATCAAAAAATTTATCGACAAGCTATTTGGCAAATCAGGCAGCATGGGGTCTGGTGTCAATCGAGTCAAGAAACCACCCTTCGGAAAGCGTCAGGAAGTTGGCCCCAAGGAACACGGCATTGACCCCAGGCTGGTGGATGACCGCGCCATGGATGTGGTGCATACGCTCAAGCAAGCGGGTTTTGAGGCCTACGTGGTGGGTGGCGCGGTGCGCGACCTGTTGGTTGGCCTGCGCCCGAAAGACTTTGACGTGGCGACCGATGCCACGCCCGAACAGGTCAAGGCGCTG
>DHWX01000052.1 GCA_002413395.1 Polaromonas sp. UBA5171 | reverse complement strand
TAACTGCCGGATCTAGGTTGATCAATCCCCCAAAAAACATTATTGTTGCAGCGCAACATTACCAAATACTGACGCAGTGCAGCATAAAAGCAGCATTCGGTGCCGGGCGGTTCGTCGGCATTTTGCCGAGAGATTGCTCCAACACCATGTAGAACTGCGGCGCTGGCAGCTTGATCAAGCTTTTTTCCGTCATCGAACGGCCATAACTGGCGCACGGTACGATGGTGCCGAGTTCACCTCGCACGCTTGAAATCCGTCAAAAGCACAGCAGGTACCGCGTCCGCAATGGCCTAAACGCCATATTTTTTTAAAAAACCGGCCGTTACGGCTAGCATCACTCCATGCTCAGACTGACCCGCGCTCCCAATATTGCGATTGCCGCGCTATGGGTTGATGCGTTGCTGCAGGCCGGTTTTGAAGCCAGCGTGCAGCGCTACTTTCTGGGCAGTGTTGCGGGCGAGCTGCCGCCTGATCAATGCCTGCCGGAAGTCTGGCTCACGCATGATGCCGATGAACCCCGCGCGCGCGAGTTGCTCCACGCACTGCAAAACATGCCGCAGCGACGCTGGCTATGCGCTTGCGGGGAACTCGTCGAGGGTGGTTTTGAGCAGTGCTGGCACTGCGGCGCGGACATGCCCGATAGAGCCCGCTGAGTCAGCGCTTTCTAGACCCGCCTGGCCAGTTCGGCCGCCAGGCCGGTGTAGCTGGTCGGTGTCATGGCCAGCAAGCGCTGCTTTTCAGCGTCAGGAATTTCCAGCGACTTGATCAGGCCGTGCAAGTCTTCGGCGCTGACGCTTTTGCCGCGTGTGACTTCCTTGAGTTTTTCGTAAGCGCCCTGCACGCCATAGCGTCGCATCAGCGTTTGAATTGGCTCGGCCAGCACTTCCCAGGAGGCGTTCAGGTCTTTGCCAAGGGCTTCGCGGTTGAGTTCAAGCTTGTTCAGCCCCACGCTCATTGAGTTGTAGGCCAGCACGGCGTAGCCCAGCGCCACACCCATGTTGCGCAGCACAGTAGAGTCGGAGAGGTCGCGCTGCCAGCGGCTGATCGGCAGCTTCTCGCTCATGTGACGCAGCAGCGCGTTGGCCAGGCCCAGGTTCCCTTCGGCGTTTTCAAAGTCAATTGGGTTGACCTTGTGCGGCATGGTCGATGAGCCGACTTCGCCATCTTTCAGGCGCTGCTTGAAGTAGCCCACGCTCACATAGCTCCAGACATCACGTGCAAAATCAATCAAGATGGTGTTGGTGCGGGCCACCGCGTCAAACAGCTCGGCCATATAGTCGTGCGGTTCAATCTGGATGCTGTAGGCCTGAAACGTCAGGCCCAGACCGAGCGGCTCGGGGGTTTCAATGACTTTGCGGCTGAAGGCTTCCCAGTCCACGTTGGGCCAGGCCGCCAGGTGCGCGTTGTAGTTGCCCACGGCGCCGTTCATTTTTCCCATGATCTTGACACTGGCGATTTTTTCCCGCGCAGTTACCAGACGCACCACCACGTTGGCGATTTCCTTGCCTACCGTGGTCGGGCTGGCCGTTTGGCCATGGGTGCGGCTGAGCATGGGTTCATCGGCGTAAGCGTGGGCCAACTCCCTGAGCTGCCCAAGAACCTTGTCAAGCGCGGGAAGCAGCACCAGGTCACGGCCACCTTTGAGTTGCAGCGCCTGGCTGGTGTTATTGATGTCTTCGCTGGTGCAGGCAAAGTGCACGAATTCGCTGGCGGCCAGCAGCTCAGGCCGCGCCTCGAATTTGGATTTGATCCAGTATTCGACAGCTTTGACGTCGTGGTTGGTGGTTTTTTCAATGTCCTTGATGGCACTGGCGTCGGCTTCCGAGAAGTTCTTGACCAGACCGAGAAGATAAGTGCGCGCGCCAGGGCTCAACGGCTTGAATTCTGTGAGGTTGGCATCCGACAGCGCCATGAACCAGGCGACTTCCACCTGAACCCGGCGGTGCATGTAGCCTTGCTCGGACATCAAGGGGCGAAGTTGGGCAAGTTTTCCGGCGTAGCGGCCGTCCAGCGGAGACAGGGCATTGATGGGTGAAAAGCTCATCAGGTCATTGTAGGCCGATGAGGACACCCGTCGGCGCACGTGTGCCGCCGTCAGGAAGCTGCAGCCATGCGGTCTGGGGCGCCTTTGGGCAAGTGTCAGCGGGGTCGGGTGCTGACTCGATAGAATACATTTCCCTCAGAACACGATCTCACGCCATCATGAAACTCATCGGATCAGCCACCAGCCCCTACGTACGCAAAGTGCGCATTGTGATGTCCGAGAAAAAACTCGACTACCAACTGGTGCTGGAAGATGTCTGGGCCGCCAGTACCCGCATCAACGCCTCCAATCCCTTGGGCAAGGTGCCTTGCCTGGTGCTGGAAGGCGGCGAAGCCGTGTTTGACTCCCGCGTGATTGTCGAATACCTTGACACCCTTTCGCCCGTCGGCAAACTCATCCCGGCCCAGGGCCGCGAGCGCGCCGAGGTCAAGACCTGGGAGGCGCTGGCCGACGGCTTGCTTGACGCGTCCATCCTGGCGCGGCTGGAAGCCACCTGGCCGGGCCGTGGCGCAGCGCAGCGTTGCGACGCCTGGATAGAGCGGCAGATGGGCAAGATTGATGCCGCACTCAATGCCATGAGCACCGGTCTGGCCGACAAGGCTTTTTGCAGCGGTGTCCATTTCAGCCTGTCCGACGTGGCAGTCGGCTGTGCGCTGGGCTATCTGGATTTTCGCTTTGCGCAGATCAATTGGCGCGAAACTTATCCCAACCTGGCCAAGTTGCAGGAAAAGCTGGTGCAGCGTGCCAGCTTCGTGGAAAGTTATCCGGATCGAAATTTAGAGCAAAAACCTGCAGTGGCCGAGTGACGCAGGGCGTGGATAGATCCTGTAGCAGAGCAGATGAACTGCATTGGGTCACACATGCCCTGCATGTTTTTTGAGCCAGTGCATCGCCGCACCAGTGGCAGCTTTCCATACAGCTCCGCGACGGTATCCCAATAGTCGCGCTGACAGCCTACCCGGTCATCAGTTTTGAATTAAATGACATGTCCGGCCTGACCGTTTCCAGGCCGAGTGTGGCAAACCACTTGATGGGTGGCGGGGAGTTGCGATCGTTGAACACCAGAAAACCGGCAAGGCAGCGTGATATCAACCGTGTGCGAGTGGCTGCTGCAATAGCCGCCAGCCTGGAGATGTCAGCGCCAATGATGGCAACCTGCGGTGGACGCCGCTTATGTGGGTACCCCGGAAGATAAAAATGTTGCGAAGCGCCCCGGCGCGAAGGAGTGAGGGAGGGAGGAGGAGTAGCGCCCCGGGATTGCATCCGGACCCAAACGATCCGGAAGGCTTCGCAACAATGAAACCGTGATGAAACCTGTGCTGCCTGATCGCGCAAGCAGCGTAGCGAAAAGTCAGAGCGCGGGGAGGTATCAAAGGTTCCCCGCTGCTGCGTGAAGCCAATCGTAAAGTTTTGTCAAGAAACCTTTCATGATCCGGCACGCCATGGCGTGCGAATTTCCGTGCGGCATCGGTTGACGCTTGAGAGGCGTGGAAGGTTTGCCAATGCGTCATCATGCAAGAAAATTACTAATAAGTACCAATTAAAACTTAACGGTACTTTGTATGAAATGAAAGTCATTCCAGCACAAGACTCAGTATCTGGCTGGTCGGCAAGTCGTCCGTTGTGACATGAGCCGCCGGAAGTCTGGTGCTCAGGATCGACCAACCGGACGCCATGCGGCCAATTTTCCGCCGCGGGAAATGTTTTTACGTGACAATTAGCACCATGCTGATGAACCGGAGCCTGCAGATTGTGCCGAATCATGACCGCCAAAAATTGGGCAAGGACTTGGTAGTGTCCATCATGCCTGCGGGGAAAGCGCAAACTGCGTGAACCAACCCGCTTTTCTGGACAAGATTGTGTCTCGGCAGGAGGCGCCGTTGCGGGCGGCTGCCTTGCCCAGACCGGTGGTTTTCACCAATGGGGTGTTCGATGTACTGCATCGCGGCCACGTCACCTACCTGGCGCAGGCACGCGAGTTGGGCGCCAGCTTGGTGCTTGCGCTCAATACCGACGCGTCGGCCAGGCGGCTTGGCAAAGGAGCCGACCGTCCGCTGAACAATCAGCAGGACCGCGCCGCCCTGCTGGCAGCGCTGGAGTGCGTAAGTCTGGTCACCTGGTTTGATGAGGACACGCCGCTGGTGTTGATTGCCGAGATCAAGCCCGACATTCTGGTCAAGGGCGGTGACTACGATATGGAGCGGCTCGCCGAAACCGCCGTGGTCAAAGCCTATGGCGGCAAGGCCCTGGCCATCCCGTTTGTCGAGGGCTATTCCACCTCCGCACTGGTGAAAAAGATTCGCTCGGCCCGCTGACCGACGGCCCATTGGAAGCCGAGCATGTGTTCCATCACGAGGAATATTGGCAGGGGAAACGCGGATTCTTCCGCGGCTGTCCTGAAAATGAACCACTGTGGTGATCAGCCTGGGTGTCGAAAAGTCGCACAATAAGCTCATGACGCTGACCGAACTCAAGTACATCGTTGCCGTGGCGCGCGAAAAGCACTTTGGCAAGGGAGCGGATGCCTGTCATGTGTCGCAACCGACGCTCAGCGTGGCCATCAAGAAACTTGAGGAGGAGTTGCAGGTCAAGCTGTTTGAGCGCAACGCCAGTGAAATTACCGTGACGCCACTGGGCGAGGAAATTGTGCGTCAGGCGCAAAGCGTGCTGGAGCAGGCCGACAACATCCGGGAAATCGCCAAACGCGGCAAGGACCCGCTGGCTGGTGCCTTGCGCCTGGGCATCATCTATACCATTGGCCCGTATCTGCTGCCCGATCTGGTGCGTCAGACGATTGCGCGCACGCCGCAAATGCCATTGATCCTGCAGGAGAACTTCACCGTCAAGTTGCTCGAAGAACTGCGTACTGGCGAGATTGACTGCGTGATTCTGGCCGAGCCGTTTCCCGATACCAATCTGGCGATTGCGCCGCTGTATGACGAGCCTTTCATGGCCGCCGTTCCCAGCGGCCACCCGCTGGCGGCGCGCGGCAGCGTTTCGGCCGAGGAGCTCAAAAAAGAAACCATGCTGCTGCTGGGCACCGGCCACTGCTTTCGTGACCATGTCCTTGAAGTTTGCCCTGAGTTTGCCCGCTTTTCCAGCAGCACCGACGGAATACGCAAGAGCTTTGAAGGCTCGTCGCTGGAGACCATCAAGCACATGGTGGCCGCAGGCATGGGCATCACTCTGGTGCCGCGTCTGAGCGTGCCCAGGCAAGCGCTGGACGAAGCACCCGCCGGGAAGAAATCCGCCCGGAGCAAAAGTGCTGTGGCGGCCGAGCAGCCTTCATTCATCAAATACCTGCCCTTCGAAGGCCATGTGCCGACCCGACGCGTGGTACTGGCCTGGCGCCGCAGTTTCACGCGCTACGAGGCGATTGCCGCGTTGCGCAACGCGATTTATGCCTGCGAACTGCCGGGCGTCACGCGGCTGTCATGAAGCTTCACCTGTGTGGCGCTAATATTGGAGAGAAATTGTGATGACTCTGGCTAAGCCCAGCCGGTTTTCCCTTTATCTGCAGCTCATCCGCTGGAATCGTCCGGCGGGCTGGCTGCTGCTGCTCTGGCCGACCCTGTCGGCGCTATGGCTGGCGTCGCATGGCTTTCCGGGGTGGCACTTGCTGACGGTCTTCACACTCGGGACTTTTTTGATGCGCAGCGCGGGCTGCTGCCTCAACGATGTGGCCGACCGTGATTTTGACCTGCACGTCAAGCGAACGGCCCAGCGGCCAGTGACCAGCGGCGCGCTGTCGGCCAGGGAGGCGCTGACGCTGGGTGCGGTGCTGGCCCTGCTGGCGTTTGGACTGGTGCTCACGACCAATACCGCCACTGTCTTTTGGTCTTTTGCCGCACTGGCCGTGACGCTGGTTTACCCTTTTGCCAAGCGCTATGTTTCCATGCCGCAGGCCGTGCTGGGCGTGGCCTTCAGTTTTGGCATTCCCATGGCTTTTGCCGCCGTGCAGTCGCGCGTCCCCTTGCTGGCCTGGGTCCTGTTACTGGGCAACCTGTTCTGGGTGATTGCCTACGACACTGAATACGCCATGGTAGACCGCGATGATGACCTTTTGATTGGCATGAAAACCTCGGCCATCACGCTCGGACGATTCGACGTCGCCGGCGTCATGCTCGGTTACCTGTTATATCTGTCCATATGGGCTTTTTTTCTTATGAAACAGGTGCAATCAGCTATTTATTTAATAGCTGTTGGACTGGCATTCATGCAGGCACTATGGCATGGCTGGCTAATTCGCAAACGCGAGCGCGATGACTGCTTCAAAGCGTTTCGCCTGAATCACTGGCTGGGATTCACGGTGTTTGTCGGCATCGCCTGGTCTTACTGGCGGAGTTGAGCCCGATTTTCGCTGGTTCGCGGCGCAAGGAGCAGTCTGCCCTGTCTTTCCGGGCGGTTCAAGCCCATAAAAAAGCCCGCGAATGGCGGGCTTTTGGGACTGCCTGCTGGTCTGGCCGGCCAGCAAAACGTCGTTCTGCTTATTGCGCAGCAGAAGCAGGAGCAGCGGCAGCGGCAGCTGCAGCGGCAGCTTTCTTGGCCTTGGCTTTTGCTTTGTGCCTGGCTTTGGCTTTTGCTTTTGCTTTGTGCTTGGCTTTGGCTTTCACTGAGACTGCTTTTTCAGCAGGAGCAGCGGCAGGTGCATCGGTTGGTGCGGCAGCAGGAGCAGCGGCAGGTGCGCTGGTCTGGGCAGCCGCTGGCGTGGAGACCACGGCCAAAGGCATGGCAAGGACGGCAGCGCTGGCGAGGATGGACAGGATTTTTTTCATGAGGAGCTCCGGAGTGTTAAAAAGTACTTACGCCCATGCTGCAGGTTCATTCACCGGGGTGGTTGGGGACAGGCGGCACGTTCGTAATTCGTTAACGACCGGGTTGGCGAGTTGGTTGACTGAATACTTCACGGTCGGTGAAATATTTTTACCCTCTGGTGACGTGCAGGGAAATGCCCTGTTGGCTGCTAAACACATGGCGCGCTGTGACTGCATTTATTTCGCACCGAATTCGTCGCCCAACTCCTGGGCGCGCCGCCTGGCGGCCTGGATCGCCTGAATGAATTGCTGTTTGATGCCGTTGTGCTCCATGGACGTCAGGGCCGCGTAGGTGGTGCCGCCTTTGGACGTGACGCGGGTGCGCAGCACCTCGGGCGACTCTTCGGAGTCATGCGCCAGCGCCGATGCGCCGACAAAAGTCTCTACGGCCAGCTGGCGGGCCTGATCGGGGTTCAGGCCCATGTCGGTGCCAGCCTGGATCATGGCCTCGATAAAGTAAAACACATAGGCCGGGCCTGATCCGGAAAGCGCGGTCACGGCATCGAGCTGGGCTTCCTGCTCCAGCCACAAATAGTCGCCCGTGGTCTGGATCACGCTTTCAACCGCCAGCCGTCCGGTTGCGCTGACCGCCGGGCGGGCAAAGAGCGCGCTTATGCCTTTGCCGATCAGTGCCGGGGTATTGGGCATGGCGCGCACGATGCGCTCCGTGCCCAGCCACAATGCAATGCTGTCCGAGCGAATGCCCGCCGCCACGCTCAGATGCAACGCTGCCGGGGTATGCGCGCGGGCCTGCCCAGCCGCCTCTTTGAAAGTCTGGGGCTTGACGGCCCACACCACCAGAGTTGCGCGGCTTAGCCCGATGCCAGGTTTTTCGCTGGCTGCGATGCCAAACTGGCGTGCCAGCCTGACCCTTTGCTCGGCAAAAGGCTCCACCACCTGAATCTGACTGGCAGCCAGGCCGCGTTGGATCAGGCCGCCAATGATGGCGCTGGCCATGTTGCCACCGCCAATGAAGGCAATGTGCTCGTTGCTGCTGTCTGAGTGCGGGTTTCTCATGCTTGTCGCTCGCCAAGTTCTGGCGGCTTGGAAGTATCCGCCCGAACGCGGATTGTCGCCGAATCGTGGTCTGTCCACGGCACGACTTATTGAAGCACGGTTTGTCTGACGGCATGCTCCCATCGGTCCATCAAGGCGACCGCGCGTTCGGCGCTCAGCGCGGGCAAAAACTGGCGCTCGGCGCGCCACAGGCCGGAGAGCTCGGCGGTGCTGCGGTACACGCCCGTTGAGAGCCCGGCCAGGTAGGCCACGCCGAGCGCCGTGGTTTCGATCACGGCCGGTCGCAGCACCGGAATGCCCAGCAGGTCGGCCTGAAACTGCATCAATAAATCATTCACGCAAGCCCCGCCATCGACCCGCAACTCGGCCACGGGCGCGGCACCGGCGCTGACCGCATCACGACTCATGGCCTGCAGCAGGGCCGCGCTCTGGTAGGCAATGCTTTCCAGGGCGGCCCGGGCAATGTGGGCGACTGTCGTTCCGCGCGTCAGCCCGGTGATGGTGCCGCGGGCGTCGGGCTTCCAGTAGGGCGCGCCCAAGCCGGTGAAGGCGGGTACCACCATGACGCCACCCGAATCGGGAACGCTCTGCGCCAGCGCCTCCACCTCGCCGCTGCCCTGGATGGCGTGCAGGCCGTCACGCAGCCACTGCACCACCGCGCCGCCGACGAACACGCTGCCTTCAATGGCAAATTCGGGCTGTGTTGTGGCTTGCGCGGCGCTAGTGGTGAGCAGGCCGTTGTGCGAGGTTTGAAACTGCGTGCCGGTATGCATCAACATAAAGCAGCCGGTGCCATAAGTGTTTTTCGCCATGCCGGCGCTGAAGCAGGCCTGCCCGAACAGCGCGCTTTGCTGATCGCCAGCAACGCCGCCAATCGCAATCGCGTGGCCCAGCAGCTCCGGCAGCACCTTGCCGTAGTGCGCGCTGGAAGGCAGCACCTGGGGCATCAGCGATGCGGGAATACCCAGCAAGTCCAGCAGTTCAGCGTCCCACTGGTTGGTATGCACGTTAAAGAGCATTGTGCGCGAAGCGTTGCTGACGTCGGTGGCGTGCAGCGCGCCGCCCGTCAACTGCCACATCAGCCAGCTGTCGATGGTGCCAAAAGCCAGTTCACCGTGCCCGGCCTGCGCGCGCGCATCGGGCACATGGTCAAGCAGCCACTTCAGCTTGATGCCTGAAAAATAGGCATCGATCAGCAACCCGGTCCTGGACTGGATCAGCGTTTCCTTGCCTTGCTCGCGCAATTGCGCGCAGGTGGTTTCGGCGCGCCGGTCCTGCCAGACGATGGCATGATGGATGGGCTGTCCGGTCTTGCGGTTCCAGACCACCGTGGTTTCGCGCTGGTTGGTGATGCCCAAGGCCCGGATGTCTTTGGCCTGCAGTCTGGCCTGGTCCAGTGCTTGCCGTGCCGTGGCAAGCTGGCTGCGCCAGATTTCCATCGGGTCGTGTTCGACCCAGCCGGGTTGGGGGTAAATTTGGGTCAGCTCCTGTTGGGCCAGGGCCACGATGCGGCCTTGCTCGTCAAACACAATGCTTCGGGAACTGGAAGTGCCTTGATCGAGGGCGAGCAGGTAGGTCATGGTGTTTTGGTGACGGTTCTTGCGAATGAGCAAAGGGATTTGCAGCCACTCACTCTATACCCAAAGCCGGGAAAACAACTCGCTGCGATAGCCTGGAGAAGGGAAACCTGGAACCATCGGGCTCGGCCCCGAGCCAGACAGTCGTTACAGTAAGCTTAAGGTACACCGAACGAAGGTTTTATGAAAAGGGGCAACAAAGCGCATGGCGGATGAATCCTCGCCCGCACTGACACGGCGCAAAGGACTGACGAACCGACTCACCGCGCCGCATCTTTACGATGTTGCCGTCATTGGAGGCGGCGCCACTGGCTTGGGCGTGGCGCTCGATGCCGCTGCGCGCGGCTTTTCGGTGGTACTGGTCGAGTCGCACGATTTTGCCAAAGGCACGTCGTCCCGCGCCACCAAGCTGGTGCACGGCGGGGTGCGTTACCTGGCGCAGGGCAATATTTCATTGGTGCGCGAGGCGTTGCGGGAACGCACCACCCTGCTGGCCAATGCGCCGCATCTGGCGCAACCGCTGCCCTTTGTCATGCCTTCCTACAAATTTTGGGAAGCGCCCTTTTATGGTGTGGGGCTCAAGATATACGACGCCCTGGCTGGGAAGGCCGGACTGGGGCCCACGGAATTTTTGAATCGGAATAAAACCCTGGCGTACCTGCCTGCGCTCCAGCCGGAGGGCCTCAAAGGAGGTGTCAAATACTGGGACGGCCAGTTTGACGACGCGCGGCTGGCCCTGGCGCTGGCCCGCACCGCCGCACGTCAGGGCGCGCTGCTGGTGAATTACTGCGCCGCCACCGGTTTGATTCATGAAAATGGCAAGCTGGTGGGGCTTCACGCGCAGGACCAGGAAACTGGTCAATCCTTTGAATTGAAAGCCCGCTGCGTGGTGAACGCCACAGGCGTGTGGGTGGATCAACTGCGCCTGCAGGACGGGCAGGCCATGGGCCGCGATACCCAGCCCATGGTCGCGCCCAGCCAGGGCGTGCATATTGTGGTGGACCGCCTGTTCATGCCGACCGATCACGCGATGCTGATTCCCAAAACGGCCGACGGCCGGGTGCTGTTTGCCGTGCCGTGGCTGGGTAAAACCATCCTGGGTACCACCGATACACCGCGGCATGACTTGGCGCGTGAGCCGCTGCCGTTCAAGGAGGAGGTTGATTTCATTCTGCGCGAATCGGCCCGCTACCTGAGCCGTGCTCCCGGGCCAGCCGACATCAAAAGCATTTGGGTGGGGCTGCGGCCGCTGGTCAAACCCCCTGACGACGACTCAGGCAGTACCCAGGCCTTGTCGCGTGAGCACACGGTGCTGGTCAGTAAAACCGGGCTGGTTACGGTGACAGGCGGCAAGTGGACCACTTACCGCGCCATGGCCGAGGACGTCATGGACAATTGTTTTACCGCGGGATTGCTCCCGCTACGCACGGGAATGGCAACCAGTCATCTGAAATTGGTAGGCGCTCAGGATTCAGTCATCAGAATCAGCGATTCACCGGGCCTTCATCTCTATGGAAGCGACGCAGCCGTAGTTCAAGGCCTGCCGGGTGCCAACCAGCAAATGGGTGGGGGCCTGACCGAAGCCATGGTGCGCTTTGCGGCGCGCTATGAGTACGCACGCACCGTTGAAGATGCGCTGGCTCGCCGCTCCCGCCTGCTGTTTCTGGATGCCGCGCTGGCCCGATCCGTGGCACCAAACGTGGCCACCCTGCTGCAAGATGAAAACGGGGTCAATCCACAACTGGAAGCTTTTTTGGCGCTGTGTACCCAGTACCTCAGCGTACCGACCTGAAGCGACGGGTCGGCGTGAATCAGCACTCTAGAGTTGGACTGACCTACTGAGAGCGCAAGGCAGTAGCCTTTTACGCTCCTATTTTAATAGCTGTTTGTAATGGCCAACAAGGGATGGAGCTGGATTATGTCGCGGGTGCTGGCCCCTCGCGCGGGAGGCCTGGAGTCGCAGTTATCGGCTCTGCGGACTATTTTTTAAAGACTTGTTGACACGATAGCCTGCTTTCGTGATAATAATAGGCTTCGCTCTAATAAAGCGAAGAATTCTGCCCAGCGGAAGCATTGCAAGTGGTTTGCGATGTGGACGACGGGCCCAAGACTGACTGGCTGATCGCTTGAAAAATGCGGCCAACTGGTGCAAGTTGGGACTAAATTTAAATGATTCAAACGCAATCCAAACTCGATGTTGCTGACAACACGGGTGCCAAATCCGTGATGTGCATCAAGGTGCTGGGCGGCTCCAGGCGCCGGTACGCCAGCGTGGGTGACCTCATCAAGGTGAGCATTAAAGAAGCCGCTCCGCGTGGCCGCGTCAAAAAAGGCGAGGTTTACAGTGCTGTGGTGGTTCGCACCGCCAAAGGCATTCGCCGCAGTGATGGCTCCCTCGTCAAATTCGATGGCAATGCAGCAGTGTTGCTTAATGCCAAGCTGGAGCCTATTGGTACCCGCATCTTCGGACCAGTGACGCGTGAATTGCGCACTGAAAAGTTCATGAAGATCGTGTCTTTGGCTCCTGAAGTTCTGTAAGGACACGCCATGAACAAAATTCGCAAAGGCGACGAAGTCGTCGTGATCGCGGGGCGCGACAAAGGCAAACGCGGCAAGATTTCGCTGCGCAAGGACGACAGCTATGTGCTGGTTGAGGGAATTAACCTGGTGAAGAAACACACCAAGCCTAATCCTCTCAAGGGTACGACAGGTGGCATTGTTGAAAAAAGCATGCCGATTCACCAGTCCAATGTGGCCATTTTCAATGCTGCAACGGGCAAGGCGGATCGTGTGGGTATCAAGTTGTTGGCTGACGGCAAGAAAGTGCGCGTCTTCAAGTCCAGCGGCGACGAAATTAAGGCTGCATGAACATGGCACGCTTGCAAGATCAATATCGCGAGAAAATCGCACCGAGCCTGATTGAAAAGTTCGGCTATACCTCGCCCATGCAGGTACCGCGTATCTCCAAGATCACGCTCAACATGGGTGTCAGCGAGGCGGTTGCAGACAAAAAGGTCATGGACAGCGCTGTTGCCGACATGACCAAGATTGCCGGCCAGAAGCCTGTGGTCACAAAAGCCAAAAAGGCTATCGCCGGGTTCAAGATTCGCGAAGACCTGCCGATTGGTTGCATGGTGACGCTGCGAGGCGTCAAGATGTACGAATTTCTAGATCGTTTCGTGACCGTGGCGCTGCCCCGGGTTCGCGACTTCCGCGGGATTTCCGGTCGGGCCTTTGATGGCCGCGGCAATTACAACATCGGCGTGAAAGAGCAAATCATTTTCCCTGAAATTGAGTACGACAAGGTCGACGCCCTGCGCGGTCTCAATATCAGCATTACCACAACGGCCAAGACCGATGAAGAGTGCAAGGCGCTCCTCACCGCCTTCCGTTTTCCGTTCAAAAACTGAGGCGGGACATGGCAAAACAAGCTTTACTGCAACGTGAACTCAAGCGCGACAAACTCGTGGCCAAGTTCGCCAAGAAACACGCTGAACTCAAGGCAACGTCCAACGACGCCAAGCGCTCCGATGAAGAGCGCGCACTGGCCCGACTTGAGTTGCAAAAGTTGCCCCGCAACGCCAATCCGACTCGCCAGCGCAACCGCTGCGCGATCACGGGTCGCCCGCGCGGTACGTTCCGTCAATTCGGCTTGGCTCGTGCCAAGATCCGTGAGTTGGCATTTGCTGGTGATATCCCTGGTATCACCAAGGCAAGCTGGTAAGCAATAGGAGATATACAGATGAGTATGAGTGATCCTATCGCCGACATGCTGACGCGCATCCGCAATGCACAAATGGTTGAAAAAGCCGTTGTTCTGGTGCCGTCTTCAAAAGTCAAGGTGGCTATTGCGCAGGTTCTGAAAGATGAGGGCTACATTGATGGCTTCTCCGTCAAACCCAATGATGGCAAGCCCCAACTGGAAATCGCCCTGAAGTATTACGCTGGCCAGCCCGTGATTGAACGCATCGAGCGTGTCAGTCGCCCTGGCTTGCGGGTTTACAAAGGTCATGGCGCCATTCCTCAGGTCATGAATGGCCTGGGTGTGGCAATTGTCACGACGCCTCAGGGCGTCATGACGGATCGCAAGGCGCGCGCTACCGGTATCGGTGGTGAAGTGCTGTGCTACGTGGCCTAACGGCGGCATTGAGGAGAAACTGAAATGTCTCGTGTAGGAAAAATGCCGGTCGCCATCCCTCAGGGTGTGGACGTGGCCATCAAAGACGACCAGATTAATGTCAAGGGCACGCTCGGTGCTCTGGCGCTAACGCAAAACGTGCTTGTCACCATCAAGAATGATGCCGGCAAGCTGACGTTTGCGCCTGCCAATGACTCGCGTGAAGCCAATGCCATGAGTGGCACGATGCGTCAGCTCGTGAACAACATGGTGACGGGTGTGACCAAAGGCTTTGAGAAGAAACTCAACCTGGTTGGCGTCGGCTACAAGGCTCAGGCGCAAGGCACCAAGCTGAATCTGACAGTGGGTTATTCCCATCCGGTGGTGATGAATATGCCAGCCGGTATCAAGGTCGAAACCCCTACGCCCACCGAGGTGGTGATCAAGGGTTCGGACCGCCAGCGTGTGGGCCAGATTGCCGCTGAAGTGCGCGCGGTTCGTCCTCCCGAGCCCTACAAGGGCAAGGGCATCCGTTATTCGGATGAAAAAATCACGATCAAAGAAACCAAGAAGAAATAAGGAGCTGCACCATGTTGACCAAAAAAGAGCAGCGCCTTCGCCGTTCACGTCAGACCCGGATTCGCATTGCCACGCAAGGCATCGCGCGTTTGACCGTGAATCGCACCAATTTGCATATCTACGCCAGTGTTATTTCTGGCGATGGCACCAAAATTCTGGCAGCTGCATCCACCGCAGAGGTGGAAGTTCGCAAGGAAATCGGTGCCTCGGGTAAAGGTGGAAACGTTGCTGCTGCGCAGGCCATTGGCAAGCGTATTGCCGAAAAGGCAAAAGCGGCAGGTGTGGAAAAAGTGGCGTTTGATCGCGCCGGGTTTGCGTACCATGGCCGCGTTAAAGCGCTGGCTGATGCGGCTCGCGAAGCCGGTTTGCAGTTCTAAGCAGACTGGAATTAAGTATGGCTAAGTTTCAAGCAAAATCGCACAATGACGCTCCAGACGATGGTCTGAAGGAAAAGATGATCGCGGTCAACCGTGTCACCAAAGTGGTGAAAGGTGGCCGTATTCTCGGTTTCGCCGCGCTCACCGTGGTGGGCGACGGCGATGGTCGCGTCGGCATGGGCAAGGGTAAATCAAAAGAAGTGCCGGCTGCCGTGCAAAAAGCCATGGAAGAAGCTCGCCGCAACATGACCAAGGTGTCATTGAAAAACGGTACGCTTCACCACAATGTTTTTGGCCACCACGGCGCCGCAAACGTCATGATGGCACCGGCTCCCAAGGGTACCGGCATCATTGCGGGTGGTCCTATGCGCGCAGTTTTTGAAGTCATGGGTATTACCGACATCGTGGCCAAAAGTCACGGATCGAGCAACCCCTACAACATGGTGCGTGCCACCATGGATGCACTGAAGAACTCCACGACAGCCTCCGATATCGCGGCCAAGCGTGGCAAATCAGTCGAAGAAATTTTCGGTTAAGGCGGACATGGAAATGACCAAAGAAACCAAAGTTAAAGTCCAGCTGGTTCGCAGTCCGATTGGCACCAAGGAATCACACCGCGCGACTGTGCGTGGTCTGGGCCTGCGCGGCGTCAACAGCGTCAGTGAATTGCAGGATACGCCCGCAGTGCGCGGCATGATCAACAAGATCAGTTACCTGGTCAAGGTTATCTGAGCGGAGACTCAACATGGAATTGAACGGAATCAAGCCTAGCCAAGGCGCAAAACATGCCAAGCGACGCGTCGGTCGCGGCATCGGCTCGGGTCTGGGTAAGACGGCTGGTCGTGGTCACAAGGGGCAAAAATCCCGTGCCGGCGGCTACCACAAAGTGGGTTTTGAAGGCGGTCAGATGCCGATGCAACGCCGCTTGCCCAAGCGTGGGTTCAAGTCCCATTTGCTCCAATTCAATGCAGAGGTCACTCTTTCTGCCTTGGAGCGGCTTGATATGGTCGAAGTGGATCTTTTGATGCTGAAGCAGGCTGGTCTGGTGGGTCAATTGGTCAGAAATGTCAAAATTATCAAGTCCGGTGCCCTTTCCAGGGTAGTCAAACTGAATGGTATTTCTGCCACGGCAGGTGCCAAGGCCATTATTGAAGCTGCTGGCGGCTCCATCGCTTAATACCTGACAGGACCTTTCGTGGCAACCAACTCGGCTCAAATTGCAAAAACCGGCAAATACGGTGACTTGCGCAACAGGCTTGTGTTTTTGCTGTTGGCGCTGGTGGTGTACCGTATCGGTACCCATATTCCAGTTCCGGGGATTGATGCGGGTCAGTTGAAGGAGTTGTTCAATGGCCAGCAGGGCGGCATATTGAATCTGTTCAATATGTTCTCGGGGGGTGCCTTGTCGAGATTCACGGTGTTTGCCTTGGGCATCATGCCTTATATTTCGGCATCCATCGTCCTGCAGCTGCTGACGTATGTTGTCCCAACATTCGAGCAGATGAAAAAGGAAGGTGCAAGCGGGCAACGCAAGATCACGCAATACACGCGTTACGGAACGCTTGGCTTGGCCCTGTTTCAGTCGATGGGCATAGCCGTGGCGCTGGAAAGCTCGCCTGGTCTGGTGTTGGTGCCTGGTTTCGGCTTCAGGATGACAGCCGTTTTCAGCCTGACCGCCGGCACGATGTTCCTGATGTGGCTGGGTGAGCAAATCACCGAGCGCGGTCTGGGTAATGGCATTTCGATACTTATTTTTGCGGGTATTGTTTCTGGCCTGCCCCGCGCCATGGGTGGTTTGCTTGAGTTGGTCAATACCGGCGCCATGAGTATTCTGATTGCCTTGGTGGTGGTTGTGGTTGTGGCACTGGTGACCTATTTTGTGGTCTTTGTCGAGCGGGGGCAGCGCAAGATTCTTGTGAACTACGCCCGTCGACAAGTAGGAAATAAAGTGTATGGCGGTCAGTCTTCCCATCTGCCGCTGAAGTTGAACATGGCTGGTGTCATTCCTCCCATCTTTGCGTCGTCCATTATTTTGTTGCCGGCGACCGTGGTGGGTTGGTTCAGTACCGGCGAAAGCATGCGCTGGCTGAAAGATATCGCCAGCACACTGAGTCCGGGGCAGCCAATCTACGTGATGCTGTATACGAGTGCGATCATTTTCTTTTGCTTTTTCTATACGGCCCTGGTATTTAACAGCCGTGAAACGGCCGACAATCTGAAAAAAAGCGGCGCATTCATTCCTGGAATCCGCCCCGGTGAACAGACGGCACGGTATATCGACAAGATTCTGGTACGTTTGACGCTTGCTGGTGCGATTTACATCACTTTCGTCTGTTTGCTACCGGAATTCTTGATTTTGAAATACAACGTCCCCTTTTATTTCGGTGGAACATCGTTGTTGATTATTGTGGTAGTCACCATGGATTTCATGGCCCAGGTTCAGAATTATTTGATGTCGCAACAGTATGAGTCGTTGTTGAAAAAAGCGAACTTCAAGACGTCGTTGGGCAGTTGATGGAATGTCCAAAGACGATGTGATTCAGATGCCGGGAGAGGTCGTTGAAAACCTCCCCAATGCAACTTTCCGGGTGAAGCTGGAGAATGGACATGTTGTACTGGGGCACATTTCTGGAAAGATGCGCATGCATTACATCCGTATTCTTCCAGGTGACAAAGTGACGGTTGAATTGACACCATACGATTTGACGCGTGCACGGATTGTGTTTCGCGCCAAGTAAGTACAAATTGAAAGTTTTAGGAGAAAAAAATGAGAGTTTCAGCTTCGGTTAAGAAAATTTGCCGCAACTGTAAAATCATCCGCCGCAAGGGTGTTGTTCGCGTGATCTGCACAGACCCCCGCCACAAGCAGCGCCAGGGCTGATTTTTAAAAGAGATTTAGAGGACGCACATGGCTCGTATCGCTGGTATCAATATTCCGCCGCAGAAGCACGCCGAAATCGGTTTGACTGCTATCTTTGGCATAGGTCGTACGCGCGCTCGCAAAATTTGCGAAGCTTGCGATATTGACTATGCCAAAAAAATCAAAGACCTGACTGATGGCGATCTGGAAAAAATTCGTGATCAGATTGCCCAGTTCACCATTGAAGGTGATTTGCGTCGTGAAACCACGATGAATATCAAGCGCCTGATGGATATTGGCTGCTATCGTGGTTTCCGGCATCGCCGGGGCCTTCCCGTGCGCGGCCAGCGCACCCGGACCAATGCCCGTACCCGCAAGGGTCCGCGCAAGGCCGCCGCTGCATTGAAGAAATAATTGAGAGGTCGTCATGGCAAAATCACCCAGTAATAACGCCGCACAGCGCGTTCGCAAGAAAGTTCGCAAGAACGTGGCCGATGGCATTGCCCATGTCCACGCTTCTTTCAACAACACGATCATCACGATCACGGATCGCCAAGGCAATGCGTTGTCGTGGGCATCGTCCGGTGGTCAGGGTTTCAAAGGTTCGCGCAAGTCAACTCCTTTTGCGGCGCAGGTCGCTTCAGAAGTAGCCGGTCGTGCTGCCATTGAGCAGGGAATCAAGAACCTTGATGTCGAAATCAAGGGACCTGGTCCGGGGCGTGAATCGTCCGTACGGGCACTGGGAGCGCTTGGCATTCGAATCAATTTGATCGCTGACGTTACGCCGGTTCCGCATAATGGCTGCCGCCCCCAGAAGCGCCGCCGAATTTAACCGAGTTGTCTGATCCGGTTGCCTGGTCTGCAACTGACGACCTTCGGATCAGGCATTTTTTATCAAGCCCACCGCCGCTAGGTTAC
This sequence comes from Polaromonas sp. UBA5171, assembly GCA_002413395.1. Lineage (GTDB taxonomy): Bacteria > Pseudomonadota > Gammaproteobacteria > Burkholderiales > Burkholderiaceae_C > Polaromonas. Next base: position 20,723 of record DHWX01000052.1, on the reverse strand, counting down.
TGCCTGCGGCTCCTGCAGTGAATGCAGCAGATGACATAAGGACATACAAGTGGCACGTTATCTAGGCCCCAAGGCCAAACTATCCCGCCGTGAAGGCACTGACCTTTTCCTGAAGAGCGCGCGTCGCGCCATCAGCGACAAGGCAAAATTTGATTCCAAACCGGGTCAGCATGGCCGTACCTCGGGTACCCGAACGTCCGATTTCGGGCTTCAACTGCGCGAAAAGCAAAAAGTCAAGCGCATGTATGGTGTTCTTGAGAAGCAGTTCCGGCGCTATTTTGAACAGGCCGACCGTCGCAAGGGTAATACCGGCGCGAACCTGCTGTTTATTTTGGAATCGCGCCTGGACAACGTTGTTTACCGGATGGGCTTTGGCTCTACCCGTGCCGAAGCGCGTCAACTGGTATCTCACAAGGCCATTACGCTGAACGGTCAATGCGTTAATATCCCTTCATGCATGGTCAAGACGGGTGATGTCATTGCGGTCAGGGATAAATCCAAAAAGCAGGTTCGAGTCGCGGAGGCGCTCCAACTCGCAATGCAAGTGGGCCTGCCGGCATGGGTTGATGTGAGCGCCGACAAGGGTGAAGGTACCTTCAAGAAGGTGCCTGACCGTGATGAGTTTGCCGCTGACATCAACGAATCGTTGATCGTCGAGTTGTACTCACGCTAATTTTCGTTCCCTGACGATACGATGACCGGTATCGCCAGGGTGTGCTTCGCCAGCCTTATCGGTGTAACGAGCCGAGGGTATTGAGAGGAAGACTGCATGCAGACTAATTTGTTGAAACCAAAAACCATCAATGTAGAGCAGCTTGGCACCCATCGTGCCAAGGTAACGCTGGAGCCTTTTGAGCGCGGCTATGGCCATACACTGGGAAACGCGCTACGCCGTGTCCTGTTGTCCTCCATGGTCGGTCACGCCGCGACTGAAGTGACGATCGCCGGTGTGCTGCACGAGTACTCATCAATTGATGGGGTACAGGAGGATGTCGTCAACATTCTGTTGAACCTCAAAGGGGTTGTCTTCAAACTCCACAATCGTGATGAAGTGACTCTGAGCTTGCGCAAGGATGGCGAGGGTCCGGTCACTGCGGCTGATATCCAGACGCCGCATGATGTGGAAATCATCAATCCTGAGCATGTGATCGTGAACTTGTCGCACGGCGGCAAGATTGATATGCAGATCAAGGTTGAAAATGGCCGTGGCTATGTACCGGGTACGGTGCGCCGCTACGGCGACGAGTCGCCAAAGTCGATCGGCCGTATTGTGCTGGATGCCTCTTTTTCTCCCGTCAAGCGCGTGAGCTATACCGTCGAAAGCGCTCGCGTCGAACAGCGCACCGATCTGGACAAGCTGGTGCTTGAGATTGAAACGAATGGGGCGGTGAGCGCTGAAGACGCTGTTCGCGCGTCGGCCAAGATCCTGGTCGAGCAGCTGGCGGTGTTTGCGCAGCTCGAAGGCAATGAACTGGATGCATTCACTGCGCCAGTTCAGCGCAGTTCGCAACAGTTTGATCCTATCTTGTTGCGTCCGGTCGATGAGCTTGAGCTCACTGTGCGTTCGGCCAACTGCTTGAAGGCGGAAAACATCTACTACATTGGCGATTTGATCCAGCGCACCGAAAATGAGTTGCTCAAAACCCCCAATCTGGGACGGAAATCTCTCAACGAGATCAAGGAAGTGCTGGCCTCTCGTGGGCTGACGCTTGGAATGCGACTTGAAAGCTGGCCTCCTGCAGGCCTCGACAAGCGTTAATCAGGCTTGAAACTATCCCATCTCAAATGAGGTGGCGCACGGGCAGTACCTGATACGGCTGCCTGAATACTAAAAAAGGAAGCATTATGCGACACGGACATGGACTACGTAAATTAAACCGCACCAGCGAGCACCGCCTCGCCATGTTGCGCAACATGATGAACTCGCTGATTCAGCACGAAGTCATCAAAACCACATTGCCAAAAGCCAAGGAATTGCGCCGTGTGGTGGAACCGATGATCACGCTTGGCAAAGAGCCCACCCTGGCCAACAAACGCCTGGCCTTTGACCGTCTGCGCGACCGCGACATGGTGGTCAAATTGTTCGCTGAACTGGGCCCTCGCTACAACGCTCGTCCTGGTGGCTACACCCGCATCCTGAAAATGGGCTTCCGCGTGGGTGACAATGCACCCATGGCACTGGTTGAACTGGTGGATCGTCCAGAGGTGGCAGAAGAGATGACGGCCGACACGGCCAAGGCAAAGTAAGTTATAATATAAAAATAACGCGCGGTGGAGCAGCCTGGTAGCTCGTTGGGCTCATAACCCAAAGGTCGTAAGTTCAAATCTTGCCCGCGCAACCAACATCCAAGCCGTCTAGGCTGGTAGCAAACGCCCACTTCATGTGGGCGTTTTGCTTTCTGATGCGACTGCGCCAGCAAATCATTGCGTTCAAACTTCTGCCAGGCATTCCAACTGATCGGCCCTTCCACGAACAGCAGGGTGCATCGAGCGAGCACCCCACTGGCATAGACTCCGGGTTCTGCCCGGTCAGGAGTGAAGTTTTCTAAATGTGTTTTTCCGAGCCATGTAGATACGGCAACAGCGCGCTGCGTAATTCATCGGAAATGGGCACTGGTTTGCCGTGCGGGACTTCGGCATGGACCACCACGCCGTCGGCTCTCAACTTGATTGTCCCGGTTTTTCCGGGGACTGGCGGACGGTCGTAAATTTCATAGTGCATGCCAATGCTTGCGTTGCCGATCCGCGTCAACTCAAGGGTTATCGTGAGCTCATCACCATTGCGGCACATGCCGAGGAATTCAGTCTTCAGATTAACAATCGGCACACCCGTGCCTTCGGCGATCAAGACAGGCAAGGGGAACCCGATGTGGGCTAGAAAATCCTCCTGCGCCTCGTGCATCAGGTAAAAGAACTGCGGATAAAACACAATTCCCGCAGGGTCACAGTGGTGAAAGCGGACCCGTTTGTGCGTCGTGAATTTCATGGCTGGCGCAATTTAAAGCGTTGCAGTTTGCCAGTTTCGGTGCGCGGCAGCGTGTCCGAGAACTCAATCTGGCGTGGGGATTTGAAAGGTCCGAGCCTGGCCTTGAGCATCAAGTTGCCGGCTTTGATTTGGTAGAAAATAGTCATTGGCATCCTGCATTAAAGCACCGCCCGCCTTGCGTCTACGCGCGCGCTGGAAAATGCAGGGTAGAGTCGTCAGGTCGGGCGGCAAGAGCAGGCTCAGCCCATCTTGGCGAAGCGCTTGAGCGGCCAGTTTTTGAATCGCTGCAATATCGAACATGTCGTTTATTTTGCTTGATCCAGAAGCGGCTCGGTGCGCGCGACCAACGGTCGTTTTCAGCGCGAAAAAAAACGAAGTATGCCTACACAAACCCTTGCGTTGCCTGCGCATAATAGGTGGGTTGATTAATTTGAGGAGTTCTCCATGCTGTACAAATTCAAATCCAAGGAGACCGGCGATCTGATCATGCTCGAGCCGAATGCCCGGCGAATCCTGGAAATTATTGGCAAGGATGCGGAGCCCAAGGGCATCATCCTGCCCGAACAGATGCCCGCAGCCATCAAGGCGCTTGAGGTTGCCATTGCACTTGAGCAATCAGGCGACGAAGAGGCAGCGGGAGCTGTACCCGGCGACGGACTTGGTTTGCATCAGCGCGCCATGCCTTTCATTGACATGCTGCAGCGCAACTACAAAAACGGCCACGAGGTGGTCTGGGGCGTGTAGGGTTTGGTCACAAGAGCGCATCGCTCACTTGTAGCTGCGCGCGTCTTCAATTACCTTGCCATCGTTAGGCAGGCTGCCCGGGGCCAGTAGTTGCACCGTGCCGCGTAACTTGGTGACATCGCGAATGACCTCGCTGATGCACTGCTCCAGCCCCGCAGTGGCGGGTGCTGAACGTATCGGCTCCGCCGTCTCGACCTGAAACGTCATGATGTCATTGGCCATTTCGCCGCTGACCACCAGCCGCGCCTTGAGCACTTCAGGAAAGCGCCGGACAATGTCGGCTACTTGTCCCGGATGCACAAACATTCCGCGCACCTTCACCGTCTGGTCGGCGCGCCCCATCCAGCCCTTGATGCGCGCATTGGTGCGGCCGGTTGGGCAGGCGCCGGGCAGCATGGCCGACAGATCGCCGGTGCCGAAACGGATCAGGGGGTAGTCCGGGTTCAATGTGGTAACCACCAGTTCACCGACCTCGCCCTCGGCTACCGGGTCGCCAGTGCCAGGACGCACGATTTCCACGATCACGCCTTCATCGAGCACCAGCCCTTCGCGCGCCTCGGTCTCATAGGCGATGAGTCCCAGGTCCGCCGATGCGTAGCACTGGTAGCCCGCAATGCCGCGCTCCGTCAGCCAGTCGCGCAGGCTGGGCGGGAAGGCTTCGCCAGAAACCAGGGCTTTTGTGACGGTGGGCAGCGCCAGCTTCATTTCGGCGGCTTTTTCAATAATGATTTTCAGAAAACTTGGCGTGCCGATGTAGCCTGCCGGCTTGAGTTCGGCCATGGCCCGCACCTGCTGTTCGGTTTGCCCGGTACCGCCTGGAAATACGCTGCAGCCCAAGGCATGCGCGCCGGTTTCCATCATCGAGCCCGCCGGCACAAAGTGGTAACTGAAGCTGTTGTGAATCAGCTCGCCCGGTCGAAACCCCGCCGCATGCATGGCACGTGCCATGCGCCAGTAGTCCTTGCGCGTGCCTTCCGGCTCGTAAATCGTGCCGGGGCTGGCGAACACGCGAGGCATGTTCGCGCCAAAGCTGAGCGCGCTGAAGCCGCCAAACGCATTGCCACCGGCCTGGCGTTCGGCCTGCTGGCGTTCCAGCAACTCATGCTTGCGGGTCACCGGCAGGCGTGCCAATGCAGCGCGGCCGTTGATGGCTTGGCCGTCCACATTTTTGAGAATGGCCGAAAAAGCGGGTGAATGCGTTTGCGCGTGGGTAATTTGGCGCGGCAAGGCCGCCATCAGGGCGCTCTCGCGATCGGTGTGCGAGCGGGTTTCCAGCGCGTCGAAAAATTTGGTCATTGCACCATTCTCCTCAAGCCAGCCACCGTTTGCGGCGCTTGTAGCTTTTTACATCCTTGAAGCTTTTGCGTTCGCCACCGCCTACCCCGAGGTAGAACTCTTTCACGTCCTCGTTGTTGGCCAGGTCGCTGGCAGCGCCGTCCATGACGACGCGGCCGCTCTCCATGATGTAACCATAGTCGGCGTATTTGAGGGCCATGTTGGTGTTTTGCTCAGCCAGCAAAAAAGTGACTTTCTCGCGCTGATTGAGGTCTTTGACGATGTTGAACACTTCTTCAACAATTTGCGGTGCCAGACCCATGGAGGGCTCGTCGAGCAGCACCATGCTGGGGTTGGCCATGAGCGCTCGGCCAATCGCGCACATCTGCTGCTCACCGCCCGAAGTGTAGGCAGCCTGCGAGGTGCGCCGCGTTTTCAGGCGTGGAAAATAGTTGTAGACCTTTTCCAGATTAGCGGCGACCTCGCTTTTGCTTTTGCGCGTGTAGGCCCCGGTCAGCAGGTTTTCTTCAATGGTCAGGTGGCCAAAGCAATGACGCCCCTCCATCACCTGCACCACGCCGCGCTGCACCAGGTCGGCGGGCGAGAGGTTTTCAATGCGTTCACCGCGCAGCTCGATGGAGCCCTTGGTGACTTCCCCGCGCTCACCCTTGAGCAGGTTGGAGATGGCACGCAGCGTGGTGGTTTTACCCGCACCATTGCCTCCCAGAATGGCCACGATGCGACCCTCGGGGACTTGCAGTGAAACGCCCTTGAGCACAAGAATCACATGGTTGTAAATGACCTCGATGCCGTTGACGTTGAGAACGATGTTTGAGTCACTCATGGTGGTGTATCTATTTTTTCGGATTTGAGCCAACTGAAAAGGCAGCGTTGCCGCCCTTTCAGTTGGCGGCTCATGGGAGCCGCCAACTTGCACGTCAGCGTGCAACTTTCAGAGCCGGACGAGCCAGCGCTGAAAGTGCGCATGGGTCACGAATCTCAGGACTGGCAATCGGCCGGTGTGCGGCGGGTCAACTTCTTGTCAGCCAGGTACTTGTCTGCGCCGGCCTTGATCATGGGTTTGATGATCTGCTCATCCGCTGTGAAGTACTCCGGGTTGACGTTCCACTTCTTGCCGTCCCAGGTTTCAATACGTGCCGTGGTCGAACCCATGTGATCGGCGCAGGAGGTGCTGAGCGGGCGCATCACGCCACCAAAACCCAGCGCGTCGAGCTTGGCCTGCGTGAGGTTCAGGTTTTCCAGGCCCCAGCGCACCTGCTCACCGGTCATCACCTTGCCCTTGCCGAAACGCTCCTGCGCACGTCGTACGGCCTCAATTCCCAGCATCTGGATGATCACGCCCCGCGTGTAGAGCACTGAACCAACCTCGGTACGCGGGCCTGTACCCTGGCCTTTGTCATGCACATATTTCAGGATGTCCTGCATGACTTTGGGCTGCTGGCCCGAGGTGTTGAGCGCCAGCGCGTGGTAACCCTTGGCGCCCTCACCCACGTCCTTGACGTCAGGTTCGGCGCCGGACCACCACACGCCGTACATCTTGTCGCGCGGATAGCCGGTCGCCTGCGCTTCCTTGAGCGCGGTGGAGTTCATCACGCCCCAGCCCCACAGCAGAACGTAGTCAGGTTTGGACTGACGGACCTGCAGCCAGGTGGCTTTTTGCTCCACTCCCGGCGCGGTGACGGGCAGCAGTTGCAGCTCAAAGCCATGCATCTTCGCGCGCTCCTGCAGCATCGGAATGGGCTCCTTGCCAAACGGTGAGTCGTGATAGACCAGTGTAATTTTTTTGCCCTTGAGCTTGTCCAGGCCGCCTTCACGTTTGCCGATGGCCTGAATCAGGATGTCGGCACCCGTCCAGTAGCTGCCCATCAGCGGAAAGTTCCACTTGAAGGCCATGCCATCCTGCGAAATGGAAAGACCATAGCCCAGCGTCATCAGGGGAATTTTGTCGTTTTCCACCTTCTCGGTCAGGGCAAAGGTAATGCCCGTAGCCTGCGGGTCAAAAAGAGCAACGCCCGGGTGACTTTTGAGGCGCTCGTAGCATTCCACGCCGCGGTCGGTGGCGTAGGCGGTCTCACACTCTTCGTAGGTGAGCTTCACGCCGTTGATGCCGCCATCACGGGCGATGACCATCTTGAGATAGTCCTGTTTGCCGTTGGCCCAGGGCGTTCCGTTGGGGGCATAGGGGCCGGTGCGGTATGACAGCAGCGGGAAGAACTGCTCCTTGGCTTGAGCGAATGCGCTGGTCGATACGGCCGATGCGCCAGCAGCCACCACAGCCACCGCCAGAATCAATTGACGTACTTTCATTGTTGTCTCCTTAAAAAATAAAAACAAACCACCCGAAAAAACTCAAACCTTGATGCGGCTCAATGCGGAAATGGCCACAAGCGCAATTTTTGTTTGCCCGTGGACCAGAGCTTGGCCAGGCCGTGCGGCTCCATGATCAGGAACCAGACGATCAGGGCACCAAAAACCATCAACTCTGCATGGGCGATGCCGGCCGTGGAAATCTGGATCCCGAACAGACCGAGAAACACTGGCAGGAACTGGTTCAACGCGATGGGCAACACCACGATGAAGGCGGCACCAAAGAAACTTCCCATGATCGAGCCCAGACCACCGATGATGACCATGAACAGCAGGCGAAATGACTGGTCGACGGAGAACGCCGCCGGTTCCCAGGCCCCCAGATAGACGAAAGCCCATAACCCGCCGGCAACGCCGATGATGAAAGAGCTGACGGCAAAGGCGCTGAGCTTGGCATACATGGGGCGAATGCCAATCACCGCGGCGGCCACGTCCATGTCGCGGATCGCCATCCACTCGCGGCCAATCGCACCTCGCACCAGGTTTTTGGCCAGCAGCGCAATGATCACCAGAATGGACAGGCACAGCCAGTATTTGCCGTGGGAGCCTTCAATCGGCAGACCGAACACCTGCAAATTGTTGACCGATACCGAACCCGACGGCGAGTCGTCGGTAAACCACTTGATGCGCAGGAACATCCAGTCGCCAAAGAACTGCGCGGCCAGCGTTGCCACGGCGAGATACAGTCCCTTGACGCGCAAGCTTGGCAAGCCAAACAGAACGCCGAACAAAGTGGCGCACAATCCGCCCAGAATCAGCGCCGGAATCAGCGGCATGCCGGGAATGCGAACGAAGAAGTTGTAGGCGCCGTAGGCACCCACCGCCATGAAGGCGCCCGACCCGAGCGAGATCTGGCCGCAGTAGCCAATCAGGATGTTCACGCCGAGCGCAGCCAGCGCCATGATGACAAACGGAATCAAAATGGCCTGAAACAGGTAGTCGCTGGCCAGCAGCGGCACCACCACGAAAGCAGCAAGCAGGATCAGGCCAATGGCAATGCGGTCCTGCAGGATCGGGAAGATCTGCTGGTCCGAGCGGTAAGTGGTTTTGAATTGACCGTTTTCTCTGTAAAACATAACACCTTCTAATCAGTTGGGGACAGAGCAAATGTGCTTCGCAAATCTTGGACTGTCCCGCAAAGTCTCACATTAGTTGGTGACAGAGCAGATTTGCTTCGAAAAAAACCTGGTCTGTCCCTCAAGATTTCATACCCGATCAATGATTTTTTCACCAAACAACCCCTGGGGCCGGATCAGCAGGAAACCCAGTGCCAACACATAGGCAAACCAAATTTCGATGCCGCCGCCGACATAGTGACCGAGGTAAACCTCGGAGAGTTTCTCGCCCACGCCGATGATCAAGCCGCCAATGATGGCGCCAGGCACGGAAGTCAGGCCGCCCAGAATCACCACCGGCAGGGCGCGCAAGGCCACGGTTGCCAGCGAAAACTGCACGCCCATCTTGCTGCCCCAGATCATCCCGGCGACCAGCGCCACCACGCCTGCCACGCACCACACAATGACCCAGATCCGGTTCAGCGGAATGCCGATCGATTGCGCGGCCTGATGATCGTCGGCGACCGCGCGCAGGGCCCGGCCGGTGGCGGTCTTCTGGAAAAACACGCTCAGCAGCGCCACCAGCACCGCCGCGATCAAGGCCGCGTAAAGGTCTTCCTTGTTGATCAGGATGCCGCCCGAAAATACCGACTCCAGTATGAAAACCGGGTCTTTTGGCATGCCGATGTCGATTTTGTAGATGCTTCCGCCAAAAACCGTCTGGCCCACGCCCTCTATGAAATAAGCGATGCCGATGGTGGCCATCAGCAGGGTGGTGCCTTCCTGGTTGACCAGGTGGCGCAGCACGAGCCGCTCGATCAGCCAGGCCATCCCGAACATGATGACGCCGGCAATCAAAAAGGCAACGAGATCGGCCAGGATCAGGTTGCTGATGCCCGTCCATTGTGGAATCCATTGTGAAAACCGGGCCATCGCCAGCGCTGCAAACAGCACCATCGCACCCTGCGCAAAGTTGAACACACCCGAGGCCTTGAAGATCAGCACAAAGCCCAGCGCCACCAGCGAATACAGCATGCCAGCCATCAGGCCGCCCAGCAAAGTTTCAAGAAAGAAGGCCATGTTATTTGCTCACCCCTGTTGCTTGCGCGCTTCGTGTAGCCGCATTCATTCGCAATGAATTCTTCATATCCATCTTGGCGTCGCAATACATGGTTAATGCTCCACGCCAAGGTAGGCCCGGATCACGTCTTCGTTGTTGCGCACCTCGTCGGGCGTGCCGTCACCGATTTTTTTGCCGTAGTCCAGCACGACGACGCGGTCGGAGATATCCATCACCACACCCATGTCGTGCTCGATCAGCACCACGGTAGTGCCGAACTCGTCGTTCACATCCAGCACAAAGCGGCACATGTCCTGCTTTTCTTCCACGTTCATGCCGGCCATGGGTTCGTCCAGCAGCAGTACTTGCGGCTCCATCGCCAGGGCGCGCCCCAGGTCCACGCGTTTTTGCAGGCCGTAAGGCAACTGTCCGACGGGCGTTTTGCGGTGCGCCTGAATCTCAAGGAAGTCGATGATGCGTTCGACCGCCTCGCGGTGCATGATTTCTTCCTTTTCCGCCGGACCGATGCGCAGCGCCTGCAGCAGCAGGTTGCTTTTGATCTTCAGGTTGCGACCCGTCATGATGTTGTCGATCACGCTCATGCCCTTGAACAGCGCGAGGTTCTGAAAGGTGCGGGCCACGCCCATGACCGCCACCTGGTGGCTGTTCATGTGCTTGAAGGTCTGGCCGCGAAAGGTAATCGAGCCCTGCTGCGGCGTATAGACGCCGTTGATGCAGTTGAGCATCGAGCTTTTGCCGGCGCCGTTGGGGCCGATGATGGCGCGGATCTCGTGCTCCTTGACATTGAATGAAATGTCCGAGAGCGCCTTGACTCCGCCAAAGCTCAGGCTGATGTTGTTCACATCAAGAATGACGTCGCCTATCTTCTTGCTCATGCCGCAGCCTTCACCGGGGCAAATGTTTTGGCCTCACTGATCTTGAGCGTGGCGCTCACGCTGCCGCTGCGCCCGTCTTCGAACTTGACCACCGTCTCTATGAACTGCTCGGTCTTGCCGCCGTAGAGGGCCTCAATCAGCGGCTGGTATTTTTCTGCGATGAAGCCGCGGCGCACCTTGTTGGTACGGGTCAATTCGCCATCGTCGGCGTCCAGTTCCTTGTGCAGCACCAGAAAACGGCTGACCTGAGAGCCCGCCAACAAGGCATCCGCGCTCAGATCGGCATTGACCTTTTCGACGCACTCCCTGACGAGTTGATAAACCTCGGGTTTTTGGGCCAGGTCGGTGTAGCCGGCATAGGGCAGGTTATGCCGCTCGGCCCAATTACCCACCGCGTTGAAGTCGATGTTGATGAAAACGCAGACCTTTTCACGGCCATCGCCGTAGGCCACGACTTCCTTGATGTGCGGGAAGAACTTCAGCTTGTTCTCGACATACTTGGGCGCAAATAGCGCGCCGTCGTGTTCGCCGCCCTTGATGCGGCCCACGTCCTTCACGCGGTCAATGATCTTGAGGTGGCCGCGCGCGTCGATGAAACCCGCGTCACTGGTGTGATACCAGCCAGAGGCGTCAAGCACCTCGGCGGTCGCGGCCGGGTTTTTGTAGTATTCCTTGAGCAGGCCGGCCGACTTGACGAGGATTTCACCGTTCTCAGCCACCTTGATCTGCACACCCTGAATCGGCACGCCCACCGTGTCGGCGCGCGCCTGGTCGTCGGGCTGCAGGCAGACAAACACCGCGGTTTCAGTGGAGCCGTAGAGCTGCTTGAGGTTGATGCCGATGGAGCGGTAAAAAGTGAAGAGGTCCGGGCCAATCGCTTCGCCCGCCGTGTAGGCCACGCGCACCCGCGAGAAGCCCAGGTTGTTGCGCAACGGCCCGTACACCAGCAGGTCGCCCAGGCGGTACAGCAGCGTGTCCGCAAGACCCAGTGCCTGGCCGTTCATGCGGTCCGGGCCGACGCGTTTGGCCACCTTCATGAAGAAGTTGAACATGCCGCGTTTGGCACGGCTGGCGTCTTCCATGCGGATCATCACGCTCGTGAGCAGGCCTTCAAACACCCGCGGCGGCGCAAAGTAGTAGGTCGGCCCGATTTCCTTGAGGTCAATCGTCACCGTGCTGGCGTCTTCCGGGCAGTTCACCACGTAGCCACAGGCCAGCCACTGCGCGTAGCTGAAAATGTTCTGGCCGATCCAGGCCGGTGGCAGGTAGGCCAGCACTTCCTCGCTGGCGGTCAGCTTGTCAAATTCGGCACCGGCGCGCGCGCGGTCCAGCAGGGTGTTGTGCGTATGCACCACGCCTTTGGGATTGCCGGTGGTGCCCGAAGTAAAAAACATTGCGGCCACGTCGTTCGGGCTGGTTTTGTCAATCTCGGCCCGGAGAAAAGCGGGCTGGCTGGCTGCCAATGCCTGGCCTGATTCAATCAGCGCATCCAGCGACATCAACCCGGGCTCTGCGTAATTGCGCAGGCCGCGCGGATCATCGTAAACAAGATGAGCCAGATCCGGGCAGCGGTCGCGAATCTCCAGCAGCTTGTCCACCTGCTCCTGGTCTTCGGCAAACGCAAAGCGCACGTCGGCATTGGTGATGGGGAACACGCATTCGGTCGCCACTGCGTCCTGGTACAGCGGGATCGGAATGGCCCCCAGCGACTGCGCCGCCAGCATGGTGGCATACAGGCGCGGACGGTTGGCACCGATCACCACCATGTGTTCGCCGCGCTGCAGGCCGAGCTGGTGCAGACCATACGCGATGTGTTCAACCAGCGCCGCCATGCCTGCCCAGCTGTGCGCCTGCCAGATGCCGTATTCTTTTTCGCGCATGGCGGGGGCATCCGGGCGTTCGGCGGCATGTTTGAGCAGCAATCGGGGGAACGTGGTCTGCATGCTTCCTGGTCTCCGGGTTAAACGCAGCCTTTCTGTCAAGAAAAACTGCTGATCTGCTATGAATATTACGGATATGTTTGACGTTAGGGTGTCGTTGTAACGACAATTTAAGGGTAAATCCTCATCGGGTGTGCCCGGGTAATGGCCTGTTAACCTATCCGTGTTTCCATTTTTTGCATCATGTCCACTGATCTCACCCTGCACCAGCGCCGCCGCACGCCCACGGCTGACGAGTTGCATGGCATTCCCTGGCTGCCCATGCTGCAGCCCGAGCAGCGCGAACGCGCAGTGGCGCAGTTGCGGGTGAGCGATGCCGCGCCGGGCGACTATGTGTGCCGCGTCGGCAGGCCGGTCACTTACTGGTTTGGCGTGGTCGAAGGGCTGCTCAAGATGAGCGCCGACAACGCTCAGGGCCAGACCATGACCTTCACCGGCCTGCCACCGGGCGGCTGGTTTGGCGAAGGCACGGCGCTCAAGCGCGAGCCCTACCGCTACAACATTCAGGCGCTGCGCAAAAGCGTGGTGGCCGGGTTGACGGTGGATACGTTTCACTGGCTGCTGGACCACTCCATCGGCTTCAACCGCTTTGTGATGAACCAGCTCAATGAGCGCCTGGGCCAGTTTATTGCCGCGCGCGAAATCGACCGCATGATCAACCCCGATGTGCGGGTGGCGCGCAGCCTGGCCGCGCTGTTCAACCCGGTGCTGTATCCGGGCGTTGGTGAAATCCTGCGCATCACGCAGCAGGAACTGGCGTATCTGGTGGGCTTGTCGCGTCAGCGGGTCAACGAAGCACTGACCGCGCTGCAGGCGCAGGGCACGATTTGCGTTGAATATGGCGGCTTGCGCGTGCTCGACCTGGCGGCCTTGCGCTCCAGCGTTTTTCAAGATAAAAGTAGTTTCGAACAGCGTATTACATAAATATTAAGCTATAAAATAAGTAGCAAATGCAAGACCCTTCACCCCCCAAAGCCAAGCCTGAAGTTCCTGGCACCGCGGTGCGCATTCCGAAAGCGCCCGCGCTCATTCCTGGCAGCGCGCCCGCCACGGTGCGCCTGAACAAGCGCATGGCCGAGCTCGGCCTGTGCTCGCGCCGTGAGGCCGACGACTGGATTGCGCGCGGCTGGGTCCGCGTCAACGGCGCACCCGCCGTCATGGGCCAGCCGGTCGCCGCCGACGCGCGCATTGAAGTGGCGCGCCAGGCCGAGCAGCAGCAGCGCCAGCAGGTCACCATCCTGATCAACAAGCCGGTCGGCTATGTCAGCGGTCAGGCCGAAGACGGCCACGAGCCCGCCGTGGTGCTGGTGCAACCGCAAAACCGCTGGCGCGAATGCAACAGCCGCATGCGCTGGGGCTTTGAGCAACTGCGCGGCCTGGCGCCCGCGGGCCGGCTCGACATCGACTCGATTGGCCTGCTGGTGCTCACGCAGGATGGCCGCGTGGCGCGGCAACTGATTGGCGAAGATTCAGAGATCGAAAAAGAGTACCTGGTGCGCGTCAGCTACGGCGCTGAAACCATCAATGTGCAGGCCGCGTTCCCGCGTGAAAAACTCGCGCTGCTCTGCCATGGCCTGAGCCTGGACGGCCAGGCGCTGCTGCCCGCGCAGGTCGAATGGCAAAACCCCGAGCAACTGCGTTTTGTGCTCAGGGAAGGCAAAAAACGCCAGATTCGCCGCATGTGCGAGCAGGTCGGGCTGTTTGTGACCGGGCTCAAGCGCGTGCGCATCGGCCGTGTCAACCTTGGCCATCTGCCGATCGGCCAGTGGCGCTATCTGGCGCCGCACGAGCGGTTTTGAAGCAGCGCAACCCACCGGGGTTGCGGAAATAGCGTTTTACTGCTAATGAGGTAACAGCAGCTTACGCTCGCTGCTATCGGGCTATAGCTTGTTTTTATACATAAATTGAACGAAAAAAGATGAAGCCAATACTTTTAGTTTCGCAGGCCTTCCGGGGTTCCAATGCTTTGGAATGGCGTCGTTCTTGCCGGAAATGTGTGGTGCTGTCCATTCGCCAACCAGCGAGGGCATCTACCCCCTCCATTTTTTCATTGAAGGAGTGAAGGCGTCATGAGTCACATCATGAAAGACGTGGGGAAGTCATGGGTGCGAGCCTTGAAACGGTTGCTGTTCAGCGGTGTGTCTTTGGGCTTGCTAGGGACTCCCTTGGTCGCATCCATCAGCTCAGACGAAGCCAAGCTGACCGTCACCGCAACGATACTCAAGCGCGCCAGCCTGCAGGTGTTGGCACAGCCAGCGTCGGTGGTTGTCACCGCTGCGGACATTGCCCGGGGCTATGTGGATGTCCCCAGTCCCTTGCAGATCATGGTGCAAAACAACAGCAGAGACGGGTACATGCTCACGTTCGAAAGCCAGGCCGATTTCATGCGGCAGACGCTGGTACGGGGCATGGGCAACGACGTGCAACTTGAGGCGACAGGCGGCAGCATTGCACAGGCCGCCAGTGGCCGTGGCATGCAAAAGACGACCCTCGACCTTGGGTTTCGATTTATTTTTGCGGAATCAGCCCGACAGGGCGTTTATGCGTGGCCTATGCGGCTCTCGGTCACACCCATTTAGGTGTCCTGACCGATGACTTGGGACTGGGGCCCACGGACTGATTTGGCCTGACAGGTCAATCGATCATAACCTTCCCAATTGTGTAAAACCCCCTCCCGCCGTGGGTGACTCACATAGCGGCTGAGCACGAAGTTTGATGCGTCCAATTACAAAGTCTGTGTCGTTGTCAAGTCCATCCTGGGCTTGAGCTAACCGATCAGCACTGATAACGCCTGCTGTTCATCGGGCGGCTTTCCTTGGGTGCACGCCTTGATCGCATAACAGTAGCCAATTGGCTTGAGCGTCTGCTCCCCAGCCGCAGGCGAGGCTTTCACTTCTCACAATCTTTTGCACCTCTTTGACGCGGCAAAAGACTTCGTTTGGATGCTTGCTGCTTAATTGGCAGGGTGGCAGTATTCGATTGGAATTGATAAAAGTCAACTTAATCGATATTCGTAATTCGTAATCTAAAAAATATCATATTCAAGCCAAATTGATACAATAAATTGATATTTGCATCGTATTAATCGATTTTGTTAAAATTTAAACCGTAAATCATCAATTTATGGATTTGAATCATGTACACCATCACATCGATAGTTCACGGTTCCTCCTCCCAAGTGAGGAAAGGCTGCTTTGCCGTTCGTTCCAGGGCTTGGTGGGCGGATGGCATGAAGGCGCTGGTGTTTGTACTGGCTCTCGGTTCAGTCAGTGTGCCTGGGGTCGCCATAGCAGGATCCAACGAAGCCAAGCTGCAGGTTTCGGCAACGATACTCAAGTACGCCAGTCTTCAGGTTTTGGCGCAACCCGCCTCAGTGGCGGTGACTGCCGATGACATTGCCCGTGGCTATGTAGATGTTCCCATGCCTGCGCAGGTGGCCGTGCAGAGCAATACCCAGGGTGGCTATATGCTGATGTTTGACAGCCAGGGTGAATTTTTGCGCCAGACTCTCGTCAAGGGTTTGGACACCGACGTCCAACTCGGTGCTTCGGGCGGCGGGGTCGCGCAGCGCGCTGCTGGCCGGGGCATGAGCAAGGCCGTGCTGGCACTCGGTTTTCGTTTTGTTCTTTCCGAGTCGGCACGGGAGGGCGTTTACGCCTGGCCAATGCGCATGTCGGTGACGCCGCTGTAATAGCCACTCGCAGCTATCCTTTTCAGCGGTGTTAGCGGCACACCGACTCACCCAGATCGACAAAGGTTTCGTCTGACTTGGGAATTTTTAGATCAAACCGGCAGGGTTTGCCTTCGACTTCCACGGTAGCCGGATAGCTTCCGGGTTTGAGATTCTCAATGTAGTACTCGCCGCCGCGCCCGGTCTGCAGGATGAGTTTTTTGCCACCCGCTCTGAAGCTGATTTCCTGAAACTCTACGGGCTTGGCTGTGCCGTTCTGCATGGATTTGAGTGTGCCGGTGAAGGCCTGAATTTTCGTGACGCCAAAGTCAATCACGGCACCGCTTCTGAGTGCCGGCGAGATTTTTTTCACGGTTGATGGAATTGAATATTCAATGGGCACGGTTTCTGGCGCAATCGACACATCGTTGTCAAAGTACGGCGCCAGCGTGGGTATGAAGACCTGACCGTGCGCATCGGTCTTGCCTATCGGCTGGCCGTTGACTGATACGGCTACTCCTGGCAGTTCGCCCACTTTCACAATACCGAAGCTCTCGGTCACCGGCCGGCCCAAAGCAAGTTGGCCGTCAACATAGGCCAAACCACCCGCCATGGAGAGTTGGTAGGAGTTGCTACCTTGGCCACCGTTCTGATCGCGACCGAAGTCGCCGCGCAAGATGGCGGCTGGCGCGTTGTACTGAAACCTGGAATTCAGCCGTGAGTCCGTTGCGGCGTCGCCGGTGGTGCGATCAGCCGAGATCAGGTAGCCCAGGCCTTCGCCAATCGGCTGGTTCTTGGTCAGCTGCAGTGACTCGGTTCCGTTGCTCCGGTCGCCTCGGAAATTGGCCGCCACCGAGTAATCCTTGTCGAAGAAGAAAATCAGACCCACATATGCTTCATTGCGGCTGGTGCTGTCAACCGTGTGGCTCAAGCTTGCTTGCAGAGAAACCCGACCAGAAACCAGCGGCACGAAATAGCTCAGAGTGGTTACACGGCTATCTTGCAGTGGTGCAATGCTGAACGGCGGTATCGCAGCGAGCGATGTTGGCAGCAACGCCGGGCGAGTGGAAAGCACTGAATGGCTCAGCGAAATCGAGCCATTTTTCTGCATGTAGTAACTGACTGTTGCGCTGGCCTCATAGTTGCGGTTGCTGATGCTCGGCGGGTCGCCCAGCACCGCAAAGTCGCCCCAATCGCGTCGCATCGACAGGCTCATGCCCCAGCGCTTGGCTTGGTAGTTGTAGCTCAGCTGGCCGGCACTACCGCGCCGGTCGCTGACGGCACTGGCGGCCAGGGCCAGGTTGACCACACCTGCGCCACCCAGCACGACGGTAGCCGTTGGACCGGCGTTGTAAAAGCCTTTGGCACTGTCCGCGCGCAAACCCAGTGTGACGGCTTCACTCAGCCCGTAGCGGTGAAACATCGAAAACGCCATCGGCCCGTATTGATTGCTTTGCAGGCCATAGTCACGCCGTATGGCGCCCAAGTTGTAGCTGTATTCCTGTAAGCCCTGCTGCAAGGGCTGGTCACTGAAATAAAAGGAATAACTGAACTGCTGGACCCGGCCAAAAGCATCGCGCAGCACCACCTGCACGTCGCGTGCGCCGCCATAGGCCAGCAGATCGTTTAACTGGAATTCACCGGGTTTCAGCGTTTCGCTGCGGATACGCTGGCCGTCCAGATAAACCTCCACGGTGCTGGGCGTGGCCACGCTGCCGGTGATGCTCTGCGTTGGGGAGTTCGTGAAATACGGGTTGAGGCCGTAGAGCTTGGAAACACTGATACCGCCAAGATTAAGGCCGTTGCTGAACTCGCGTGAGGGGCCAAAAAAGTCGCCTATCACGGTTCGGCGCAAGTTGTCGCGGTCATCGTAAGTCGCACTGCTGGTGAGCCGCACAAACTTGCGAACGCCGCTGGCGTCTTGCACCGTGTTGCCATTGGACATCAGCAGGTAGTCACCCAGCCGCCAACCCGCCTCGGCCGAAAAGTCCAGGCTGTTGCCGGTGCCGGTGTAATTGTGCGAAGAACTGATCGCGTAATTAAAAAATGCGCTGTTGTTGTGCGGAATGACGCCGCGGATGCGATTTTTTCCTTGTAACTGCAGCGTCTGGTTTGGCAGAAGCACGGGGTCTGCAGTGATGTTCAGCGCCAGTTTTTTGTCGTCAAAGGTAAAACTCACCCCCTTCATGGATTGAAGCGAAAGATGCGGCTCGCCATCCAGTACCACGGTGGTGCCCACCGGATTTTTGAACCCGATGTCCTTCAAGTCCTGAACCCGCACCAAAAAGTCGAGCGTTGGCGTGCGCGCCACAAAAAGATCACCCTTGTCTTCGGTGTTGAGGGTAACGCGCAGCACCATGGCCTCGGTCTGGGCAACACTGGAAACGGTGCCCGCCTCTTTGGCTGCATCCGCAGACCACGCCGCCAGTGGTGCAGCGCCAAAGCAGCACCACAGGGCACTGGCGACCAGTGCTTTTTTGGGGGCAGACTGCATCGTGCGGGAGGGCCGGGCCAGGCGCGCGGTCAGGGGCACATCGTGCGGGTCACGTCCAGCTTGCGCGCCACGTTGAGTTTGTCGGTCTTGAATTCCAGCGAAAGCTGAGTGATTTTGGCGCACTGGTCCGCCGGTATGGCCGTGGTATATGCCTTGGCGGTGCCTGTGAGCAGATAGCGGTCAGCCAGCGTCAGCGTATACACCGGGTTGCCGGCGGCATCGGTTCCCTTGAGTTCGATACCCTGCACCACCTGATGCCGGTTGCCGGTATTTTTGGCCGAAAGCGTGACGGTGCCCTTGGTCAGGCCAAAGCTTTCAATGTCCAGACTGTCCTGCGGCTTGAGCGGCGCTACGAAAACCGGTGCGCCAAAACGGATCAACACATTGATCTGCGCGCCGCTGCCCTCCAGCTTTTTTGTGGCACCCGGCAGCTCTTCTATAAATAAGCGGTAAGTTTTTTCCGTTGGCACGACGGCGGCCTTGGCACCGACGCGGATCAGTCCCTCCTTGCCAGGCTCCACCGACATGATTTTCGGGAAAAAGATCAGCGCATTGGTGTCAGCGTACTGGTCTTTTCCGGTTGCGTCCTGCGTCCACTCCTTGGCGTCAATCTGGAAGCTGAGCTTTTGCTTGTCTTCGTTCTTGATGGCAATGGCGCCGCTTCTCACGCTGGCACCCAAGTCAAGGCGTATCGGATTGACCGAGAACTCGCCAGCTAGCGCTGCGCCAGTTGTAAAAAGTGCAAAACACCAAGCAACTCGGGCGAACGCCCAAATAAATATATGCATGGTGATATGGATGTGTTGCCTTGGGTTACGCAGCACATGAGGTTTCATGGGCTCACGTCAATACTAACCGTGCCTGAATAAGTGCCTGCGCTTGCACCCGCAAAGTCGCTCGGTGCAATAACCGCGTAAGCACCCGTGGATGCTAAAAAGCTCACGTAAACGCCACTCGATTGCCCCGAGAGGTTTTGAACGATACCTACTATTGTGTATTTGATAGAACCACCTAGAGGATTTGAAGTATTTGTCAAATACTGCGTATTGCCACCGTAGACGGCAACAGTCATGTTTTGACCCTGAGCACAGTCACCCACTTTATCGGCATTTAGAGTTGAAGCCGATATAGGCAACATTGCAGATACGGTGCTGCTTGGGTCCAAGATGATGTTCGCGGTGCTCAACCCTTTGGCCTGAAATGTGCAATTGTTGCCAACGCCATTGCCGGCGTAAGCAGGAGCGGCAGCCCACAGGGCTGCCATCACCACGAAAGCGACTTCAAGCAACGTGAAGGAAAATCGCGCTTTCATCTTTTCATCGCCACCGTTGATGCGCACGAATAAGATCCGGTCAATAACGACTTGCAAGCCGCCGCGGTTCTTACCAGTACTCCGGAGACACTTTACGGGCTGACGGTAAGAGCTACAGTTTGGGTGTAGCCGGTTCCGGCCATTGCGGCCTGTGCATCAGCCAACGTGATGGTACCGGTGACAGTAAACGTCGACTGGGCGACGGTGCCGAATCCTGCGCCCTTGAGAGTGCTGGCGGCAGGAAGGCCAAGAGTGAAAGGCAGGCTTGATCCTGTCACGGAAGGGTCAACCATCGCAAGAGGCGTGGTTGTCACTGAAAGGGCTGAAGGCACTGTACCCTTCGTGCAACGGTACTCAACGCTGGTAGTCTTCACGAGATCGGCGGCCAGCGTTAATGGATTGATGATCCCGAAATCCAGCGTGGGAGCCGCTCCGAATTTGCATACGCCGCTTACCTGTGCCTGAACAGTCAGGTTCTGCCCATCTATTGCAGATGCCAAGCTTGCGGCACAAGCCAGGCTGGCAACGACAATGGTTTTGAGGGAGGTTGAGAGGGTTTTCATGAGGACTCCAGATGGAAAAAACAAAGTTGAAACGATGTGGAAGAGGAATGGCTCGACTGTAACCAAACATTGCAACTAAGGCAATAGTATTCCGTTTGAAAGACAGGGAATTGTGTGATGTTTGTCACGCAAATGCATTGAAATCATTGGTTTTGTGCCAAATCAAGACTCGCAAGAGTCCACGTAACAAACGTAAATAGTGCCGAGTGTGGCTTGTCTGCCCGAATTTCCCTGCGTAATTGCAATAATAAGGATACATGTTGGCCCTGACCATCGCCAACAACGGCATTGGCCGGTTGCAGCAGGAAGCGATTGAGCACCTAGCAGCCTGTCGGGCTTA
>DHWX01000125.1 GCA_002413395.1 Polaromonas sp. UBA5171 | reverse complement strand
ATTTGATCCGCGCTTCCCTAAGCCCTTATCCAGCCTTGGCCATCAACCCGTCCATGGGGTGCCAGTACCTGTGCTGCCGCGCAAAACGGTTGCTCTCGTGCTGGCGCTGTAACTCCCGTGCATCGGCACCCCGGGCGTGTGCCGGGGGCCGATTTTTTGTCATGCAGTCGATGGCAGCGGGCGAATCCGGGACAAAGTGACGCGTGGATTTCTAGTTGTTTTATAAAATTTATCAAAATTCAATAACTTTGTTAAACTCGCTATAAATGAATCCAGTCAAAAATCCTTACACCCCAGGCGCGGGCACTCCACCCTCTGAACTCGCTGGTCGGGAGGCGCTACGCGAGAAAGTACGGATATGCATTGAGCGCTTACGCATAGGTAACACGGCAAAAAGCGTTCTTATGGTGGGCCTGCGGGGCGTGGGAAAGACGGTTTTGCTTGACCAAATGCGCACTGACGCAGAAGCGACTGGCATCCACACCGTTCGGGTCGAGGCACCGGAGAATCGATCGCTGCCAGCTCTTTTAGCGCCCGCCCTGAGAGTCGCGTTGTTGCGGCTAAGCCAAATCGAGGCCGCCAAGGATCTGGCTCAAAAGTCTTTGCGCGCCCTCGCAGGCTTCGCAAAGGCCCTGAAATTTAAATTTCAGGACATTGAGGTCGGCATTGACTTTGAGCCTGAAAAAGGCCTGGCCGACAATGGTGACCTCGAGAGCGACTTGACGGCACTGTTTGTCGAGGTGGGGAATGCGGCAAAAGCCGCCAAAACCGTCTTGGTCATCTTCATTGATGAACTGCAATATGTGAAGCAAACCGAATTTGCGGCGCTCATTTCAGCCCTTCACCGGTGCGCGCAGCTGAAGTTGCCACTCACGGTTGTGGGCGCGGGCTTGCCCCAGTTGCTGAGCCTGGCAGGCGAAGCGAAGTCCTATGCCGAGCGCTTGTTTGACTATCCCATCGTTGACAAGCTGGACAAAGTTGCTGCCGGGGATGCCATTCGAAAACCGGCCCGGAATTTGAACGTGGATTATGAAGACACAGCCGTTGAAAGCATCATCTCCAACACGCAGGGTTACCCCTATTTCCTTCAAGAGTGGGGCAAGCATGCGTGGGACCTCGCGCAGGCCAGTCCAATCACGGCACTTGACGTTGAGCGCGCATCAAAGATCACCATAGCGGCACTGGACGAGAGCTTCTTTCGTGTGCGGCTGGAGCGCACGACGCCTTCAGAAAAACGTTACCTGCGAGCCATGGCGGAACTAGGGCCTGGTCCGCATCGCTCGGGTGATATTGCCCAGCACATGAACAAGAAAGCCAATTCATTTGGCCCGGTAAGGAGCAGCCTGATCTCCAAGGGGATCGTGTGGAGCCCAATTCATGGTGATACGGCATTTACGGTGCCGCTCTTCCACGAATACCTCTTGAGAACAGTGCCCGCAGGGACTTGATCCATGAGTCACGGCAGGCGGCGCCGGGCTGGCCGCCAAACGCATTGTGCAAGCTAAGCTCTAAGCTCTGAATTGAGTCAACCGCCCCGCATGCGCGGGCAACTGCTCACGCTGGGCTCTACGAATTTGGCGTGCTGAGCTCGCGCATGCACATGGCCTGGGTCCGCCACGTCTGTGGCCGCCTCAAGAGCGATTACCGCTATACCAACCAGATTGTCTATAACAACTTCCCCTGGCCTGATCTGGACGCAAAGTCGGCCACAGCCCAAGTACAAAAATCCCGCTCTGCTATCGAACTGGCAGCACAAGCGGTGCTCGATGCCCGTGCAGCGGAAGCCGGTGCCACGCTGGCCGACCTCTACAACCCGCCCATGCCGGAAAAGCTGCTCAAGGCCCACCGCGCGCTCGATGCCGCCGTGGACGCCGCCTACGCGCTGAGCGGCGGCAAAAAGAGCTGGAAGTCGGACGCCGAGCGCGTCGCGTTTCTGTTCACGCGCTATCAGGCGGTGACCTCGCTGCAGGCAGCAGTTAGCTAAAACGCTCCTGTTTTAATAGCGCAAGCCACTGGAGAGTGGCAAACCGCAAGTGACCATATTCGAGCTGGCCGGCATTGTGGGAAAGCACCTGAGCTGATACCCAGCGGGCTGAAGCTGCGCCGCAATTGACTCGGTGCGGCAAACCTTGTATGAGGCTGGCAAAATTCGTCCATTCGTATCATGATGGAGCTTCATCATTTCGGAGAACTCCATGACACGCACGCTTCTCGCCGCCACCCTGATTGGCGCAGCCACATTGGCCCAGGCCGCAGACTTTCAACTCACCAGCCCCGACATCAAGGCCGGGGCCATGATCCCCAAGAGCTTTGAGTTCGACGGCTTCGGCTGCTCGGGCGAGAACAAGTCACCCGCGCTCAAATGGAGCGGTGCGCCCAAAGGCACCAAGAGCTTCGCCGTGACCGTGTACGATCCGGACGCGCCCTCTGGCTCCGGTTGGTGGCACTGGATGGTTATCAATATCCCGGCCGTCGTGACCGAACTCAAGCCCGACGCCGGAGCCGTGGGCGGAGCCAACCTGCCCAAGGGCGCGAGCCATGTGCGCATCGACTACGGCGTGGCGGGCTGGGGCGGGGTCTGCCCGCCGCAGGGCGACAAGCCGCACCGCTACATTTTCACCGTGCATGCGCTCAAGGTGGAAAAGCTCGATGTGCCAGCCGACGCGACGGCGGCACTGACCGGCTTCATGATCAACGGCAACTCGCTGGGCAAGGCCAGCTTTACCGCCAAGTACGGACGCAAGTAATGGCCAGTTTGCGAGTTGGTCATCTGGACGCTATGTCAATGGCTGCTTGTGCCCGTGCTTATTGGGTTTAAGTTCCAGGGAATCACTTTGTGTTTCTGGCGGCGGCAACCGCCGCCAGAAAGTCCTCAAGCACGGCGCCATCGTCAATCGTGTCGGCACCGGGCTTGTGAAATTCGGGGTGCCACTGCAGGGCAGCGATATAGCTCTTGCCAGGGTCTGTGCGACGTATCGCTTCCACGATGCCGTCCGTCACGCTGTAAGCCTCGGCTTCGAACTCGGGCGACAGAGTCTTGATGGCCTGGTGGTGAATGCTGTTGACGCGTACCTGCTCCACGCCGGGGTACAGACTGGAAAGCCGCGTGCCCGGCACGATCTCCACGCTGTGAAAATTCATGTCGTAGGTGACGGCATCACGGTGCATGAAGGAGTCCGGCACCTGTGTCTGAATGTCCTGGTAGAGTGTGCCGCCAAAGGCCACATTGAGCAATTGCAGGCCACGGCAAACGCCAAAAATAGGCTTGTCGAGAGCTTCGAAAGCGGCGACCAGGGCCTTGTCATAGTCATCGCGAACGCGGTCACCTGACCATTCTTCTTCAAGCGGCTCCTCACCATAGCTGCCGGGCCAGACATCCGCCCCGCCATGCAGCACCAGGCCATCGAGCCACTGCGCGTAATGCGCATAGGTGACGTCACCACGCTGCGTGCTGCCGGTCGGGCACGGCACCATGACCACCATGGCCCCCGACGACATGAGCCAGTGCGCGATCGATTGCTCAACATACTGCAGCGTTTTGTCATTAAAAACCGAACGACTCGGATCGGCGTGTGAAAAACAGGCCGAAAGACCAATTTTTAGGCGGCGGGCTGCTGTCATGATGGTGTGAGTTAAAGGGTCGGCGTTGTTTTCCAAAACTGACGGAGTCCACCCGGATGGCGTCGGGCATGGTGCCAGGGTAAAACACCGTTCCGGACCAAGCGTGCAGGGCATCCAATGGCGGCGCCTGATCACGTTGGGACCAATCGACCCGCTCGCACCTGACAGCCTACACGGAAAGTCCCCGCCTGTGTAAATTCACCAAGAGTACAGATCGACTGTCAGATGTCATTCAGCGCTCAACCGGCCCAGGGCCATGAAGCGCACCGTGACCCGCGTGCCCGGCGAATGCGGGTAACCCGGCAAGCGCGCGTCGTCTATGGTGATGGTCGCGCCGTGCTGCATGGCAATTTCCAGCACAATGGCCAGCCCCAGGCCGGAACCATCCACGTTGGTGCCAAGCGTACGGTAAAAGGGCTGGAACACCAGCTTGCGCTCTGACTCTGCAATGCCGGGTCCCGAATCTTCCACCAGCAGCACCAGCACGCCGCTGAAGCGGTCGGTCAGCAGCCGCACGTTGACCTGGCCTTTTTCAGGGGTGTAGTTGATGGCGTTGTCGAGCAGGTTGCGCACCAGCTCCTTGAGCAAGGTCGGGTTGCCTTCGAACTGGCTCAGATGCTCACCGGCAGCAGGGCCTTCATAGCCCAGGTCAATCTGCTTTTCAAGCGCCCGCGGCACCGAGTCGGCCATGACTTCCGAAACAATCTGCACCAGATCGACGCGCTGCTCGGCCAGCGCGCGGCCGGTGGTTTCGGCGCGCGCAAGCGCCAGCAACTGGTTGACGGTATGCGTCGCGCGTATGCTGGCCTGGCCAATGTGCCTGAGCGAGTTCTTGAGCTGGTCGGCATCGGTTTCCCGCTGCGCCAGATCGGCCTGCATGCGCAATCCCGCCAGCGGCGTCTTGAGCTGATGCGCGGCATCGGCCAGAAAGCGCTTTTGCGTGGTCAGCGACACCTTCAAGCGGCTCAGCAAATCGTTGATGGATGACACCAGCGGCGCCACCTCTTCAGGCACCGCATCTTCGTCTATCGGGCTCATGTCGTCGGATTTTCGCGCGCGGATGCGCTTTTCAAGTTGCGCCAGCGGCTTGATGCCGCGCACCAACGCGAACCATACCAGCATCACTGCCAGCGGCAGCGTCGCGAACTGCGGCACCATCGTGCCCTTGACGATTTCAGTGGCCAGCGTTTTACGCTTTTCCAGAGTTTCAGCGACCTGCACCAGCACCCGTGCCGGACCCTTGACATCCACCGTGATCCAGGTGTAAGCCACGCGAACATCCTGCCCCTGAATCAAGTCATCGCGCAGCCGCACTTCCCCGCTGAGCGCCTCTTCTTCGTCTGTAGGTATCGATAAGGCGCGATCACCGCTCAGGTATTCGCCACGTGTCCCCAAGACCTGGTAGTAGACCAGGTCGGTGTCATCGGCGCGCAAAATCTCCCGCGCGGTTGCTGTCAAATTGAATTGGACCTTGTCATTTTTGACCGCGACCAGCTTGGCCAGCGCCTGCACGTCGTATTCCAGAGCACGGTCAAACGGCTTGTCGGAAATATTTTGTGCCACCAGCCAGGTCAGCGCCAAACTGATGGGCCACAGCAACAGCAGCGGCGTGAGCATCCAGTCGAGAATCTCGCCAAACAGGCTGCGCCGCTCGCGCTGAAAGAGCCCTAACGCCACGGTGCGGGCGTGCCAGTCAAGAACACGAAGCGGCCAGCGTGGGAACTATCGTGCGCCGCGCCGCGCCGCCCCAAGCAAGCACAGCCTCCTTGGGGGGTAGAGCGCTAAACGCAGTAAGTGAACGTGGCGGCCCCATACTAGTTCGGGATTTTTTCAAGGCAGTAGCCCAGCCCGCGCACTGTGGCAATCCGGATCGGGCCTTTTTCGATTTTTTTGCGCAGGCGGTGGATGTACACCTCAATGGCGTTGTTGCTGACCTCTTCGCCCCACTCGCACAGGCGATCAACCAATTGGTCCTTGCTGACCAGGCGCCCGGCGCGCTGCAGCAGCACTTCGAGGAGTCCCAGCTCGCGCGCCGACAGCTCCAGCATCTGGCCGTCGATGGTGGCAACGCGCCCGGCCTGGTCATACACCAGTGGGCCGTGCTTGATGTTGCTGCTGGCCCCGCCCATGCCACGCCGCACCAGCGCGCGCACACGCGCTTCGAGCTCCTGCAGGGAAAATGGCTTGGCCATGTAGTCGTCAGCGCCATAATCCAGCCCCTTGACGCGTTCTTCAACGCTGTCGGCTGCAGTAAGAACCAGCACCGGCAATGCCGAGCCCCGGGCACGCAACCGTTTCAGCACTTCCAGGCCGTGCATGCGCGGCAGACCGAGGTCGAGGATCAACAAGTCAAATCCGGTATTGGTCAGCAGGGCGGCGTCAGCTTCGGCACCGCTGGCCACATGATCGGCCGCCGCGCCCGACGCGCGCAGGGTGCGCAACAGGCCATCGGCCAGAACCTGGTCATCTTCGGCGATCAAAATGCGCATGGGTGTCTCCAGGTGTCAGCCCACGGCAAGGGGCCGGGGTGATATTTTGCTTGTCCGGCAAATTTTAGGCGTTTGCCGGACAAATCCAACACAGAGCATTCCCGCACTGGCTACGCGCTGGCATACGCCTCCAGCCCGAGCGCCACGACCGTCGCCACATCAGCTCCCACCGCCTGCCGGAATTCCCCTTCAGCCTGCGCCACCGCGTCCTTGAAGGCCTGCAGCCATAGCAGACCCGACTCGGTAAACACCACCCGCCGAACCCGCTTGTCGTGCGGATCAGCCTCGCGCCGGATCAATCCCCAGGCTTCGCACTGGTCCACCAGATCAGCCATGGCCTGCTTGCTCATGCCGGCGCTTTGGGCCAGGTCCGTCAGGCGCGAGCCGCCCAGCGCCAGATGGCGCGTGATGTGAATGTGCGCAGCCCCCACCTGGTTGCGCGCGGCCAGATTGGACAGTGCCAGCGGCACCTCAACGTTGCGCGCCATCAGCCAGAGCACGCGCTCGTCAAAGTGGCGCAAGGCGTGGCCCAGCAAGCGCCCCAGGTGCGTGAGCCGCCAGCCCGCTTCGCTGGCGTTGATTGCGTGGGCGGTGTCGATTTCCGGCATTTTGATATCGTAATCAATTAATCAGGCAAACTGACTAAAAATAGGGTTTACTTATTTTAACGATGCCCATAAAGTACTGGTCATGCATCCAGCCTGTGATTAAAAGCATAGGCTGGAATTGAGGTAAAAGTTTTTAAATCATTGATTTTCAAGGGGATTTTCATGGACGCACCGATCAAATCCAGCCCGGCACTGAACACCGAAAAAGCCAAGGCCCTGCAGGCCGCGCTGGCCCAGATTGAAAAGCAGTTTGGCAAAGGCACCATCATGAAGCTGGGTGCCGGCGAGGTGATTGAAGACATCCAGGTGGTCTCGACCGGCTCGCTTGGTCTGGACATTGCCCTGGGTGTCGGTGGCCTGCCGCGTGGCCGGGTGATCGAGATTTACGGACCGGAGTCGTCCGGAAAAACCACGCTGACGCTGCAGGTGATTGCCGAAATGCAAAAAATCGGCGGTACCTGTGCCTTTGTCGACGCCGAGCACGCGCTGGACATTCAGTACGCACAAAAGCTCGGCGTGAACCTGCAGGAGCTGCTGATTTCCCAGCCCGACACCGGCGAGCAGGCGCTTGAAATCGTGGACTCGCTGACCCGCTCCGGCGCGGTGGATCTGATCGTGATCGACTCGGTGGCCGCACTCACGCCCAAGGCCGAGCTGGAAGGCGAAATGGGCGACTCGCTACCCGGCCTGCAGGCCCGTTTGATGAGCCAGGCGCTAAGGAAACTGACCGCCAGCATCAAGAAAGCCAACTGCATGGTGATTTTCATCAACCAGATCCGCATGAAGATCGGCGTGATGTTCGGCTCGCCCGAAACCACCACCGGCGGCAATGCGCTGAAGTTCTACGCCTCCGTGCGTCTGGACATCCGCCGTATCGGCTCGATCAAAAGGGGCGATGAAGTCATCGGCAATGAGACCCGCGTGAAGGTGGTCAAAAACAAGGTCGCGTCACCGTTTAAGACCGCAGAGTTCGACATTCTGTACGGCGAGGGTATCAGTCGCCTGGGCGAGGTACTGGACCTTGGTGTGGCTGGCCACATTGTTGAAAAAGCCGGTGCCTGGTACGCCTTCAACGGCGAAAAAATTGGCCAGGGCCGTGACAACTCACGTGAATTCCTCAAGGAGAACCCGGCGCTCGCCATCGAAATTGAAAACAAGGTGCGCGAATCGCTGGGCATTCCGCTGGTGCAGGCTTCGGTCGAATCGGCTGAGGTTTCGGACATGGCGGCAAAACCTGAAAAGGCTGATAAAGCTGACCGGGCTGCCAAGGCCGCTGCCTGAGCGGATTTTGTATGTCAAATCGGGACCAAGCCCAATTTTCAACCGCACCAACAACTATTCAAAAGATGGCGTTTGCAGACGGCATGACGGGTTGATGACCATGCGCGCGCCGACCAGTCCTGAAAAACCCGCAACTCATGCGGGCTTTGGCCCATCACTCAAAGGCCGCGCCCTGCGCCTGCTGGCCGGTCGGGAGTATTCACGCCCCGAACTGGAACGCAAGCTGGCGCCCCACGAGGAAACGCCGGGTCAACTGGCGCAGGTGCTTGATGAACTGCAGGCCAAGGACTTCATCAGTGAAGCGCGGGTGGTCGAGTCGGTCATTCACCGGCGCGCCGGGCGCCTGGGCGCGGCGCGCATCAGGCACGAGTTGCTAAACAAGGGCCTGAGCGCGGAGCTGGTGGCGGCTGCCATGGGCCGCCTCAATCTCAGCGAACTGGAACGCGCCCGCGAAGTCTGGCGCAGGAAATTTGACGGACCGGCATCAGACGCCGCCGGGCGTGCCAAACAAATGCGCTTTCTTGCCACCCGTGGTTTTGGCGGTGACGTGATTCGCCGCGTGATCTCGCAGACAGAAGATGATTGAAAGGGCGTCTAACGCAGCAGTGCTGCCAACGCCGATATCGGTCTTGCTGCAGGGGGAGGTGTGCCCCCTTGCAGGAGACGAGGTGGCATGTCTTATGCCGCCCGACTCACGGCCCCGAGCACCAATCAAAGCCCCAGCATCAACTTCAGGTTTTGCACCGCTGCGCCTGATGCGCCCTTGCCTAGGTTGTCGAGCCGCGCAACCAGCACCGCATGGCGGTAGCGTTCGTTGCCAAATACGCGTAACTCCATCTGATTGGTATCGTTCAGGGCAAGGGCATCGAGCTTGCCGGATGCTGAACCGGCTTGCACGGTGACCCACTCACTGCCCGCGTAGTGCAGGGCCAACACATCCTGCAGTTGAGCGGCGCTGGGTTGGCCGGGCAGCAAGTCAAGGTGCAGTGGCAACTGCACCAGCATGCCCTGCATGAAATTGCCCACCGAGGGTATCAGCACCGGCCGACGTGTCAGGGCGGTATATCTCATGATTTCAGGTAGGTGCTTGTGTTCCAGGCCCAGGCCGTAGATCTCGAACGAGGGCGCCGTGCCTGCCTCGTAGGCCTCTATCATCTGCCGTCCACCACCGGAGTAGCCGCTCACTGCGGGCAGACTCAGGGGGAAATCAGCCGGAATCAACCCAGCATCGACCAGCGGGCGAATCAGCGCAATAGCACCAGTGGCGTAGCAGCCCGGGTTGGCCACGCGCGTTGCTGCAACCACGGCTTCGCGCTGGCCCGGAGCCAGTTCGGGAAAACCATAGACCCATCCCGGAGCCGTGCGATGGGCGGTTGACGCGTCGATGACCTTGGGAATTTTTTTGGCTCCAGCCGGCTTGAGGCTGTCAATCATGGCGACCGATTCACGCGCGGCGTCATCGTGCAGACACAAGATCACCAGATCGACCTGTGCCATCAGTTCGCGCTTGGCGGCCGCATCCTTGCGCAGTTCAGGCGCAATACTGACCAGCTCAATCTGCGGCATGGCTTGCAATCGCTCCCGGATTTGCAGGCCGGTGGTACCGGCTTCTCCATCAATAAAAACTTTGTGCATAAACCGCTTTCAGCGTCTGATCATTGCCCGAAGATACCTGCCCAATCTCAGGTGAATTTCGCATGCAAGTTCCGCACAAGAGTTGTGCGTTGCACCATGATACAGTTACGGGCTGCTGCCTGCAGTGACCGCTAACAGCGTGGTTTTGGGTCGGCATGGCCTGTTTTAAGCACTCCCATCGCCCCGGTCCAAATCCCTGTTGCACTCTTTTTACTGAATTCTTAAGGTCTTTCATGAAAATTCACGAGTACCAGGGCAAGGAAATCTTGCGCAATTTTGGTGTGCCTGTGCCGCGCGGCATCCCTGCATTTACGGTGCAGGAGGCCGTGGAAGCCGCACAAAAGCTCGGCGGTCCGGTGTGGGTGGTCAAGGCCCAGATTCATGCCGGTGGCCGCGGCAAGGGCGGTGGCGTCAAGCTGGCACGCAGCATTGATGAAGTAAAAAAACTCGCCGGTGAAATTTTGGGCATGCAGCTGGTCACGCACCAGACCGGCCCGGCTGGCCAGAAAGTGCGCCGCCTGCTGATTGAAGAAGGCGCCGACATCAAAAAAGAATACTACGTCTCGGCCGTGACCGACCGCGCCAGCCAGAAAGTGGCGCTCATGGCGTCTTCCGAGGGCGGCATGGACATCGAGGAAGTGGCCCACACCACGCCCGAAAAAATCATCAAGGTATTTGTTGATCCGTCTGTCGGTCTGACCGACGCACAGGCCAAAGTACTGGCCGATGGCATGACTGTGCCGGCGGGTTCGACCGCGCAGGCCGTCGATGTGCTGAAAAAGCTGTACAAGGTATACATGGATACCGACGCCAGCCTGGTTGAAATCAACCCGCTGGTGCTCGAAGGAAACGGCCACGTCAAGGCACTCGACGCCAAGTTCAACTTTGACCCCAACGCACTGTACCGCCACCCTGAAATCGTGGCCTACCGCGATCTGGACGAAGAAGATCCCGCCGAAATTGAAGCCAGCAAGTTTGACCTGGCCTACATCAGCCTGGACGGCAACATCGGTTGCCTGGTCAATGGCGCGGGCCTGGCCATGGCGACGATGGACACCATCAAGCTGTTCGGCGGCGAACCGGCAAACTTCCTGGACGTAGGCGGCGGTGCCACGGCTGAAAAGGTCACCGAAGCCTTCAAGATCATGCTGAAGAACCCTGCGGTCAAAGGCATTCTGGTCAACATCTTTGGTGGCATCATGCGCTGCGACACGATTGCCGACGGCATCGTCGCCGCCTGCAAGGCCGTCAACCTCTCGGTCCCCTTGGTGGTTCGCATGAAGGGCACCAACGAAGACTTGGGCAAGAAAATACTGGCCGACTCCGGTTTGCCCATCATCGCCGCGGACACCATGGCCGAAGCCGCGACCAAAATCGTCGCTGCCGTGTCCAGGTAATTTTGCGGGACGGACCGAAAGCCGCGCAGCGGGCAAGTGCTGTCCCCTACTGAATAGGAAAAACCCATGTCGATCTACATCAACAAAAACACCAAAGTCATCACGCAAGGCATTACCGGCAAGACCGGTCAGTTCCACACCCGGATGTGCCGCGACTACGCCAATGGCAGACAAGCCTTCGTGGCGGGCGTAAACCCCAAGAAAGCCGGCGAAGACTTTGAAGGCATCCCGATTTATGCCAATGTGAGCGAAGCCGCCAAGGCCACAGGCGCTACGGTTTCAGTCATCTACGTACCGCCCGCAGGCGCGGCCGCGGCGATCTGGGAGGCGGTTGAAGCCAATCTGGACCTGACCATCTGCATCACCGAA
Organism: Polaromonas sp. UBA5171; assembly: GCA_002413395.1. Taxonomy (GTDB): domain Bacteria; phylum Pseudomonadota; class Gammaproteobacteria; order Burkholderiales; family Burkholderiaceae_C; genus Polaromonas. Next base: position 60,510 of record DHWX01000125.1, on the reverse strand, counting down.
GGCATCCCCGTGCGTGACATGCTCGAAGTGCGCAACCGCATGAAGGCCAAGGTCGCGGCGGGCGGCAAGGAAACCCTGCTGCTCGGACCCAACTGCCCCGGCCTCATCACGCCAGACGAAATCAAGATCGGCATCATGCCCGGCCATATCCACCGCAAAGGCCGCATCGGGGTGGTCAGCCGCTCCGGCACGCTGACCTATGAAGCGGTGGCGCAACTCACCGAAATCGGTCTGGGTCAGTCCACTGCCGTCGGCATTGGCGGTGACCCGATCAATGGCCTGAAGCACATCGACGTGATGAAAGCCTTCAACGACGACCCCGACACCGATGCTGTCATCATGATCGGCGAAATCGGCGGCTCCGACGAGGCCGAAGCGGCCCAGTGGTGCAAGGACCACATGAAAAAGCCGATCGTCGGTTTCATCGCCGGTGTGACGGCACCGGCTGGCAAGCGCATGGGCCATGCGGGTGCGCTGATCTCGGGTGGCGCCGACACCGCCGACGCCAAGCTGGCGATCATGGAAGCCTGCGGCTTTACCGTGACGCGCAACCCGTCCGAAATGGCCAAATTGCTCAAAGCCTTGCTGTAGGCTCAAAATGGACGATTGAACCTACCAGAAAAGGCCGATTGTCAAACATGACAATCGGCCTTTTTTATTCTCTCTAGAGGGTCCCATGGCAGAATTCATGACGGTCGACTTCTGGCTTGCGGTTGGTCAGATCATCATGATTGATATCCTGCTCGGTGGCGACAACGCGGTCGTGATTGCTTTGGCGTGCCGCGGCCTGGCGCCCAGGCAGCGCATGCGGGGCATTGTTTACGGCACGGCGGGAGCCCTCGTTCTGCGCGTGATCCTGATCGCCTTTGCACTGGCCCTGCTGGCCATTCCCTATCTCAAGATAGTCGGTGCCGTGATGTTGCTCTGGATTGGCGTGAAGCTGTTGCAACCCGAGGACGACGACAATCACCCTATCAGCTCCAGCGAAAAGCTCTGGGGCGCTATCAAGACCGTGATTGTTGCCGACCTGGTGATGAGCGTGGATAACGTACTGGCCATTGCCGGTGCCGCGCAGGGTGCCGGTCAGCAACACCAGCTGACCCTGGTGATTCTGGGTCTGCTGGTCAGCATTCCAATCATCGTCTGGGGCAGCCAACTGGTGCTCAGGCTGATGCAGCGCTTCCCGGTTGTCATTACGCTGGGCGCCATGCTGCTGGGCTGGATCGCCGGTCAGATGGCTTACACCGACCCGGCCATCAGGGCTTATCTGCCTGAATTGGCGCTTTGGAGTTATGCGGCGGCCACGCTTGGCGCGCTATTTGTGCTTGGCGTGGGCAAGGCGCTAACGTCACGTAAAAAGTCCGCCGCCACGCCCTGAATCCCGCTTGATCGCTATTGGCAACAAAATGTAGGCTGGACGTGTAAAAGTCCCTTGTTCCGTTTCGAGGTGTCTGTTAATGTCTACGGTCCACATTTTGTGATCAGCCAATAACGACGGTCCACTGACAAATATGTAAAAAAGAAACAATTGTCAGTAAATCGACCAGGCACATTGCCGATGTGGTCCCCGTATGGCCCCTGAGGTAAACATGGCACATGTGTTTTTACGGCCAACCATAAACGAATCGTGCGGATAAGATGATTTACGAGATTTGTGCGCAAACAGACCCCGGTTTGAAGCGGGACAACAATGAAGACGCGGTGACCTTTGATCTCGCGACAGGGCTTTGCATCCTGGCCGATGGCATGGGTGGCTACAACGCAGGCGAAGTTGCCAGCAGCATGGCAACGGCTTTTCTCAAGTCGGAAATGGGGCGCTGGCTTTCCCAGGCAGGGCGCCAAGCCAATCCCCGGGAAGTGCGACGGGCCCTTGAAATCTGCGTTGAAAATGCCAATCACTCGATTTTTAATGCGGCCAATTCCAACCCCCAATATGCCGGCATGGGAACCACTCTGGTGATCGGTGTTTTTCAGGCTGCGTACCTGCTGCTCGGTCATATTGGCGATTCGCGTGGCTACCGCTTGCGCGGTCAGGTGTTCGGGCAAATTACCAAGGATCATTCCTTGCGACAGGAGCAACTCGATGCCGGGCTGATTACCCCTGAGCAGGCGCTCACCTCGACGAACCGGAACCTGGTGACCCGCGCGGTGGGCGTTGAGGACGCCGTGCTGGTTGACGTCAGTGAGCACCGGGTGGAGGCTGGCGATATCTATCTCATGTGTTCGGACGGCCTGTCAGACATGGTCACTGACGAAAGCATCGCCGCCATTCTTCTGGGTCAGGGGACGCTGGAGCAAAAAGCCGGACGGCTGATTGCGGCAGCCAATGAAGTCGGCGGGCAAGACAATATTTCGGTCTTGCTGGTGCACGCGCAGGATGACCTGGTCCGGCGCGGACTTCTGTCCAGAATGCTGGGAAAATAGTGTAGTGACTGAAGTATCAAAAACAGACAGGAGGCAGCCATGCCGAAACTAACCGTCTCGATTGACGGCGTCGTGATCCGGGAAGCCCAACTGACCAAAGACCGGACTTCGATGGGCCGCCGACCCTACAACGATATCGTCATTGACAACCCCGCTGTCAGTGGGGAACACGCGGTTCTGCAGATGTCCGGCAATGAGGTTTACCTGGAAGACCTCAACAGTACCAACGGCACTTACGTCAATGGCAAGTCTGTCAAGAAACAGTTGCTGAAAAACAATGACACGATTGAAATCGGCAAATACAAAATCAGATATTTGGCCGAGGCCGGCCAGGACGGGCTCAGGGCCGGCAGGGTCAGCACAGCGGTCCGGGGCGACGCTGGGTTCGCCCCACCACCGGCAACCCGACTGGATGCGGCTGCCACGCCAATGGTCGCCGAAGCGGGGACCGGCATTCATGCAGCCATCAAGGTTCTCTCAGGAGCGGCTGCGGGTCGGGAGGTGAAGCTGGTCAAAGTGGTGACCACCATAGGCAAGCCAGGCGTTGCGGTAGCAGCGATCACCAGGAGGCCACAGGGCTATATGGTCATCCATGTCGAAGGCTCCAGCTTGCCCACACTCAATGGCGCGGCCATAGGTGCTGAAGCGGTCATGCTGAAAAATGGCGATGTGTTTGAGTTGGCCGGCACCCAAATGCAATTTGTGCAGCATTGAGGGCGTGCCCGCCGGGCCTTTGCGGCGCGCATTTTCCAATTTATTGTGGGAAAGTGAGAAAAAGTACCTTTACCGGCCGTATGTTTGGCAAGTAGTCTCCATGCAGCGGTTGCCGGTAGCTTCGAAACGGGACAGTGCAACCCGTTTTCAAGCCAGCCTTGATGGCCAAGGCTAACCGGAAAAACCCATGAATGTACGCATACTTGGCTGCTCGGGTGCCATTGCCAAAGGCTGCCGCACCACCTCTTTTTTGCTGGACCATGATGTGCTGGTCGATGCCGGCACCGGTGTGGGAGACCTCACGCTCGATGAGCTCAATGGCATCAGCCATGTCCTGCTCACGCACTCCCATCTTGATCACATTGCCGCGCTGCCGCTGATGGTGGATGCCACTGCCGCTCGACGGTCAGCACCGCTGCGGGTTTATGCCCTGCAAGCCACAATCGACGCGCTGAAGGCACACATTTTCAACAACACCATTTGGCCTGATTTTTCAAACCTCCCAACGCCAGAGGCACCGTACATCTGCTTTCATCCCGTGACGCCGGGCCAAACCTTGCAACTTGCCGGCAAGCAGGTCGAGGTGTTGCCCGCCGTGCATACGGTGCCCGCGGTGGGCTATGCGGTGGCGATGGGCAAGGGTTATTGGGTGTTTACCGGTGACACGGCGCACAATCCCGCCCTGTGGGCCCGCATCAACCAGCTGGAGGTGGCGCTGCTGGTTATTGAAACCGCCTTCAGCGATCGCGAGTGCGACCTTGCAAAACGCAGCGCGCACCTGGTGCCCCACGCGCTGGCCAGCGAGCTCGACTTTATTGAGCGGGGCAAGAACTACCCGATTTACATCACCCACACCAAGCCTGCCGAAACCGAACTCATCATGGCTGAGATACAGCGTTTTGGCCAGACCCGCCCGTCCGGGCGCGAGACAAGGCACAATATCCGGCGGCTGCAGGCGGGCCAGGTGTTTGAACTGTGAGGCGAAAAGTGTCCAGTTCGCTCAAAATTGTTGATCAAATTTTCTTTCAGTCCTTATAAAACAGGCGCAAACAGCTATCAAAATCAGAGCGTTTCCGGATCAAGCCAGGTCGGCGTGACAAAGAAGTTGGCGTCTGCCCAACCGGATTGCACCAAAAAATCCGGTTAGCCAGCGCAATCCAGCAAAATGCGGGTCAACGCCGCAGGTTCGCTGATCATCGGGTCATGGCCAGTCATGATTTCCACCACGCGAGAATTCGCCATCCATGCGCCGCCCCAGAATTTCGGATCTTTTACGCGCAAGCGGCTGGGCTCAATCGTCGACAGCGCGGGCTGGTTGCAACTGATGAAAGTGCGCGGCACGGCGGCAACGCGCTGCACATCAAAGCTGAGCGGCGCAGGATAGGTATTGCCGGGGTGTGGCGTCTGGCGGCGCTGGACCCATTCGCGGTCTGTGCCATGCAATCCAAACACCTCGGGATCCGGCGGCGGAAAGCTGAAGTTGGACGAAATCTGCGCTGCGGCCATGCGCTGCTGCTGCGTGGCGCTGGACTGCGTGCTGCTCCAGCTTTCGCCGGGTTTTGGCACGACGGCATCGACATAAACCAGATGCTTCAGGCGCTGACGTTTCGCCGCCGGGCCGCCCCAAAGCGAAATAGCCCCCTCGGGGGACAGCGCAGGACTTGAAGCGGCAAGCGCGGGGTCATCCAGGCGGTCGGCGACGGCGGTGCCAATCATGCCCGCGTAGGAATGCACGGCCAAAATCACGTCGCTGAGTTCTTCCGCCTCGATGAGATTGATTACGTCATTGATGTGCGTGTCCAGCGTGATGGCGGGCGACAGCAGGTGAGCGCGCTCGCCCAGACCGGTCAGCGTGACCGCATGCACCCGATGTCCTTGCTGTTGCAACGCGGCCATCACGCGTTGCCAGCACCAGCCCCCATGCCAGGCGCCATGCACCAAGACAAAGTTCGCCATCAGATGACCTCCTTGTGTTTCAGCTCCGCCAACTGCGCGTCGGAGTAATTCATCACTTCACGCAATACTTCCTCTGTGTGCTGGCCCAGCAGTGGTGGCGGCTGCCCCCCCCGGCCAGGCGTGCGTACCGGCGTTGCGCTGAGCTTGATCGGACTGGCCACCAGCCGCAGATCACCAGTGGCGGGGTGCTGCCAGTGCGTCACCATGTCACGCGCCTCGATTTGCGGGTCGGCAAACACCTCGGCCAGGTTGTTGATGGCGCCACATGGCACCTTGGCGGCTTCCAGCACAGCCAGCCAGTCGGCCTTGCCGCGGGTTTTCATCACGGCTTCGAGGATGGGAACCAGCTGGTCGCGGTTGAGCACGCGGTCGCGGTTTTTGGCAAACAGCGGGTTCACGCCCAGTTCGGGAATATTGGCGACCTTGCAGAATTTCACATATTGCGAGTCATTGCCCACCGCCAGGATGATGTGGTCCTTGCTGCCGTCAAGCGCAGGCGCGACCTCGAATACCTGATAAGGCACGATGTTCTGGTGCGCGTTGCCGACGCGCTGCGGCACCTTGCCGCTCACCAGATAGTTGGCCCCCAGGTTGGCGAGCATTGCCACCTGGGTGTCGAGCAGCGCCATATCCACCTGCTGGCCAATGCCGGTTTTTTCGGCGTGGCGCAGCGCGGCGAGTATCGCCACCGTGGCATACATGCCGGTCATCAAGTCCGCCACGGCCACGCCAACTTTTTGCGGCCCGCCGCCCAAATCATCGCGCTCGCCGGTCACGCTCATCAACCCGCCCATGCCCTGAATCGCGTAGTCGTAGCCGGCACGCTCGGCATAGGGGCCGTTCTGGCCAAAGCCGGTGACCGAACAATACACCAGGCGCGGGTTGATGATCTTGATTGAGTCATAGTCGAGCCCGTAGCGCGCCATGTCGCCAACCTTGAAGTTTTCGACAAATACGTCGCAATGCATGGCCAGTTCGCGGATCAACGCCTGCCCGGCTGGCTGGGCAATGTCACAGGTGACCGAACGCTTGTTGCGGTTGGTGCCCAGGTAATAGGCAGCTTCCTGTGTTTCCGCGCCCTGGTCGTCCTTCAAAAACGGTGGACCCCAGGTACGGGTATCGTCTCCCGTGCCGGGGCGCTCAATCTTGATGACGTCGGCGCCGAGGTCGGCCAGCGTCTGGGTACACCACGGGCCCGCGAGAACGCGGGACAAATCGAGAATGCGAATACCTTGGAGAGAGTTCATGGGCCTCATTTTGCCTTCACTTTCCATACCCACTGGCCCCAGGCAGGGTACGCGAATGTCTGTACAGTGCAAGGCATGTTGACGACCCAGAAAACCATGCAACGCTTGCCGCCGCAACGCTACGGGCTGCTTTGCGCTGCAACGGCGTTGCTGGTTCTGGTCGCCTGCAGCCCCTCTTTCAACTGGCGCGAGGTGCGGCCCGAGAATACGCGGCTCAGCCTGCTTTTACCGTGCAAGCCCGACCAGGCGCAAAAAGTCGTTCCGCTCGGTGGCCAGCCGACGCTGCTGTCCATGCTCGGTTGCGATGCCGGTGGCGTAACCTTTGCCGTGGCGGTGGCGGACCTGGGCGATGGGGCAAAAGCGGCACCCGTGCTCGCCCAATGGCAAATTCTGACGCTGGCCAACATGAAGGCCGATCCAGGGAAGAGCCAGGTCCTTGCGCTCAAGCTTCCCGGCGCAGCATCCGGGCCACCTCCGTTGCGGGTATTGGCGCAAGGACGGCGCGCCGATGGCGTTGCCGTGAGCGGTCAGGCCGGCTACTTTGCCCAAGGGTCGCAGGTGTTTCAGGTGGTGATCTATGCCGAAAAAATTCCACCCGAGGTGGCCGAGACATTTTTCACCGGTCTGAAATTCGAATAGTCGAATCATCAAACCTGGCGCGGGCCATCAGCATTGCTGTGAACAGTGCCACAGGCTGGCTCGGCTGGGCGCTGTTTTGCATGACCTCCAGCGTGATGAGCTTGGCCCGACCAGTGATCGGCATGGCCTTTCGGGCATCGCTGGCCGGGCGGCGCCCTGTCAGCCTGCCACCGGCTGATCTCTGTTGGCGTGTTTGTGTTGCAGTGGGGCATAGGACTGCTGATCGACGCATTGACGCATTAACGGCCCTGGGTCTGACACAGGTGGCGAGCTTTCAGACCGACATGGGGGTGTTTTTATGTTGCTGTATCGCCTCATATGGCTATTTCTTCAGTGTGAAAGCTGATAATTGGTCCCAATGAACGGCATTTTCATCATCGCCCACGCGCCCCTGGCAACAGCCTTGCGCCAGTGCGTATTGCATGTGTTTCCGGATAACGCCGCGAGTGTGGTGGCACTGGACGTGCAGCCCGACATGCCGCCCGAAGAAACACTGGAGCAGGCGCGCATCATGCTTCATCAGCTCGGCTCCTCGCAGGCCTTGGTGCTGGTGGACGTATTTGGCGCCACGCCCTGCAATGTTGCGCAAAAGCTGGTTGATGGCGTGAACACCAAGCTGATCACAGGCGTCAATTTGCCCATGCTGCTGCGTACTGTCTCCTACCGAAACGAATCGCTTGACGCACTGGTAGCGCGCGCACTGGTGGGTGCTACCCAGGGTGTAATGCAGGTGGCGATTACCGCGCCGCAAAATCAGCCACGCAGAGATCATGATCAAGACCAGCACGAACATCAACAATAAGCTGGGCCTGCACGCCCGGGCATCGGCCAAAATCACCAAACTCGCCGGCAGCTTTGCCTGCGAAGTCTGGATCAGCAAGGGCGAGCGACGCGTGAATGCAAAAAGCATCATGGGTGTGATGATGCTTGCAGCCGGGCTTGGCAGCACCGTTGAAGTCGAAACCAGCGGCGCTGACGAACAGACCGCGATGGAGGCCTTGCTGGCGCTCATCGCTGACAAGTTCGGCGAAGGAGAGTAAATATATGGCCCCCACGCTTGTCGCTTCGCGTACTACGCTGCCCCCCGAGGGGGTTGTTCCGCCTAAGGACGGCCTGTTGGCGGAACGTGCATCTTCGTTGCTGCTGGAGGTGAAAAATTTACGGGTTTCCTTTGCGGGTAAGGAAGTCGTGCGTGGCATTGATTTTTTCATCGCGCCCGGGGAAAGGCTGGCGCTGGTGGGAGAGTCAGGCTCGGGAAAGACCGTGACGGCCCTGAGCCTGCTGCGGCTGGTGCAAAACGCCGAGGTCAGCGGTCAGGCGCTGTTTACCGGGCCAGAGGGCGCAAGTGAGCTGCTTTCCATGCCGGAGCGCGCCTTGCGCGGCATTCGGGGTCGCGACATTGCCATGATTTTTCAGGAACCCATGACGGCGCTGAACCCCTTGTTCAGCGTGGGCGACCAGATTGCTGAAGTTGTACAGCTAAAACGCGGTCTGACTCAGGAAAAATCTGTACAAGTAGCTATTAAATTACTAGCAAATACCGGTATCCTGGAGGCCGGGCGGCGAGCCCGCTCCTTTCCCCACCAGCTCTCGGGGGGTCAGCGCCAGCGCGCCATGATCGCGATGGCGCTGGCGTGCCAGCCCAAACTGCTGCTGGCTGACGAACCAACCACCGCGCTGGACGTCACCCTGCGCGGCCAGATACTGGACCTGCTTAGCGCGTTGCAGCGGCAAAATGGCATGGCCGTGCTCATGATCACGCATGACCTTAATCTGGTGCGCCGCTTCGCGGACCGCGTTGCGGTCATGGAAGACGGTCATATCGTCGAGCAGGGGTCGGTAGCGGACGTGTTCGCCGTTCCACAGCATCCCTACACCCGCAGGCTCATCGACAGCAAACCAGTGCGTGATGTCGTTGACGTTGCGCCTGCGGCGGCGGATGCTTTACCGGTTATGCAGGCCAGCCACATCCGTGTGACCTACCCGGTGGCCGTTCCCGGCGTCCGGGGCTGGTTCAAACGCGGTGAGTTCATTGCTGTTCAGGATGCGAATTTTCAAATTTTTCCGGGCAAGACCCTTGGCGTGATCGGCGAATCGGGTTCCGGCAAGTCCACTTTGGCGCTGGCCTGCCTGGGCTTGCTTCCCTTTTCCGGGCAATTGCAGGCAGCAGGCCAATCCTGGAGCAGGCAGGCAGCGCGCAACAAGACCATTCGCCGGGCGGTCCAGGTGGTGTTTCAGGACCCATTTTCTTCGCTGTCACCCCGTATGACAGTGGAAGCAATTGTCGAAGAGGGTTTGCGAGTACATGAGCCTGCCATGAGCCAGCCGCAAAGGCGGTGCCGCGCGCTGGAATCCCTGGAGGATGTGGGCATGACCGAGGCGCAGTTCCCCGGCTTGCTGCAACGCTATCCGCATGAATTCTCGGGCGGCCAACGCCAGCGCCTGGCGATTGCGCGCGCGCTCATCATCAACCCCAGCCTGCTGGTGCTCGATGAGCCAACCAGCGCGCTGGATGTGACTATCCAGAAGCAGGTGCTGGCGCTGCTGCAGCGCCTGCAGCGCGAGCGTGGTTTGAGCTATCTTCTCATCACCCACGACGTTGATGTGATTCGTGCCATGGCGCATGAAGTGATGGTCATCAAGGATGGTGAGGTGGTCGAGGCGGGCGCAGTGCAGGAAGTGCTGGATACACCACGTCATCCCTATACCCGGGAGTTGGTGACGCAGGGTTGACGATTTTGCGATGGATGTGCGCCAATAAGTAAAAATAACTACAAACTGATGGCGGCGTTCAGGCATCCAGGGAAGAGTCAGGCACGAAAATTGTTTGCATCCAGGGCACTGAGCGCGTTACAATACACACTTCACGACCAAATGGGCGGGTTTTCACCGCCCATTTTTTTTGGGCGTTTGTTTTTACGGACTGGTATTTGAAAACTGAATGGCTTTGCAAGAGACGATTGAGCAAACTGTGACGGGGCTGGGGTACGAGCTGGTCGATGTCGAGCGGACCGGCGGTGGCTTGCTGCGTGTCACGATTGACATGCCCTATGTCGCTGGGCTTGAACGGTTCATCAATGCCGAAGACTGCGAAAAAGTCACGCGCCAGCTGCAGTTTGTGCTGGAGGTTGAAGGCGCCGAATACGCACGGCTGGAAGTCAGTTCCCCTGGCATAGATCGGCCGCTGCGCAGTGAAAGGGATTTTGAGCGTTTTGCGGGTGAGTTGATTGACATCACCCTGAAGGCGCCAATTGGAGCGGCTGCAAGCGCAGGCTCGACTGTCTCGGCGAATCGCAAGAAGTTTCGTGGCACGCTGGAGCGTGTTGACGCCACGGGTGTTCAGGGAAGTTCGGCCGGGTGGCAGATCGTCTGGCGCGATGAACCGGTGGTTAAACCCGGACAGAAGGTCAGCAAAAAGAAGGTTCCAGCGCCGTTACAGGCCCTGCGGTTTACGCTGGATGAAATCCACCAGGCGCGCTTGGCACCTGTGGTTGATTTCAAGGGGCGAAAACCCAAAATAGATTCCAGGATTCCTCCGCTTGGCGGTGTTCCTGCAGAGAATTAATTCAGGATATTTAGAAAGGCAGGCTTGTGAAATGAATCGCGAACTGTTGATGTTGGTGGATGCCATCTCGCGTGAGAAAAATGTTGAGCGTGACGTCGTCTTTGGCGCTGTCGAGCTCGCGCTCGCGTCCGCCACCAAGAAGGTGTACCAGGGTGACGTGGACATACGCGTTGCGGTGGATCGTGACAGCGGCAACTACGAAACTTTCCGGCGCTGGCTGGTGGTTCCCGACGAGGCTGGTCTGCAAAATCCCGAAGCCGAGGAACTGGTGAGCGACGCGCGTGACGAAATTGCCGACATCGAAGAGGGCGATTACATCGAAAAGCCGGTTGAAAGCCTGCCGATTGGCCGCATTGGCGCGCAGGCGGCCAAGCAAGTGATTTTGCAGAAAATCCGTGACGCGGAACGCGAGATGCTGCTCACTGATTTCATGTCGCGCGGCGACAAAATTTTTGTTGGCACCGTCAAGCGCATGGACAAGGGCGACATTATTGTCGAATCCGGCCGCGTCGAAGGCCGCCTGCGTCGCAGCGACATGATTCCAAAGGAAAACCTGCGTTCCGGCGACCGCGTTCGCGCCATGATCATGGAAGTTGACACCACGCTGCGTGGCGCGCCCATCATCCTGTCGCGTACCGCGCCCGAGTACATGATCGAGCTGTTCCGTCAGGAAGTGCCAGAAATTGAACAGGGTCTGCTTGAGATCAAATCCTGCGCCCGTGATCCGGGTTCGCGCGCCAAGATTGCCGTGCTGTCGCATGACAAGCGCGTTGATCCGATCGGCACCTGCGTCGGCGTGCGCGGGACCCGCGTCAACGGTGTGACCAACGAACTCGCCGGTGAGCGCGTGGACATTGTTCTGTGGAGCGAAGACCCGGCCCAGTTTGTGATTGGCGCGCTGGCGCCGGCCAATGTGTCGTCCATCGTCGTCGACGAAGAGCGTCACGCCATGGATGTGGTGGTCGATGAAGAAAACCTCGCCATTGCGATCGGCCGTGGTGGCCAGAACGTGCGGCTGGCCTCCGAGTTGACTGGCTGGAAAATCAACATCATGGACGCCAGCGAATCAGCCGAAAAGCAGGCGAGCGAAACCGATGCCAGCCGCAAGCTGTTCATGGAAAAGCTCGATGTGGACCAGGAAATCGCCGACATCCTGATCTCCGAAGGCTTCACCAGCCTCGAAGAAGTGGCCTATGTGCCGCTGCAGGAAATGCTTGAAGTCGAGTCATTCGACGAAGACACCGTCAATGAGCTGCGTACCCGTGCCAAGGATGCTCTTCTCACGATGGAAATAGCACAGGAAGAAAAGGTTGAAGGTGTTTCGCAGAAACTGCGCGACGTTGAAGGCATCATCCCCGAGCTGATTGCCAAACTCACCGAAGCAGGTGTCCATACACGTGACGATCTGGCCGATCTGGCTGTGGACGAACTCATAGAGATCACCGGCCAGTCCGAGGACGAAGCAAAGGCCCTGATCATGACCGCGCGCGCGCATTGGTTTACCGATGACGCTCCAAAGGTCGCTGCACCTGCAGCGACCCCAGAGCAATGATCATGGAGGCCAGCAGGAAAACCAAATATGTCCAGTACCATTACCGTCGCTCAATTCGCAGCTGAACTGAATAAATCCACCACTGTCCTGATCGAGCAATTGACCAGCGCAGGTGTCGCCAAGACGCAGGCCAGCGATCCTCTGTCCGAAGCTGACAAGCAAAAATTGCTTGGTTATCTGCAGGCCAGCCATGGCACTGTCACGGCTGAGCGCAAGAAAATCACGCTGGTGAAAAAATCCACCAGTGAAATCAAGCAGGCTGATGCCACCGGCAGGGCCCGCACCATCCAGGTGGAAGTCCGCAAGAAGCGCACGTTCGTCAAACGCGAGGATGGCGCCGACTTGCCTGTCGAAGAGGTGCCGCCCGTGGTTACTGCCACGCCGCCGCCAGTGGTTGATGACACCGAACTGATTCGCCGTGAAGAAGAAGCCAATCGGCATGCCGAATTGCTGCGCCGTCAGGAGCAAGAGCTGACGGAAAAGCGCCGTTTGCGAGAAGAGCAGGATGCCAAAGAGGCAGCGCGCGAGCTCGAACGGGAGGCTGCGGCGAAAATTGCCCAGGCTGCCGCCGAGGCGGCCCAAGCCGCTGAAGCAGCCAAAAAAGCCAAGCCCAGTTCCAGAAGAACCAAAGAGGTAGCCCAGCCCGAAGCAGCTGAAGCCGCAGCCGCAGCGGCTGATGCAGTGGCGCAGGAAAAGGCCAGCAAAGCCCCCGCAGCGGCAGCAGCGCTTGCAGCCGTCAAGGCCAAGGCGACCGCCGAGTTCCAGGCCGATGCCGCTAAAGCCCAGGATCTGCAGGAGCGTCGCAGCAAGGCTGAAGCCGAAGCTGCGGACATTCGGGCCATGCTGTCTGCGCCCAAGCGCGTGCTGGTGCCCCATGTCGACCCGAAAGCTGCCGTCAAGGGTACCTTGCACAAACCGGTCGTGGTACCGGGCGCGGCCGTCAAACCGGGTGCAACCAAGCCGGGAGCAGCCAAGCCGGGCGCTCCAGGTTCCGCTGCGGCCCCGGGCGCTGTCGGCAAAAAGGAAGTCAAGTCGGAAAACCTGTCTTCAACCTGGAAAGATGACGCGGCCAAGAAGAAAGGCATTCCGAGCCGTGGGGCTCCGGTGGTGCCAGGACGCGGCAACTTCCGCGCCGGCCCGCGCGGTCGTCGCAGTTCCGGCCGCGAGGCACGCCCTGAGTCGACTTTTGTCGCCCCGACCGAATTCAAGGTACTTGAGGTTCACGTCCCTGAAACCATTACCGTGGCGGAGCTGGCGCACAAGATGAGCGTCAAGTCTTCCGAAGTGATCAAGCACCTGATGAAGCTCGGTCAGATGGTCACCATCAACCAGCCGCTGGACCAGGACACTGCCATGATTTTGGTGGAAGAAATGGGCCACAAGGCGATCACCGCCGCGCTGGATGATCCAGAAGCGTTCACCGACGAGGACGTGCAGGGCCAGCAAGCCGAGGCGCTTCCCAGAGCCCCGGTGGTGACCGTCATGGGTCACGTGGATCATGGCAAAACCTCATTGCTGGATTACATTCGCCGCACCAAGGTGGCTGCTGGTGAAGCTGGCGGGATTACCCAGCACATTGGCGCCTACCACGTTGAAACGCCGCGCGGCATGGTGTCCTTCCTGGATACCCCAGGCCATGAAGCCTTCACGGCCATGCGTGCCCGCGGGGCCCAGGCCACCGATATTGTGGTTCTGGTGGTGGCAGCCGATGACGGCGTGATGCCCCAAACCAGGGAGGCCATCATGCACGCCAAGGCAGCTGGCGTTCCCATCGTGGTGGCCATCAACAAGATCGACAAGCCAGGGATTAATCTGGAGCGCGTCAAGGGCGAGTTGGTGACCGAAGGGGTGGTACCCGAAGAGTTTGGCGGTGATTCGCCCTTTGTGCCGGTCTCTGCCCATACGGGCCAAGGGATTGACACCCTGCTCGAGCAGGTGCTGCTGCAGGCTGAAGTGATGGAACTCAAGGCGCCCGTTGATGCCCTGGCCAAGGGCCTGGTGATTGAGGCCCAACTCGACAAGGGCCGCGGCCCGGTTGCCACAGTGCTGGTGCAGTCGGGCACACTGAAGGCCGGTGATGTGGTGTTGGCTGGTTCGACCTATGGCCGCGTGCGTGCCATGCTTGACGAAAACGGCAAACCCATCAAGAGCGCCGGCCCCTCCATTCCGGTGGAAATCCAGGGCTTGACCGAAGTTCCGCAGGCCGGTGATGACTTCATGGTCATGACCGACGAGCGTCGTGTTCGTGAAATTGCCACTTACCGTGCCGGCAAGTTCCGCAATACCAAGCTGGCCAGGCAGCAGGCTGCCAAGCTGGAGAACATGTTCTCTGACATCGCTGCGGGTGAAGTCAAGATGCTGCCCATCATCATCAAGGCCGATGTGCAGGGTTCGCAGGAAGCGCTGGCGCAGTCGCTGCTTAAACTATCGACCGACGAGGTCAAGGTTCAACTGGTGTATTCGGGTGTCGGTGGTATTTCAGAATCCGACGTCAACCTGGCCATTGCATCCAAGGCCGTGGTGATTGGCTTCAACACCCGCGCCGATGCGCTGGCGCGCAAGCAAGCCGAGAACAACGGTGTTGATATTCGCTACTACAACATCATCTATGATGCAGTGGACGATCTCAAGGCCGCCATGTCTGGCATGCTCACGCCCGACAAGAAGGAAGAAGTCATCGGGACTGCCGAGATTCGCCAGGTGTTCAAGGTCAGCAAGATTGGCTCGATTGCCGGTTGCATGGTCACTTCGGGCGTGGTCCGTCGCTCCGCACGGCTTCGCCTGCTGCGCCAGAACATCGTGATTTTCACCGGAGAACTCGACTCGCTCAAGCGTTTCAAGGACGACGCCAAGGAAGTCAAGGAAGGCTTTGAGTGCGGCCTGAACATCAAGAATTACAACGACATTGAAGCAGGTGATGTGCTGGAGTTCTTCGAGATCAAAGAGGTTGCGCGTACGCTCTGAGACGGTCCGCCGTTCAGACCCCCCATCCTTGTGCAATTCCATGCGTAAAAAGTCATCCACCCCCAATCGCGGCTTTCGTGTTGCCGATCAGATCCAGCGCGATCTGACCGAGTTGATCGCGCGCGAACTGAAAGATCCGCGGGTGGGAATGGTGACGATTCAGGCAGTGGAAGTCACGCCTGATTACGCGCATGCCAAGGTGTTTTTCAGCGTGTTGGTCGGCGACCCGAAGGAGTGCGAAGTCGCGCTCAATCAGGCCGCCGGTTTTTTGCGCAATGGCTTGTTCAAGCGCCTGATGATCCACACGGTGCCAACACTGCATTTCCAGTTTGACCGCACTATCGAACGTGCGGCAGACCTGAACGCTCTGATCGCCAAGGCGGTTTCTTCCCGCGCCCAGGACGACTGAAGCGTACCGTTCCCCTCGGGCAGGCTCAGGGTGAACGGTATCTACCGCGTGTGGCAAAGCCGTTCGCGTTGAGCCTGTCGAAACCTTATGACGCAAACCTCCTCTCACCGCGAAAAGATTCAGCGACGTCCCGTGCATGGCGTGCTGCTGCTCGACAAGCCGCTGGGACTGTCGAGCAATCAGGCGCTGCAAAAGGTCAAATGGTTGCTGCGTGCCGACAAGGCCGGTCATACCGGTACGCTTGATCCACTGGCCACCGGCGTGCTGCCGCTGTGCTTTGGCGCGGCCACCAAGTTCAGCCAGATTCAGCTCGATGCCGACAAAACCTATGAGGCGACGCTGTTGCTGGGGCAGAAAACCAGCACCGGCGATGCCGAGGGTGACGTGATTGAGATGCGCCCGGTGCCGATGATTACGCCCGAGCTGCTGCAGGCCATGACGGAGCGCTTTACTGGCCCACAAACGCAAGTGCCGCCGATGTATTCGGCACTCAAGAAAGACGGCAAGGCGCTCTACGAATATGCGCGCCAGGGGCAAGACGTGGAGCGGGAAGCGCGTTACATCACGATTTACAAACTGAATATGGCTCTGGCTAATAATTTACCTGCACAAGCAACTATTAAAATCATAGTAAGCTGCAGCAAGGGTACCTATATTCGCACGTTGGGCGAAGACATTGGAGAGGCGCTCGGCTGCGGCGCGTATCTGGGTGCGTTGCGGCGGCTGGAGACGGGTGGCTTCAGCGCAGCGCAGTGTGTGAGCTTGCCCGCGCTGGGGGCCATGACCGAGGCGCAGCGCGAAGCCTGCCTGCTGCCGGTGCAGTCACTGGTGGCCGCGTTCCCGACGGTCACATTGGACGCCGACAATGCAGGACGGTTTTTGAGTGGCCTGCGCCGCCGCGGTGGACCCGGCCAGTGGGGCCCTGACGCGCCGCTGGTGCAGGTGTATGGCGCTGAGCCGCGAGCTTTTTTGGGTTCGGCCCATGTCACAGCTGATGAGCTGATTCCCCAGCGTCTGCTGAGCCCGATTGAAATACAGGACATCCTGCAAACCACCCCGGTTTTCCCAGAAAGCTTTACGGCCGTGCCATTCGGCGTCGGCAGTTTCCCTTTTCAACATTAACCCCGTACCGCAATTCCCAAGTCTCCAGAAAGTCAAGCATGAGTCACAAACAAATTCGCAACATCGCCATCATCGCCCACGTTGACCATGGGAAAACCACCCTGGTGGATATGCTGCTGCGCCAGTCGGGCACCTTCCGCAGCAACGAAAAAGTTGCCGAGCGCGTGATGGACAACAACGACCTTGAAAAAGAGCGTGGCATCACCATTCTGGCCAAAAATTGTGCCGTAACCTGGCAGGGCACACACATCAATATTGTCGATACGCCCGGCCACGCCGATTTTGGCGGTGAGGTTGAGCGCGCGCTGTCGATGGTCGATGGCGTGATGCTGCTGATTGACGCGGTCGAAGGCCCGATGCCGCAAACCCGATTTGTGACAAAAAAAGCGCTGGCGCTGGGTCTCAAGCCGATCGTGGTGGTCAACAAGGTGGACCGTCCCGGGGCCAGGCCAGACTATGTCATCAATGCCGCCTTTGACCTGTTTGACAAGCTGGGCGCCACCGAAGAACAACTTGATTTTCCCGTGGTGTATGCCTCCGGCCTGAACGGCTGGGCGACGCTGGAAGAAGGTGAGCCCGGCGAGCAGTGGGGCAAGGATCTTTCGCCGCTGTTTGACACGGTGCTCAAGCATGTGCCTGCCAACACTGGCGATCCGGCGGCGCCATTGCAACTGCAGATCAGCTCACTCGACTACTCGACCTACGTGGGCCGTATCGGCGTGGGCCGTATCACCCAGGGAACGATCAAGACCAACCAGGAAGTGCTCGTCATGGAAGGTCCGGACGGCAAATCGAGCAAGGCCAAGGTCCAGCAAATCCTGACATTTGATGGTCTGGAACGTGTGGCAACTACCGAGGCAGGACCGGGCGAGATCGTTTTGATCAGCGGGATCGAGCAGGTCAACATTGGCGTCACGCTGACCGACCCGCTCAACCCGGTTCCGCTGCCGATGCTGAAGATTGACGAGCCAACGCTGACCATGAATTTTTGCGTCAACAACTCGCCGCTGGCCGGCCGCGAGGGCAAGTTTGTCACCAGCCGCCAGTTGCGTGACCGCCTTGACAAGGAGCTGCAGGCCAATGTGGCCCTGCGCGTGCGCGATACCGACGAAGAAGGCATTTACGAGGTGTCGGGACGGGGTGAATTGCACCTGACCATCCTGCTGGAAAACATGCGGCGCGAAGGTTACGAACTGGCCGTTTCCAAGCCTCGCGTGGTGTTCAAGGAAGTCAATGGCGAACGCCATGAGCCGATCGAGCTGCTGACGGTGGATGTGGAAGACGAGCACCAGGGCGGCGTGATGCAGGCGCTGGGTTTGCGCAAGGGCGAGCTGCTCAACATGGAACCGGACGGTCGTGGCCGCACCCGCCTCGAATACCGCATCCCCGCGCGCGCGCTGATTGGTTTCCAGAATGAATTTTTGAACCTGACGCGTGGCACCGGTCTGGCCAGCAACATCTTTGACGGCTACGAGGCTTACAAGGGCGAGATTGAAAGCCGCAAGTCGGGGGTGCTGATCAGCATGGATGATGGTGAAATCGTCACCTACGCGCTGGGCAAGCTCGATGATCGCGGCCGCATGTTTGTCAAGGCGGGAGATCCGGTTTATGAAGGCATGATCGTCGGCATTCACAGCCGCGACAACGATCTGGTAGTCAACGCCGTGCGCATGAAGCAGCTCACCAACTTCCGCGTCAGCGGCAAGGAAGACGCGATCAAGATCACGCCGCCGATTCAACTCAGTCTGGAATACGCGGTCGAGTTCATTGAAGACGATGAGCTGGTTGAAATCACGCCAAAATCCATCCGGCTGCGCAAGCGCTACCTGAAAGAGCATGAGCGCAAGCGTGCGGGCCGTTAACTTGTCCCCGCGCTTGTTATTTGGTGTGCTGGGCGGTCCCTCGAGGGGGCTGTGCTTGCTTGAGACGGCCCTATGCTGCGCACGCTGTAAAGCCTCGCAGGACGGCGTTCGGCGCGCGCGGGCTGGGTCCGTTTAGGGTTTTGCTGTGCCATGAAGCTGACGCATTCCCGGGCGGTTGCCTTGATGGTGCTGGTGACCCTGTTGTGGTCCGTCGCAGGTGTGGTCACGCGCCGTCTTGAGGCGGCCCACAGTTTTGAGATCACTTTCTGGCGCAGTTTTTTCACGGTGCTCTCGTTGCTGGTGATACTGCCATTTTTTCAGGGACGGGTGGTGTTCACGCGAATTCGCCACGCCGGTCTGGCGCTGTGGCTGTCCGGCGTGTGCTGGAGTGTGATGTTTACCGCTTTCATGGTGGCGCTGACACTCACCACTGTGGCCAATGTGCTGATTACCCTGTCACTCGGCCCGTTATTTACCGCCTTGCTGGCCCGCGTTGTCAACGGCTACCGCATTCCGGGGCGCACCTGGGTTGCCATTGCAACGGCAAGTGTCGGAATTGCATGGATGTATGCCGGAAAATTGGACTTTGCCAGCAACTTCGGTGGCACGTTGGTGGCCCTGATGGTGCCGCTGGCTGCCGCCAGCAACTGGACAGTGGTGCAGCACAGCCGCGCGCAGGGCCGCAACATCGACCTGGTTCCGGCCGTGCTGCTGGGAGCCGTGATTTCGACACTGGTGACCTTGCCGCTGTCTTTCCCTCTCGCGGCCACGCCGCACGACATCGGCTTGCTGGCCCTGCTCGGGCTGTTTCAACTGGCCATTCCCTGCGTGCTGCTGGTGCTGTGTGCCCGGGTGCTCAAGGCACCGGAAGTGGCGCTGCTGGGGCTGCTTGAAGTGATTTTTGGTATTTTGCTGGCATGGTTGGGCGCGGGCGAAGTGCCCGGCCCGAATGTGCTGACTGGCGGTGCGCTGGTGATTGGCGCGCTGGTGGCCAATGAACTGGTTGGATGGAGGCGAAGATCGTGCATGTAGAGGCTGTCAATACTGAGATAAAAAGCGAACTGGTTGTGCAGCGGCGCGGCAGCGTCGGGCTGATGACCCTGAATCGGCCCAAGGCACTCAATGCGCTGTCGCTGCCGATGGTGCGCGAACTGCTGGCCACTCTGCGGAGCTGGCGCGATGATCCGGCGGTGCAGGTCGTGGCGATTCGCGGCACCAACAAGGTGGGTCGCCCGGGCAGCCCGGAGAGCCTTTTTGGTGGTTTTTGCGCTGGCGGCGATATCCGTTTTTTTCATCAGGCCGCATTGGCTGCAGACCCGGCGCTGGACGATTTTTTCACCACGGAATACACCCTCAACCACCTGATTCACAGCTATTCAAAACCCTTCATTGCTTTCATGGACGGTATTGTTATGGGTGGCGGCATGGGTATTGGCCAGGGTGCCAGCGTTCGCATCGTCACCGAGCACACCAAGATGGCCATGCCAGAGACCAACATCGGGTTGTTCCCCGATGTTGGCGGTGGTTATTTCCTGAGCCATTGCCCGGGTCATGTTGGCGAGTACCTGGCGCTGACCGGTGACATCATCGGTGCCGACGACGCCATCCGCTTTGGCCTGGCAGATGTCAGGCTGGAGGCGGCCCGTTTACCTGCGCTATGGGACGCGCTGGCAGGCTGCACTTTTCGGGATGGCGCGGAAGTGGATGCCTGGATTGCTGCGCATTTGGGGGCTGATAGTGGGGGGGCGTATTTGGCTGAAGCTGAATTGGATGAATACTTTTCGCAGCCTTCGATGACGCAGATAGTCAAGGCGCTGGAAGCAGCAAGCAGTGACTGGTCGCACCGGGTGGCGGCCACCTTACGCAAGCGCTCGCCCCTGATGTTGCATGTAACGCTGGAGCAGATTCGCCGCGCCCGCACCATGACGTTGGCCGATGAGTTGCGCATGGAACGCTGCATGATGCACCACTGCTTTCATGTGCAACCCGGCACGCGGAGCGAGGCGGTTGAAGGCATCCGCGCACTGGCCATTGACAAGGACTACAAACCACGCTGGAAGCCGGCGCACATCGAGGAAGTGACGCCCGCCATGGTGGCAGCGTTCTTTGAAAGTCCCTGGTCCGCCGAGGCGCACCCGATGCACGGCTTGTAGCCAGTGTTCCTCAGCGGTTTCTGGATTTCATGACGCGTTCGACCTCGCGTTTGCCTTCGCGGTCCTTGATGGTGTTGCGCTTGTCATGCTCGCCCTTGCCCTTGGCCAGACCAATCTCGCACTTCACCTTGCCCGCCTTCCAGTGCATGTTCAGCGGCACCAGGGTGAAACCCTTTTGCTCGACCTTGCCAATCAGCCGGCGAATTTCGTCCTTGTGCATCAGCAGCTTCTTGGTCCGCACGGCATCCGGGCGGACGTGGGTCGAGGCGGTGCCCAGCGGATTGATCTGGCAACCGATAAGGAAGAGCTCGCCGTTGCGGATCACCACATAGCCGTCAGTGAGCTGCACCTTGCCTTCGCGCACGGATTTCACTTCCCAGCCTTCGAGCACCATGCCGGCCTCAAAGCGTTCTTCAATCTGGTAGTTGAAAGTGGCTTTTTTGTTGTCGGCAATGCGTACGGCCGCAGCTGCGGCCTTCGCGGAAGTTTTGCCGGATGAGGCCGCGGCTGATTTTTTGGAGGAGGATGCTTCTTTAGTGGCCATGGCTAAGAGGTAAGGGCGGTGGGGACTAATACAATCAGCCGAATCAACGATTGTATGAAAACCGTTCACAAGTCCGTCCTCATCTGGTACAGCGCCGCGGAAATGTTTTCGCTGGTCACCGATGTGGCCAGCTATCCGCAGTTTTTGCCCTGGTGCAACCGGGCCTCGGTCCTTGAAGAAACCGAACTGGGCATGACGGCCGAGGTGGGTCTGTCCATTGCTGGACTGACGCAAAGCTTCACCACGCGCAACGTCCACGAAAAAGACCGCCGCGTCAGTCTCAAACTGGTTGATGGGCCGTTTTCAAGGCTGGATGGCGACTGGCACTTTTACCCGCTGGGCGATGGCACCCAGCGTGCCTGCAAGGTCGAGCTCGTCTTGCGTTATGGCTTCGACAATGTGGCGCTGGCGGCGCTGGTCGGACCGGTGTTTGACAGGATTGCTGGCAGCCTGGTCGATGCCTTTGTCAAACGGGCGTCTCAGGTTTATGGCGAGGGTTGAAGGTGGGTGACTTCGTGAAAATATCTCTGGTCTATTCGCCCGGACCCCGGCGGGTTTGTGAATGGGTGATGGAGCTTGCTTTGGGCAGCACGGTCGCGCAGGCGATTTCGGCGTGCGGTGTGCTTAAGGAATTTCCGGAATTGCAGGCGGCCTGTCTGAAGACTGGAATTTGGGGCCAAAAGAACGGGTTGACGCATGTGCTGAACAACTTGGACCGGGTGGAAATTTACCGTGGTTTGCAGGTGGATCCCAAAGTTGCGCGGCGCGAACGGTTTAACCGCCAGGGTGTGAAAACAGCCGGTTTGTTCACCAGAACTCGCGCTGGGGCCAAAGCCGGGTACTGAAGCGACATCGCTTGCCTGCGCCAGAGCTTATTTGCAGTCGCTGTCTGCGATACCCTGAAGGCGCTTTGTCTCTGCCGCACGGGCATTGTCATCCATGAACTCGCGCTCGCCCGTGGCGTTGATAACGGAAATCCGGACGCCCGACTGAAAGCTGGCCAGACCTTTTTTGGCGCGGTCGCAGTTGTCGGCTCTGGCTTTTGCCTGTTTTTCTTCTTCCACTTTTCTTTGGGTGGCTTCTTCCTCTTCGGCCTGTTTTTTCTTCGCTTCAAGTTGTGCGTCCTTGCCTGACAACCTGGGAGCGCTGGCTGTGAACAATGGGGCGGAGGCTGCTTTGGCGGGGGAATTGGCCATGCTCTCACCGGCCAACGTAATCGGCAACTGATTGGTTCGACCAGGGCGTTTGAGGATGTTTTTTTCCTGAATGTCGGTGGGTGGCGCACGGTCGCTGAAGACCTTGCGGCCATCCTTGTCGATCCATTGCCATTGGGCCATCGCGGTGAGGGAAAATAACCCACCAACGAGGGTCAAAACAAGGGTTCTTGACGCGAGTTTGAAGTCCATTTCGCCAGTGTAGCGCGGGGCGATGCAATTTCCCGCAAAGCGGGTGGTAAAGCATGCTTTTTGCATTCTGGGTGCAACGCCCGCGGGTCGGCAGCAGGCGCGGCGGGTTCAGGCGGCAAGGTTACAATCGGCCATTTGGAGCTTTCCCTATGCGCCTACTCGGCAAAGCGCTCACCTTCGACGACGTGTTATTGGTGCCAGCGTTCTCCCAGGTCCTGCCCAAGGACGCCTCGCTCTCCACCCAGTTTTCCCGAAATATTCAGTTGAACCTGCCGCTTGTATCGGCCGCCATGGATACGGTGACCGAAGGTCGGCTGGCGATTGCCATCGCCCAGGAAGGCGGCATTGGCATCATTCATAAAAATCTGACACCGCAGCAGCAGGCTGCCCAGGTGGCCAAGGTCAAGCGCTACGAGTCAGGCGTGGTCCGCGATCCCGTGGTCATCACGCCGGAGCACACCGTGTTGCAGATTCTTGAGCTGTCCGAGCAACTCGGCATCTCTGGTTTTCCGGTGTGTGACGGTGGCAAAGTGGTAGGCATCGTGACCAGTCGCGACCTGCGCTTTGAAACCCGTTACGACGTCAAGGCTCACCAGATCATGACGCCGCGCGAAAAACTGATCACAGTCAAGGAGGGCACTTCTGCCGCTGAAGCCAAGGCCCTGCTCAACAAATACAAGCTCGAACGCGTGCTGGTGGTCAACGACGACTTTGAACTCAAAGGTCTGATCACGGTCAAGGACATTACCAAGCAAACCAATTTTCCCAATGCCGCACGCGACGCCTCGGGCCGCCTGCGCGTGGGTGCCGCGGTCGGCGTTGGCGAAGGGACGGAAGAGCGCGTCGAAGCGCTGGTCCGGGCTGGCGTGGATGCCATCGTGGTTGATACGGCCCATGGCCACAGCCATGGCGTCATTGAGCGTGTGCGCTGGGTCAAGAAGAATTATCCGCAGATCGACGTGATAGGCGGCAATATTGCCACCGGTGCCGCCGCATTGGCGCTGGTAGAGGCCGGGGCCGACGCAGTAAAAGTTGGCATTGGCCCAGGCAGTATCTGCACCACCCGCATCGTCGCGGGCGTGGGGGTGCCGCAGATTATGGCGATTGACAGTGTCGCAATGGCCCTGCGTGGCAGCGGCGTTCCGCTGATTGCCGACGGTGGCGTTCGCTACAGCGGCGACATTGCCAAGGCTATCGCCGCCGGTGCCAGCACCGTGATGATGGGCGGCATGTTTGCCGGCACCGAAGAGGCGCCCGGCGAAGTCATTTTGTACCAGGGCCGAAGCTATAAGAGCTACCGCGGCATGGGCAGCATCGGAGCCATGCAGCAGGGCAGTGCCGACCGCTACTTTCAGGAGTCGAGTACCGGCAACCCGAATGCCGACAAGCTGGTGCCTGAAGGCATTGAGGGCCGCGTTCCCTACAAGGGCTCGATGGTCACCATCGTTTACCAGATGGCTGGCGGCTTGCGGGCCAGCATGGGTTATTGCGGCTGCGCCACCATTGAAGACATGCGCAACAAGGCCGAGTTTGTCGAGATCACCAGCGCCGGCATCCGCGAAAGCCATGTCCATGACGTGCAGATCACCAAGGAAGCGCCGAACTACCGGGCAGAATAATAGATGGTGCCCCCACGTTCGCTCACTTTGTGTAGCTCTCTGCTCCCCGAGGGGGCTACTTCGCTTTGGAACGCCCCGGCGGCGAAGCGGGCCCCCACGCTTGTCACTTCGTGTACTGCGCTTCCCTCCGAAGGGGCTGAACCTGCTTGGGTCGGCCCGGCGCTACCGCTACGAGCCAGCTAACTCTATGTCTCATCAGAAAATCCTTATCCTCGATTTTGGCTCCCAGGTTACCCAGCTGATTGCCCGCCGCATTCGCGAAGCGCGCGTATTTTGCGAAGTCCATCCCTGCGATGTAACAGACGACTGGGTGCGCGACTATGCCAAAGATGGAAATTTAAAAGGTGTGATTCTTTCTGGCAGCCACGCCAGCCTGTGGGAAGACGAAACGCTGCGTGCGCCGCAGGCGGTGTTTGAACTGGGCATTCCGGTGCTTGGCATCTGCTTTGGCATGTACGCGATCGCCGCCATGCTCGGCGGCAAGGTCGAAGGCGGACACAAGCGCGAATTCGGTCACGCTGCGGTGCGGGTGCGCGGCCACACCCGGCTTTTTGATGGTATCCAGGACTTCGCCACACCCGAAGGTCACGGCATGCTCAACGTCTGGATGAGCCATGGCGACAGCGTGACCGAAATGCCGCCCGGCTTCAAGCTCATGGCGTCCACCGAGTCCTGCCCGATTGCCGGCATGGCCGACGAAGAACGCAAGTATTACGCCGTGCAGTTTCACCCCGAAGTCACGCACACCACCCAGGGCAAGGCCATTCTGGAGCGCTTTGTGCTGGATATCTGCGGTGCGCGCCCTGACTGGGTCATGGGTGACTACGTCAGTGAAGCCGTCGAAAAAATTCGCCAGCAGGTCGGCGACGAAGAGGTCATTCTCGGCTTGTCGGGCGGCGTCGATTCTTCGGTTGCAGCGGCACTGATTCACCGCGCCATTGGCGAGCAGCTCACCTGCGTGTTTGTCGATCATGGCCTGCTGCGCCTGAACGAAGGCGACATGGTGATGGACATGTTTGTCGGCAAGCTGCACGCCAGGGTGATCCGTGTCGATGCCGCGGACCAGTTTTTGGGTCACCTCGCCGGCGTGAGCGACCCCGAGGCCAAGCGCAAGATTATTGGTCGCGAGTTTGTCGAGGTGTTCAAGGCGGAAGCGGCGCGGCTTAAGGCTGGCCTGGACGGTGCCTACAAAGGCGCGAAATGGCTGGCCCAAGGAACAATTTACCCTGACGTGATCGAGTCGGGCGGCGCCAAAAGCAAAAAAGCGGTTTCCATCAAGAGTCACCACAACGTGGGCGGCCTGCCCGAGCAACTCGGGCTCAAGCTGCTGGAACCCTTGCGCGAGCTATTTAAAGATGAAGTGCGTGAGCTGGGCGTGGCGCTCGGTTTGCCGCATGACATGGTCTATCGCCATCCCTTCCCTGGACCAGGTCTGGGGGTGCGTATTCTTGGCGAAGTCAAGAAAGAGTACGCAGATTTGCTGCGCCGGGCCGACGCGATCTTTATCGAAGAGCTGCACAACTTCAAGGACCCTGCGACGGGCAAAACCTGGTATGAGCTGACCAGTCAGGCGTTCACGGTATTTTTGCCAGTGAAAAGCGTGGGCGTGATGGGTGATGGCCGCACCTACGAGTACGTGGTGGCGCTGCGCGCAGTGCAAACCAGCGATTTTATGACGGCCGACTGGGCCGAGCTGCCCTACGCACTGCTCAAAAAGGTCTCGGGCCGCATCATCAACGAAGTGCGCGGCATCAACCGCGTCACTTACGACGTGAGCAGCAAACCGCCGGCAACAATCGAGTGGGAGTAGGGGTAGCGCCAAATAGCGCGGGGACCGAGTAAGCTCGGAAAGTGACTGGAATTGTCATTTGATTGATACTTGTCCCATGCTGGCCGCTCCCATTCCTGAAAACGATATTGCGCGCTTGTACGCCCTGCGTTCGGCCAATTGCGCCTATGCGCCGCGCGAAGAGCGCTTCGACAGGATTACCCGAACCGCCAAGCGCCTGCTGCAGGTGCCGATGGCCCTGATTTCCATCGTTGAGCAGGATGAGCAGTGGTTCCGCTCCGTGCAGGGCCTTGAAGTGGCACACACGCCGCGCGACATTTCATTTTGTGGCCATTTGGTCGCCTTTAGCCGGCCTTTTTTCGTTCCCGATACCTGGCGTGACCCCAATTTTTCGGATAATCCGCTGGTAATCGGGCCGCCGGGCATCCGGTCTTACCTCGGCTGGCCGCTTGAAATTGCAGCCGGGGTGACGGTCGGCGCACTGTGCGTGATGGACACGATGCCGCGCACCTATGGTGCTGAAGACTTTGAGGCGCTCAGTGATCTGGCCCATATGACCGAGACTGAGCTCAAGGTCAATGTCCTGTCGAGCCTGCAAAACAGGCTGCTGATGCGCCTGAGTGCCCTCCAGCGCAAGGGTGCGCTGGATCCGCTGACCGGTTGCTGGAATATCCGGGGCTTTCGGGAACTGCTGGCGTTGGGTTTCAACGATGCCCGCGTTAATGGAACCGACCTGGCGGTTTGTCACCTGCATGTCAATAATTTGCAAGCGGTGACCGCCGCAAACTCCTCCAGTCAGGATGTTGTCATGCAATTGCTCGCGCAGGTGCTGCGCCAGCGCCTGCCGCTGCAGGGCGCACTGGCGCGTCTCGGGTCGCAGGACTTCTGTGCACTGGTCCCTTGCGTTTCGCCGCTGCTGCTGGAGCAAGAGCTTTCCCGGTTGACTTCCCCCAACGCCACCGTGGATCTGCCGGGCAGCAAACTCAGGCTTGAAATTTCCCTGTCGGTGCAGGTGGCATGGCTGACTGAAATGGGCCCAGCCGCGACCCCGGAAGGCTTGTGGGCCTTTGCACTGGCAGCGACCAAGGTTTGAAGCTCCTGTTTTTGGTCTATGCTTCAGGCCATGTACCTCCCACCCCAATTCAAAGGCGATCACGCGCAGGCCGCCGCGCTGATTAAAGAGTACCCCTTTGCCAGTCTGATCAGCGTGGATGATGCGGGCCTTCCTTATGTGACCCATCTGCCGCTGCATCTGGAGCAAGGTGCGCAGGAAGGCCCGGAACAGGCTCAATGGATGTTGCTGGGCCATGTCGCCAAAGCCAATCCGCATTGGCGTCATTTACAAACGCGCTCGCAGGCCGTGGTGACTTTTCTCGGGCCACATGCCTATCTGTCGCCCAAGGTCTATCCTGACCTGGCGCGGGTGCCAAGCTGGAACTACCTGGCCGTGCATTGCACCGTGCAGGCCAGCTTGATTCAAGAGCCGCTGGCCAAGGACCAGCTGCTTAAAAAACTGATCTCGGACCACGAGCCGACCTATGCCGAACAGTGGCGCGGCCTGGATGAAGAGTTTGTCCAGAAAATGCTGGCAGGCATTGTTGCGTTTGAGCTACGGGTGACCGACCTGCAGTGCAAGCTCAAAATCAACCAGCACCGACCCGAGTCCTTTGGCGTGATGAAAGCCCTCTATGCCGCTGGCACTGAAAATGAGTGCGCGCTGGCCGCATGGATGGATCGGCTGGGAATGAGCCCGACACCTCAACCCGGCAAGGAGAATTGACATGCGGGCATTGTTCAGCGTCGTGGGTCTATTGCTGGTATTGGTCATTGTTGGCGTGCTGGTTAAAAAGCAGTTGTCCTCCGCACCCTTGATGCCAACCTCTGCCGTGGGCTCGACGCCCCAGCAGCAAAGCCAGCAAATCCAACAGCAGTTCCGCCAGAAGCTGGAAAGCGCGATGCAGCAGTCGCGCCCCATGCCGGATGATCAGTAAAATAGTAAAAAGTTCATCTAGTCCAAATAGAGCATGGGCAGTAAGCTATAAAAAGAGAAGCATTCATGGGTGATGCCGACTTCATACAAGCGGCCCTTGCACAGGCCCGTCAAGCTGCGGCGGTGGGAGAAGTTCCGGTTGGTGCGGTGGTGGTGCGGCGCGGTGAAGTCATTGCCAGCGGTCGCAACGGACCGATTGACGGGTGCGACCCAACAGCTCACGCCGAGATTGTGGCATTGCGCGCCGCGGCGCAGGTACTGGGCAACTACCGGCTTGATGACTGCGAGCTGTTTGTCACGCTTGAGCCCTGCGCCATGTGCAGCGGCGCCCTGCTGCAGGCTCGGTTCAAGCGCGTGGTGTTTGGCGCGCCCGATCCCAAGACCGGCGCGGCTGGTTCCGTCATCAACCTGTTTGCGCAAGCGCCACTGAACCACCAGACCGAGTTGCAAGGTGGGGTGATGGCTGCCGAGTGTGGCGCGCTGCTGCGGGATTTTTTCCGGTTGCGACGCACTGAACAACGCCAGGTGAGCCAGATGAACCACCCGCTGCGCGATGACGCGCTGCGCACGCCTGACAACGTTTTCGATGGGCTGCCGGACTATCCCTGGACGCCCAACTACCTGAGCGACCTGCCTTCGCTGGCCGGGCTGCGACTGCATTACCTCGACGAAGGCGGACTCGGTGGTGACGACAAGCTCACGTATTTATGCCTGCACGGCAATCCAGCCTGGAGCTATCTGTACCGCAAGATGATTCCATTTTTTTTGCAGGCCGGGCATCGGGTGGTGGCACCTGACCTGATCGGTTTTGGCAAGAGCGACAAACCCAAGAAAGACAGCTTTCATACCTTCCGTGCGCACCGGCAAATCCTTCTCGAATTCGTTGAACGCCTGGATTTGCGCCATATCGTGCTGGTGGTCCAGGACTGGGGTGGTCTGCTTGGCCTCACGCTGCCCATGGCCGCAGCCGAGCGCTACCAGGGTCTGCTGGTCATGAACACCACACTGGCTTGCGGTGATGTGCCGTTGCCCGCCGGTTTCCTGGCCTGGCGCGCGATGTGCGCGAACAATCCAGAATTTGATGTGGCGCGGCTGTTTGCGCGCGGCAATCCGCACCTGAGCGCTGAAGAATGCGCGGCCTACAGCGCCCCGTTTCCCGATAAAGGTCACCGCGCCGCGACCCGGGTGTTTCCGGCCATGGTGCCGGAATTCCCGGATTCCGATGGCGCCGCCATTTCGCGCGAGGCGCGCGAATTCTGGCGCTTGCGCTGGAGCGGGCAGACGCTGATGGTCGTCGGTGCGCAGGATCCGGTGCTGGGCGAGCCCGTCATGCGGGCCTTGCAGAAAGACATACGCGACTGCGGCGAACCGGTGATCCTGCCCCAGGCCGGCCACTTTGTGCAGGAGCATGGCGCAGCCATCGCCGTCGCTGCCGTGCGGTTCTTTCGATAACGCCTGGAGGGGGCAGGCAGTCTGGCTTACCCAGGCGCTTCCGGTGCCGTGATGGGCATGTGGCGGGGGCTTGCCCAGAGGTTGTGCCACTGCATGAGCCATGCCGCCAGCGCAACAGGGACGGATCCTGCTTGAGCGGGCAGACCCAGCATTGCGGCGGCCTGGTTCAGAGCTGCCAGCGGGCGTGAGGTGTCGAGCGCCTGCGCGCCGTTTTGCTTGGAAAGCTTTTCGCCGTTGCTGCCCAGCACCAGCGGCACATGCAGATACTGCGGTGTCGGCAGACCGAGCGCATTTTGCAGCAGGATTTGCCGTGCGGTGTTGTCGGCCAGGTCTTCACCGCGCACAACGTGCGTGATGCCTTGCGCGGCATCGTCCACCACCACGGCCAACTGGTAGGCCCAGAAACCGTCAGCGCGCCTGAGAACAAAATCGCCCACGTCCCGGCTGACATGCTGCGTCTGGTTTCCCAGCCGTCGGTCGTGCCACGCTATCAGGTGCTTGCCAGTCATTGCAGACGGCGTGCCATGCATTGCTGATTGAACAGCAGAATGTGTTTGTAGTATCCCGGCTGAAACCCGATTTTTTTCGTATTTTTCGGTAAAAAAACGCCAGGCACGCGCGCTCTGGCCATGCAGTCCGTCACGACAGGTCCCCGGGTACACCAGCTCGGCATGGCGCGGCTTGAGCTGCCCTGAGGCGGCCAGCGCCCGTTCGATGTCTTGCCGAGTGCAGCCGCAGGGGTAGGCCCAACCGTCAGCCGCGAGTTGATCCAGCGCCTGCTGGTACAGCACGCCGCGCGGTGTCTGATAAACCGGCGGTTCGTCGGGCCGCAGGCCGCAGT
Source organism: Polaromonas sp. UBA5171 (assembly GCA_002413395.1). Lineage (GTDB taxonomy): Bacteria > Pseudomonadota > Gammaproteobacteria > Burkholderiales > Burkholderiaceae_C > Polaromonas. The sequence continues at coordinate 30,262 of DHWX01000125.1, read as the reverse complement.
CGGCCAATTGCGCGAGGATGGTTTGGTCCGCACCGGGGAGGCAGCGCGGCGTGTCCACGTCTTCCAGACGCACCAGCCACTGGCCGTCGTGGACGTGCGCATCAAGCCAGCTCGCCAGTGCCGCGACCAGCGAACCTGCATGCAGCGGGCCGGTTGGAGAAGGAGCGAAGCGACCCCTATAAGGAATGGCTTCCACGCCGGTTACTTCGCGCAGTTAAAGAATCGCCAGAGCCATTTCCAGACCCGAGATAAAACCGTCTTCCACGCGGTGGCCCAGACACCAGTCGCCGCAGGCACCGATTCTGGATTTCGGGTCCCAGAGGTGGGTTTTACCAAGGGGTTCGGTGGTTTGGGCATAACGCCAACGGTATGCCACTGCGTAGGGAGGCTCCGCGCGGATGCCGGTGACTTCGGTGAAAGCCTTGAGCAGCTTGGCCGTGACGCGCTCGGCATCGTCTTCAAGATGGCGTTGCGACCATTCGGTGCTGGCCTGAACGGTCCAGCGCTCAATTGGCTCACGGCCGGGCTTGGACGATTCGCGCGCCAGCCAGGCAATGCGGTGGTGGGTGCTGCGTGCAGCGTTCCACTGGGGGCCCAGGTGCGCCAGCGTGGGCTGCACGGCTTGCGGAAACGCCAGCATCAGGGTCCAGCAGGGAGCTACGCTCACGCGGCCAAGGTCTGCCCTCAGTGTCTTGCCTTGCTGCGAGCTGAGCAGCAACGCCAGCGCCTGGGGTGAGGGCATGGCCAGCAACACGGCGTCATAACCGGAATACACGCGGTTGTCAGCACCCGGGCCTTCCGTTTGCAGTTGCCAGCGTTCCGGGTGCAGTTTGTCGGGCTCGATGCGGCTGACTTCGGTTTGCAGCGTCAGGCTGCCCGCAGCCTCCAGCGGTGCGGCCCATTGGCGCACCAGCGCATTCATGCCTGGCGTGGCGACCCAGTGCGCCTCGCTGGGCGGCGGTGCCGATGCCACCACACGGCCGGCTTCATCCAGGATGCGTACCGTGTTGGCGCTCCAGGGCCGCACCAGCCCCGAGGCCGTTGCCAGCGCCTTTTCAAAGCGCGCATCACGAACGGTGAAATACTGGGTGCCGTGATCAAAACCGCCAAACTCGGTTTGCCGCGTTGCCATGCGGCCGCCGACCGAGTGGCTTTTCTCGAATATCGTCACGTGGTGACCCGCCTGCGTCAGGGTGCGCGCGCAAGCAATGCCGGCAATGCCGGCACCCACCACGGCTATATGGCGGGGATGCCAGGAATCAGCTGAAGGGGAGGATTTTTTACGCATGTCGTTGTACTTTTCGAGGTGGATGAAATGGCTGGATCAATTCATGTTACCGGTGCAAGCATAAACGCACTCTACACGCAGCGGCAGCTTGCATTCAATCAAATGCTGTGCGGGCGCTCCAGCAAGGCAACCCGGGTCGGCAGCTTTTCCAGTTGCTTGAGCCACCACTGCAAGGCACGACCCTGGCCGGCGTCGTTGTCACGCCAGGCGTAACTCATTCGCGGCACGCGCGTCGGGCGCTGCACCTGCTTGACCACCAGCCGGCCGGCCACGATGTACGGCCGGGCCAGGTATTCAGGCAAAAATCCGCCGCCCAGGCCGCGCAACTGGGCTTCGAGCTTGGCGGACATGCCCGGAACCGTGAACACGTCCTGGCCACCCAGAAGGTTCACCGTGGTACCGCCGCCATGTTGCACGGAGTCGGCAACCGCAACGGCGCGGTGCTGCTGGATCACCGTGTCCGGCACCGGCTCGACGGCGGTGGCCAGCGGGTGATGTGGCGCCACCGCATAGACGAAGTCCAGAGCGCCCAGCGGCTTGCTGTGCACGCTGCCATGGGTGTTCGGCTGAATGACAACGCCAATGGCCAGGTCGGCTTGACCGGACGTGAGCGCCTCCAGCGTGCCTGACAACGCCTCTTCGCGAATCCGCAGGCGCGTGGGTGGGGCCAGTGCAAAAAAGGCCTCGCACAACTCCATCACCGTGGTGATGGAGATCACGCTGTCAATGGCCAGGGTGAACTGCGGCTCCCAACCGGTTGCCACGCGCTTGATGCGGTTTGCCACGGCATCGAGTTCTGTCAGCAGGCGGTTGCCTTCACGCAGCAGTTCCTTGCCCGCCACGGTCAGTTTGGCCTGCCGCGATGAGCGGTCAAACAGCAGCACATCCAGGGCGTCTTCTACTTGGCGAACACGGTAAGTCAGGGCGCTGGGAACGACGCCTAGCTCGCGCGCAGCGGCTGCCATGCTTCCGGTGCGATGCACGGCACCCACCAGGGCAATGGTTTCTGGGGTAAGGGCATCTCGTACCGGGTTGTTGATCACTGCCATGATGAATGTTCAAATAATTTGAATGATGCCATCAAATATACGCAATCACCAGACTCGCTGCGGCGCCTACAGTAGCGGTATTGCAGACGCACCTTGAAAGGAGCACCAAATGATCAGCCTCAGAACTTCCGGCGAACGCGGTTATGCCGACCACGGCTGGCTCAAGTCTTTCCATTCCTTTTCGTTCGCAGGTTACTACGATCCGGCGCACATGGGCTTTGGCAACCTGCGCGTCATCAACGAAGACCGCATCGCGGCGGGCAAGGGCTTTGGCACGCACAGTCACCAAAACATGGAAATCATCAGCTACGTGCTGAGCGGCGAGCTGGCGCATCAGGACAGCATGGGCAACGTCAAGGGCATTCCGCCCGGCGATGTGCAGCGCATGAGCGCCGGCACTGGCGTGCAGCACAGCGAATTCAATCATGCGCAAGGGCAGGTCACGCATTTTCTGCAGATATGGATTGAGCCCAATGCGACCGGCATCGCCCCCAGCTATGAGCAAAAAACCTTTTCTGAAACCGACAAGCGTGGCGCGCTGCGACTGGTGGCGTCACCCGATGGCGCGCAGGGCTCGGTGCTGATTCATGCTGACGCCAGGATGTATGCGGGCCTGTTTGATGGCAAAGAGGCTGTCACGTGGCCGCTTGACCCTCGGCGCAAGACTTATGTGCACCTGATTCGCGGGCAGCTTGAGGTGAATGGGCAGGTGCTGCATCAAGGCGATGCCGCCAAGCTGGAGTCAGAAAGCCAATTACAGCTGGCCCATGGCCAATTGGCCGAAGTACTGGTATTTGATCTGGCGCCCTGAGGCACCGTCAGGTTCCATGGAGGGGATGGGCGTTTGTTCGTAGCACTGGTTCATTCTCATTTTTTTTAATCCATCATTTTTCCGTTTATTTTTTTAACAAAGGACTCCTTATGCTTGACTCTCTCAAAAATCCCCTGTCGCTGATAGGCCGCTTGCTTTTTGCCCTGATGTTTTTGCCTGCGGGCTGGGGCAAACTGACAGGCTTTGCGGGAAGTGTCGGCTACACCGCCTCCGGCGGCATTCCGATGCCCGAGGCCGCAACTGCGGTGGCTTTGGTGATTGAAATCGTCGGCTCACTGGCGCTTATTTTTGGCTTGGGCACCCGTTGGGCTGCGTTGGCGTTGGCCTTTTTCACGCTGGTGGCCAGCTTTTTCTTTCACAAGTACTGGGCCGTTCCCGCTGGGCAGATCATGGTCACCCAACTCCTGTTCTTCAAGAACATGGCCATTGTGGGTGGTTTGCTGACCCTGGCTGCCTGGGGCGCTGGTGACTGGAGCGTTGACGCCAAGCGCGGCAACTGAATCGGTCCCTGATAATGTCGCTCAACAATGCTGTTGCATTGTTGAGCGATTTTTTTTGGGTGAATACTTTCAACCCTTGATTCAAGGAAAATGAAAATGGCAGAAGTGGTCGTGGTTTACCACTCCGGTTATGGGCACACCCAGCGCATGGCCCAGGCGGTGGCTGACGGTGCTGGCGCGGAGCTGCTTGCCATTGATGCGGATGGCAATCTGCCCGAGGGTGGCTGGGAGACACTGAACGCTGCCGATGCCATCATCATGGGTTCGCCGACTTACATGGGCAACATCAGCTGGCAGTTCAAGAAATTTGCCGACGCGTCTTCCAGGATCTGGTACACGGAGACCTGGAAAGACAAGCTGTTTGCCGGCTTCACCAACAGCTCGGCGCTCAATGGCGACAAGGCGTCCACCCTGAATTACCTGTTTACCCTGGCGATGCAGCACGGCGGCATCTGGGTCAGTCAGGGCGTGCTACCCAGCAACAGCAAGGCGGCCCAGCGCAACGATGCCAACTACCTTGGATCGTACAGTGGTGCCGTCGCGCAGTCGCCCACTGACGCAGGGGCCAATGAAATGCTGCCAGGTGACCTGGAAAACGCCCGAAATTTTGGCAAACGCGTGGCTGGGGTGGCAGGCAGGTTTCAGCGCAACTGATTTGATACCCCCGTAGTTCGCACCGCTTTTTCAGATGTCGCGCGCCAGCCGCAACCCGCTGAACTGCCACTGCGCAGCGGGCGGAAAAAAATTCCGGTAGCTTGCGCGAATGTGGCTGCGCGGCGTGGCGCACGAGCCACCGCGCAACACAAACTGGTTGCACATGAACTTGCCGTTGTATTCGCCCACCAGCCCGGCCCATGGTTTGTAGCCAGGATACGGGTTGTAGTTGGACTGTGTCCACTCCCAGACATCACCCAGCATTTGCGCCGGAGCGCTGTGGCTGGTTGCCTGTTGCGGGAGGGGGTGGCAGGCCAAATGTTCGGCAAAATTTCCGTCCTGCGCGCCAGCGGGAGGCAGAGCGCGGGCAGCAAGCTCCCATTCAAACTCGGTTGGCAGCCGTGCACCGGCCCAGCGTGCAAAGGCATCTGCCTCAAAGTAGCTGAGATGGCATACCGGGGTGTCCGGATCCACCTTCAGCATCCCTTGCAGCGTGAAATGGTGGTAGTTGTCGGCAGGCCCCCGCCAGTAAAGCGGCAGTGTGTGCTGACCGGCATCTTGCACCCAGTCCCAGCCCAGTGACAGCCACAGCTCGGGCCGCTGGTAGCCGCCGTCGGCAATGAATGCCATCATCTCGCCATTGGTAGCCAGTCTGCTGGCCAGCTCGAACGGCGCGATGTACACGCGGTGGCGCGGCTCCTCATTGTCAAACGCAAACTTGCCATCTTGCGCGGCATCAAAACCATGATGCACCAGGCCGCCGCCATAACGCTGCCAGCGCACCGGTTGGGGCTGGCTGTCGGCCAGTGGCCGGCGCCGGGTGTAAGCGGGCCATTGCGGGTTGCAGGACAAGGCATGCTTGATGTCGGTCAGCAGCAGTTCCTGGTGCTGCTGCTCATGCTGCAGCCCCAGCGTGATCAGTTGCGTCACCCCGTTCTGACTGGCATCATCCGTACGCGCCAGCAGGTCCAGCACACGCGCATCGACCTGCGCCCGCCAGGCCAGCACCTGCGCCAGCGAGGGGCGGCTGACAAGGCCCCGACTGGGACGCGGATACTTGTCGCCAACGCCGTTGTAATAGCTGTTGAACAAAACGCGAAAGCTGGCGTCAAAGGGTTTGAAACCCGGTTCAAAATTTTCCAGCACAAAAGTTTCGAAAAACCAGGTCACGTGAGCCAGGTGCCACTTGACGGGGCTGGCGTCGGGCATGGACTGAAGCTGGCAGTCCTCGGCGCTGAGCGGCTGCGCCAGCCGCTCGGTTTGCCCGCGAACCTGCTGAAAGCGCTGGGCCAGCAGTGATGGCCCAGCGTCAGCATGAAGAACAATTTTTTGTAACGGCATGGCGGATCAAATGCGGGCAACGGCCCTTTTTGGCTTGAAAATTTTGCTTGATGTGACTGATTGTAGGCAAGGGCTGCCTCAAGGCGCCGCAAGCAGGCCAAAGCTGGTTTGGTGCCCGCCCTAAAATGAAGCGCATGTTTGTCCATTTAAGAATTCACACTGAGTTTTCAGTCGTTGACGGCACCAACCGCATTGATGAAATTGTTCGGGTCGCGGCACGCGACCAGCAACCGGCTCTGGCCATTACCGACCTGAGCAACCTGTTTGGAACGGTCAAGTTCTACAAGGAAACGCGCAAGGCCGGGATCAAACCCCTGATTGGCGCCGACGTCTGGGTGCAGGTGCCGGGCAAGGAAGCCGGGGCAGCGGCGGCCCGCCTGCTGCTGCTGGTGCAAAACCGACAGGGCTACTTGAATCTGTCGGAACTGCTGACGCGTGCCTGGACCAAAAACGTGGTGCGCGACCAGGCCATCATCAAGCTCGAATGGCTGCAAGAGCTCAACCAGGGCCTGATCGCCCTGTCGGGCGCGCAGGGCGGCGCCGTGGGGCAGGCGCTGGTGCAGGGTGATGGCGCACGGGCACTGGACTGCGCCCTGCATCTGGCGGGCCTGTTTCCCCATCGCTTTTACCTGGAATTGCAGCGCGCCCAGCGTCCGGATGATGCACGCCATGTGGTGGCCACCGTGCAGCTGGCGGCCCGGCTCAAATTGCCGGTGGTGGCAACCCATCCCGTGCAGTTTCTCGCTGAACAGGACTACGAGGCCCACGAGGCGCGCGTGTGCATTGCCGAAGGCGAAATTCTGGGCAATCCACGGCGCGTGCGCCGATTCACGCGTGAACAGTATTTCAAGTCGTCGGCACAGATGGCGCAACTGTTTGCCGACGTGCCATCGGCCCTGGCCAATACGCTGGAGATTGCCAGGCGCTGCAACCTCACGCTCGAGCTGGGCAAGCCCCAGTTGCCCAACTACCCAACGCCCGAAGTCGACGGTGTGCAGCTGCCGATGGATGCCTATTTTCGCCATGCTTCCCTGGAAGGGCTGGAAGCGCGGCTGGCGCGTCTTTATCCCGATGAAGCGCTGCGCCAGCGCAAACGACCGGCCTATGTGGAGCGCTTGGAGTTCGAGATCGACACCATTCTGAAGATGGGCTTCCCGGGCTACTTCCTGATTGTCGGCGACTTCATCAACTGGGCCAAGAACAACGGTTGCCCGGTCGGGCCGGGGCGGGGTTCCGGTGCCGGCTCGCTGGTCGCCTATGCGCTGAAAATTACCGACCTGGATCCGTTGCAGTACAACCTGCTGTTTGAGCGCTTCCTGAATCCGGAACGGGTGTCCATGCCTGACTTCGATATTGACTTTTGCCAGCTCAATCGCGACCGCGTGATCGATTATGTGAAAGACAAGTACGGCAAGGAGGCCGTGAGCCAGATTGTCACCTTTGGCACCATGGCGGCGCGCGCGGCGATTCGCGATGTGGGCCGTGTGCTTGATTTCCCATACGGGTTTTGTGATGGCATTTCCAAGCTGATTCCCAATAAACCCGGGCAGGCCGTGTCGTTGCAATTGCCGCCAGCCGATCGTGACAAAAACGACAAGCTGGTTTACGCCCTGGAAGCCGAGCCCATTCTGGCCGAGCGCGAACGCAAGGAAGAAGATGTGCGCACGTTGCTGGAACTGGCCCGCAAGCTTGAAGGCCTGACACGCAACGTTGGCATGCACGCGGGCGGCGTGCTGATCGCGCCGGGCAAGCTCACTGATTTTTGCCCGCTCTATGCGCAGCCCGGAAGCGGTTCGGCGGTGAGCCAGTTCGACAAAAGCGACGTGGAGGCGATTGGCCTGGTCAAGTTCGACTTTTTGGGCCTGGCCACCCTGACCATCCTGGAAATGGCCAGACAGTTCATCGTCCAGCGCTATCCCGAGCGGAAGGATTTCAGCTTCGAGGACTTGCCGCTGAACGACAAAAAAGTGTATGAGCTGTTCAGCAGCGGTCAGACCGAAGCCGTGTTCCAGTTTGAAAGCATCGGCATGCAGCGGATGCTCAAGGACGCCAGACCCAACCGCCTTGAAGACCTGATTGCCCTGAATGCGCTTTACCGGCCCGGGCCGATGGAGCTGATTCCGACCTACATCGCGCGCAAGCAGGGCAAGGAAACGCCTGAATACCCGGACCCGCGCGTCAAGGCCATCCTGGAGGAAACCTACGGCATCATGGTCTATCAGGAGCAGGTGATGCAGACGGCGCAGATTCTGGGCGGTTACTCGCTCGGCGGCGCCGACATCTTGCGCCGCGCCATGGGCAAGAAAGACCAGGATGAAATGGACACGCAGCGCGCGGTGTTCCGCAAAGGCGCGGGCGCGGGCGGCCTGAGCGAGCAAAAGGCCGACGAGGTGTTTGACCTGATGGAAAAGTTTGCTGGCTATGGCTTCAACAAGTCGCACTCCGCGGCGTATGCCCTGCTGGCCTACCACACCGCCTGGCTCAAGGTGCATTACACGGCAGAGTTCTTCGCCGCCAACATGAGCGTGGAGGCGGACGACACCGACAAGCTCAAGGTGCTGTTTGGCGATGCCCAAAAAATGGGCATCCAGTTTGAGCCGCCGGATGTCAACCGCGGTGACTACCGGTTTGAACCGATCAGCGCAACTGCCGTGCGCTACGGCCTGGGTGCCATCAAGGGCACCGGCCAGCAGGCGATTGCGGCGATTGTGGCGGCCCGCGAAGAGGGCGGGGCGTTTACCTCGCTGTATGATTTTTGCGTGCGGGTGGACCGCAGCCGGCTGAACAAGCGCACGGTCGACGCGCTCATCAAGGGAGGCGCCTTTGACAACCTGCATCTGAACCGCGCGGCGCTGCTGGCGTCGGTGGACCGCGCCTTTGAGTTTGCCGCCGCCGCCGAGGCCAATGCCAATCAGGGTGGGCTGTTCGATATGTCAGACTCGCACGCCGCCAGCACGCAGGAGCCGCCGCTGGTGGCTGCGCTGCCGTTTGGCGTGAAGGAGCGTCTGGCGCACGAAAAAACGGCGATCGGGTTTTATCTGTCGGGCCATCTGTTTGACGAGGTCGAGGCCGAAGTTCGGCAGTTTGCCCGGCGAAAAATTGAGGACCTGATTGACTCCCGCGAGCCGCAGTTGCTGGCGGCCATCGTCAGTGATTTGCGCGTGATCAATGGCAACCGTGGCAAGCTGGTGATCTTCAAGCTGGATGACAAAACCGACGTGCTGGAAGCCACGGTGGATGAAAACCTGCTCAACGCCAATCGCGACCTGCTCAAGGATGACGAGCTGGTGATCGTGCAGGGCACCCTGCAAGCGGGCAACGAACGCTTTGGGCGTCGCTTCAAGGTCACGCAGGTGTGGGGCCTGGAGGCCGCGCGCTGCAAGTTCGGCAAGTATTTGCGCGTGGCTGTCAATGGCACGGCACCAGACATTGCGCGGCTGGTCAAGGAGTTTCCGCCGCGCCGCGAGATGTCGGAACAAGGGGAATTCAGCCGTGGCTTGCCGGTTCGCCTGAGCCTGCGGCGGGGTGGAGCCACCGCCGAAATTCATCTGGGCGACGCCGCCAGGTTTTTCCCGAGTGATGCGGCGCTGGCGAGCTGGATGGTGCAGGCCGGGAGCGGTGCTGCCAGCATAGTTTATGAATAAAACAGGGCTTTGGCCAACTAAAAGCCAGGCCGGTCAGTTCTAAGTTTCAGCAGCGTTGCAAGGGCGCTTAATCCTTTGGCCGCATGTCCAGAATTATGGGCGTGGGGACGCGGCCATCGACATCAGGCGGCAGAGTGCCGGTGCGAATCACGGCCTTGATTGCCGCGTCATCCCAGGCCTTGTTGCCGCTGGATTTGACGAGGCGCTGGCTGATGATGGTGCCATCGAGTGAGGTGCGCACTTCAATTTCAGCTTTAGGGTTGTCGGTAACGTCGTCGGTAAATACCACATTGGGTTTGACGGCGGCCCTGACTTTTCCGCCGTAACTGGCCGAGGGGCCGCTCGATTTTGGAGCTGAACCTTTTGCATTGGCACCGCCGCTAGCCCCTGCCAGGCCCATCATGCGCTTGAGCGCATCCTGTCGCAGCTTTTCTGCCGCTGCTGCCGCCAGTTTTTGCCGCTCCTGCTCCTTGGCTTGAGCTTTTTTGGCTTCTTCGGCAGCCTTGCGCCGGGTCAGTTCTTCCTGGGCTTTTTCTTCGCGTTGTTTTTCCTTTTTGGCCTGAAGCTCGGCTTTGAGCTTTTCCGCCGCCTTTTCGGCCTTCAGTGCTTTCTGTGCCTTCAGTGCCTCGGCGTCTTTTTGCTGCTGCAGCAACTTGCGTTTTTTCTCCTGTTCCAGGGCGATGTCCACCGCAGGCAGGGGCGGGGTCACCTTGACTTCAGCCGGTTGGGGTGGCGGCGGCGGTGGCGGCGGCGGCGGGGGTGCCTCGACCAATTTGGGCGCCGCCTCCTGCGGCACGCTGGACCACAGCTCGGCCTCAAATGAGACCTCCTGGGTGCTGCTTTTCCAGTTGATGCCCCAAGTCAGCGCGGCGATGAGCAGCGCATGCACGAGCAGCGCCAGCATGAAAGCCCGCACTGAGCCTGCATCGTGAGGCGGGCCAAAGTCAAGGCGGTCTGCGGCGCTGGGCATGGTGCTGTGCAGCCCTCGGCCTACTTGCCCGCTTGCACCGACAGGCCAACGCGTGAAACGCCAGCTTTTTGCAGGGCGTCCATGACCTGTACCACGGTTTCGTACTTGATGGACTTGTCGGCGCTGATGACGACTGGTTACCGCCTCCGCACCTGCGGCCTTGACGCCCGGTTCCCGCTTCACAATATCGGCCGCCACGTTGTGCACATTGCTGGGCATGCTGTCGGTCTTGATTTTGATCTGCACGGCTTCGTCCTTGCCGATCAGGATATGCACCGGATTTTTCGGCTGGAGCGCGGCCTTGCCGACCCTGGGCACGGCGATCATGCTGGGCGTGATCAGCGGCGCCGTCACCATGAAGATGATGAGCAGCACCAGCATGACGTCGATAAACGGCACCATGTTGATTTCACTGATGTTGCGGCGGCCGCGGCCGCGGGACGTAACGGCGGGCATGGCTTAGTGACCGGAGGGCGACTGCGTGCCCAGGTTGCGCTGCAGGATGTTGGAAAACTCTTCAATGAAAGTTTCAAGGCGGTTGGCGATGCGGTCAATGTCGTGCGCGAAGCGGTTGTACGCGACCACCGCGGGAATGGCCGCAAAAAGGCCAATCGCCGTGGCCACCAGCGCCTCGGCAATGCCGGGCGCGACGGTGGCCAGCGTCACTTGCTCCAGCGCCGCCAGCCCGGTAAAGGCGTGCATGATGCCCCAGACCGTGCCAAACAGCCCCACATAGGGCGACACCGAGCCGACCGTCGCCAGAAAAGACAGGTTGGCTTCAATCGCGTCGGCCTCACGCTGGTAACTGGCACGCATGGCCCTGCGCGCCCCGTCCATCAGGGCAGCGGGATCGGTGATGCGGCGCTCGCGCAGTTTTTGAAATTCACGCATGCCGCTGGCAAAAATGCGTTCCATGGAGCCCGAGTGCTTGGCGTTTTGCGCCGCGCTCGCAAACAGGTCGTTCAGACTGGTGCCTGACCAGAACTCACGGTCGAATGCGTCGTTGAGTTTTTGCACCCGTTTGATCGCCATGATTTTTCTGAAAATCGCGGCCCAACTCGCAACGGAGACGCCCACCAGTAGCGCGACCACCGCCTGGACGACCCAACTGGCGTGGACAATGAGGCTGACAATCGATAAATCTTGGTTCATATTGAAATTTTGATCAAGTTTTTAAGCGGTCAAGAATGCAGGCGGGAATACGCGCGGGTTGCCAGCTGGAGGCATTGACCCAGCCAATCCGGATTGTGCCTTGGCACAGCAGTGTTGCCGCTCCCGTGTTTATCTGCTCTGTTTTTAGTAGCGCCTGCTGTTTGATTATCATGGATGCACCGCCTGTTTCGACCAGGCTCGCGGTAACAATCAGTTCATCGTCAAGGCGGGCCGGGCGGTGGTAGCGAATGCGGCTGTCAATCACCACGAACAGGCCGCCCGCGCTTGCCTTTAAACGCTGTTGCTCAATGCCCAGTGATCTGAGCCATTCGGTGCGTGAACGTTCAAAAAATTTAAGGTAATTGGCATAAAAAACAATGCCACCTGCATCGGTGTCTTCCCAATACACCCGCACCGGCCAACTGAAGTCGCTTTTTGCAGAAGCCGCGGACGGCAAGAAATTTTCCGACGGGCCGCCTTCAGAAAAATTAGCTCCCTCGGGGGGCAGCGCAGCAGGCGAAGCGGCAAGCGTGGGGGTCATGTTATTCAAGTACGGACTCCAGCCGCGCCACTGCTTCCCGTAAATGTTCCATGGAACTGGCGGTGGAAAAGCGCACAAATTGTTCCGGTGCGGCCTGCCCGAAATCGCGTCCCGGTGTCACGGCCAGATGGGCGCGCTGCATCAGTTCAAAGGCGAAGTCCCAGCTGCCGCTGACGCCCAGACGCGCTGCGGCCTGGGTGCAGTCGGCGTAGGCGTAGAACGCGCCGTCTGGCATCACAGGCACGTTCAGGCCCAGGCGATTGAGCTCGGGAATGAAGTAGTCGCGGCGTGCCTTGAACTCGGCGCGCCGACGCTCGTACTCCAGCAGGCTGGCAGGCTCAAAGCAGGCCAGCGCGGCGTGCTGCGCCACCGTGCTGGCGCAGATAAACAGGTTTTGCGCAATCCGCTCAATCACCGGCACCAGCGCTTCGGGCACCACCAGCCAGCCCAGGCGCCAGCCCGTCATGTTGAAATATTTGCTGAAGCTGTTGATGCTGATGACGCTTTGGCCCAGTTCGCCCGGCATGGCCAGCGCTGAATGTCCGAAGTGCTCTTCATAACTCAGGCCCAGGTAGATTTCGTCAATCAGCGTGATGCCGCCCCGGCTGCGCACGAATTCGTGAATGCGCTGCAACTCCTCCGGCGCGATCGAGGTTCCCGTCGGGTTGGAGGGCGACGCCAGCAACACGCCGCGTGTTTGAGGGTTCCACGCTGCCTCCACCTTTTCGCGGGTGAGCTGAAAGCGTTCATCGGCCGTGGTCGGGATCAGCACTGCGCTGCCTTCCGCCGCGCTGACAAAATGCCGGTTGCACGGATAGCTCGGGTCGGGCATCAGGATTTCATCACCCGCCTCAATCAGGGCCAGACAGGCAAGCTGCAGTGCGCCAGAGGCCCCCGCCGTGATGATGATGCGGCCAGGTGCCACCTGTGCGCCAAAGCGCGTGGCGTACCACTGGCTGATGCATTCACGCAGAGCGGGCAGGCCGGTGGCCTGGGTGTATTGCGTGTTGCCTTGCTCGATGGCGCGGCTGGCGGCTTGCTGCACCAGCGGCGGCGCGGTGAAGTCGGGCTCGCCGATGTTCAGAAAGATCATGGGCGAGGCAGTATGGGCTACTTCCCGCGCCAGGGCAGCTGCGGCCTTGGCAACTTCCATGACATAAAACGGCTCAATCCGCCGGGCCCGCTGGGCAATTTTCACGGCAAAGCTTTCATGGCTTCAGTTTTGCCTGGCCTGGTCGGCGGCAATTTCGGCGGCGCGCAGCGAGGGTGCCAGTTTGTGCAAGACACCGTTGACGTACTTGTGGCCATCGGTGCCGCCAAACGCCTTGGCCAGTTCAATGCACTCGTTGATCACAACACGCCAGGGCACGTCCAGGCAATGGGTGAATTCATACGTGCCGATCCACAACACCGCGTGCTCGACCGGCGAAATTTCGGTCATGGGCCGGTCCAGCAAGGGCGTGATCGCAGCGTCAAGTGCCTGCGCGCCATCGATGCAGCCATGCAGCAGCGCATCGTAGTGCGCCGAATCCGCCTTGTGAAAGCCCGCCAGATCGCGGGTGAATTCATCCACGGAATTGGCTTCGTTGCGGCCCACCAGGTGCTGGTACAGCGCCTGCAGGGCAAACTCACGGGCACGCGTGCGCGCCGATTTGTCGGCGGCCTTCTTGACGCCCGTGCTGGTCAGGCCGGTACGGATTTGCGGGGGGCGTTTGGATTTGACGATGGGTTCTGTCATGAAGCGCCTGTTGAGTGAATGATGGGAAAGGCAGCGGCTCAGGAAAGTTCGTTCAGCAGATGAGCCATCTCGACCGCCACGCGCGCGGCATCGCGCCCCTTTTCATGCTGGCGTGCTTGCGCTTGCGCGAGGTTTTCGGTGGTCAAAATTGCGTTGGCAATCGGCAACCGGTAGTCAAGTGCCAGGCGCGTCACGGCCGCGCCGCTTTCATTGGCCACCAGTTCGAAGTGATAGGTTTCGCCGCGGATGATGCAGCCCAGCGCCACCAGGGCATCGTAGTCGCTGCTTTCCGCCAGGGCTTGCAGCGCGCAGGGAATTTCCAGGGCGCCGGGCACCTTCACATGCGTGATGTTTTTTTCTTCCACACCCAAGGCGGTGAGCTCCTGCCTGCAGGCCTCGGCCAGCGCGTTGGTGATGCTTTCATTGAAGCGCGACTGCACCATGCCAATGGATAATTTTCTGCCGTCAAGCAGGTTAGCCGAACCTTTTTCTGCACCAAACACAATGCTTTCCTTTTGATCTGATTAATTGTTTTTTGTGATGTAGCCAACGATTTCCAGGCCGTAGCCGGTCATGCTGGGCATGCGGCGCGGATTGCCCATCAGGTTCATTTTGTGCACGCCACACTGGCGCAAAATCTGCGCGCCGACGCCGTAGCTGCGCAAGTCCATGCGGCCCCGCTCGGGGCCGTGGGCGGCGCGCGCGGTGCCCTCAAACTGCGCCAGCAACTGCGCCGCGCTTTCACCGCAATTGAGCAGCACCGCCACGCCCTGGCCTGCATCGGCGATGTGCTTGAGGCTCTGGTCCAGGCTCCAGGCATGCATGGCGCGGTTGGTTTCCAGCACGTCCAGCACCGACAGCGGCTCGTGCACGCGGGCCGCCACGGTCTGGTCGGCCGACCATTGCCCCATGACCAGCGCCAGATGCAGCCCCTGACCGGGTTTGTCCCTGAACGCGTGAGCGGTGAAGTCCCCGAACGCCGTTTGCAGCGGGCGGCTGCCAATTTTTTCGATCAGCGACTCGTTGCGGCTGCGGTGCGCGATCAGGTCGGCAATCGTTCCGATCTTCAGGCCGTGCTCAGCGGCAAACACCTGCAAATCAGGCAGACGGGCCATCGTGCCGTCGTCCTTCATGATTTCGCAAATCACGGCAGCCGGTGAACAGCCCGCCATGCCTGCCAGATCGCAGCCCGCTTCGGTGTGGCCAGCGCGCATCAGCACGCCGCCATCGACGGCTTGCAGGGGGAAGATATGGCCGGGCTGCACCAGGTCGCTGACCAGGGCGTTTTTGGCCACAGCCGCCTGCACCGTGCGGGCGCGGTCGGCTGCCGAAATGCCGGTGGTCACGCCTTCGGCGGCTTCAATGGATACGGTGAAGGCGGTGCCTTTCTTGTCGCCATTGCGCAGCGTCATGGGCGGCAATTGCAGGCGTTCACAACGTTCGCGGGTGAGCGTCAGGCAAATCAGGCCACGGCCAAAGCGGGCCATGAAGTTGATGGCTTCGGGCGTCACATGGTCTGCCGCGAGTATCAGATCGCCTTCGTTTTCGCGGTCTTCCTCATCGACGAGGATGACCATGCGGCCGGCCTGAATGTCGGCCACGATGTCTTCCACCGAAGAAATTAAATGGGTCATGGATTAAGCTGTTGTTGTAGGGGGGTATCTTTGAGCATGCGCTCGACATAGCGCGCAATTATGTTGAATCTTGTCAAACGCAAATAGGCATGCGGCTTTCTGTTGGCTGTACTACGAAATACCGTCATAAATAAATGGTGTGAAGAGTCTTTACTCGTTAACTGTCTATTTTCGCATGCCCGGTGATTTCCTAAGCAAAAATTACTCTAAAAGCGATGTCTCCCCCAGGCTACGTTCAACTAACCAAAATCGAACATTGTCGCTAATCAGAAAGGCTTGATTCTGCTTTGGACTTGTACTCATTTGGTGAATTGCGCCAAGCTGTCCGCCGTCGCTTTCGCGCCATGAAGGCGCAGCGCGGCTACCAGTTCCGCTACTGTGTACGGTGGTTTTGTCAGGTCACTGAGCGACTTTGCAATTGCCTGACTGGCTCTGGCTGGCGCGGCATCAAACAGGCGGTCAACGAACGCACCGGCCTTGATGACCTCGATACCAAGCTTGCGGGTGTCGGCAACGGCCAGATGTTTGGTGTTGTCGGAAACGATCATCACCTTGTGCCGTGCCGGGTCATCTTCTTCATCGAGTCCGTTGAACATGACCAAGGCGGCGGTGATCAGGTGCCGGTCGTTGTCATGCACCCGAGCCGGAACACGGGCCATGAAAGCGTTGTCGTCATACCCGGTAATCAGGTGCCCATGGTTGGTGGCCCTTTGAAATGCCTTGAGCCGCTTGGCACCTGACTTCGATGCGTCGGGATGTACCTGCGGCCAGTTGCGCAGGAACTCAACCTCAACGTCGCCCGTCCAGTAGGCAAAGTAGAGGCCTTCGAGCATCAAGTCAAACAGCACGTCCGACAGGCGCGATGGCAACAGCACGCAGGTATCCAAAATAACCAGGGTGTTGCCACCGGGGGAGAGTGGGTGGCGGTCCATCACTGACCGTTACCGATTCTTGGAAAGCGCTTTGACGCGGCGTAGCGCATCCGCTTCAGTGCTTTTGTAGACCCCGGCTTTTTGCCCCTCAGTACGCAGGTCAGTGGCCTTGCCGGTTACTTGATGCTTGGCTTTCCAGTCCAGCACGGCGGCACGTGAAACCCGCCGATGACCACCAGCGGAAACAGTGGCACCCTTGAGCTTGTTCTGGTCGATCAACATGGCGACGTAGGGGCGGCTGTACCCCAACAACTCAGCGGCCTGCGCAGTGCTGATCAGGTCATTGGCGGCGGCAACCGCCTTGGGCAGCTCGATACCGACCGATTGGCTCTCAATGTCCACCAAGTGGCGAATCAACTGCAAGCGGGCGCTTCGGCTTTGCGGAGTGGTGGCTTCAAGAAGCTGGTGCAGGGCGTTGGCAACCTGTTCGGACACGGTTCCGGTCATCGAACCGATGGCATCAGCCAAAGGCCCCAGCGGGTCGTAGCGGTGGGCAGGTGTTTTACCCAATGTGGCAGCGGTAGGCATGATGCCCTCCAAGTATTGATTCAGATGTCGATTCAGTATAAAACGAAACAAACGAATAATACGAAATTTCGATCGGACGTGCAACTCATCATGCACCGATGACACGGGTATATCTTGATGGAAGGCTTCGTGAGTCCAGGCTGTAATCCGCTACCACTGCTCTACTTTGGTCGGATCAGTCATTGAGGCCGTCTTGGATGCCTCGGCTGTGGCGTACTGTCTTCCCTTGGACGGACGCACCCGAATATCGCCGCTATCAAGTAATCTGACATGAACAAAATCACCAGGCTTTAAGCCCGCAGCAGTCACTAACTCTGCACCGTTTGCAACCCGCCCTCAGTCCACTTATATTCGGGGAAAGTTGTTCAAACAAACGGAGCCACTTCTGTTGAAAGCATGCGCTCGACATAACGCGCGATCAGGTCAATTTCAAGGTTGACCTGGGAGCCCGGAGCCAACTGGCCGAGCGACGTGTTTTGTACCGTATGGGGTATCAGGTTGATGCTGATTTCACTGTCAGTGGCCAGATCGGTGACCCGGTTCACCGTCAGGCTGACGCCATTGACCGCGATGGAGCCCTTATAGGCCAGGTACTTGCCCAGCTCCCGGGGAACGAGCAGGCGCAATTCCCAGCTTTCGCCCACCTGGGAAAAATGCGTCACGCTGCCAATTCCGTCCACATGACCCGCCACGATGTGGCCGCCCAAACGGTCATGGGCGCGCAGGGCTTTTTCCAGGTTGATCACGCCGGGCTCGGCCAGGCCGCAGGTTTTGGCCAGCGATTCAGCGGAGACGTCGATGGAAAACTGGCTGTGGGCGTGGTCCAGCGCC
The DNA here is from genome assembly GCA_002413395.1 of Polaromonas sp. UBA5171. Classification (GTDB taxonomy): domain Bacteria; phylum Pseudomonadota; class Gammaproteobacteria; order Burkholderiales; family Burkholderiaceae_C; genus Polaromonas. Next base: position 12,628 of record DHWX01000125.1, on the reverse strand, counting down.
GTGGCTGTCATGCAGGCGCCGTTAAGAGCAATGCTGTCGCCCAAACTCACGTCATCAAGGAAACCCGCAGGTGTTTTGACAGTCAGCCGCTTGCCATGGTCTGAAGAGCTGCCCAGGCTTTGGACGGCGACGATGCGCCCCAAGCCGGTAATAATTCCGGTAAACATTCCCGTATTTTCGCAGGGAATCCAGGCGCCGCGCCGACAACGCCAATTAAGGGCATGAAAAGACCGCTGGCCGAGCGCGTTTAGAACTGGTCGCGCCCGTTGACGCGGGCCACCACGCGCAAATCAACGCCCACCCTTGCGGTGGACTGAAATTGCAGCGCGATGGCCTCGGACAATGCCTGCAACGGCCCGAACGAAGCCATGCCCAGGCCCGGGCCGAGCAGCTTGGGCGCCAGGTAAACCAGAAATTCATCGACCAGTCCGGCGCGGATCAACGAGCCATTGAGCTTGCTCCCGGCCTCGATATGCAGCTCGTTGATCTCGCGCTGCGCCAGGTCCTTCATCATGGCGGCCAGATCCACTTTGCCATGGGCATCTGGCAAACAGGTCACCGTGGCGCCCCGGGCCAGCAGCGCGGCTTGCCTGACAGCGTCGTGGGCCGCGGTGTAGATCCAGACCGGTCCGCCAGCCTTGAAAATATTGGCATCGGGGGGTGTCTGGAGCCGACTGTCCACAACAATGCGAAAAGGCTGCCGGGGTGTCTCGACCAGGCGAACATCCAGCTGCGGGTTGTCTTGCAGCAGGGTGCCAATCCCCGTCAGCACGGCACTGGCGCGCGCGCGCCAGGCGTGGCCGTCGGCGCGGGCCTCGGGTGAGGTGATCCACTGGCTCTGGCCATTGGCCAAAGCGCTGGTGCCATCCAGCGAAGCGGCCATTTTCATGCGCACCCATGGCGTCTGGCGGATCATGCGGCTGAAAAATCCGATATTGAGTTCACGCGACTCGGCCGCGCCAGGGCCAACCTCGACCTCAATGCCGGCCGCGCGCAGGCGCTCAAAGCCTTGTCCAGCCACCCGCGGGTTGGGGTCGGCAATCGAGGCCACGACTTTTTGAATGCCGGCTGCAATCAATGCGTCGCAGCACGGGCCGGTGCGCCCGTGGTGCGAGCAGGGCTCCAGGGTGACGTAGGCGGTAGCGCCAATGACTGAGTGGCCCCTGGTGGCGGCGTCTCGCAGCGCCATGATTTCGGCATGAGGCCCGCCCGTGCGCTGGGTGTGGCCCATGCCGATGACCACGCCCTGCGCTGACGCAAGCACGCACCCCACCCGTGGATTCGGCGGGGCAAGCAGCAGGGCGCGGCGCGCCCAGTCCAGCGACTGCTCCATGGCGGGCGGATATTGATTCGGCATGGCTAACGCGGGGGGAGGTGGATCAAGGAAGCCAGTATCCCATGCGCATGGGGTGGTGCCGGCTTGGCACAAGCCGGCACCATTCATTCCTTGAAATTGACCGGTTGTCGGGCGGACGCCGATTGTTCGCCTGATCTCCATTAACATCAGGTTTCACTCATTTGAGCAAAAAGAGGCGATGACATGCGAACAGGCAAGCAACACGGTTTCACGCTGATCGAGCTGATGATCACGGTGGCCATCGTAGCCATTCTGGCGGCGGTGGCTTACCCGTCTTACATGAGCCACATCATCAAGTCCAATCGCGCCGCCGCCAAGGCGCAGATGATGGATATCGCCAATCGCGAGCAGCAGTTTTTATTGGCCAATCGCGCTTATGCCACCAAAACAGTGCTTGAAACCAGTGGCTATGCCTTGCCCCCCGATGTCAGCGCCAAGTACAGCTACGACATCGCCGTCAGCACGGGTGCGAGCACGGCCCCCTCATTCCTGATCACCTTCACAGCCATCGGCAGCCAGACCAGCGACGGTGACCTCACGTTAAACAGCGACGGGGTGAAAACTCCGACCAGCAAATGGTAGTGCGAACCTTGCAAAAGGTTTCCGGTCAGCGCGGCTCCAGCATGATCGAGGTGCTGGTCACCATCGTGATCATCGCCTTTGGGCTGCTGGGTCTGGCGGGCCTGCAGGCGCGCATGCAGGTCTCGGAGATGGAGTCTTATCAGCGTGCCCAGGCCCTAGAACTGCTCAATGACATGGCCAACCGCATCAGCACCAATCGAAGCGCAGCGGCCACTTATGTGACCACCAGCGCCGTCGGTGCGGGGATGACATGCCCGTCGGCAAGCTCCACCGACACATTGCAGCAAACCGATGATCGAGAGTGGTGCAGCGCATTGCAGGGGGCTTCGGAAGTTGCCAGCAGCGGCAGCAATCTGGGTGCCGTGGTCGGCGGGCGCGGCTGTGTGGATGGCCTGGGCAATGGCGAATACATGATCACCATCGCATGGCAGGGGCAGGTGCCGCTGTCGGCGCCTCCGGCCAGCGTCACCTGCGGGCAAAACCTGTACAACGCTGCCACGGGTTCGGCCTGTGTCAATGACCTGTGCCGACGCACGGTGACCACCGTGGTCCGCATAGCTCCCCTGGTTTGAACGACATGACGCATTTTCCTGCCTTGCTTCAAAAAGTGTCCGCGCGCGGCGGGGCCCTGCCGCGGCGATCGCAGCGCGGCTTCACGCTGGTTGAGCTGATGGTGGCGGTCACTCTGGGCCTCCTGCTCATGGTCGCCCTGATTGCGGTGTTTCTTAACGTCAACCGCACCAATACCGAGATGGCCAAAACCAACAGCCTGATTGAAAACGGGCGTTTCGCCATCGACATCCTGCAGGAGGATATCGAGCATGCCGGATTTTGGGGTGGCTATGTTCCCCAGTTTGATGACCTCAGCTCAACGGCCGTTCCCAGTGATGCGCCTGCCATGACGCCCGACCCCTGCCTGGCTTATGCGAACTGGGATATCACCCCAAATCTCGGTTACCGATATGCGTTGATAGGCATTCCGGTGCAGAGCTTTGACACCAGTCCCACCAACTGCGCGTTTGTGACCAACCAGCAGCCCAACACCGATGTGCTGGTGACGCGCCATGCCGAAACCTGTTTGCCGGGGGTAGGAAGTTGTGAAGCCCTGGATAACAACAAAGTGTATTTTCAGTCCTCGTTTTGTGAAGCTGAAACCACCGCAGCCAACCGTTACGTGTTGAGTAATACATCGGCCAGCTTCATACTCACCAACAGAAATTGCACCACTGTGGCCGACAAGCGAAAGTTCATCTCGAATGTTTACTATGTTCGCAACTATGCGGTGACGGCGGGCGATGGCATTCCCACGCTGATGCGGGCAAGTTTCAATGCCACCGCCGCCGACACGCCGCCCTTTGACCCGCCCGTGGCCCTGATTGAAGGGATTCAAGGTTTCCGGGTCGAGCTGGGGATTGACGCCAAGAGTCGCTGCAATACCGACGTCGACTACAGCACCGCCACCGTTATTCCACCGACGCCTGCCAGTTCCACTGCGGTGCAGCGTGTCGACCCGCTCACCTGCGCGTTGGACGTCGGCAACTATGCCAAGAATACGCTGCCGCCCAACCGTGGCGACGGTGTTTCCCGAGGCTTATGTGCGCTGCAGCGGCAGCGGCGGCTGCGATGTGACGCAACTGCGCAATGTCGTGTCGGCCAAGCTCTATGTGCTGGCGCGCAGCAGCGAAAAGGCACTCGGCCAGACCGACAGCAAAACCTACGCGCTTGGCAGCACCACGCTCGGGCCCTTCAACGATGGCTACAAACGCCACGTTTTTGAGACCACGGTGCGCCTGACCAATATTTCCGGCCGGAGGGAAACGCCATGAGACCCAGCGCCCTGCAGCGGCAAAAAGGTGTCACGCTGATTGTCGGCCTCATCATGCTGGTCCTGATCACCCTGATGGTCACCACGGCATTTACGCTGAGCGGCACCAACCTCAAGGCGGTGGGCAATATGCAGTTTCGCAATGAGTCCATCGCGGCGGCCAACAAGGCGATCGAGCAGGTGGTCGGCATCAATTTCCAGACCGGTTTCACGACCATCCCCCCGGCCCAGACCATTACCCTGGATATCAACAACGATGGCGTTGCCGACTACTCGGTGGCCGTTGCCCAGCCGGTCTGCATTCAAGCCACGCAGGTGGCCGGCGGGACCGGCTCGTGCAGCAGCGTCACGCTCCCGTTCAGCGGCTGTGGCACGCCCAACTACAGCACGCTGTGGGACATCAACGCCACCGTGACCGATATCGTCAGTGGCGCGTCCATCAATGTGCGCCAAGGGGTGCGCGTGGAACTCGACAGCGACCGCAAGGCGAGCCTGTGTCCGTAGGCACAATCATCAGGAGCACACCATGAAAACCCACTGCCTCAAGATCCTGCTGCTGGCCAGCCTGTGCCTGGTGCAACTCACCGCGCAAACGGCGCGCGCGGAAGACATTGATCTTTTTGCCGGAACCACAACCAGCGCCGCGCCCAATCTGTTGCTGGTGCTCGACAACGCGGCCGATTTCAGCTCCAGTGCGGCGCCCGCCAGCGCCGGAACCTGCGCTATTGGCGGTGAGGGTGCGAACAATACATTGGCAGGCACCGTGGGCGGCATCGAGCAATGTGCCTTGTACGCCGTGATCAATTCGCTGCCCGTCTCCAGCACGGCTAGCCTCAACATCGGCGTGATGGTCTATAACGCCGGAAACGTGGTCACCCGCGCTGGTCACGCCTGTCCAGGCAATGGGGGCAGCGCTAATGGCGGCTGTCTGGTGTATCCGCTGACGGGGCTCACCACCAGTACCAAGAGTGATTTTCTGTCATGGATCGCTTCCTGGACAACTTCCGGAGGTAGCGGTCCGGGGTATATCAAGGCCAATAACGAAGCAACGGCGGCGACGATGCAGGAGGCCTGGGCCTTTTTTGCGGGCAAAACCGGGCTCTCGGGCACCCCCTATGCGGCTATTCCTGGTTGCGAGAAAAATTTTGTCGTGTTTGTGGGCAACTCCTACAGCGCCTCCGGTTCGCCAGGGGATAGCACGGGGAATGCCGGGCCCATGGATGCGCTCGCTGGCACCAACAGCACGATCTCGATGAACGCGTTCCCCGCGGCCAGCAGCGCGCAACAAACCATCATCAACACCGGCGCCAACAACATCACATCCTGTGGCACGGTGAACTTTCCAAGCAAGCATGAAAATGCAGGTTACTACCTGGACGAGTGGTCGCGCTACATGTTGAGCCAAAACATCACCACCTACACCGTCGGGGTGCTGGGCAGCAAATGCCAGGCCAGTTATGCCTGGTTGCTGAACAGCGCGGCCACGCAGGGTGGCGGCAAGTACTTCCCCACCACGGACTACGCGGGCCTGCGCACTGCGTTCAACGACATTTTGAGCGAGGTGCAGTCGGTCAACAGCGTGTTTGCCTCGGTCAGCCTGCCGGTGAGCGTGAACACGCAGGGCACCTATCTGAACCAGGTCTTTGTCGGCATGTTCAGGCCGGACCCGAATTCGCTGCCGCGCTGGGCCGGCAACCTCAAGCAGTACAAGATGGGCTACCTCAACGGCGTGTTCAGGATGCTCGATGCCGATGGCGCCGCGGCCATTTCCAGCAGCGGCTCGGACTTTATTGCCGAGTGTGCCCGCAGCTTCTGGACACCGGGACTTTCCAACACGGACAATTACTGGAACCTGTTTGCCACGCCCAATTGCCTGGGCTACCCCGCCAGCTCCAATACGCCCGACGGCAATATGGTTGAGAAAGGTGGCCAGGGCTATATGCTGCGCGCGGCGTCGCCCGGCACGCGCACGGTCCAGACCTGTTCGTCAACCTTTGCCGCGTGCACGACTCTGAAGGATTTCAATACCTCGGACAGCGACCTTAACAATAGCTCGCTGGGAATCAGTGGCAGCTCCGACACCAACACCACGGTGACCAGTACGACGCTGATCAACTGGGCGCGCGGAACGAACGACAAAACCTTGCCAAGCAACGACGAACCCGCCACCGTGGCCGCGACCGCCATGCGCCCCTCGGCACACGGCGATGTGGTGCACTCGCGCCCGGTAGCCATCAACTTTGGCACCGATACCGTTCCCAAGGTGCTGGTGTTTTACGGCGGCAACGACGGGGTGCTGCGGGCCATCAACGGCAACCGCAGCGCCGCCATCGGCACGGTGGCCGCAGGCGCGGAGCTGTGGTCTTTTGTTCCGCCCGAGTTTTACGCTTCCTTCCAGCGCCTGTACTTCAACAACCAGACGATCCAGGTGCTCAATGGCGACGGAAGCGTCAAGATTGCTGGCACCCCCAAAAACTACGGCATGGACGGCAGCGTGACCGCCTACCGGGACACCAATGGCGACGCCTGGATTTACGCCACCATGCGCCGTGGCGGCCGGGCGCTGTATGCCTTCAAGGTCGATGGCGCGACGCTGGCCATCTCGCTCAAATGGAAGCGCGGTTGTGACAGCACTACCTGCACCAATGACAGCACCAACGGCAACTGGACTGGCATCGGCCAGACCTGGGCGTCGCCCAAGGTGATCAAGGCGGCCGGCTATCTTGTCGGCGGCACCATCTCGCCCATGCTGGTGATGGGGGGGGGCTACGACGCTGCGTGCGAAGACACCTTGAGCTACAGCTGCCCCAGCACCACGGGCAACCACATTTATGTGATGGATGCGAACAGCGGGGCCTTGCTCCAGACATTCCCTACCACGCGGCCTGTGGTCGGCGATGTGACTTTCATACCCGACAGCAGCGGCCTGGCGACCTATGGCTATGCGGCTGATCTGGGCGGCAATGTGTACCGGATTTCGGGCAGCAGCGCCAATGTGCCTATCGGTAGCACCGCGCCGGGCGCCTGGACGATCACCCAGATTGCGTCACTGGGCTGCGCCACGGTCACGACCTGCACCTCGCCACCGAACCGAAAATTCATGTTTGGCCCCGATGTGGCGGTTTACGGCAGCACCAATATCCTGCTGCTGGGCTCGGGCGACCGCGAAAAACCGCTGAACACCAACAACGCGACAGCCAACTATTTTTTCATGCTGCAGGACCAGCCGGCCAACACCACGTATTTGTCGGCTGAAAGCGGCAATTGCAGCAGTAACTTACTCTGCCTGAATTCCCTGCTGGCCGTGACGGCTGGCACCATTCCCAGCGCCACCAGCCTGGCTGCCAAAAAAGGCTGGTACCTCGGTTTGCAGGCCAATGAGCAGGTCGTTACCTCGGCCCTGACGGTCTATGGCGTGGTTTATTTCAGTACCAATCAACCCGTTGCGGCCACTGCCAACAGTTGTAGCGCCAACCTTGGCACGACCCGCTCTTATGCTGTCTCCTACACGAACGGTGCCAACCCCAACGGCACCACCGACTTGCCGTTTATCGTTCAGCCCACTGGCGGGCTGCCGCCATCGCCAGTGATCGGCAAGGGCAGNNCGGCAAGGTCACGCTCGATGACGGATCGACGGTAGCGTTTTGCATTGGCTGCGTGGCTCCTCTGGAAGGCTCGAAGCTCAATCCTCCGTCGAGCACCTCCAACCCTGCCAAAGTCAGGTCTTACTGGTTTATCCAGAAATGACACAGCGCAGCACACGCACGCAAGGCACGGGGCCGTCCAGCAGTGGCGCGGTGCGTTGGTGCGCGCGGCGCGGCTTCACCCTGATTGAGTTGCTGGTGACCATCGCGCTGGTGGCGATCCTGCTGGCGCTGGCGGCGCCTTCGCTGCGCGATGCCTCCCTGAGCAGCACGCTGGCCGCCAATGCCAACCGCCTTGTTGCCAGTGCCACGCTGGCGCGCAGCGAGGCCATCAAGCGAAACACACCCATCACACTTTGCACTTCAATCAACGGGACCTCGTGCGCCACGACGGGGCAATGGGAGCAAGGCTGGATCGTGTTGAATGGAGCGACTGTTTTGCTCTATGAGCAGGCGGCGCCCGCAGGGTTCAAGATCACTGCGTCGCCTGCAGGAACGGCCAGCCTGAGCTTTCAGGCGACCGGCGTGGGCTCGACGCAGGCCGACTACTTTACCGTGTGCCGGGCGACACCCACTGCTGGCATCCAGGAACGGGTGGTTTCCGTCTGGGCGACTGGACGCACCTATGTAAAAAAGACGACTACCGGCGTTTGCACCTGAGCGCGTCAGTGTCATAGGCGCCAAAAACCATGATTTTCTCTTTTCCATTCAAGGAGGCGGTGGCAGGACGCTCTGGCTATCTTTTGGCCATGAACAAGTTTTCTCTTCCCTGTTGATCACAAGCAGGCTACATTGCCCTATGTCGCTCTTGCCGCAAGGTTCACCACGGGGCTTTAGCCTGATTGAGCTGCTGGCGACCTTGGCCGTGCTGGCAGTGCTTGTCTCCATCGGCCTGCCTTCCCTGACAACCCTGATGGACTCGATCCAGATCAAATCGGCTTCCCGCGTCTTCTTCTCCCATTTGCACCTGGCCCGCAGCGAGGCCATCAAGCGCAACAGCCGGGTGGTGTTGTGCAAGTCGTCCGATGGCGTTTCCTGCGCAAGCAGCGGCGGCTGGGAGCAGGGCTGGATCATTTTTCATGATGCCAACAAAAATGCCGCGCTTGACAGTGGCGAGGCGGTGATTGAGCGCGCTCTGCCCTTGCCGGACAGCCTGAGGTTCACCGGAAACCTGAATGTGGAGCGCTACGTGTCATTTGTTCCCACCGGAGCGACCCAGCTGGTTGGGGGCGCTTTTCAGGCTGGCACACTCACCCTGTGCCGGAAGTCGGCGTCGAGTGGCGAGGCCCATCAGATTATCCTCAACGCCATAGGCCGACCGCGGATTCAAAAAATTTTAGTCAATTCTTGCGTTTGACAAAAAGGCGCTCAGCGCCATGCCTGCTACGCACAGGCCTGCGAGCTCAATCGGTCAGGCAAAGCAGGTAAAACGCGTAATGGGTTGTTCGTGGGCGCAGTCATTCTGAACCCCGAACGCGATGCCGTTGTCAGAGCGCATTCGGGCTGTCATGAAATTCAGCAGTTGGCTGCATGAATGAGGCGGGCAGTGGCTTGGCGCGCGCCAATTCATAGGTAGCCAGCCTCCCCGAGGGGACTATTTATTGTCCATGCGGCAATGCGTTTTCCTTTGAAATATCACTGACATGCCCGATGCACCGCGCACTGTGTGCATCAACCCAGACGGATACGAAAGATTCTTGGACACAAGAGGTTTCATCTTTTTAAGCGCACAAAGCAGAATCATTGTAAAAAAGAAGCCTGCAAATTTTTGCAGTGATGATTTGTTCTCAGAGGTTCTTATGCATAAATTTACTCGTGGACTTGCGGTAATAACTGCGTTGATTTTTGCAGTCGGCTCAGCTCTCGCAGCAGGCGGTGGAGCTGGCGGTGGCGGCTCCGGCGGTGGCGGCGGCTCCGGCGGTGGCGCTGGTGTCGGTGGTGGCGGCTCCGGTGGAGGTGCTGGCGCTGGCGGCGGTGGCTCCGGTGGTGGCGCTGGCTCCGGTGGTGGCGCTGGCGTCGGTGTCGGCAGTGGCTCAGTGGCCCATTAAATAAACCACTGACAAATAGGAAAAGGACACTGAGGTGTCCTTTTCCGTGATGGGTTAGCGCCGCACTTCATCCACCAGCGTCTTGAACTCGTCAATGTCTTCAAAGCTGCGATAGACGCTGGCAAAGCGCACATAGGCAACCTTGTCGAGCTTCTTCAGTTCGCGCATGACCAGTTCGCCAAGGCGGCTGGAGGCGACTTCGCGCAGGCCCAGGCTCAGCAGTTTTTCCTCGATGCGCTCAATCGCCGAATCCACCTGCTCGGTGCTGACTGGGCGTTTGCGCAACGCCAGCGTCATGGATTCCTGGATTTTGTTGCGCTTGTATTCAGTGCGGCGGCTGTCTTTTTTGACGATGGACGGAAAGTTGACGTCGGGCCGCTCGTAGGTGGTAAAACGCTTTTCACATGCACCGCACTGGCGGCGGCGGCGTATGAAATCTGCCTCATCGGTCACGCGGGTTTCCACCACCTGGGTTTCAAGATGACCGCAAAAAGGGCATTTCATGGATTTTTACCTGAATTTATAACCGTTTTTGTAGATAACTCTTATGCAATATGCGCAAGCCGCTACTATAAACATAGCGTTCTTGCGCTCCACTTGAATCAGCCGTAAACCGGGAAGCGGGTCGTCAAGGCGAGGACCTTGGCGCGAACCGCTTCAAGCGTGGCCGCATCACGCGGGTTGTCGAGCACGTCGGCAATCAGGTGGGCGGTGGCGCGTGCTTCCTCGTCCTTGAAGCCGCGCGTGGTCATGGCCGGTGTGCCAATGCGCACGCCGCTGGTGACCATGGGTTTTTCGGGGTCGTTGGGAATGGCGTTTTTGTTGATGGTCATGTGGGCGCTGCCCAGCACCGCTTCGGCTTCCTTGCCGGTAATGCCTTTGGAACGCAGGTCAACCAGCATGACATGGCTTTCGGTGCGGCCGCTGACGATGCGCAGGCCGCGTGTGATGAGCGTTTCGGCCACGATTTGCGCGTTTTTCAGGACTTGCTGCTGGTACACCTTGAACTCTGGCGAGAGCGCTTCCTTGAAGGCCACGGCTTTGGCCGCAATCACATGCATCAGCGGGCCGCCTTGCAGGCCGGGGAAGATGGCGCTGTTGATGGCTTTTTCGTGCTGCGCTTTCATCAAAATGATGCCGCCGCGCGGGCCGCGCAGGCTTTTGTGGGTGGTGGAGGTCACGATGTCGGCATGCGGCACCGGGTTGGGGTAGATGCCTGCCGCCACCAAGCCTGCGTAATGGGCAATGTCCACCATGAAGATGGCGCCCACGGCTTTTGCGACTTTTGCAAAACGCTCGAAGTCGATGCGCAGGCTGTAGGCGGAAGCGCCGGCAATGATCAGCTTGGGTTTGCTTTCGTGGGCCTTGCGCTCCATGGCGTCGTAGTCGATCTCTTCCCTGTCATTCAGGCCATAGGAAACGACGTTGAACCACTTGCCGCTCATGTTCAGCGCCATGCCGTGCGTCAGGTGGCCGCCTTCGGCCAGGCTCATGCCCATGATGGTGTCGCCGGGCTTCAGAAAGGCGAGAAACACCGCCTCGTTGGCCGATGCGCCGCAATGCGGTTGCACGTTGGCCGCTTCCGCGCCAAAGATCTGCTTGACGCGATCAATGGCGAGCTGTTCGGCGATGTCCACAAATTCGCAGCCACCGTAGTAACGGCGGCCGGGGTAGCCTTCGGCATATTTGTTGGTGAGTTGCGAGCCTTGCGCGGCCATGACGGCGGGTGAGGCGTAGTTTTCACTGGCAATCAGCTCGATGTGCTGCTCTTGCCGGGCGTTTTCGGCCTGGATGGCGGCAAAAATTTCGGGGTCGGTCTGTTCGACCAGAATATTGCGGTGGTACATGGCAGTCCTTCAAGACTTGGGAATATCCTTGTCTTCTGGAAAACGGCACCAAAAGAAGCAAGGGCTGCCCAGGCGAACGGCTGATCGCAGAGAACCAGGTGGTCTCAAGCGGTGCGCTTCCCTGTGGTGTCCCACGTCAGCATCAAAAGTTGGTCAAACCACGATGCCTATCGCCAGTTGCGCACTCCGGTAGTGTAACTTAGGGCACTGTTTCCGGTCAGGATTGTTCCAGCAAGGCCACTTTATCCGCCGCCTTATTGTCAGAATCCGGCAGGTCAGGCTTTGCGGGTGATGACACGGGAATCGGACGCGCCAGGGCGGGTGAGCCGAACAGGCGTGAGGGTGGCTGGTGCTTGGCCCGTACCACAACGGCCAGCAGGCGGGCCCGTTCCGCCATTACCTTGCCAGCGTAACCGCCATCATCTTCCATGTTGGCTGCGCCCACATAGTATTTCAGTCCGCCTTCGATCGAGCCGGCGCGGGCGATGCATTCCTGCAACACGCTGACACCCACGCGGAGGTTGGTCACCGGATCAAACGCGGCCATCTTGCCGCCGAAATTGTCATATTTGTCGTGATGCACCTGGGTCATGACCTGCATCAGGCCTTGCGCGCCGACCTGGCTTTGGGCAAACGGGTTGAAGCCCGATTCAATTGCCATGATGGCGAGGATAAGGGTGGGGTCAAGTTTGGCTTTTTCCCCAATTTCAAAGGCTTGCGCCACCAGAACACTCAGGGGTTCGGGCGCCACGCTGTATTTTTTGCTGAGCCAGTAAGCCACCGCCGCCTGGGTTGATGGCAGGTCTTTCGGGTTCGACGCCGTGACGCGTTCTACGGCGGTGGGCTCGGTAAACGTGGGCTCGGCAAAGCCGATGATTGCCTCCTGGCGCTGTTGCAGCCAGGTCATGAGCTTGAGTTCGCCAGCTTCACGCAGGTCAGGCCGGGCCATCAGGGCAATGATCACGAACACGACCGCCAGCCCTACAAGGGCAAAGCTGCTGTGGGTGATTTCAATAAGCCCCTGGGTGATGTCACCGGCAATCTTGACAACACTGTTGCGTGCTCTTTTCAGGTTTGCCTTGAACCGGAGGCCGGGTTTCATGTCAAGGGCGAAATTTGTTAGCGCTGTCATAGCACTCCTTTCCATACATGCCGGGCTCATAAGGCCTGGTATGTGTTGATTGGGTCGCCATCAAACCAAGGCATGTCGCCTTGTGCGTGTTGACCCTTCGTTGAAGGTGCCGGGTTCGGCAACGTAGTCGGGTTGTCCCTGGTATTTGACGGGACTGTCGGGACTCTAGTAGTCTGTTAAATAACCTGTCAAT
>DHWX01000003.1 GCA_002413395.1 Polaromonas sp. UBA5171 | reverse complement strand
CTCGCGCCCGGTGGCGCCATCATCAAGCAATCTGCAGCCGACGCGAAACTGATGGAGCATGAAGGCTGCGCTGTGGTGTTCGAGAACATGGAGGACATGGTGAACCGCATTGATCGGGACGACCTAGATGTCAGCGCCTTGGACATTCTGGTGCTGAAGAATATCGGCCCCAAAGGCGCACCGGGAATGCCCGAAGCAGGTTACATCCCGATCCCGCTCAAATTGGCACGGGCTGGGGTCAAGGACATGGTTCGGATTTCGGACGGTCGGATGAGCGGAACGGCCTTCGGCACCATCGTGCTGCACGTGACGCCGGAGGCCGCCGTCGGCGGACCCCTGGCGCAAGTGCGCAACGGCGACCGCATCCGCCTGAGCGTGCGCAACCGGGAGATCAGCCTGCTGATTTCGGACGAAGAACTGGCTCAACGAGGTATAGAAAATGTGGTACTCAAGCCGACAGCAGATCGGGGCTATCTCAAGCTGTTCCTGCAAACCGTCACGCAGGCCGACAAGGGGGTCGATTTCGACTTTTTGCGAGCGCCGAAGATCACCGGAAAAACGCCCGAGTCCTGACATGGGGCACCCGCCCCTATGACCGTGCCCCGGGTCAACAAAATCCCTCAGCGATCCGGCTTCCTGCTCTGGTCACTCACGGGCCGTGCCTGGGCCGGCGTTGCAAAAACGGCTTGCGCCTCGGCCAGAAAGGCCCGTGCCAGCGAGGCGCGTGGGCCCTGCTCGCCCCAGATGAGACCGACGTGACGCACGGGTGCGCGCTGCGGCAAGGGAATACGGGCAATCGCCAGACCGGATTGCCACAGGGGCGCCCAGTCCGGCAGCAGGGTCACGCCCAGGCCTTGCGCAACCAAAGCTGCAACCGCCATCAGCCCGTCGATCTCCAGGCGCTGGCGCGGCCGTATACCCTGATCGCGCAAGTAGCGGTCCGCCAGCTGTCCGCCCAGCACCGACCTGTCATAGCGGATGAAGGGCTCTGCGCGCAGCAGTTCGTGGGCATCACGATCGGCCATTTCAAGGGGAGCCACGACCACCAAGGGCTCCTCCACCAGAGCGCACCAAGCGCAGCTCTTGCCCACAGCGAACTGCGGCTCCACCACGATCGCCGCATCGATGGCGCCGGTGCTGACCTGGCGGCACAACTCCACCGAGGAGTCCGTGGCGACGAAGACGTTGAGCTCGGGGAAGCGCGCATAAAGTCGCTTGAGAACCGGCGGCAACAGGCTGGTCATGGCCGAAACGAAGACACCCAGCCGCAATTCGCCCAGGGCGACCCCGTCGCTCGCAATCGCACGCAGGTCGCGTATATCGCGAAGCACGGCGCGCGCAGGCTCCAGGATCTTTAGCCCGGCCTCGGTCGCTTTGACCGATCGCCCTGCGCGCTTGATGATCACCACACCGAGCTCCTCCTCCAGCGCATGCACGCGCGCCGCAATGGCGGCCGGCGTCAAGTCCAGCCTTCTGGCCGCTTCTGCCATCGAGCCGACCTCTACCACCGTTACGAAGCTCAAAAGAAAGCGGGCGTCCATGTTTTAGCTTGGGAAAATATTGCTCTGAATAAAAAAATTTTATCTTATGAATACATCTAAAACCTATTTAATTTGTTTGCTTGTGGGCCGATACTCTGACGAATCGAAACTGCCAAGTTGCCAAGTAAGCTCAGCCATCGAAGCCCCAATCGACCATTTCGTTGTCTTGGGCCCCGGACCTGCTTGAACCCCTGCAGCCCCCGGCTTTTCAGTCACCCATCCAAGGAACCATCATGTCAAACCGAATTCGCGGCGTTCTGGCCCCCGTCCTCACTCCCTTTGACGAGCGACTGAAGCCCGACGTTCAGCGCTTTATTGCGCACTGCCGCTGGTTGATCGACAAGCAGGTTGGTCTGGCCATCTTCGGCACCAACTCGGAGGCCGCATCGCTGTCGGTTGACGAGCGGATTTCCCTGACCGACGCGATTTTGGCAGCGGGCATTCCCGCTGCGCGGCTCATGCCGGGCACTGGTGGCTGCTCGATAACGGACGCCATCCGGCTGACCAAGCACGCGGTGGAAAACGGCGCTGCGGGTGCGCTGATGCTGCCACCATTTTTCTTCAAGGGCGTGTCGGACCAGGGCTTATACGCCTACTACTCCGAAGTCATCGAGCAAGTGGGCAGTGATCGCCTGAAGGTCTACCTTTACCACATCCCTCAGTTCACGCAGGTGCCAATCACGCTGAATCTCATCGAGATGCTGCGCAAACGCTACCCCGACACGGTGGTGGGGGCCAAGGATTCTTCGGGCGTGTGGGACAACACCAAGGCGATGATCGACAACTTTACCAAAGACGGTTTTGACGTTTTCCCCGCCAGCGAGTCGCTGCTCTCCAAAGCCTTGCCGCTGGGCGCCGTGGGCTGCATCAGCGCCACCGTGAACATGAACCCCACTGGCATCCACGCCCTCTACCAAGACTGGAACACGCCACAGGGAGAAACCCTGCAGTCCAGCGCCGACGTGATCCGCAAAATCTTTCAAGCCGTTCCCATGATCCCGGCGATGAAGCGGGTGGTGGCGGAGTTTTCCGGCGATCCGGTCTGGAAGACCGTGCGCCCGCCGCTGTGCGCCCTGGACGGCACCAACACCAAGAGCGTGCTGGCAGCCTTGCGCGAGGCGCAGTTCAGCATGCCGGCCTATCCGCGCAGCTAGGCGACAGGCGCACCTGGCCTGAAAAAAAATCAGCCACCGCGAGGCAAGCAGCAGCCCATCCAGAGAGAAGCCACCGTCTACCCTCGCAGCGCTGCGCCAGCATTTTCAAAAGTTAACTATTCCATCCAAGAGACGAACATGACTTTGCCCAGATTCCTTTCTTTCGCCGCCTTCACACACCGCTTAGCGCCCGCTCTGGCCGACGATCGCTGAACATGGACGCAACACAAAAGCTTCAAGTCCGGCCCATGCGGATTGGCCTCATCGGTGCGGGCTGGGTTACCCAGCATCACCTGGCAGCCTGGCGCATGCATGCCGCACGCGCGCGCGTCGTGGCCATTACCGACCCCAACACCAGCCAGGCCCAACTGCGCGCCAGCGCCTTTGGTATAGAGCAGGTTTTTGCCGACGCGCAGCAGATGCTGGAACGAGGCGAGATCGACGCCGTAGACGTGGCGGCACCCCGCGAAACCCACGCCGAAATGGTGCGCCTGGCCGCAAAGCACGGCTTGCCCGTGCTGTGTCAAAAGCCTCTGGCACCCACCTACGAGGAAGCCTGCGCGCTGGCGGCCGAGGTCCAGGGGCGCACACGCCTGATGGTGCATGAGAACTGGCGCTTCAGGCCCTATTACCGCGAAGCGTCACGCTGGCTGCAGGAGCAACGCATCGGCCAGGTGGTGCAGGCGCAGATGAGCTTTCTGACCTCCGGCCTGATAGCTGACGAGCAAGGCCAGTACCCGACCATCAATCGGCAACCCTTCATGGCCACACTCAGCCGTGCGCTGGTCATGGAAATACTGATTCACCACATCGACACGTTGCGCTTCCTGCTGGGGGACCTGCAGCTGGTCCACGCCCGGCTGGGCAAGGGCTGTGATGCGATGGCCGGTGAGGACCGCGCTTCGCTCGTTTTTGAGAGCGCCAGCGGTGCCACGGTGATCCTCCTGTCCAATCTGCGCGTCTGGGGTGAGCCCGCTGCAAAACCGGATGAGCTGCTGCTGGTGGGTGAGCGCGGCTGCATTCGCCTGTCCGGCAACAGCTTGAGCTGCCAAGGCGACAGGCCGGAACAAATCCAGTACGACCTGGCGGCCTGCTACAACGATTCCTACGCCGCTGCCATCGGACACTTTCTGGACTGCCTTGCTGACGGTAAGCTGTTCGAGACCGATCCGCAGGACAACCTACAGACGCTGCGCCTGGTGGAGGAGATCTACAGCGTGGGCTTGCGCAGGTAGCGGCCCGAAGGGCGTTGGTGCATGGATACTG